>JAFUAB010000003.1 GCA_017460885.1 Lachnospiraceae bacterium
AACTTGATCATTTGTCTTGCCCAGGCATCCATATGCTGCTTCAGAAAGCCTCGGCGTAGCCCGCTACGCCTGCGTTTTCTTCATTGCATATGAATGCCTGTGCTTCGCCAACTGTTCAAGTTATTTATGAACAGTTCCTAAACGGGACTAAAAATCAAAGATCAAAGTCGTCTTCTCCGTCATCAATATCCTGATCGTCGTTCAGATCCCAGTCCATTTCATCTCCGGTATCATCGAAGTCGTCCTTCAGATCATCGAAATCATCGTTATAATCATCCCTGTCGTTCCCATCCGGTCCATCATCAAAGTCGTCAAAATCCCTGTCATAGGACATTTCGACATGAGGCTTCTTTTTGGGCAGAGGCAAAGGATTGGGGATCATTCCCGGCAGATCATCCACCTGCATTGTACTTCTGTCAAATTCTCGGGCAGGCTCGGGATCTGTCGGCCCCGGATCCGTCGAAATGTTTTCTGTCTCTTTCTCCTCGGGTTCCGAATCCTCCTCATCTTCCTCGGGCATAAACATTTCCTCGGTAACGAAATCGGCGCCCTCGACCACGACATCGTAATTTCTGTTTCCGGACGTAAGTACCGTATCCTCTCCGGTCTCGGTATCCTTCAGTATGCTGAGAGGATCGTCGTCATCCATATCCCTGATCGAAGCCCAGGGGATCGATGTGATCTGTTCGGATCTGTCCGATCCGGCAGGAGCGATCTCATCCAGACTCTCAAATATTATACCGTCGCTGTCCGAATCGACCTCGGTATCGGAAGCCTGCGGGACCGTCTTATACCCAGGCGACGGCACGGGTTCAGGCATCGGAGCCTCTGTGGGATTAACGATCGGTACAGGCGCGGGTTCAGTCGAAGGTGCCGGTGCGGGATAAGCCGCAGGTACAGGCACGGGGTTAACCGCCGATGCAGGTGCGGGTTTAGCCGCCGGTACAGGCACGGGTTCAGCCGAAGGTGCCGGTGCGGGATAAGCCGCCGGTACAGGCGCGGGTTCAGCAAAAGATGCCGGTGCGGGCTTAACCGCGGGTACCGGTTGTGGAATCTGTGCAAATGCCGTTGCCGGCTGAGAAACAGGCACAGCTGCAGGCTGTCCGGGAGTATCCGTGTGCTGCCCGGCTTCAGTTTTGGCTATCCTGTCGGATCTGGTCCTCACATGGAGCATGGCAGATACGCCGGCACCTGTAAGTGCCATATACATGATAAACGATGTCATACTGTCATGCAGATATCCGATCTTCGTCAGGGGCGTGATCGCACATGCAAACATCAGTATCCATGTCAGTTCATACTCTATACGGTCTCTTCCAACTGTTCCCATCACTGTCATGGAGGCAAATCCCACCATGATCAGGCACTGTATCAGGCCGGCAGCTCCGGAGGTACTGTCAAGCAGTGAATATTCCGGCAAAGCCGTGGACGTGATCACATTTAACCAGTTTTCGGCAGCGTATGCAACACCTCCGACGCCTATAATACCGTCGATGATCAGGCTGAGAACAAGTCCCAGCAGCATTCCGCACGGCATAAGCAGATATGAGACCAGAGCACCCTTCTTTTCCGGATCTCCGACTTCGTAGATAAGGCAGAACAGCCACGGAATAAGACACAGGATCACGGACATATCCAAAAACATAAGATATCCCGCGATCAGTCCGAGTATAAGTCCAAGTACTGTTTTGAGTTGTTTGCCGTCTGTCCGGAGGACACAGCTGACCAGATACATGGCAGCCACGACCAGCATGGCTGTAAAGCATCCCGGAGATGACGATAAGAGCTTGGAAGTGTACAGCGGGGATAATGCGAGTCCCAGTGACGTGACAAGACCGCAGGTATAGTTGACAAAGCTTTTGAACGTGGTAAAAACCAGGATCATGGTGATCACCTGGATGATTATCTGAAGCAGGACCGCGGCAATAGCTCTGTCACCCACAAACTGCATGATAAAATAAAGCATCATAATGTAAGCATGTGACGCGCCGTGCACGGACAGCTCCATCGCATTCGTATATTCGCCCTCCAGCATGGCTGCTGCGGCATCATAGTAAGTCGAATCCGTGAGAATGACAGCACCGGAATCGGAAAGCATCATATATCCTCTGACAAAGATACCCGACAGAAAAACCAGGCAGGCCAGCAGAATATGAATGATATTGATCACATTCTTTTTGCCGCGCAGCTTCTTATGGATCGCTTTTGATATGGCTCTGAACAGAAAAAATACTCCAAAGCAGATCCCGATGAATACAGCGATCCAGATCAAAAGCGCCGCATCGAGTGCCGTATAGGATACGGATGTGATCTGTGCCAGATAACTGTCCTCACCCGCAAAAAGGAAGTCAATTCCGTAAAGGAAGGCATACTGCGCTCCCATTACTATCAAAACTATCATGGCAAGTATCCAGATAAAATTTGAAATCAACTTCTTTCTGAAAAGCATCGATCATTCATCCCAATTATGATAAACCGCCTGTACGTCATCATCATCTTCAAGCAGATCAAGTGTGCGTTGCAGATTCTTAACGGCTGTTTCGTCGGTTAAGCTTACATAGTTCTGAGGGATCATTGTGATCTCCGCACTGGCGGCAACTATCTTATTTTCTTCCAGAGCCTGAACCACGGCCGTAAACGAATCGGGATCGGTCAGGATCTCAAAGCTGTCATCTTCCTCGTTAAAATCCTCTGCTCCGGCATCCAATGCGATCATCATCAGGTCATCGGCATCCATATCGCATTCTTCGCGATCTATGATGATCTGCCCCTTTTTGTCAAACATATACGATACGCAGCCGGGGGTACCGACATTACCGTTACCCTTTGTAAACGCACTTCTGACATTGGCAGCGGTCCTGTTGATGTTGTCTGTAAGCGCATCTACGATGATCGCTATCCCTCCCGGACCGTAGCCCTCATAGGATACATATTTATAATCCGTGGCACCGCTCTCACCGGAAGCCTTTTTGATGCCTCTTTCGATGGTATCGTTGGGTACGTTGTTGGCCTTGGCCTTTGCAATGACCTGTGCAAGCTTGAAATTATTGGCCGGATCGGGGCCGCCCTCCTTAACCGCCACAGCGATCTCGCGTCCGATTATTGTAAAGATCTTTCCCTTGGCAGCATCGTTCTTTTCCTTTTTGTGTTTAATGTTAGCAAATTTTGAATGTCCTGACATAATCTCACCTCTTCTTATCAATTAACATAACAATTCATTTTACCATTTTTACCGTTTTCTATCAAGAATTATATGATCTGCAGCCGGTCATATCCCCCTCTTTGGTATAAACTCTCGGGATACGTCTGCCTATATCGCATGCAAGTTCATAATTGAACCTGCCGCTTATGTTTCCGAGCTCTTCCATGGTTATGAACTCACTGCCGTCTTTCCCGATCAGGGTGACCTTATCTCCGTCGGAGGCCTCCGGAATATCGGTAACATCTATCATGAGCTGATCCATGCACACCCTTCCCCGGATCGGAGCGCGTCTGCCCCGTACCAGTACCTCTCCTCTGTTCGACAGCGATCTCGGATATCCGTCACCGTATCCGATGGGAACCGTCGCTATACGTCTGCGTGAATCGGCTGTATAGGTTCCTCCGTAGCTGATCTGGGTTCCCGGTTCCACGTCCTTGATATATACGATATGACTGATCAGGCTCATGACGGGCTTAAGCGGCACATAATCCCTCCTGACCTCGTCCGAGGGCATCAGTCCGTACAATGTTATACCCGCTCTGACCAGATCCATGTTTGCCTCCGGCAATTCGATTATCCCTGCGGAATTGGAGCAGTGGATCAAAGGGATATCGGCTCCCGTTTCGGCTTTGATCCTGTCGGTAAAGCTTCTGAACACCTCGATCTGCCGGTTAACGAAGGTCTTATCGGCTTCATCCGCACGTGCAAAATGTGTAAATATGCCCTCTACATCTATCCCCGGTGTGGCGAGAGCCTCTTTCACAAAAGCAATACCCGAATCATCGGGACTGATGCCTATCCTGCCCATACCCGTATCGGTCTTGATATGAATATGTGCCTTCCTGCCGAGTTGTACAGCTGTTTCGGAGAGCCGTTCAAGCATATCCCTCTTAAAAACAGCCGGTCTGATATCCTGACGGATCATATCCTCATAGGCATAGTCAAAGGTGAATCCCAGAATAAGTATCGGCTTCGTTATCCCTGCTTTCCGCAGTTCAAAGGCTTCCTCCGGACAGGCTGTCGCAAACCCCCAGATGCGTTCCATGGCCTCGTTCTCTACGGCTATCGGTACGGCTCCGTGTCCGTAGCCGTCGGTCTTGATGACCAGGATCATCCGTGCGGCGGGATCGATATTGGCAAGCATGCTGTCGATATTAAAGCGTACAGCGTCCATGTCGATCCCGGCATACCCCCTCTTTAAATAATCACATTCTTCAGGTCTCATTTCATTCTCTCCGGTTAAAATACTGATAATGATACGCAGGTCAGTCTTTCCCTAACACCGTCCTGATCGCAGATATGATATCCGTCGCGGTCATTCCCCTGACCCCGTGCTCCACGGCCGCGGCATCACCGCACGATCCATGAATATAAGCAGCAAGTACAGCTGTTTCAAACAGATCCAGCTGACCTTCATTCTGAACCATAAGCCCTGCACAGATTCCCGAAAGGACATCTCCGGATCCCGCCGTAGCCATCCCGTTATTTCCGGTCGTATTGACATATACGGCAGCTTCGCATCCGGAAGAAGCTATTATGCTTCTCGCGTCCTTCGCAATGATCGTAACATGCATTCTGTCCGCAAACTCATACGGCATGACATTCAGGGTTTCGCGGATCTCCTTTACGCTTTTTCCAGACATATAGGACAGCTCACCCAGATGAGGCGTCATTATGACACCTGATCTTCTGCCGGATCGCAATGCCGTGGCGATATCAACATCATCTGTACAGATTTTCAGTGCATCGGCGTCTATCAGAACCGGTTTATCGCAATCCAGTAATGCCCATCTCGTAAGGATTGATGCAGTTCTTCCCGTCCCTATCCCGGGACCGATAAGGATACCGTCGCACCAGTCTGATGACTCTTCGAGATCACTTTTCAGTTCCTCATCCGGTGTATTATCATCATAGAACGAATACATGGCTTCCGGCAGCATCCCCTGCAAAGATTCACGATTATCAGCGTGTGTAATGAGTTTTATCATTCCCACGCCCGTCTCGAAAGCCGCTTTGGAGGCCATATAGGCCGCACCGCATATTTTATCGCTGCCCGCGATGACCAGGAGTTTGCCGTATGTACCCTTGTTGGAAAAGGTCCTCCGTGCAGGCAGACCTATATCGGAGAAATCGGTAATGGTACGATACCTCGGCCTGCCGTCGCAGATACTGAATTCATCTATCCCCATATCCACGCATACAAGCTTACCGCAGTGCTCCGCTCCCGGATACAGTATCTGACCGAGCTTGATAAAGCCGAAAGTGATGGTAAGATCAGCATTGACGCAGATCTGATCAGGGCCGGCTCCGTCGGCGCATACGCCCGAGGGAATATCCAGAGAAACTATATAGGCTCCCGAAGAATTGATCCCTTCAGCAAGAATGTCATAAGGCTCCCTAAGAGGTCGTGATAATCCCACTCCGAAAAGAGCATCGATTATAACATCCGCATGGAGCTTACCGCGTGAAATATTACCCGCAAGATCGGCGATCTCACTCACGTCCGCTTCGGTTATGCTTACTCCGTATGCCTCGGCTATCGAGATCTCCTTTAGATTTAAAGCCGATGCCTTATCCGGATCCCCGGCAAGTATCACCCGTACATCATAATGGTGCTGGAACAGCATTCTGGCAAGAGCTATCCCGTCTCCCCCGTTATTGCCGTAACCGCAGATAACCAGCAGACGCGGATCCGTCAGATCCTTTATTTCCCCGGTCAAAACGTCATAAGCGCCGGATGCTGCCCTTTCCATAAGAACAATATCCGGCACATTCAAAACCTCACTCGTATATTTGTCATAACGCCGCATTTCATCGGCCGTCACAAGATATCTCATATCACTCGACCATCTTTTCTCCCTGTATATCAGGTTTTTTGAGCCCTGTCGGTATATACTGCATATCAAAAATGTCTATCACATCGGTTCCGAATATATCGTGCATATAGGAATACAGCCGGTGGTTAGCCAGTTCCTTATCCTGCTTTCTTACCACATTCTTCTTAAGTTCGACCCTGAACTCATCGATCCACTTGCTGATCTCTTCGATCTCTCTGCCGTTTCGCTGCAGTCTTCCGTAACAATCCTCCATTGTCAGGATCATCAGTTCCTTGTTGACCTGATCGATCAGATGCGGAAAATCGAGCAGCCGGTCGTTGTAGTCATCGATGTGGTTATTGCAGTCTTCTATCAGCTTTTTATGCTTCTCAAGCTCCGACGAAGCATTTTTATCTCCGTTTGAAGCCTCATCGGCCAACGGAACCATCTCATCAAGCAGTTTCTTTTTGAGCGCTTTGACCTTTTTCAGATCATTGTTGACGCCGCCCTGTTCTCTGAGCAGTTCGTTAAGAGCATCCGCCTTTTCTTTGATACCGGCGGGGATCTCCCCACCGTCAAAAAGCTGATGCCACTTATTATCCAGTGTCAGAGGTGCAATATGCTTGCCCTCAAGCGCCGTCAAAAAAACCGATTCCTTATCTGACATATCTAATCCTCAAGATCCCTTACTACGGCGAGGCTTTCTGACGTAGCTATCGGGAAAGCAGACAAGTCAAATGACTAAGTTAATTCGCTACAGTTCCTTAGATTATAAGACAGTTTCATAAGGCTGTCCGAAAGATGAACATTTTCAACGCGTATATTGTCCGGTACATCCAGGTCTACATGGGCGAAGTTCCAGATTCCGCGTATTCCGGCCCGTACAAGCCTGTCCGCAACAGCATGTGCCGCATCCTTTGGTATGGTCAGCACCGCTATGTCTATGGCATTGTCACGGATAAAATCCTCCAGCTCCGACATGGGTCTGACAGGCATATTTCTGACCACAACACCCTGCATATGCGGGTCCGAATCAAACAGTCCCTTTGTGTGGAATCCTCTTCTGTCAAAGTTCACGTAATTGGCAAGCGCCTGTCCGAGATTGCCAGCACCTATTATGATCAGATTATGACGTTTATCGAGGCCCAGGATACGTGCTATCTCGTCATAGAGATAATCAACATTATATCCGTATCCCTGCTGACCGAACCCTCCGAAATTATTCAGATCCTGTCTGATCTGCGATGCCGTAACATGCATGAGCCTGCTCAGATCCCGGCTTGATATCCTTTCTATCCCCTGATCCTTAAGCTCACCCAGAAATCTCAGATATCTGGGCAGCCTGCTTATCACAGCCTGTGATATTTCCCTGGTTTCCACTTTGACCTCTCCCAACTCTATCTGACATATTTATCAAGCAGGGTTTCCACTCTCTTGCGGGTAGCATCGGCACCATTTCCGTATTCCACCATAGGCTGCATGGAACCACCCTCAAAGCTGGCGCCGGCATCCTTCATACCTGCTTCCTTTTCTCGGATCCAGGCACGCTGCTCCTCAGTAGCTGTCGTCATTGTTCCCTCATCCAGGCTCTCTCCCATATAAGCCCATATCTGATTCAAAAGCGTATCCCACAGTTCATACTGCTGATATGCAAGCTGGTTGAGGGTAAGCTGGTCGAGAAGTGAATCCGAACCGAGCTTTGAATCTATCTCTGCCTGTTTTTTGAGAGCATCATCATAGTTTTGAAGGATCTGTTCCTTACTCAGACCGCCCCCGTCGGAGGATTTGATCATATCGCTGAACGCAGCATAATTGTTGTCATATGTGCAGTTTTCCATAGTTACCTCCCTGTTTGAGAAGGTAACGAACTGATTGTTTTTGAATGAACAGTTTTTGAAGGTCACACGGTCATACTCACCCGTTCCCACAAAATAACAGGTTTCGTATGCCGATCTGTTGCCCGAAAACTCACAGTTGTCAAAGGTAAGATCATAGCCGTCATAGAAATTGATCAGCGTAAGATCTTCGCTGTCCCTCAGCTTGCAGTTCTCAAACAGTGCACTCCCGCTGTTTCTGAGATCAACGAGTCCGTAAGTGCATTCGTAGATATCCGAGTCGGTCACATGTATCTCACTGGTATAGCTGGCTTCGATACCGTATGTTCCGCTTCCGTACAGATTGCACTTGTCAACGGAAACATGATCACTGTCAGCGAAATGCAGGACACTGCCGCTGCAATAGCCGGGTTCGACGTTATGTCCGGCCGTAACTCCCCGAATAACAAAATTACTGCAGTTGCTTACATTGAGCACCGGAGAATAGGGATCATCAATACTGAACAGGATATCGGCTCCGTTTTCCGATTCCAGGCAGAGGTTGGAAATATTGCTTATAGTCACCCCGTCATAATCGAAGCCCACATTCTTATTGTTTACATCCGCCTGCTTAACCGCCGAAAGATCATATTTGCCATCGGCAAGGATTATCTTGCGGTTATTCTTTATCTCATTGAGCATGTCTGTCGCATTGTTGACCGTAACAGTATCGAAATATCTCAGATTTTCGGTATCATCAAGTCTGGGATCGTCCTTACGCATATAATAGTTGGTCGAAACGTAATAATATGAGTATTCCTCAGAAGGATTGGCAAGATGCTCCCAGGATACGATAAGTATGTCATCATCCTTAATCGAAAATCTGTACGGAACGCTGTCCTCATCCGCTTCTTCAAATGGATCGGTCAGCTCCATACACCAGCTCTGACCTTCGGCATCCCGGTAAGGCTCTCTGTCCATATAAGCCAGTTCGGCTCCGTAGATCCTGTCACTGCTTTCGAATCCGTAGCTCTTATAATCGGCAATAAATCTGTCACCCTCTCTGCGGATCCTCACGCTGGAATTGATCGCATACTCATCGCCCCGCATAGTGACATAGTCATAGTCACCTTCCTCATCCTCGGAATGATAAATAGAACACATAAAATCCCACTCGCCTATCATTTCATCCGCAGGCGAAGCAACCGCAGCCTGAGTCTGTGTCTGTGTCACGGACGAATCCGTATCCTGCATTGCTGTCGCGGAATCCTGACTTTCCGCCGTGCTTTCCTGCGTTTCGGCAACAGCCTGTTCCGCGTCTGCGGGCTGTGAACCGCAGCCGGTCAGAGCTGCCGTTAAGACCGTGATCACCAGTGTTTTTGCAAACCAATTGTTTTTCATCAAACATGCTCCTCTCATCTGCAAAATGATCCAGAATATTTTAGTTTATATTATCCGCCGACTCATTTCAATCGATCTCTCTATCCAGGAATGTGCAAGTCCGACCCAGGAATCGATCTCGGGTACAAGCTGTTTGGGTTCCTTCGCGGAGATCCATCTGCCCGTAGAAGCCCCATGAGCCCCGTGCTCATACAAATGATATTCCACCGGGATACCTGCATCGGCAAGCGCACTGACATACAGAAGCGAATTCTGTACGGGTACACTCCTGTCCTCAAAGGTATGCCATACAAAGCTTCGCGGCACTCCGTCGTTTATATGCTTTTCAAGAGAAAGATCGCCTTTTTTTGTTGAATAATCATCACCAAGCAGATTCATAAAGGATCCCTGATGCCCTGCGGGACCGGAAGTGATCACCGGATAACACAGGATCTGACCGTCGGGGCGGATCATTCGGGAATCGCAATTTATCTCTTCACACAGCTGCTTTTCCCTCCAGAAAGAAGAAAGGCAGCCGACCAGATGGCCTCCGGCCGAAAACCCGAGAGTTATGATCCTGTCTGTATCTATATGCCACTCTGCCGCCTTCTCCCTAAGAAGTCTGATAAGCGCGGCAAGCTCAAGAAGTGCTACAGGATACCGTGCAGGTGCGCAGGAATAATTAAGTACGGCGGCATGATATCCAAAGGACAGAAACTGCATGGCAACTATCTCTCCCTCGCGTACGCTGGTATGCTCATATCCGCCGCCGGGCACAATGACTACGACCGGTCTTTTTTCTATTGGCAGAGAATCACTGTACTCATGTCCGTAAAAAACGGCACGTGCATATTCCAGAGAACCGGCATTTTTGATATTCAATGTTTCTCTCAGCATATCTTTGCCACCGATCCTCTCTCTGTCAGCTCACACCTGATCCCTATACAGTTATCCTTGAGCTCGACATCATGATCCTTCTCAAATATCAGTGAAAACAAAAGCTCCGATGCGGTGATCCCCATCTTCTTAAGAGGAAGAGCCATGGTAGTAAGCTCCGGAACGAGATATGCGGACAGAGGATCGTTATCAAACGCTATAACCGAAATATCCTTTCCGACCGTATATCCGTTGGAATGCATGCAGCTGTACAGACCGGAAGCGATCTTATCGGAAAAACAGAATACCCCTGTAACGTCGGTATCCAAAAGCTGCACGGCCGCTTCCTCTCCGCCTTCCCTGGTCCAGGAGGATGAGATAAACAGACATTCCTCCTCCGGAATCCCGGACTCCCCGAGTGCTGCCTTTACACCTCGAAGTCTTAATACGGTGTGCAGATTGTCCTTTTCTCCCATAATAAATGCAAGCTTCCTGTGACCCCTGGATATAAGATATCTGACTGCATCCGCCGCTCCGTTTTCATCATCCACAACCACCGAAGGAACCTTTTCGTTTGTCTCCTGAATATAGATCGTCACGGCAGGGATACTGTAATTTCCCGGAATCTTATTTACTATTCTGCCATGTGCACCGATATAGATAAGTCCGGTTAACTGCATTGATTCCGTTTCATCGAGGATCGGTCCCAAAACAGGATCGATCATCTCTTCGTTATTGAACCAGATGTCAGACCATCTGGAATAAAGTCTCAGATTGAAGAGCATTGACTTATAGCCATGTTCCTCCACGCATCCCATTATACCCTCAATGATAGCGGGAGTCGCGAAATGATTGATCTCCTCGGCGATAATACCTATAACTCCGGTATTGCGGTTTCTTAAGCCCCGCGCTATCTGATTTGGTTTGTATCCGTATTTTTGTATGGCTTCGAGAACCAGATCCGTTGTCGCCTTACTGGCTTTTCCTTTCCCGTTAAGAACGTTGGATACAGTAGCTACAGATACCCCGCATTCTTTTGCAATATCTTTGATAGTTACCATAAATATACCTCTTTTTAGCCCTTTTTACGAAATACAATTATAGTAAACGACAAAAGTATTTATACCTTTAGTCGTTTACTGCGCCGGATTTGCTATGCGAAGCATTAATTTCCTCTGCAAATCCGTGCGCATCCCGCCGGAGGCTTTATAGTTAACGTCAAAGTATTTTTGACGTTAACTATAATAAACAGCACTCTATTATCATACAACAAGATACGCCACACTTCAAATATGAAGGCGGCGCATCTTGCTAAAAAGAAGTATATGAAAAAGAAATAATAAGTGAAAGGAAATCCTCTTTTGGTAAATCGTTTTAGTAAAACGATTTACATTTATTATATCATTCCCGTATACCTTGTCAAGGCAGATTTAAAAATATGCGAAAAAGGGGATTCTGCTCTGATCTATTGTGCGTTTACAACATTGATATATGTATAAGGGATCTCTATGTTATTATCCTTAAGTGCATTAAATACCGCCGTATTGATCTCGTCCCTGATCTTTTCCGACGGATGTGCCACGGAATAATAGACTGTCACAGCCATTATAAGTGCACTGTCGGCAAGCTCGTTAAAATATACTGCCCTGCTGTACATATTAACCGGATTCTCCGGATCGAATAAGACATTAAGTGTATTAGGGGATGCGCAGACGGTCTCAAATATCACCCTTTTTGCTTCCTCGGGATCGGTATCGTAACTCACGGGAAATTTAAGGATCATCGATCTGGGGATATCGCCGTTACTGTAATTGATAACCTTCATGGTATTGGCCTTATCATTGGGTATGATCGCACGGACAGTATCCAGAGTAATGATCTTAACATGCCTGAGCGTCAGCGCTTCCACGATGCCGGCAGTACCGTCCTCGAACTCAACCCTGTCACCCACATCAAAAGGTTTATATATACTGATCAGAAGACCGGCACACATATCCTTGATGACGCCCTGTGCGGCAAACCCCACGATAGCAGCCACTACCGCGGTACTGCCGAGCAGTGATTGGGCTATCTGGTCTCCTCCGAGTGGTATCACAACCAGAACTATCAGAAGACCAAGTGTTACCATCGCCTGAATGAACTGAAGCGAAACACTCTTGCCGCGCTTGTTTTCAATCTTTCTGAACATCTTTTTGTTCAGTTTGAGCAGCTGTCTGATAACCCATATATAGGCAATGATAAAAAATACGATCAGGGCAAGCAATCCACCCAGGGCCGCAAAAAAGAGCCCCGGGCTTGTATTTGCCAATTTCACCAGCCATTTTAATAATTTGTCAAACAGTAAGGTTATCAATGAATTGTCTCCCTTTGGCAGCTCAGTCATCCCAGATGATAATTCTTAAGATCATCCGAGATCGAAGATGCATATCCGTTCAGATTTTCGGATACGCTGGTGATGCTGTTCGTCTCGTCATATATCTTGTTGCCTTCGGAAACTATCCTGTCGCTGAGCTCCAGTATCTGACTGATCGTGTCTGCCTGTTCCCGTGTAGTGGAGGCATTATTCGTTGCCACATCATTGATGCGGTCTATTCCGTCGGCAATATCCGTGATACCGTCGGTTGCCTTGGTAATATCTTCATAGATCGATGCAAACGAGTCATTGACCCTGTCTACCCCGGACATACATATCTCCATATCCTTGATGCATATATCCGCTTTGGAGTTGATCTCTTCAATATTTCTGGTTATGTTCTCAACAAGTCTGCGTATCGATTCGGTTGCTTCGGATGACTGTCCGGCCAGAGCCCCTACCTCATTTGCAACAACGGCAAAGCCTCGTCCGCTCTCTCCCGCTCTGGCTGCCTCAATGGAGGCATTGAGTGAGAGCAGATTGGTCTGTGAGGATATTGCATTGATCGTGTCTGTGATACCGGTGATCTGCGATACGGTCTCTCCCGTAATATGTATGATCTGGGACAGCTCGTTGATGGTATTACTCAGCGTGACTATGTTTTTGGTCATGCTCTCCATCTCCGATTTACCGTTCTCGGAGGATCTGACAGTCTCCATACAGAGTTCCTTGACTCCGACAGCGTTTTCGGTCAGAGATCCGGATGTGGAAGCCAGCTCTGTAGCCGAATCGGCAATCTCCTCTATAGAAGAATTCATACCGGTAAGTATATGATTCAGGTTCTCAAGTGATTCCTCCTGAGCCTTATTGGCAGAGGACAGCGAACTGGATATGTCGAAGCAGTTTCCGGCGCTTCTGTTCATATCTCCGGAAATATCGGTAAGGGTCAGCAGCATCTTACGCATATTTGTGATATAGATATTGAGCTGTTCGCTGAGTGTTGTGATCTCGTTATTGCCCTGAGGCTCTATGGATACCGTAAAGTCACCGTTACTCATATCGTGTATCTTCTCCGTAACACGGGCAACGGGATTTAAGTACCTGCTGATAGTGATATACAGGAATATGGTCAACAGGATCAGCAGAATGAGACCTATCACAACCGTAAGGCTGATGGACTTCATTATCGATCCCGTAACGAAACTGTACGGAACAGCCGTAACCACGATCCAGGAGGTATCCTCTATGTCGGTAGCAACATACAGCATCTGCCCTTTGGAGGTTCTGGTCTTAATGACCTTATTGCTATCGGTCTCCCTGGCCGTATTCAGCTTTGAATATACGCTGCTTAAGCCCTGTATTACGGGATCATCGCTTTCGGAGACCACCTGTCCGACCGCATCGGACACATTGCTGACCAGAATATCCTGTGATTCCTTATTGATGATATAGAAAAGCGCATCATCCGAGCTGGACTTGAATCCGTTCAGCTTCTCCGCCACTTTATCAAAATTGATATCACTCGAAAGCACCACATTGTCCTCAAGCATAACGGCACAGGCCAGACATGTCTTGCCGGTTGAAGCATCGAGATACGGTTCTGAGGTATAAATTGCTCCGTTCTTGCTTATTGCTCCCTGATACCAGGCTCTGTCGGTAAACACAAAGGTATCATCCGGAATCCAGCCGGAGCCGTCCAGGAATGTCATTGAATCTCCGAATCCCACATAGATATCCTGTGAATCGGGATCCAGTTCGGTCAGCTTAAGAAGCATCGCAAGTGCATCTTCATATGACAGCTCGGGAGTAGTTCTCCAGACATTGGCTATCTGCTCCACCCTGTCTTCTATACTGCTCCACCAGTTGTAGATCTCACTTGAATAGGATATCGACTCCTCACTGAGCACCGATTCGGTAAGGCTTACGATCTCATCCGATTGAGCCTTGCTGTTGACTGCCGTAATGACCGCCAGCACAACGATAACAGAGATGATCACCTCCGTGAGCAAGAGGCTTTTTAGTGATTTTCTTTTTTTCTGCATTTTTGTTCTCCAGGTTTTTTATATTTTCAGACATAAACAAAATTTATTATGTCAGGGACAAAAGGTATTTTTCCCTTCTGACCCTGATATCATATTTATGTCATGAAGTGCAAATGTTTATATGTCTATATCCATAGCCATATTGAGTCTGTAATCCGGATATAATTCCTGGACTTCATTGCATATATGCTCATATATCTCATTTCTGTTCTTAAGATCATAATCTATGATCACATCCACATTGATGAATCCGGCTTCCTTATCCACGAAAAAGCCGTGCAACTGAAGAACTCCTTCATGAGACATTACCACACGGGTGATATCGGTACGCATCCTGACTATCTCGTCATCGGTGGTGTTGATAGAATAAATACCTATCGCTGCCATGATGATACCGTGTTTCTCATATACACGTCCCGCAATACGTCTCTCAAGCATATCGATCTCATTGGCATTGAAAGTATCAGGGATCTCAACATGCACACTGCCCACATATCTGTCCGGACCGTAATTATGCAGTATCAGATCATAAGCGCCCTGTACGGCCTCTTCCTCGCAGATGGTTCTCTTTATATCAGCGATCTCATCGCCCTCAACCCTCTTGCCCAATATCTCATCCAGGGTATCTTTGAGCATATCGATTCCGGCTTTTATGATAAAGAATGAGATGACCACTCCGACAAAAGCCTCGAGTTTGAGTCCCGTGAGCATAAAAATGATCGCCGATATCAGAACCGATGTGGAAAGCACAGCATCAAAAAGCGCATCGCTCCCGGATGCCTCAAGTGCAGAAGAATTGGCCTTTTTGCCCATTTTTTTCATATAAAGGCCAAGAACTATCTTAACAAGCACCGCAGCCGCAACTATTATCAGTGAAACGACCGTATACTCAGCCTCTTCCGGTTCAATGATCTTTTTGGCAGATTCGATAAGGGATGTAAAACCGGCATATGTGATAATGGCTGCTACCACAAGAGCACTGATGAATTCTATACGTCCGTGTCCGAGCGGATGCTTCTTATCAGGTCTGCGATTAGCCAGCTTGTTGCCTATGATCGTGATAACCGAAGAAAGCGCATCGCTGAGATTGTTTACCGCATCCAGAATGATCGCAATGGAATTGGTTATAAGCCCCGTCGCCATCTTAAAAAGCACCAGAACAATATTGGCTGCGATCCCAATCATACTGGATCTGACTATGATCCTGTTACGTTCTTCCATTTAAATCACCTTCAAAAAACACAGACCAGACTACAGTTTATCATTTTTTGAAAAACTGTACAATGGTTTTGATGTGTCACGGGGACGGTTCTGTTGACACATTTTGTGTCGGCAGAACCGTCCCCGTGACACACCGATCTGTGATATGATAATAATCATGAAAACAATCGGAATCATAGCGGAATTCAATCCGTTCCACAACGGACACAGATATCTGATCGAGCAGGCCAGGAAACAAACCGGCGCCGACTTTTGTATCATAGTCATGAGCGGCTCATATGTTCAGCGAGGTGAACCTGCGGTTATCGGTAAAATTGATCGGGTGCGATGTGCCCTGAAAAGCGGCGCGGATCTGGTACTCGAGCTGCCGGTATCCTATTCTTCCGCAGGTGCCGAAGCCTTCGCTCACGGCGGCATAAGTATACTGAACTCACTGGGAATGATCGATCACATATGCTTCGGAGCCGAAACAGATGATCCGGATGCACTTCGGACGATAGCCGGTATTCTGAACGATCCTCCGGAGGAATATGTCAGCAGGCTTAAGCACGGGCTTAAGGAAGGCCTGTCATATCCCGCTGCCAGAGCAGCCGCACTGCCGGAGTATGCCGATATTCTGAACGGTTCCAACAATATACTGGGAATCGAATATATAAAAGCACTCGATCGTCTTAAGTCCGTAATAACTCCTGTATCCATCAAACGTATCGGGACTGATCACAATGAGGTCAGTATCGGAGAATACGCTTCCGCAATGGGTATCAGGCAGAGCATAAATAAACTACCAAAGGACCTGAATATGTATATGCCGACCGAATGTGCGGAAATACTGTGGAACTCACTGGGAAAATCCTGCCCCGTCACTCTCGAAGACATGCATCTGTATCTGGATCATGCCCTGCTGACCATGAACACCGCCGAGATCGCGTCTCTGCAGGATCTGAATACCGATCTGGCCAACAGGATAGTAAATAAATATCTTGACGGGAATTATAACGATATCTCAGATTTTATCGTATCAATGCGTACCAAAGAACTGACCTATACCAGATTATCCCGTGCATTGCTACATATCATACTGAATTTAACGGACATGACCAGAGACGGTGAAGGCCGGCTCCTGCCCTGTCCGTATACCAGGATTCTCGGCTTCAAAAAAGAAGCCCGTGCACTCATGCACGAGCTTAAAGATCATTCTTTGATCCCTCTTATCAACAAACCGGCCGATGCCGGAGCGCTCTTTACAGACCGCCGATCATCTGAACTCTTTGAAGCAGGCGTCCGGGCTGACAGAATGTATGATGCCGTAGCAGCCCGTAAATTCGGTTTTCATCCAGCCGATACCATGCGAACCGGTCCGTTGATAATCTAATTCAACATACAGACTCAGTCTTCGAGTGGAGGCTTCTGATACAGCTTCCTCTCTATTTCTTTTCTGATTCTCCCAGCTTCAGCCTCAAAGAATCCATTCTTATGAGCTTCCTCCAATCGCTCAAGAATAGTCAGCTGATCAAACAGAATATTATTGATCTCTTTTTCATTAGTAGGCATATGCACACCTTCTTTTGAATAAGCAGGGTACGGGAATCGAACCCGCCTCCTCAGCTTGGGAAGCTGATATACTACCGATGTACTAACCCTGCAGATTATTGCCGGATCGATAACAGCCCAGGATGATAAAACAATCCGATAACCGTAAGTCAAAATTACTTCATGCTTTCCACTGTCTCATATACCGAGATCCTGGAGGAATCCATCTCCGGCATACCAATGAAGATGCATCCGTAGCTGAAGGTTCCGCCCTCCTTCACAATACGAACTATCTCGAGAAAAGCATGCAAAGTCTCCTTTGTCCAGATCTGGAGATAGGATTCATATACAGCTCCGATGGTCAAAGGCTCTTTACAGGTAAAGCCGACGCCGGTCTTTGAAACATCAGTGATGTCGATCTGAACCTCCTCGGTACTGCCATTGTCCAATCTCCTGATCACAATGGTACTGTTAAGGGGATGTCTCTCGCTGCGTCTTCTTTCTTCCATGATTCCTCCGGTAATGATCGAAGCGTTTCCTGATACTGTAAATGGAAAGCCTAATCAGTCCAACAAAAATATATTAACTCTTAATACTGCCTGTTGTCAATTACATCCTGAGTAAGCAGTGTCACCGGATATATCTCGTTTCCTATAGTTACGGCCCTGACCGAATCGTATGAGCTGTACAGTGTTTCGCTTACATACTCCAGCTTATCGGGAGTGTTACCGGACTCAAGCGTATCTATAATGCTTTTGACTCTGGGACCGTGAAGCGGGTTGCATTCCACGATACATCCTATGGTTCCTTCCAGGCAATGCTCTATCGCGTCTTCGTTCACTCCGTCAAAGGAAATGACCAGTATATCTCCACCGGCGATGTCTCCTCCTGCATGCCTGCCCGCGGCCTCTATGGCTTCAAGCGCCCCGAGTGCTTCGTTATCGTTCTCACAGTAGACCACATTGATATTGTTATAGGTTACAAGCATCTGAGCCATTACTTCCCTGCCCTTGGCCTGTGTGAAATCACCCGGCGTTTCCTCGCGCAGGTCCCAGCCGTATTTATCCGCGTATTCTTCGAGTCCCCTGGTCCTGCCTATCTGGGCGGAAGATCCGAGCGTACCCTGTATATCAACAATATGCAGCTCTCCGCCGCGCAGTCCCTGAGATTTTGCATAGTTATAGAGCCATTCACAGGCCTTCTGGCCTTCAAGATAAAAATCACTTCCTACCCAGCAGGTAAAGAGTTCCTGGTCGGAGACCTCCACCATACGGTCTACTATGATCACAGGTATACCGGCGTCTTTCGCTTCCATCAGTACACTGTCCCAGCCCTCCTGCGTCACCGGAGCAAGCACGATATAATCAACATTCTGCTGAATGAAGCTTCTGATCGCGGTTATCTGTTTGGACTGCTTCTGCTGTCCGTCCTCAAAAATAAGATCATATCCTGCGTCTCTGGTAAAGGTTTCCTTCATGGAATCCGAATTGGCGCTTCTCCAGTCGGACTCCGCTCCAAGCTGAGAAAACCCGACAGAAACGGAACCTGTCACCTCCGCGGCAGATTCCGTTAACTCTCCCATATCCCTGCTGCTTCCGCAGCCGTCCAACATAAGCACGGCCAGCATAACAGCAATCATTTTGATAATTCTTTTCTTCATCTATTCGTAGCTGCAGGAAAGGACTGTATCGGGGAAACGCTTTGATCAGCGTCTCCCCGGCTCTTCTTAAACCTGTGAATACACTACAGGAACTATTTGGATTTGCGTGCAAGCACCACACTCTGTATAACAAGGAATATACAAAGCATAACAGCTACCGTGATCCCTGTCCACCATGCCTGATCAAATCCGGCACTCGATACGATGTTTTTGATCGTACTCAGGGACAAAACGCCAAACAGTGTACCGATGATATTTCCCACACCTCCGGTAAGCATTGTACCACCGATTATGGACGAAGCGATAGCATTCATTTCGGCTCCGCTGGCATGTGAGGCCGATCCGCTTCCCACATGCATGAAGTACACATACCCGCCTATGCCTGCCAGTATCGAGCATATAAGATGTGCCAGGAATTTGGTCTTTTTTACATTGATACCGAGCATCAGAGCACTCTGCCTGTTGCCGCCAACCGCATAGAAGTTACGGCCGAGTTTGGTCCATCTGAGCATAACGAACATCAGAATAACCACCAGAAGCGCTATTACAACTCCTATCTCCACATAGGCATTTACAAAATCTCCGTTTTTGTTGACGCTGCCGATCCCCGGCAGATAGATACGGGTGTTTTTGAGTGCCACAAAGGATTCGTTCTCGACATTGAAAGGTGCCGTGTTTACGATGGTAGTCATGCCTCTGGCAAAGAACATTCCGGCCAGTGATACGATGAAAGGCTGTATATCGAGATATGCTACCAGATATCCCTGAACCATACCGAACAGCAGACCTATGAGCAAAGCCAGACCCATCGAAGCTATGAGCGATCCGCCCTTCATATCCAGCAAAACGGCGCAGCTCATACTGATAAGTGCCGTAACACCGCCGACCGAAATATCGATGCCTCCTGTGATCATTACCAGACTCATTCCGCAGGAAAGGATGATAAGTGCAGCGTTTTCATTGAGGATGTTGCAGAATGTCTGCGGCTTCAGAAAACCTTTACCCAGAAACAGCATCGCGAAGATATACATCAATGCAAATACCACTATGGTGATCGTCAGCAGAAGATTCGTATCCGACATGTTCTTGAGTGTGGTCTTAAGATCGATCTTCTTATTCTTTTCCATCTTATGCCACCCCCTTTGCCGAATTGCCCGCTTTTATCTTCTTCATGATATCCTGTGCCTTCTCCCGGACTACAGGCGCCGAGGCGACTACCAGAATGATGACTACCACAGCCTTGTATGCCGGCAGTGCATCGGATTTAACATTGAACTTGTACAAAGTCGTGGTAAGAGCCTGGATAACATACGCTCCCAGGATTGAAGCCCACATATTGAACTTACCGCCGCTGAGTGCATTCCCGCCCAGTGCTACCGCCAGGATCGCATCCATCTCTATATCCTTTGCGATCACCGAATAGTTGATCGTGGAAAGGCGGCTGGTCTTGATCAGAGCGGCAACCGCCACGCACAGACCAAGGATAATAAATGTCAGTATCTTGATCATGGCAGGGTTAAGACCGTTCAGCCTGGCTGCTCTCTCGTTTATGCCCACTGCCTGGGTATACAGACCGAGGGTCGTGAATTTCAGCACCAGGAAGATCACAGCCACACATAAGGCGGCAATAAAGAAAGGTACCGGTATGGGTATTCCCGGGATAAGTCCTCCGAAATATGCAAATCTGGGATCATTTACGATGGGAAGCTCGTTGTTGTTTATCCATGCGGCGATGGATCTTCCCGCTGTATACAATATCAGGGTGGCAACCATCGGCTGGATCTTGAAGATCGCTACGAGTATGCCGTTGAATGCTCCGAAAAGAGCCGCAACAACACATGCGATCAAAAAGGCCACAATGATGGGCGCCTGAACCTCATCAGCACGCGAATTCGTTCCGCAGAGGACTCTCAGGATCACCGAACCGGCTATTGCTATTGCCGCACCTACGGAAATATCCTGACCTCCGCTGGCCGAGGTAACCAGTGTCATTCCGATGGCCAGGATCGCGAGCTCCGAGCCGTAATCAAGTATCGTGATGAGATATCCGCTGAGCACCGGGTTGCCTGAACTGTTGTATCCCAGTGAGATCCTGAAAAATCCCGGATCTGCGATCAGATTAAACAGCAGGATTATGAACAGTGCTGCAATCGGAATAAATATCTGTTTTCTGAAAAGATCCGATATGACAAATTTAGATTTCTGATTGGCCATTATTTGTCACCTCCCGCGATCGTACTCATTATCTTGTTCTGATTGAGATCCGAACCCGAAAGCTCTCCAACCTTATGCAGATCTCTCATTACCACCAGTCTCGAGCAGGTTCTCAGCATCTCGTCGGTCTCGGACGAAATGAAGGTTACGCTCATACCCTCTCCGGCAAGCTTCAGAACGAGCCTCTGGATATCAACCTTGGTACCGATATCGATACCTCTCGTAGGTTCGTCCAGTATCAGGTATTCCGGATGGGTAAGGAGCCATCTGGCAAGAATGACCTTCTGCTGGTTACCGCCCGAAAGAGACTTGATCGGGGTATCCTCCGAAGCTGTCTTTACGGACAGCATTTTGATATATTCTTTAGCAAGCTTATACTGTTCGGATCTCTTGTATGGTTTAAAGAATCCTCTCAGAACCTGGGCTGCAAGAAGAATATTCTCACGTACGCTCAGATCTCCTATGATACCGTCAACCTTACGATCCTCCGGCAGATATCCTATACCGTTCTTCATCGCGTCAAGCGGTACTTTGATCTTAACCTCCTTACCGTTGATCTTAACGGTTCCGCCGAGCACTCTGTCGGCACCGAAAATTGCCCTGACGCATTCGCTTCGTCCGGAACCGAGCAGTCCTGTAAAGCCGTTCACCTCACCCTTGTTTATATAGAAATCAAACGGATGTATACCGGAGTTGCTGTGCAGTCCGTTAACCTCCAGAAGAGGTACGTCATCCTTAACGGCACCGCTGCCGTCAGATTCCTCCTTGATCTCGGAAAGATCGTTCATTTCCTTACCGAGCATCTTGCTGACAAGCTCAAGTCTAGGCAGCTTCTCTATTTCATACTCTCCGATCAGCTGACCGTCTCGAAGAACCGTGATCTTGTCGCAAACCTCGTACACCTGATCCAGGAAATGGGTTACAAATATGATGCCTACTCCCTTTGCCTTCAGATCCCGCATAAGCTTAAAGAGCTTTGCCACTTCATTATCATCCAGACTGGATGTTGGTTCATCCAGGATCAGAACCTTACATTCCATATCGACGGCTCTCGCAATGGCTATCATCTGCTGTACCGCTATGGAACAGTTGGACAGCTGCATCGTCGCCGTGGCGGGAATATCCAGCGACTCCAGTATCCTGGTAGTTTCCTTATTCATTTGTGACCACTTAAGGGTTGCTCCCTTTCCGCGGCCGATAAACATGTTTTCCGCAACAGACAGATTGGGACAGAGCGTGATCTCCTGGTACACGGTACTGATGCCGAGATTCTGGGCATCCTGAGGAGATCTGATGGATATTTCGCCTTCGTGTCCCTTCAAATAAATACTTCCGCCGTCCTTGGGATATACACCGGTAAGAACCTTGATAAGTGTGGATTTACCGGCTCCGTTCTCCCCCATCAGTGCATGGATCTCCCCTTCGCAAAGGGTAAAATCCACGTTCTGCAGGGCCTTGACACCCGGAAAGATCTTGTCTATACCTCGCATCTCAAGTACAGATTTTTCTTTCACCTAAGCTACCTCCGTTAGAAAAGGCGCGGCCGGCTGAAAATGAATTGCCGATGCCGCGCCTCTGACTTCATATACTCTTAAATACTGACTGATCAGATTCCGTATTTCTCTACATCATCAGCTGTGATGGTCGATGCATCAAAGCCCTTTTCTGTCATGATGATAACTTTGTCGCTGATGGTCTGGCCTGCTTCAAGCTTCTTGATGATATCGTCGATATAGGATGACTGGAAAGGATTGCACTGTCCGTCATAGTTCCAGTTCTTGTCAAGCAGTTCCTGAAGTGCCCACTTGTTGCAGTCGAAGCCCATGATGATGACATCGCCGTCAACTCCGTGAGAAATGTTAGCTGCGTCAAGAGCTGCAACAGCACCCTTAGCCATATCGTCGTTCTCAGCATAGATTACGTTGAAGCTTGCTCCGGAGTCGATCTGTGACTGAACGATCTGCTGAGCTGTCTCTGCGTTCCACTCTGCTGTCTGCTGGGTAACGATGTTCCAGTTGGACTCTGCCGCTACCTTTGCGTCAAGAGCACCGGTACGTCCCTGCTGAGCTGCCGAACCCATAACACCCTGGATATGGATCACATTGTACTCGGGAAGGTTCTGGCTTGCGAGCCAGTCAACTGCTGTCTGGCCTTCCTGTGCCATATCGGAAACTATACTTGCTACATAGAGATCTTCGCTTGCGTCGATTGTACGGTCAAAAAGGATAACCTTGATGCCTGCATCCTGAGCATCCTTAAGAACCGAATCCCAGCCTGATGTATCAGCTGCGGAAAGGAGCAGATAATCTACACCGTCCTGGATGAACTTCTGCGCTGCTGCGATCTGTTCATCATTCTTAAGAGAATAAGCAAATGAAGCCTGATAGCCGTTGGCCTCGGTAAACGTAGCCTTCAGATCCTTATCATTGGCTGTACGATATCCGGACTCGTTGGGGTCGTTGTTGATGATACCAACCTTGATAAGTCCGCCTGACGAACCTGATGATGCCGAACTGTCTGCAGATGCACTGCTGCCGGCACCTGATCCGCAGGCCGTAAGTCCGAGCACCATTGTTGCAGCCATGAGTACTGCCAAAAGTTTCTTCTTCATAAGATATTTCCTCCTGTAAAATGAAATCATCCCCAAAGGACCATTCCTTTGTTAAGACGATTATAAAGCTGTTTAAACGTTTTACTCAATGAGGATTGATTTGCAGAAAGTTGAATTTTTTATCACTTAAGATCCTGAGGTTCAAAATAATACGATTGAGGTGGAAAAATCTATTTCAGACAGTCTTATCTGGCAGTGTGATCGTTACAACCGTGCCCTCCCCGTAGGCGCTGTCAAGTGAGATCCCGTACCCGTCACCGGCTCTTAAACGGATCCTTTCATTAACGTTATACAATCCATACAGATCCCCTCTGTCGGGATCCTGATGTGCAATACTTTCCCTGACGGTATCGAGTCTCTCCGCAGTCATGCCGATCCCGTCATCGCTCACCCGAAGCAATATCTCACCGTCTTTAGCTTCACCGGTAATACGGATATGTCCCATCCCTCTCTTATTTTTGATCCCGTGATACAGAGCGTTCTCAACCAGCGGCTGTATGGTGATCTTGGGTATGATGCGGTCGGTTATCTCTTCGGGCACATCTATTTCATATGACAGGATATCCTGATATCTGACCTGCTGTATCTCAAGATAGCTCCGGGCATGCCTCAGTTCTTCGCCGATGCTTATATTGTCTTTGCCCTGATTCAATGAAGTCCTGAAGAAATTGGACAGGGAGCCGACCATGCTGACTACCCTCTCCTGATCCCCGGTCTCGGCCAGCCATACGATCGTATCCAGCGTATTATACAGGAAATGCGGATTGATCTGAGCCTGGAGAAGCTCAAGTTCAGCATGTCTGAGTCTGATCTGTTCAAGGGTTACAGTATCTAACAGCTCCTCGATCTTATCGATCATCCGGTTCAGGGATTCACCCAGATCCCTGACCTCTCCGCCGTATTCGATATGGGTTCGCATACTCATATTTCCCCCGGCTACCTCTCGGGTAACATCCCTGATCTCATAGATCGGACGCAGTATAGATCTGGGTATGACCACCGAAAAAATGATCGTGACCACAAGAAGGATAACCGCAACCACGACAGTTATCCTGATGATCATAAGAGAATTGTGCTCTACCTGTTCTCTTGTCTCCTGTATGTCACGGATCTCATTAAAGATATATTCGTTCAGCGTCTCACTGATCAGTGAGGTCACGATCTGAACGTCGTTTTCCCATATAAGCAGGTTTTCATCATAACGGTTGCCGGTCGCGAGGTTCAGTTCTATTCGCTCGATATATTTCTGCAGATTGTCCAGATACTGCCTTGCACTCTCAAGGATAGCGATATCCGTTTCGGAGTCCGTCAGTTCAAACAGTTTATCGACGATCCCGTTGGCATCATCCAGAAGCTTATAGATGCTTGATTCCTCGATGGTCTTGTTCTCCACGATCAAAAGATAGGTTTCATAATCGAAATCATCCTTAAAATCCAGTGAAAAGCTACTGGCAACAACGGCCGACTCGATCATATCCTTGTATCGGCGGTTACCCAGATAAAGGTTGATAACGCATACTATCACCAGCGCCATCATCGGAACCAGTACGGCGATATACGAAATACGTATCTTATTGGCTATATCGAGATCACGATAAATCTCACGCATTTTACTGATCACGGTCAGCTCCGTCCCTGTACTGTGTAGGAGTCATTCCTGTGGCCTTTTTGAATACATAAGAGAAATAGTGAGGATCTCTGTATCCGATCTCGGCGGCGATCTCCGAGCTCTTCATGGCAGTGCATCTGAGTGCCTCCTTGGCCTTGCTTATCCTGTAATCGATCAGATATCTGCTGAGAGTTGAGCCTGTCTGCTGACTGAATATCATGCTCAGATGATTGGGACTGAACCTGACCACCTCTGCCAGCTTATTCAGCGTAAGATCCTCATCGGAATAGTTTTCTTCTATGTAACCGATAACCTTGTCAACAACATCCTTATATTTGTTATGGGATATGTTATCCCTGACCGAAAGTGCCTGTGAGATCAGCCTTTTGCAATAAGCCTCCACGGTCTCGGCACTCATCACGGTCTCGGCCGCCGAATCCGGAGTCTCGATCTCACCCTTGTCGGCTCCCAGTGCGGTTATAAAATCCGCAACAGTAAAGTATGTATCCATAGCGACATACTGCCTGAACAGAAGCGACCGCAGGCTCTTCCTGCCGCCGATGCTGTTCAGAAACTCGACGACGAAATAATCCGTTTCTCCGGAATTACCGGTCTTGAGAAATTCCGACAGTCTCTGACGATCCGCATTCTTCATGTCTATGGATCTGATACCGGGTTCATCGGAGGATGACTGATCGACGATCCCCGAAATCTCATCCCAGCTGTAGATTATCCTGTTGGCCGAATCAAAATACCTGTGGGCAAAGGCGGATCCCGCCGGGTCATAGCTTCGTCCGATCTCACTGAGCCGGTCAACGATACATCCGACGCCGCCGTAATACCTTACTCCGTCAAATTCCCCGACAATGGATTTAAACTCCTCGCCACAGTCAAATATGAGCTTCTTCATAGAGTCGGTATCATCACTCTTAAAGATCACCGCATGACCGTCTATATCTCTGTCAAAAACCAGAAAATCCCCGGAATGACGCATACTCCATTCATGGAGTCTTATCCCCATCTCCCTGTTCAGGCTCTCATCGGTGCCCTGATCCGACGACTCTATATGTGCGGTGACCAGCATCAGACAGTATACAGATGCCCTCAGATCGATATTTAAGACCTCAGCCTTTTCAAAAAGCTCAGACAGCGACAGATCTCCGTTGATAAGCCCAACAAAGAAATCCCTGCGGCTTTTCTGGATATCCTCCTCCATATCGTTGCGGTACTTGATGTCGCTCTCCCTTTCACGCTGCTTCTTCTCGATGCTGTCCTTAAGCTCGTCAAGCTCCCGTATCAGATCCTGGGCGCCTATCGGTTTGGTCAGGTACTTGGATACTCCCAGCGAAATGGCTTCCTGTGCGTAGCTGAATTCCTCATATCCCGACAATATGATGATCTCCATATAGGGGAATTCCCTCCGGATCTGGCGGGTAAGCTCAAGACCGTCCATAAACGGCATCTTGATATCGGTTATCACGATATCGGGAACAGCTTTTCTGATGAGCGGCAAAGCCATCTCTCCGTCCGGAGCCTCCCCGCAAAACTCATAACCGTGGGCAGCCCAATCTATTTTTTTGATTCCTTCTCTGACGACAAATTCGTCCTCTACAAGTACTATCTTGATCATATTAAAAATTCTCCGGCTCCGTCTTAAATGTACGTCCGCTGATCTCAGGATAATCCTTTATCTCCGGAAATGTAAGGCTGTATGCATGAAGCAGCTGAGCATGCTGCGATCTTCCCTTTTTATTATCCTCATATCCCTGTCCGGATTCAGGCAGGGATCCGTATTTGGGATCTCCGACTATCGGATGCCCGAGTGCCGAGAGCTGTGCCCTTATCTGATGAGACTTACCGGTATGCAGATCGACCTCCAGAAGCATTTCTTCCTCAAGCTGTTCCACAAGTCTGAAGCCGGTACGTATCTTTTTAGCCTCACTGATTCCGGATCGGATCTCTTCCGGATCGCGGTAAACCCTGACAAGGTTTTTTTCACGATCCTTTGTCAGATACCCCGTCACCTCCAGAAAGCTTTCGTTTCTTACCGGAAAAGCATCATCGGGGTGCCCCTTGGCTATACATCGATATATCTTGGTTACGTTTCCCGAACGGATAGCTTCGTTTAACGTCTGAAGTGCTTTCAGGGTCTTGCCTCCCGGCATGATCCCCGAGGTATTGCGGTCCAGCCGGTTGGCAAAGGCCGGTTTAAATGTATTCAGGGACGACGGATCCAGATTATGCTCCGTGATCTCACGTCCTACCAGCCACTCATTGACCGAAATCGATCCGTGTTCAGAGGTCTGCGACAGGATCCCCGCGGGTTTATCAATAAAGATAAAATCATCATCCTCATATACGACCTTAATGCCGTGAAGCTGCTTATAGGCTCTGATATAAATATCCTTATCATCTGCCGGTCTGTCCGGTAAGGATGCCGATCTGTCCGGACTCTTCAGCTTATCAAAGGTTTCATCGGAAAAGAACATCTCGATCGTGTCACCCGCGGACAGTCTGACCGTTCCGTCGGCTTTTCTGCCATTGAGCGTGATATTCTTTTTGCGGAGCATCCTGCAGAGAAATGACAGACCCGCTCCGGGCAAGGCCTTCTGAAGATATGTGTCAAGCCTGCGTCCGGCTTCTCTATCCGTGATCTCTATTCGCTGCATAACCCGTTATTCTCCTGTGGAGGATACATTACATTGGTTAACATAACGTGACGTAAGGAGCCGTCCCTGCTCTGTTGCCAGCTCTTCAAACTGTCTGGTAAACAGTTTATAATACGCACCGCCCTTACTCATAAGTTCCGTATGAGTGCCTCTTTCCACTATCTTACCGTCATCGACCACCAGAATAATATCGGCTCCGACAATGGTAGACAGTCTGTGAGCGATTACAAATGAGGTACGCCCCTCTGTTACCGTTACTATCGCATCCTGAATAGCCTTTTCAGTGACTGTATCTATGGATGCGGTAGCCTCGTGGAGTACCAGGATCCTGGGATCGGCCAGCAATGCCCTTGCAAACGAAAGCAGCTGCTTCTGTCCGGTGGAAAGCATATCTCCGCCCTCTCCCACGTCGCTGTCAAGTCCCTTATCCATCTGTCTTACTATATCATCGGCGGAAACAAGTTTAAGCGCCGCCCATATTTCCTCATCTGTGGCATCCGGCTTACCGTATCTCAGATTATCCCTTACCGTACCGGAGAAAAGATGCGGTGTCTGAAGCACATAACCGATATTGCTGTGCAGCCAGAGCTGCGATCGTTCCCTGGCGTCCCTCCCGTCGATCAGTACCTGTCCCGTCGTAGGTTCGTAGAACCGGCAGACAAGATTTACCAGGGTGGATTTGCCTGCTCCTGTTTCACCGACGATCGCGATATTCTTTCCCTGCGCTACTTTCAGATCAAAATGCTCGAGGACATATTCCTCTCCGTCGGGATAATGAAAGGAAACGTCCTTAAACTCAATATCACCGTAAAGCGGTTCCCAGTTTTCCCTTTTGGGATGGAATGTATCGCCGTATTTCTCAACTACTTCCGGGGAATCGCAGACATCGGACTGCTCTTTCAGCAATCTGGTCAGTCGCTCCACGTTTACCTGTGTCGTGATCAGTTCGGAAATGGTCATGATGATCCACTGTATCGGTTCCATCATGCCAAGTGCATATGACAGAAAAACCGAAAGCGTACCGATCATCATGACTCCCTGCGACGTGATGATACCTCCACGCCAGAGCACTATTGAAAGCGCCGCCGATGACATGAACGTGACCGAAGCCGTAAACATCGAAGAAAAATGAGTAGCATGTACGCTAGTTCTCCTCATTTCCTCAGTGTCTTTTTCAAAATCCCGCTGCATCCTGTCCTCAATCGCCAGCGTCTTGATGGTCTCCGCACCGATTATCCCTTCATTCAGATCACCGGTAATGGTCGAGTTGATCTCACGTATCCTGCGATTCAGATGAACAAGCTTCTTCTGAAAAAACATGACCAGAACAACGGCAACCGGTACTATCACAGCTACACACAGGGCAAGTCTGAAGTCCAATATGAACATCATGATCATAACGAATATCAGATACGATCCGTGCCAGACGATGTCCATAAGCCGCCACGCTACCATAACACCGATCTTGCCGGTATCGCTCATGACACGGGCATGTATATATCCCACGTTATTCTGGTTGAAATACGAAAAAGACAGCTCCTGAATATGGTCAAAGGCCGCGTTCCTAAGGTCCCTGTCTACCGACATTTCCACCTGTCCGCACATATAAGTACTGACAAAATTATCGATCACATAAATGACCAGCATGCCTATATACAATGCGATAAAGCCCGGCAGTCCCTCAAGGCTTCCACCGGCCACGAAATGATTCAGCGCATAACGATTAAAGAGAGGTGATGCTGAGTCGATCAGACTCGACAATACTCCCATCAGTGTCATCAATATTATCTTAGGCAGATATTTTCTGATAAAAGGCATCAGCTTCGGAATACCGAAAAACGGCAGGCTGATGTTTTCGTTTTCGATGTTGCTCATAACAATACCAGCGGCCTATTGCCTGATGAAATCCTTATCTGCTCCTGCGATCTGGATATCATAGATATGTCTGTATATTCCGTTATGCTTCAGCAGCTCCTCATGAGACCCCTGCTCTGCCACCCGTCCGCGATCCAGCACAATAATATTGTCTGCCTGCATGAGTGTTGTGATCCTGTGAGAGATAAGGATCACGGTTGAGCCGCCCGTAGTTTCCTTCAGGTTATGCCGGATCCTCATATCGGTCTCGGTATCTACCGCGGAAAGCGAGTCGTCAAAGATCATAACCGGTGGATCCGCGGCGATCTCACGCGCGATAGCGGTTCGCTGTTTCTGTCCGCCGGAGAGAGTCACCCCGCGCTCACCCACATATGTTTCATAGCCGTCATTAAATTTCACCACGGCCTCATCCAAAGCAGCTGTTTTAGCTGCGGAACGAACCATCTCCATATCGGGTGTGCCCTCTTTGGTTATGGCTATGTTTTCCGCAATGGTTCCCGAGAAAAGAAAGGGCTCCTGTAGCACGAGGCCAATAAATCTGCGCAGCTCATGTCTGTCCAGCTCACGGATATCCCTTCCGCCGATCCTGATGGTTCCTTTTCCGTCCTTAAGCTCATACAGTCTGTCCAGCAGCAGCATAAGAGTAGATTTACCCGAGCCGGTGGTTCCAAGTATACCCAGTGTGGAACCCGCCGGAATATTGAAGCTCACATCATGTATGCAATCACTTATTCCGTCATATGAAAATGAAACATGCTCAAAGCTTATGTCCAGCGGTTTATCGGGAAGCCCAAAAGCAGATTCCGAAGCTAAGGATTGTTTTATAACATCATCCTCACACTCCGAATTCATGATATATCTGATACGATCTACCGAAATCCCTGCCTTACTCATATCGGAGATCACCCGTCCCAGCTCCCGAACAGGCCATGAGAGCATGCCGTTATATGATGAAAAGGCAATATACTCTCCCACCGTGATCTTTCCCTGCACACAGAATACCGCACCGAGCACGGTGACCAGCATGATCTGAAGGCCGGTAATGAAATCATTGGAACACCAGAACGCCGACAGCCATCCCATGAGGCGGATCCACATGCGGGTATAGCCCTCGTTCTGATCCTTAAACCTCTTTCTCTCATACTGTTCGCGGCCAAATGCCCTGACCACGCGCACTCCCGTCAGGTTTTCCTGAGCTATCGCCGAAAGTCGTCCTTCCTCTTCATCCGCATGCAGAAAGGCTCCCGCGATCTTGAAATGAAAGAATACCGAATAAAGAATAACTATCGGAATGAATACTCCCGAAACAACAGCCAGTCTGCCGCTGATCCCTATCATGAAATACATGCCGAAGCCGATGAGTATCATCACCCTGAAAAGGCTCATGAGCTGCTCCGAGAGAAAGTTTTTGATCGTTTCGACATCGGAGGTGCATCGCTGGATAATGTCTCCGGTATGATTCTTTTCATGCCAGCGTACAGGAAGATGCTGGATCTTAACGAAAAGCTCGTCCCGCATCCTCTTTATCAGGCGCTCCGCTCCCATGGAATTGAATACACGATACAGGTAACGTATCATGCCGGCGATCAGCGCAAGAACAAGTACCGCAAGCGCTATTATATACAAATGAGTCCTCAGATATTCGCGCCCTCCGGCGATCCTGAGAGCATTTCCCGCCATCGTTGAGGTTATTTCCTCACTGCCCAGTATATGATCCACGGTAAACTGCACGATCTTGGGTCCGATCATATCCAGAAATGCCACAAAAAGAGAGCATACGACACCAAGGGCAAACCATTTCTTGCTGCCCCTCAGAAAATACAGTATGGTCTGCATTCTGCTCATTCTGGATCTGTCGCTCATTACAAGGATATTGACTTAAGCGTCTCTGCCATCGCGGGTATCCTGGATGCATGCTCATCCGTCAGCGTGGCAAGTTTTGCGATCCGCTGCACATAAACCTGTGTATCGTTATGCAGCTTAACTGTAATATCTTTAAATCCGTCCACCTTCAGATGTTCTGATATGTGCTTCTCCGCTTCCGCCATATTGCATCCCGGATCCTCGATAAGGCCTGTGATCGAATTTCCGTTGATCACAAGATGCGATACAGGAAAGTTTGTCTGATATGAAGTCATGTACAGATCATAAAGCCCTGTCAGTCCCGTATCGGTCATCGATGCTTCAATAGTATCAGATGACGCCGCGGTGCAGCCCGCAGCCCTTGTAAACATGATCGCGTTAACCATGGCCTTTGCTGCGGGAAGACATCCCAGCACTGCTATGATCGTAAATATATTCTTACGGTCACCGGTAATGATCATACCGGCGGCAAAGATACCCAGACTGACACCGAAACAGATCACTGTATACAGCCAGGATACCTTTTTACGATATCCTATATAGCCGAATTGTCCCTTTTGTATTCTCTTCATATGTATTTCCAAGTCCGATTATATCATTGTAATCTCTGATATAGTAATCAGAATTCTTACGTTTTTCCCCGTCACAATATGCCGTGTTGTCATCATACACCGCGCAGGCCTTCATTCCGGCTCTGTGAGCTGCGGTGATCCCGTGAGGAACATCCTCAAATACCAGACAGTGTTCTGGAGCGGCACCCAGTTCCTCCGCTCCTCTCAGATAAACATCGGGCTCGGGTTTGCCGTTATGCACCTCATCTCCGGTAATGACAACATCAATATATCTGTCAAGCTCCAGACGGGGAGATATCATCTCTACCAGATGTCTGGAATTGCTGGTGCCTATACCCATTTTGATCCCGCGCCTTTTTACCTCCCTTAAGAAGGCTTCCGCGCCGGGCTTAAACGGAACCTCGTCCCGATACTTCTGCTCTGCCATGGCATTCCACTCATCCATGATCTCGGGAACCGACAGTGGCAGATTATATCTTTCCTTGGTAAGCTCAGCCACCTGTTTGAAGCTCATGCCGGAAATGGCCTTCTGGTACACCTCCGGATCTTCCACGATTTGGTATCTCTCCAGGTATTCTACGTCCACCTCGCCCCATACCCAGAGCGAATCTATCAGCGTGCCGTCCATATCGAAAAGAACGGCATCAACGTCCCTTAGTAATTCATTAACGTCAATCATTGTCCACCTCGATCCGGGCTTCTTCCATCCACTTGATGTAATTGGAATGATGTATGACGCCCATCCGGTCCGTTTCATGATATTGTGCCTTGCGTCTGTAAATGAACATATTTCTGCCTCCCTACAAATGCATAAAGCCTCAATAATAGTTTTCCTTTACATATTCGTCAAAAAGCGGCAGTGAAAGACTCACGTACCCTCTGTCATTGTTTATGACTCCCTTTCTCAAGAGTCTTTTCTTGTATGGTCCGAACTCATTGGACTCCATGTCAAGCAATTCCCGGACGTCTTTTATCTTGTGGGATCCGGATACAGCAATTGCATTTACGACCTTCTTATCCTTGTCAGACAGTTCAGACCAAATCTTGTCATAAACGTATTCCTCCAGATACTGTTTAAGGCTGACCAGGGAATCCTCATAGTTACCGCCATTTTTAAACATGGAATAGCCAAGAACCTGAAAAGCGTACGAGTATCCCTTAGTGACCTGTGCCATCTTAATTGCCTCTGATTCATCAACCCCCAGATTTCTTCTGTAGCTTGCCGCCATGGTGCCTATACTTAAGGGGCTTAATCTTAATTTCGGTGCTCGGAACAGGAACGTAAGATTTTTCTCATTCTGCAGATCGTCTATGTTTTCATAAAGGCCGGTCATCAAAAGAAAAACAGGGAGCTCATCCCTGATGAATATCTGGAACACGCTGACAAACTCCCTGACCTGTTCATTATCCACTGCCTCGTCTACCGTCACCAGAAGTCTTTTATTATGCTTCTTCATGGTTTGCAGCATGCACGCAAGCGCGACCTCAGCGTCCACGATCTGAGGCTCTCCCTTAACCTCAACTCCGATTCCAAAAAGTGAAAGATTGATCCTGGCACTCTTAAACGTCTGAACCAGCCCATCCGAGCTTCCCAGCTTGCCCAGCAGGCCTCCAAGCATGTCACGCTCCGTAGAAAGCTCAACTACCTCCCAATCCTTACTGGTCTGAAAGGAATTCTTAACGTTGGTCATGAAAACAGTCTTGCCTGATCCCCTGACTCCCGTAACCATGTATATCCTCTGGCTGGCTTCCTCAAATGCCCTGATTACTTCATCGGTCTGTGAAATTCTGGAAACATATTCCTTAGGCTTCTCACCAAATACAAGTGAATAGGGATTTTGCATCCTTCGATCACCTCATTGTTTTTAACTTTTTTATAGTTGTTTATCGTTTTTAGACTTTTTTATAGTTGTTTATCGTTTTTGGCATTTTACGCTTCCTGATTATACTTGTTTATGGAAAGTATATTCTTTTTTGTTTTTTTAGTCAATTATTCCCCTTAAGAGCTGTTCAGAATTACTCAGCAGTACGTATTTACGTATTCTCCGAAGAACGGAAGGGCAAGCCCAATCCGCCCACGCTTCGTATCTATGATTCCTCTTCTGCTCAACCGATCCCTGTATACGGGATAGTTTCCGGGCTTTTCCATGACCGACAGGATTTCCTCGCGGCCATATTCATACCTGTCGGATATGAGCCTGACCATTTTCCTGTCATTATCCGTCAGTTCCTCCCAGATCTTTTCATAAGAGTATGCATACAGCTCCGTCTTTAGATCTGCCGTCACCTCTTCAAGATCAAAACCGGTTCCGGCCTTAAAGCACAGAATGCCCAGTACCTGAAATGCGTATGCATAACCTTTGGTCATTTCCGCCAGCTTCCGGGCCATCGTAATGTCTGTTCCAAGCTTTTTCCGGTACATTTCACTCATTCTGACGAGATTCAGGTGTTCAGTTTTCACGGTTGTGGCACGTCTGAAAAAGGTAAGATTTTTCACGTTATACAATTGCTCAATATTCTCATATAAACCTGTACAAACCAGATAAACCGGATATCCCGCGCGAAGCCACCCGCCAAATTCCAATGCAAAAATCTCCATCTCCCGGGTTCGGGATATTTCATCAATGCCTATGAAGATCTTCTTCTTTTTGTCCATGGCGTTTTTTAACGCCGCATCCAATTCCACCCCTATGTCTTCGATCCTGTTCCCGCTTTCACTTACTCCGATGCCACCGCCGATTCCAAAGACATTTGCTGAAACGTTCAGGTCGATCCCATGAGTAGTTTTACTTAAGCCTTCTTTGCAAAGAATGGCCAGCATCTGAACGAGCATTTCCCTGGCAGGATTAAGACGGCATACGATCCATCCCTCCCTGCTCCATGTCTCAGACTCAAATTCCTGTTCCAGCTTAGCCAACAGAACGGTCTTGCCGGACCCTCTCACTCCCGTGATCTTGTAAACAGACTCCGAGGGCAGTTCATAATTGAAATTTTCCATTATCTCATCCGTCTGAGCCGTGGAAATATATGAATGTTCCGGTATCTTGCTGAAAGTCGTTGAAAAAGGATTCTGCATATGACGTTCCTCTGTGTCGCAGGTCAGGATGATCCGCTTTAATCAGGGCATTTTATAATTCTTTATCATTTGAAAATGGTTTTATGATTCTTTATTATTTGATACATATTTTATAATTCTTTATCATTTTCCGCAATACAAAAACCTTCAGATTATGAGCATGGCGTCGCCGAAGGAAAAGAACCTGTAGCGCTCTTCCACGGCAGTATGATATGCCTTCAGAACATGCTCCCGTCCGGCCAGGGCGCTGACCAGCATGATTAGTGTGGACTCGGGCAGATGGAAATTGGTGATGAGTCCGTCAATTACCTTAAACTCATATCCGGGATAAATGAATATGTCGGTCTCCCCGGATCCCGGGATGATCCGGCCGGATGCGTCTGCCACGGACTCAAGCGTCCTGGTGGAAGTCGTTCCCACACTGATCACCCTGCCACCTGCGGCTTTTGCTTCATTAATGATGCGCGCAGTTTCTTCGGTGACCTCATACCACTCGCTGTGCATGTGATGATCCAGGATATCATCCTCCTTGACCGGTCGAAAGGTGCCCAGGCCCACGTGCAGCGTCACGTATGCTATCCTGACTCCCATATCAGCTATCTCATTCAGCAGCCCGGTCGTGAAATGCAGTCCGGCTGTAGGTGCGGCCGCCGAACCATCATACTTCGCATACACGGTCTGATATCTGTTGCGGTCTTTTAATTCATGAGTGATATACGGAGGCAGCGGCATCGTGCCCAGCTTGTCCAGCACCTCCTCAAATATTCCGTCATATTCAAACCTGATGATGCGGTTGCCGTCATCCTTCTGATCAACTATCTCACCACGGAGCAGCCCCCCACCAAAAGTAACTCTCGCCCCTCGTCTTAACTTTTTGCCGGGACGGACTATGCATTCCCACTCATCGGCAGAAGTCCTTTTGAGCAGAAGTATCTCGATCGCTCCGCCTGTCTCTTCCTTTTCACCCAAAAGGCGCGCGGGGATAACTCTGGTGTTGTTTAATACCAGACAGTCTCCGGGATTCAGATACTCAGTGACATCCCTGAAGGTTCTGTGTTCTATATAACCGTCCTCGCGACCGAGCACCATCAGTCTGGAGGATGAGCGATCCTCAAGCGGATCCTGTGCTATCAGTTCTTCCGGCAGATCATAATAAAAATCCGATTTTTTCATAAGTCGAACCATCCGTATGTGAAAACAGAAAACTCCCCGTCAAAAAAGCGGCGAGGAGCTTTCCGTATGTTTGTAAGCATAAACACAATTACATTATAGCACAATAAATATCTGTGTCACATTAATTTTCCTGTGATTCAAAAATGTGTCGACAGAACCGTCCCGGTGACACATTACATGCCTGCACATTCAAGGAAGGCTATATAACCCTTAAGTGACTCGTAGAGATCAGCCTTGCTGATGGCTTCCCAGGGTGCGTGCATATTGAGTACAGCAACTCCGGAATCTATTACGTTCATTCCGTACAAAGCAAGTATATAGGCGATGGTTCCGCCGCCTCCGAGATCCACCTTTCCAAGCTCGGCGGTCTGGTAAACAACACCTCTCTTATCGAGGATATCGCGCAGATGAGCTATATATTCGGCATTGGCATCGTTTGAACCTGATTTGCCGCGGGAACCCGTGAACTTATTAAACACAAGTCCGTGTCCGAGATGAGCCGCATTCTTTTTATCAAATGAAGAAGCGTATGTCGGATCAAAGCCCGCACTCACATCGGAGCTCAGCATGCACGAAGCGGCCAGAGCTCTCTTGAGCTTAAGCTCCGAGAATCCCTCCGTCAGATCCATAACCTCAGATACAGCATTCTCAAAGAATCTGGACTGCATACCGGTTGCTCCCACAGAGCCGATCTCTTCCTTGTCAACCAGGATGCAGCATGCCGTTCTTTCAACATCTCCCGACTCCAGCATGGCCATCATCGAAGGATAAGCACATACTCTGTCATCATGGCCGTATCCGAGAACCATGCTTCTGTCGAAGCCTGCTTCTCTGGCACGTCCGGCAGGCACAACCTCCAGCTCAGCGGAGAGGAAATCCTCCTCATCAAACCCGTATTCATCCTTAAGGATCTTTACGATCCCCTCTTTAACGGGATCCTTAGCCTTATCCTGCTGATCCTTCTTATCCTTTTTCTTTTTGTCCGTCTTTTCCTCAGCTTCATCCTCGGACTTTCCGGATACCTTGAGCGGCCTGTTACCGATGATAATATCCAGAGCCTCTCCCTCTACAACCTTAGCGCCCTTCTTTTCAAGCTGCTCGGCAGCGAGATGTATCAGCAGATCCGATACGAAGAACACGGGATCCTCGGGATTCTCACCCACATTCATTTCCACGGTGGTACCGTCCTTAAGTACCACTACACCATGCAGGGCAAGCGGTATGGTAACCCACTGGTATTTCTTTACACCGCCGTAATAGTGTGTATCCAGATATGCTATACCCGTATCCTCATACAGTGGGTTCTGCTTGATATCAAGTCTGGGAGAATCTATATGTGCGCCCAGGATATTCAGTCCTTCCTCCACAGGCTTTTTGCCTATCTTGAACATGACCACGGACTTATTCATCTGAACACAGTAAACCTTGTCTCCGGCTTTGAGCTTAATGCCCTTTTTGCGTGCTTCACTGAGTTCCACATATCCGGCTTCCTCTATGGTATTGACGATCCTGTCCACGCACTCGCGTTCGGTCTTGCATTCGCTCAGAAAGTCAATATACCCGGAAGCAACTCTGTCTACTTCCTTCAATTCCTTTTTGTCATATTGTTCCCATGCATTTTTTGTTTCCATAATCCTTCCTTTCATAGTCTCATAATCTGTCATCGATCACATCCGCATTGTCTGCCGGTATGTTACAAGGCAGGTCTGTATATGTTATTGAAGCTTAAGCCTCACGCCCTTTTTCTTTAAGCCCTCAAGTATTGCATCAACATGCTGCTGAACCTCTTCTCCGGTCAGGGTTCTGTCCGAAGCAACAAATGAGAATCTCAGTGTGATGCTCTTGACCGGTCCTGCGTCATAGATATCTATTACCGATGTTTTGCTGAGTTCCTTTATCCTGAGATCATCCCAGCAGGAAGCGATGTCTTCGTATCTGACACCATCCGGGATCACAAGACTCAGATCGTAATCTACGGCAGGATAAGCCGAGGGCTCGATAAATTCAAGATCAGCCGGCTCAATCTTAAGCAGATCATCCATATCGATCTCTATACAAACCACATATGCATTCTTTGCGATCCTGGTGCGCACCGAAGGATAGAGCGTATTCAAAACCCCTATCACGGTTCCGTCAACACTTATCTCCGAGGTGTTCTTGGGATGCTGCCATTCATGAGAAACATCGATTTTCCTGTATGTTACCTTTTTATGCTTGAGCTCCGATACGATCGAATTGATCAGACCTACAGCCTCCATATACAGCTCCTTTTCGCTGCGTTCCTTGCTGTAGGTACATACAGCCAGATGCCTGTGCTCATCCGCCGTACCATCCGGGCGAGTACCCTCCACGACGCGCCCTATCTCAAAAATACCGAATTCATTACGGAAGTTCCTGTTCTGTCTTACCGCGGGCAGGAAACTGAGCATCATCGAAGTACGAAGGATTCCTGTACTCTTTTCTTCGGACGCCTGAACAAGCTTTACATTGTCCTCGGGCTTGAGTCCCAGGTCGCGAAGCGCATCAGGATCACACCATATCCTGGTGTGAATCTCATGCATACCGTAAGTCTTGACCAGCATATCCTTGACATGATCCTCCTCGATGCGCCTTTCGGTCTTCTTGGCGGGCGCGATGGGGCTCAGTGCGGTCTTGATCTCAAAGTTGTCATATCCGTAGATCCTTGTGATCTCCTCCACAATATCGGCCTGCATCGAGATATCCTTGGTGGCTCTCCAGCTGGGTACCTTAACGGAGAAGGAATCTCCGTTGCGTTCGGTACCGAACCCGAGTGAAACAAGGGTGTCATAAATCCGCTCGGAGCTGATATCTATGCCGGTATATCTGTCCACAAAAGCCTTGTCAAAATCAACTGTAAGCTCCGGATACTTCTTAACATACACATCCGTGATATTGGTTGTGCAGTGTATGCCGGGATCTGCGTCATACAGCAGCTTGATAAATCTCTGTACAGCGGTATAGGTCATTTCGGGATCAAGTGTTTTTTCGTAGCGTGCCGAAGCATCGGTACGAAGCGCAAGCCTCGAAGCGCTCTTTCTGATGGAAACCCCGTCAAAGTTAGCGGATTCCAGCATCACACTGTGTGTGTCTTCAACGATCTCGGAATCCAGACCGCCCATGATCCCCGCTATACCCGTAGGCTGCTCTCCGTCCCAGATCATCAGAGTATCTGTAGTTATCTCCCTGTCCTGACCGTCCAGCGTCTTGAATGTAAACGGCTCTTTAGGAGTATCCACAACTATCCTGTTCATCTTATCACCGTTAAATGCATGCATCGGCTGCCCCAGCTCAAGCATTATATAGTTGGTGATATCAGCTAGAAGATTTATGGCTCTCATGCCGCAGTAATACAGACGGATCTGCATTTCCATAGGGCTTCTGTTCTCATTGATATTTTCGATACGTACCGAGCTGTATCTGTATACCAGATCCCTGTTCCTGATCTCGACCGGAACCTCCGCATCACCTCTGTAATCGCTGTCGCGTACAGGCAGCTCCTTAAGAGGCTGTCCGGTAAGAGCAGCAAACTCTCTGGCCATGCCGTAATGCCCCCACAGATCGGGACGGTTGGTAAGGGATTTGTTGTCCACCTCAAATATCACATCATCGATAGGGAACAGTTCCTTCAGATCCGTACCGTTCTTAAAGGAATTATCCAGCTCCATGATCCCCGAGTGATCGTCGGATATTCCCAGTTCCTTAGCTGAGCAGCACATTCCGTAGGACTCACGTCCGCGAAGCTTTGCAGGCTTGATCTCCATCTCGCCTACCTGTCCGCCGACCTTGACAAATGCGGTCTTGATCCCTGTCCTGGCGTTGGGAGCACCGCAGACAACATCATAAACCTGATCTCCGGCATCAACTTTGAGCAGATGCAGATGATCAGAGTCGGGATGATCCTCACAGCTTAGGATCTCTCCGACTACCACGTTTCTGATGTCGCTGCCCTTATATACGATATCCTCCACTTCGGCAGTGGAGAGCGTAAACCTGTGAATCAGTTTTTCCAGATCCTGTCCGTCGAGATTTACGAAATCTCTGATCCAATTCATTGATACATACATAATTTCTTCTCCTCCCCGATCTATCTGCTGACAAACTGTGAAAGCGCGCTCAGATCACAGTCGTTGAATGTCCTGATGTCTCCTACCTCGTACTTCATCATGGCCAGACGGGTAAGACCCAGACCAAACGCAAAGCCCGTATATTCATAGGGATTCTCCTCGGTATTGATACCTCCTGCTCTGAGTACGTTGGGATGGATCATTCCGCAGGGACACAGCTCCAGCCATCCGGAATTCTTGCATGAAGGGCAGCCGTCTCCTCCGCAGATCAGGCACTGTATGTCCAGCTCAAAGCCGGGCTCCACAAAGGGGAAAAAGCCGGGACGAAGTCTGACGGTAACCTCTCTCTCAAACACCTCGGAAAGCATGGTCTTCATAAAATAGATCAGATTGGATATCGAGATATCCTTGTCGATCATGATACCCTCCATCTGGAAGAAGGTATTCTCATGGCAGGCGTCTATAGCCTCGTTACGGAAGCATCTGCCCGGGAACACGGCTCTTATCGGGCGGCCTTCTTCCTTGAGTCTCCTGCCGTATTTGATCATGATCGCATTCTGAGCTGCGGAAGTATGACTCTTGAGCAGCTGATTCGGTGTATTCAGATAATAAGTATCCTGCATATCCCTCGCCGGATGAAAGGGAGGGATATTGAGGGCTTCGAAGCAATGATAATCGTCCACGATTTCATTGTAATCCTCAACATCAAAGCCCATGGATTCGAAAATATCCTCAAGCTGTCTCTGCACGAGAGTTATGGGATGGAACGAACCGGTCAGCGTATCTGTGGGCAGGGACTCGTCATAGCTTTCTGCCGACTGGATCAGGATCTGCTCCTGCAACCTGATGATCTCATCCTTCTTTTCCTCAAATCTGGATGTGATCTCCGACTTAAAGGAGTTGATCATCTGACCGACATCCTTCTTTTCTTCGGGCGGAACCTTACCAAGCTCCTTCATGAGTTCGGAGATATATCCCTTCTTGCTCATGAATTTAAGTCTGAGATCCTCAAGCGACTGCACATCACTTACAGAGCTCATCTCCTCCCTGAACTGTGCTCCAAGCTTTTCAATTTTTTCTCTCATAACACTACTCCTTTGACTGCAAATACTGTCTGCAAATTATATCAGACCGGATCTTAATTCCGGGATCCTTTCCTTTATAGTCAACTGATATGTAATTTCCGTATGGCTCACAAAATGCAGTTACTAAACTCGTTTACTATTCTTTCCCATCTTTACGACTCTGCCGAGCCAGCAATTGATATATGCTCCCACCAGAATGATATACATCATCATGTACATATAGAGCATGACGATTATGACCGTAGCCAGACTTCCGTAGGTCGAGAATCCGTCAAAATGATTCAGGTAAAACGAAAATACCCAGGAGCCCGCCGACCATGCAATGGCTGCAAAAACGGCTCCGGGAAGCTGCATCGTAAACTTCTGTTTGATGCTCGGCACCATACAATAGATCGCCGTAAACAGCAGAATGAGCAAAACAAGCGAAACCGGATATCTGAGCCTCAATATCAGACTCCTCATCGGTTCCAGGTCCGGCATATGCCTGAAAAAGAAATTAACTATCGTCCGACCGAACATCAATATACCGATCATGATGACTATGGCTATCATCAGAGCAATAGTATAAACGCAGCCCAGGATCCTCAGAAGTATGAAGTTTCTTCTCTCCCGTATATCATAGACAACATTGAGCCCGCGTATCAATGCCTGCATAGCCTTACCGGCAGACCAGAGTGTTACTATGATAGAGACCGTGATGATCCCCGCAGAGGAATCATATATCTCCTGGATGATATCGACTATAAAAGTATCTGCCGCTTCCGGAATCACACGCATGATCACGCTCAGGAGCATTTCCTCCGTGACAAAGGTGTATGGCATAACGGCAAAGGCCACCATCATAAACGGAATAAGTGACAAAAACATGAAGAACGCAGTGCTTGCTGCGTAGTCAGGCACATTTTTACTGTTGAATGCCTGTGAGAAGTTATTTATAAAAATATACAGCTTCTTGGTCTTCTTCATATACACAAAAAAACGTTACTACCCACAGTGCCGAAACACCGCACTACACCCGTGAATAGTAACCCTCCCCCGAAATGCCGGTTCCTGCTTTTTGAGTCCTAGCTATCAGCCAGGTGGGCAACCTCAGCAGCACTTCTGCCTTCCACTGCTTCTCGCAAGTCCGAGACTAAACGACGTAGGCCTGACATCCATGATGCGATTCGGAATCCCTTTCAAAAAAATGTAGGTTCAAAAACGCAGGAGTTGTCGCACATTCCAGGTTAATTAAATTATAGACGCATCGGCTGTATATCGCAAGAAAAAATTATCCGGTCGTCTTATTAGAGAAACGCTGATTAAAGCGTTTCCCGCGCCGGATTTTCGATGCGAAGCATCAATTTCCACTGAAAATCCGTGCGCATCCGTGCGTAGCTCTCAGGATAGACTGAATTAATCAGTCTTTCCTGAGACGTATTTGTCCAATGTGGCTCTCACTGCCCCAGGACCGGCGGTAAGCTCGGCAAAATACTCCTTAACAAGCCCGTCAAGCCTGACAGTCTTTAGATTCACGCCAAAGATACTGTCATTTTCCAGCAGAGGATCTATGATCCGTCCGGCAGTGTCAGCATCCATACCGGGGACAGCCTCTGACATCGCCGGCAACAGCTCGTCCAGCATGGGATCCGGACTGAGCTCGAAGGCTCTGCCCTCGTCATCCACGGACATCAGATATCTTAACCAGCCCGCATATACAAGCGGGATATATTTCAGAGAATGAACGTCCAGCCTGTCTGACGAAACGTACGCCTTGATAGTCTCTCCAAAGCGGATAGGAAGCTTCTGTGAGGTATCACAGGCGATCCTCTGCGGTGTATCGGGCATAAACGGATTTGGAATACGTACATTTACGACTTCATCGATGAAGGCCTTAGGATCAATGATCCCGGGATCGACCACCACGGGCAATCCCTCCACATAACCGATCTGTTCCACCAGCTTCTTAAGCTGCGGATCCTTCATCTCCTCCGAAATGAGCGTGTACCCCAGGAGACATCCGAAGACAGCCAATGTTGTATGAAGCGGATTGAGACAGGTACAGACCTTCATCCTTTCAACCTTATCCACGGTCTCCCGATCCGTATAAATGATACCGCCTTTATCAAGGGGTAGCCTGCCATTTGGAAAATCATCCTCGATAACCAGGTACTGGCACTCCTCGGCATTGACAAAAGGCGCTACCCAGGTCTTTTTGGATGTGACAATCGCATCGAGGCCGATGATATTGTCCCCGGCCAGAAGCTCTTCCACACGTGAATCCGGACGCGGTGTGATCTTGTCGATCATGCTCCAGGGATAAGATACCCTGCCGCTGTTAAGAACATAATCAACAAAGCCTTCATCGGTAAATCCGTTCGCGATCCATCCTTTTGCAAAGCATTCCGCGGCTGTCCTGAGCTTATCGCCGTTATGCGAGCAGTTGTCCATGCTCACCATGGCGATAGGAAGTGCACCGTTTTTGTATCTTTCATAAAGCAGGGCAAAGACCTTTCCAAGATAGCTATCGGCCTCATCAGGACCCGCAGACAGATCTGCGGCGATCGCAGGAGATAAGCTGCCGTCAGGTGCACTCACGGCATATCCCTTTTCGGTGATCGTGAAGCTGGCCATCTTAAGGGAAGGATTCGAAAATATCTCCTTAAGGCGCTTAAAATCTGTATCGTTACCTCTGTCGAGGATCAGGGATTCCACCATACTTCCGATCACTGTCTTTTCAACAGTGGCATCCGACTTCAATGTAGCCAGGATACTCAGGTTATCATGGGGACGGTAGCTCTTCTCGATGATCTCGTAATCATATCCCTCTACCGCGATAAGACCGGTATCCATGATCCCGCGATCCAGAAGCTCCTGACATACGCCGGCCTGAAATGCGCGAAAGATATTGCCTGCTCCGAAGTGAACCCATTCGGGACGGCTTTCGGTATTGGCAAGCACCTGCTCATGATCAAACCCGGGCAGTCTGTATCCGGCTTTCTCAAATGCGGTTCTGTCTTCAAGGATGCTTTTTCTCTTCAGTTCCATCAGTCAATTCCCCTTTCATGGCTCTTTTCGATGGCTTCCCAGAGTCCGTTGATATATGCAGCGCCCAACGCCCTGTCATATAGACCGTATCCGGGCATAGCCACTTCGTCCCAGATCATACGTCCGTGATCGGGGCGTACAGGTCCGTCGAATCCGATATCATACAACGCCTTCACTATCTCATACATATCGAAGCTACCGTCTCTCGACAGATGGGCCGCTTCCTCAAAGTCGGTAGGCGAATTGAATTTAAGATTGCGGACATGGGCAAAATGCAGTCTTCCCTTCAGTGATCTGATCATTGCCGGCAGGTCGTTTTCAAGATTTGTTCCGTATGAACCCGAGCAGAAGGTGACGCCGTTGTGAGGATCGTCTACCATCTTCATCATACGATCGATATTCTTCTGATTGATTATGATACGGGGAAGACCGAATACGCTCCAGGCGGGATCATCGGGATGAATCGCCATTTTGATGTCATACTCATTGCAAACCGGCATTATCCTCTCAAGGAAGTATTTCAGATTGGCAAAGAGCTTCTCATCATCCACGTCCCTGTATAGTTCAAACAGTTCTTTGACTCTGGCCATACGCTCCGGTTCCCAGCCGGGCATGACCGTTCCGTTGGTGTCGCCCGCTATGGATTCAAACATTTTCTCCGGATCCAGAGCATCAACCGCTTCCTGAGTATAGGCCAGCACGGTCGATCCGTCGGGACGTACTCTGGCAAGCTCTGTCCTGGTCCAGTCAAAGACCGGCATGAAATTGTAGCATACCAGATGAATGTCCTCTTCACCCAGCCTCTTCAGTGTCTCGATATAATTATCGATATACTGCTCCCTGTCGGGGGTCCCAACCTTGATGGCCTCGTGAATGTTCACGCTCTCTATTCCGGAGATATGAAGGCCGGCATCCTCTACCTCTTTTTTGATAGCGCGGATCCTCTCCGTGGGCCAGAGGTCTCCGGCAGGTATATCATACAGGGTCGTGATAACTCCCGTCACTCCGGGGATCTGTCTGATCTGTCTGGGGGTCACGGTATCAAATCCAGTACCGTACCAGCGCAATGTCATTTCCATACACAACCTCCAATAGGATCTGTTACTGAATAACTTTTAATTCTGAACTACTCCAATGCACATTGGTTTTGATGCCAAAGCATCGCAGTATTTTCTAATAATAGTCAAACTGCCGCACCAAACGGTACGGCAGTCGATATTTATATATGCTGATATACTACACGGCGATCATACTGTTTCCGGGTAAACCTGTACAGTATACCGCTGTATGTCCGATTACAGCTGAGGACCTGCCTTAACAAGTGCCTTACCTGCATCATTGCCTTCATACTTAACGAAGTTCTTCTGGAAGCGGCCTGCAAGATCCTTAGCCTTGGTCTCCCACTCTGAAGCATCTGCGTATGTATCTCTGGGATCAAGGATCGCAGGATCAACACCGGGAAGCTCTGTAGGAACAACGAAGTTAAAGTAAGGAATTGTCTTGGTAGGAGCCTTGAGAACATCGCCGTTAAGGATGGCATCGATGATACCTCTCGTATCCTTGATGGAGATTCTCTTGCCGGTTCCGTTCCATCCGGTGTTAACCAGATAAGCCTTAGCTCCGCTCTTCTGCATCTTCTTAACAAGCTCCTCACCGTACTTGGTAGGATGAAGCTCAAGGAATGCCTGACCAAAGCATGCTGAGAAGGTAGGAGTAGGCTCGGTGATACCGCGCTCTGTACCTGCCAGCTTAGCCGTAAATCCGCTCAGGAAATAGTACTGTGTCTGCTCGGGATCAAGGATCGATACCGGAGGAAGTACTCCGAAAGCGTCTGCCGAAAGGAAGATCACGTTCTCGGCTGCGGGGCCGGAAGAAATCTTGTTAACATTCTTAGCGATCTTCTCGATGTGCTCGATAGGATAAGATACACGTGTATTCTCGGTTACGCTCTTGTCGGCGAAATCGATCTTGCCGTCAGCATCCACTGTAACGTTCTCAAGCAGAGCGTTTCTCTTGATGGCATTGTAGATATCGGGCTCTGAATCCTTATCAAGGTTGATAACCTTAGCATAGCAGCCACCCTCAAGGTTGAATACACCATTATCATCCCAGCCGTGCTCGTCATCACCGATGAGAAGTCTCTTGGGATCGGTTGAAAGTGTGGTCTTACCTGTTCCTGACAGACCGAAGAAGATAGCCGTATGCTTGCCTTCCATATCCGTGTTGGCCGAGCAGTGCATTGAAGCCATGCCCTTAAGAGGAAGGAAGTAATTCATCATGGAGAACATACCCTTCTTCATCTCGCCGCCGTACCAGGTATTGAGGATAACCTGCTCCTTGGATGTGATGTTGAAAGCTACGCAGGTCTCTGAGTTAAGACCGAGTTCCTGATAGTTGTCAACCTTAGCCTTGGAGGCGGTATATACCATAAAATCAGGCTTGAAGGAAGCAAGTTCATCCTCTGAAGGCTGGATGAACATATTCTTTACGAAATGTGCCTGCCATGCAACTTCCATAATGAAACGAACTGCCATACGAGTATCCTTGTTGGCACCGCAGAAAGCATCAACCACGAAAAGTCTCTTGCCGGAAAGCTCCTTCTTTGCAAGCTCCTTAACGGTCTCCCAGGTCTTCTGATCCATGGGATGGTTGTCGTTCTTGTAATCATCGGAAGTCCACCAAACAGTATCCTTGGAGTTCTCATCCATAACAATATACTTGTCCTTAGGGGAACGTCCGGTGTAAACACCTGTCATAACGTTAACGGCATCAAGCTCCGTCAGAGTACCCTTGTCATAGCCTGTAAGCTCGGGCTTCATCTCCTCCTCATACAGCAACTCGTATGAAGGATTGTAAACGATCTCCTTGACATCATTGATGCCATACTGTGTTAAATCAATTGACATGTTATCTTCTCCTCTTCTAAAAAAGTTTAACTGTTTCAATGGCGTTCTTTCACGCCCACCGTCCTCTATAATATATCTTTTTGGGCCTGTTAGCAATATTAAACTTGTTAAATTATAGTGAACAAAATATCACAGATTGAGATCTGCCGCATTATCCGGTTACCTGCAGATTCCCCCGTTTTGGCTATTGCTGATGGTAACGCGCACTCTCTCCGGGCCACGGTTACCTGCAGATTCCCCGTTTTGGCTATTGCTGATGGTAACGCTCTCGCTCTCCGGTCCCCGGTTACCTGCAAATTCCCTGTTTTGGCTATTTCTGATGGTAACGCTCTCACTCGCCGGGCCTCGATTACCTGCAGATTCCCTGTTTTGGCTATTGCTGATGGTAACGCGCGTGCTCACCGGCACACGCCGAAGACTGCTATCAGCCTAGCGCCGGAAACGCTTAGGAACTGTAGCAGAATTACTTAGGCATTTCACGCAGGATGCTTTTTCGATAACAAAGAAGAAAACGCAGCCATAGCGGGCTATGGCGAGGCTTTCTGATGCAGATATCTTGAAAGCAGACAAGCGAAATGACTAAATTAATTCGCTACAGTTCCTTACCCAGTGCGGTAAACATTTAGTCAGCGTTTACCCCAGAATACCACATTTACAATAACGGTCTCGTGGCCTCAAACAGCCAGTCCCGTTCTTCCTCTGTCTGCATATAAGGGATGATTTTCTCGTACACTCCCTCATGGTATTCATTCAGCAGTTCTATATCCGAAGGTTCCATGTAATCCGTGTCTATCAGATCCAGATCGATGGGAACCCAGGTCAGATGTTCAAACCTGAGGAATGTTCCGTCAGTGGTCTTCTGATCCTCAACTATCTCAAGGATATTTTCGGTACGGATACCGTATTCGCCCTTAATATATACTCCGGGTTCATCCGATACGATCATGCCGGGCTTCAGTACCGCTTCCCTGATATCCTCCGAATATTTGGGACTGATCCTCTGCGGTCCGGTATGCACACCAAGCATATAACCTACTCCGTGTCCCGTGCCGCATTTATAATCAGAACCGAATCTCCAGAGCGGCTCTCTGGCAAGTACATCCAGACTCCTGCCGGTGCATCCCGACAAAAAAACCGCGCCTGCCAGTCTCAGCATACCGACGCAGACCAGCGTAAAGGACTTCTTCATTTCATCGGTAACCGGACCGACCGCGATGGTACGTGTAACATCCGTCGTACCGCCGTCGTATTGACCGCCGCTGTCCACGAGATACATCCCCTCTGGTCTGATCACCGAACAGTTATCCTTGTCCGCGGAATAATGCATCATAGCCGCATTCGATCCGTATGCGCTGATGGTTTCAAACGAAAGATCGTAGCAGCCTTCATTCTCAAGTCTCATACCGTCAAGCTTAAGGGCAGCGGTATATTCATCCATTCCCTGATTCGCATACTGTGTCTTCATCAGATAGAGGAATCTGGTAAGCGCGGCGCTGTCCCTCGTATATACATCCCTGATCATACCGATCTCGGTATCGTTTTTGCAGGCTTCCATCATCTCTGTCGGATTAGTTATGTCAACCAATTTAGTCCTGCTTTCCAACAGACTGTATATACCGTAATTGGATCTGCGCGAATCAATCATCAGCTTCGCCGGAAGCTCCCTGCCAGACATAAAATCAAGCACATCACCATACGGTCTGATGATGATCCCCTCCGATACCAGGCTGTTTCTCGCGGCATCGGTAAGGGCTTCGATATTGATAAAGATCACGCATTCCGTCAGAGTCACATACAGATACGACAATGCCACGGGGGAATACTCGATATCGCCTCCGCGCAGATTTGTCGTCCACATGATATCGTCAAGAGAAGAAAGCATGAAGCCTTCCGCCTTCTTCTTTTGCATCTCCACCCTGATCCTTTTCAGCTTGGACGTAATGCTCTCACCTGTCAGATAAAAGCCGAGTGAGATCACAGGCTCCGATGAAAGCTCCGGACGATCCGTCCAGATCTCATCAGTCAGGTCCAGATCACAACGCATAAATGCGCCCTTTTCCTCGATCTCCTCCCTGAGCTTCTTACCGGTGCGCGCATTAAGCACCCTTCCGTCGCAGCCGAAGGTCTCACCGGATCTGAGTTTGGACACAATGTACTCGGAATACGTCGGAACACCTTCCTCTCCCATCCTGTACATCTCGATCCCTGAACCCCTAAGTTCCCTTTCGGCCTGGATAAAGTAACGTCCGTCTGTCCAAAGCACCGCCTCGTCCATGGTTACCGCCAGGATCCCGTTGGATCCCGTGAAGCCCGACATGTATTCGCGGCATTTAAAATAATCCCCGATATACTCGGAGTCGTGAAAATCCGAATCGGGGATCAGATATACAGCGATCCCTTCCCGCTGCATTAACCCTCTCAGGGTCTTTATACGGGAAGGGACATTTTCATTTAAAATATTTATATTATCCGTACTCATTTTTGGTTGTTATTCTCTGTCAGTCCGAACATCTCATGGTACCACTGCAGGGACTCGATATACTTGGATGAAACCTGTTTCTCGGAGATGTCTCTCAGCAGCATTAGTCTGGAAACCTCGGACCAGTTGGCATTCTCATAAGCTCTGATGAAATCGTAGACTATTGAATACTTGCCGTTGCCGGTAAGCAGTGTTTCCTTGATATCCTTGGATACAAGAACCATGTCAAGAGCTTCGGACATAGGCTTGTCAAGCATGATATCCAACATACTGAACAGACCCATCAGGAAAAGCTCTTCGGAATCTACCGCCGAGCCGAACAACGGAGCCAGCTCCTGTGCAAATTTGGCTCTGATCATGACCATACGGATGATCTCATTGGGTCTGTCTGCACAGAGTGCCTCGGTAACTGCAGTATTGATCCATTTCTTCAGTTCCTTCTGTCCTATCATCGCACAGGCATGTTTGACTGATGTGATCTCGGAGTTTCTGGACAGACGATTCGCTATCTTCAAAAGAGAGATGACCAATGCGGCATCACGACTGATAACATCGGCGGCATCGCCGAGATCAAAATCGATATCGTTGATGACATTCAGCAATTCGATATAGTTGACCTTCAACGGAGCGATCTCGGTATCTGTCTTCACTACCGGGATACGGAAGAACTCGCCCTCGTAATACTTATATCCGCCGATCTCGGTAAGCTTGTCGAAATCCTCCTGTGAATTGACATTGACAGCACAGAGTTCGATGTTGGGGAACAACTTGCTGAAATAGATACGCGCCTTGGAAATATCTATCCTGGCATGATTGAGAAGCACGTAGTCCAGTTGCTTGAGGATGGGCGTATACGCCTCAAAATCACTGACATTAAGCTTGCGCATAGCCAGCTTGAAACCCTGACTCTTGAGGACCTCGATACGTTTAATGATATCATCGGTAGGCTTGATCCTGGTGCTGAGAAGCAGGACAACTCTGTCATTTGGAACCCTGCATTGTCCGGCTATATCGGAATAAATGGAGACATTGTTAACCTCCACGAATACCTCTCTGTCATCGGACAGCGTCTCGATACCGATACTGTTAAGCACCTCAAGACCATCAATGGTTCCGGCGCCGTCAAAAGCTGCGATACCGATGGAAGTAGGATTAAGAAGATAATTATCCTTAAGTGTAAACAACGAATAAGCAGTAACGCTCTTTGTTTCATCAAACAACGGAATAAGAGTTGAAAGCATCCCGTCACCTCCTTTTTTATGTCTGAGGCCTCTGTCATAATCGAAAAAGCCCGCATATCGTAAGCGAACACACTTACAAAATCATTCTATCACAAACTAACGAATATGTCCTGTTTTCTTTATAAAAATGTAATAATTCTGTCAATTGCAATTTGATATCCGCGGTCATATAATTTGCTTTGTGTGCATTAATATAAATAAGAAAAAAGGAAACTGACATCATGGACTACTCATTGGGAATAGATATAGGTTCAACAACGGTCAAGATCGCTATACTCGACGAAGATGGCACTCTGGTCTTCTCGGACTACGTGAGACATTTTGCCGATATCCAGAATGCACTTAAGGGGCTGTTGGATAAAGCATCCGACAGACTCGGCAACATCACTCTCCATCCGATGATCACAGGCTCCGGCGGTCTTACCCTTGCCAATCATCTGAAGGTTCCTTTTACACAGGAAGTCATAGCCGTTGCGGAAACTCTTCAGAAATACGCTCCCCAGACCGACGTTGCAATAGAGCTCGGAGGTGAGGATGCCAAGATCATATATTTTGAGGATGGTAATGTCGAGCAGCGTATGAACGGTATATGTGCCGGAGGCACCGGATCCTTTATCGACCAGATGGCATCACTGCTCCAGACCGATGCCTCGGGGCTGAACGAATTTGCCCGGGATTACAGATCGCTCTATAACATCGCGGCCAGATGCGGAGTATTCGCCAAAACCGATATCCAGCCTCTTATCAACGAAGGGGCCACCAAGGAGGATCTTTCCGCTTCCATCCTGCAGGCCGTTGTAAACCAGACCATCTCCGGCCTGGCCTGCGGCAAACCGATACGGGGACATGTGGCTTTTCTGGGAGGTCCTCTGCACTTTCTGGACCAGCTGCGTGCGGCATTTATCCGCACGCTCAATCTCGATGACGAACACGTTATATATACCGACAATTCACACCTTTTTGCCGCAATGGGCAGTGCACTGTGTGCGGATGATAAGGTCTCATATACGATGGATGAGATGAAGGACAAGCTTTCATCAAAGATCCATATGGACTTTGAGGTAGCCCGACTGGATCCGCTGTTTAAGGATCAGGCCGAATATAACGCCTTTATCGACAGGCAGGGCAGATATAAGGTAAAACGTGCAGACTTAAGCACATATTCCGGCAAGGTATTTCTGGGTATCGACGCCGGATCTACCACTACCAAGACCGCCCTCATCGGAGAGGACGGCTCGCTCCTGTATTCATTTTATTCGAGCAATGACGGTTCACCGCTAAAGACCTGTATCAGATCCATCAGGGAGATCAACGAGCTTCTTCCGGATACCGCCAAGATCGTCCGCTCATGCTCTACCGGATATGGCGAGGCTCTGATCAAGGCCGCCCTGATGCTGGACGACGGCGAGGTAGAGACCGTTGCCCATTACAAAGCCGCCGCTTTTTTTGACCCGGACGTGGATTGTATCCTGGATATCGGCGGTCAGGACATGAAATGCATCAAGATCAAGGATCATACTGTAGATACCGTACAGCTCAACGAGGCATGCTCCTCCGGATGCGGTTCGTTCATCGAGACCTTTGCCAAATCACTTGATTTCTCCGTAGAGGATTTTGCAAAGGAGGCGCTATTTGCAAAGCATCCTATAGATCTGGGAACAAGATGTACCGTATTCATGAATTCCAAGGTCAAGCAGGCTCAGAAGGAAGGAGCCGAAGTATCGGATATTTCCGCCGGACTGGCCTATTCGGTTATCAAAAATGCCCTGTTTAAGGTTATCAAGGTCTCCGATGCCTCATCGCTCGGAAAGCATATAGTCGCCCAGGGAGGAACCTTCTACAACGACGCGGTACTCAAGAGCTTTGAGGCTGTCGCCGGTGTTGAGGTGATCCGACCGGATATCGCGGGAATAATGGGAGCCTTCGGTGCGGCCCTGATCGCACGAGAAAGGTATGAATCCGGATACCGCACAACCATGCTGTCGATCCCCGAGATCGAGGCTCTCAAATACGAAACCAGCATGGCCAAATGCAAGGGATGCACCAACAGCTGCCGTCTGACCATCAACAGATTCTCCGGAGGAAGACAGTTCATCTCGGGCAACCGTTGTGAACGCGGACTCGGTAAGGAAAAGAAAAACACCGGAATTCCGAATCTGTTTGAATACAAGATCAAAAGGATATTCGATTACGAACCGCTCGAGGAGGACAAGGCTGCGAGAGGGACCGTAGGTATACCCAGAGTACTGAACATGTACGAGAATTATCCGTTCTGGGCCACATTCTTTAAAGAGCTCGGATACCGTGTGGTGCTCTCTCCTCTTACCACACGTAAGATATATGAACTGGGCATAGAATCGATACCCTCGGAATCGGAATGCTATCCAGCCAAGCTTGCCCACGGACATATAGCGTGGCTGATCAGTCAGAACGTGGACTTCATATTCTATCCCGGCCTTTTCTACGAGAGGGACGAGGTCGAGGGAAGCACCAATCACTACAACTGTCCGATCGTAACCTCCTATTCCGAGAACATCAAAAACAATGTGGAAGAGATAACCGGAGGCAAGGTAAGACTCCGCAATCCCTTTATGTCATACAAGAGTCTTCAGACGGTTACGCAGGCTCTCGTCGATGAATTCAGGGAACTGCCGGTCAGTGAGATCACCAATGCAGCCGCGAAAGCATGGGACGAACAGGCAAGGGCGCGCAAAGATGTTACCGATGCCGGCAACCGTGCCCTTAAGTATATCGAAGAAAACAACATCCACGGAATAGTTCTGGCAGGACGTCCGTATCATCTGGATCCCGAGATCAATCACGGAATCCCGGAACTGATCACATCCTACGGATTTGCGGTCCTTACCGAGGATTCGGTATCGCATCTGGGCAAGCCCGACAGGCCTCTGATCGTTTCGGACCAGTGGATGTACCACTCCAGACTATATGCGGCAGCAAGCTTTGTCGGTACCAGAGATGATCTGGATCTGGTACAGCTCAATTCCTTCGGCTGCGGACTGGATGCGGTAACAACCGATCAGGTAAACGATATCCTCGCAGCACACGGCAAGATCTATACATGCCTCAAGATCGATGAGATCAATAATCTCGGAGCTGCCAGGATCCGTATCAGATCACTGATAAGCGCCATAGCCGAGCGGAAACGTAACGGCAAGTTCAGTCATGAGGGCAATGCCGCTCATAACAGGGTTCTGTTCACCGAAGAGATGCGTAAGAATTACACGATACTAGTACCACAGCTCTCTCCCATTCATATGGATCTGCTCGGCCCGGCTTTTGCGGCATGCGACTACAACATAGAGGTTATGGATAACGATAACCGTGCCGCCATCGACGCGGGACTAAAATATGTAAACAATGATGCCTGTTATCCTTCTCTGTGTGTGGTAGGCCAGTTCATGAATGCACTCGAGTCCGGCAAATACGATCTGGACCATACAGCCCTGCTGATGACTCAGACCGGCGGAGGCTGCAGAGCCACCAACTATGTCGGATTTATCAGACGGGCGCTTGAAAAAGCCGGGATGGGACAGGTTCCCGTTGTATCTCTGAACCTGAGTTCCATTGAGTCAAATCCCGGATTCCACATCAATACTTCCATGATCATCAAAGCCGCCTATGCCTGCATCTTCGGCGATATCATGATGAGATGCATCTACAGGATGAGGCCATATGAGGTTACACCGGGGTCTGTCGAAAAGGTTCATCAGGAATGGATCACCAGAAGCATCGAATACATTAACGGCAGACATCACTCGCTGAGGAAATTTAACTCTCTCTGCCGTCAGATGGTACGTGATTTCGACAATATCCCGATACGTGATATCAGCAAGCCCAGAGTGGGTATAGTAGGCGAGATACTTGTCAAATTCGCGCCCTTTGCCAATAACTATCTCGTAGATCTGCTGGAAAAGGAAGGGGCTGAGGCCGTAGTACCGGATCTGATGGATTTCATGCTCTACTGCTTCTATAACCAGATATACAAGGCTGACCATCTCGGAACCTCAGTGAAGACCAAGTATGTCAGCAAACTCGGAATTGCCGCCATGGAATATCTGCGAAGCGCAGCGGTTGACGAATTGAAAAAGAGCAGGCACTTCGATGCTCCGATCAGCATCTATACCACTACCGAATATGCAAAGGATATCGTTGATCTTGGTAACCAGACCGGTGAGGGTTGGTTCCTGACCGGAGAAATGATTGAGCTGATACATCACGGTGTAAACAATATAGTCTGCACCCAACCCTTTGCCTGCCTGCCGAACCATGTGGTCGGAAAAGGTGTTATCAAAGCCATCAGACACGAATATCCCGGCTCGAACATCGTCGCAATAGATTATGATCCGGGAGCAAGCGAAGTTAACCAGCTGAACCGTATCAAGCTTATGCTCTCCACCGCCGTCAAGGCTCTGAACAAAGAAAATGCCCCGGTAAGCGAAACCGCTTCCGAAGCTTCTTAAAAAACGGGATCTTTCGTTTAAGGCCGGACCGGAGATCAAGCCGGTCTGTGCACGACGAAGGATCCTTTTGTATCACATCTGATGCTTTACGATCAGATATTCATTATCATAGGAATAATACGGGCACTCATACCGTGCATCAGCAAAGCCTCTGGCGGCTTCATCCTCGTCCACATCTACGGTGCACATATAATCCTCATAATCCTCATCATATATGTAGTTACTGCAGGTATCACATTGAGACATATGGGATGATCGGTGAAATCTAAACTCTGCCGTAAGTATGCGACTGTACGGCAGAGATCATTTTCATACGTATGATTTATCAACTTTTCTGTTCAGAAAAACTATCTTGCCCTTAAGCTCCTCTATATCTCCAAGATCGGCAAGAGCATTGTCGGCGGTATCCTTCTGAAGCAAATTCACACAGAATATGAATTTTTCCCTTTTATCGGACGAAAACAGTCTGGGCTTCTCAAACAGGATACAATAAGAAACACGGTGTTTCAACAGGGCTTTCTCTATCTGAGCCTTAATATCCAGATCATATACCTGGCACCACTCTACTTCGTTGTTAACTTTTTCTTTCTGATATGCAGTTTCCATCATATACGTCTTTCTCCACGGACCGCCGGAGTTTAAGCTCCGGCAGTCCGACTTAAATCAAGCAATAATTATTTCTTAGACGCCTTCTGTCTCTGGAAGGTCTGAACACCCTCGATAACAAGGATAACAGCCAGAATAGCCATAGCCAGAGCAAAGATAAGCTGGAACCAGTCGCCCCATACGGCTTCACCGCCGCCGATAGCCTTGAACTTGTTGATGATAGTGATGCAAAGGCTTGTAAGCGTAGCGCAAAGCATGAAGATCATAGGGATGAAGAACATCTTATTGTTCTTGCCGACCTCACCGAGCCATGCACATACAGCCAGCAGGGCGATTCCTGCAAGAAGCTGGTTGGCAGCTCCGAACAGTGCCCATATAGCCGAGAGCTTAAGTCCGCCGAGGATACATCCGATAACAACCATTACCGTAGTACCGAAAAGAGGATGAGCAAGTACCTTTCTGATTGGACTCTTTGCATCCTTCCATGTAGCCTCATCCTCGGTAAGGAAGAGCTCGGAGAACATGAATCTCGAAAGACGTGTACCTGTATCCAGAGAAGTAAGTGCAAATACGGATACGGCAAGTGTCAGCAGAGCTGCTATGGTATTGTAAACTCCTGATCCCTCGGGGCCGAACATCGTAGCGATACCTGCACCGAATGCAGCCGAAGGTGAACCGAAGCCACCCTCTGTGTACTTGGAATAAACCATACCTACAGCGATCAGTGATACGATTCCGAGAGCAGACTCGATAAGCATGGAACCGTAACCGATAGGCTTGGCATCCTTCTCATTCTTGAGCTGCTTGGATGTGGTACCTGTAGAGATCAGGCTGTGGAAACCTGAGCAGGCACCGCAGGCAACCGTGATAAACAGTGCGGGGAACATGGTTCCAATGCCTGTCTTCCAACCTGTAACCGCTGGAATGGCAAATGAAGCGTTCTTGGTAACTGCAGCTACCAGAATACCAATAACGGCGATAGCCATCATAGCGTAAAGCAGGAAACTGGACAGATAATCTCTGGGCTGAAGGAGTATCCATACGGGAACCAGAGAAGCTACCACGATATAAATACCGATGAACACGATCCATGCGGTACGACCCATTACAAATCCGAGCTTAAGTCCGATGACCGTAATGATGATGATACCGATGATCCCGCAGATCGATGCGGGGAGCGTCTTAACGTTCATCTTGTTGGTAACATAACCATAAATGATTGCAAGTACGATGAACAGCAATGAGATCATAGCTGTTGTCTGGTTGTTGGTAGGATTACCGGCAAATCCGAAACCACCCTCTTCGGTGAAGAATGTACCTGCGACAACGTTTACAAAGGATGCTATAACAAGGATAAGAACCAGAAGTCCGAATACAAGGAAAAGCTTCTTTGCTCTCTGTCCCATGGTGTCCTTGATGATCTCGCCCAGTGACTTGCCGTCATGTCTGATCGAAGCAAAAAGTGAACCGAAATCCTGCAGACCTCCGAAGAAGATACCACCAATTACACACCACAAAAATACTGGCAGCCATCCGAAAACAGATGCCTGGATAGGTCCGTTGATAGGGCCTGCTCCTGCAATAGACGAGAAATGATGTCCCATAAGGACTGCAGGAGGCGCTGCGACATAGTCTACACCGTCTTCTTTCTCGACTGCGGGAGTCTTTCTTGAGGGGTCGATACCCCACTGCTTTGCAAGCCATGAACCATAGGTGATATAACCTATTACGAGAATGGCTATAGCAGCAAGAATGATTAATAATGCTGTCATTTCATAATCTCCCTTTCATTTGAAAATGGTTTTGACATTATATTGCCAACGAGTTCCTTCAGGATACGGGCCTGCCGGTTTAAATAGGCTGTACCGGAAGACAACTCGATAACAAGCAAACGGAAATTCGAATAGCCGTGTAAGGCAAGTCTGTAGTTTTTGCTGTGCGATGATGTAACTGCCAGCTGTCTGGCATCATCGGTAAGCTTATCCGCCAATACTATCAGACACACATCGGTATTCTTGTGGTTTGGGCCCGGCTCAACACGGGCCATTCCCCTCTCCCAGGCTTTCTCATCAAGAACCTTAAGCCTTGCGGCATCCAGGTCTGACTCTCTGGCAAAGTAAACATATTCTACGGAACGCATCTCCGCAACCTTGGCAGCCCGGATCAGAAAATATTGCTCACTCTTCGAATCAAACACCGCTTCAGCGAGGAACGGAGCATCAGTCCCCTCACGCTTCAGATTATAATATACGGAATACGAATCCAAAAAACTCTCGTAGGTTTCGTCACCGTCAAGGATACGTCCGACGGAAACCGTGTTCCTGCCAACTATATAAGGCTTCTTTCCCGTATTCATGCTTCAATGGGCTCCGCTGCCCGGGGCGGTGCCGCAAAATCAGTCTCGGGGGAGATCGTCTTAAGCTCCTCCATAAGCATCTTGGCCGCTTTTCTGCCCGGGAGAGAAATCTCCGCTATCTCCCTGTCATCTGCCATAACGACAAGATAGTCTACTTCTATATCTCCGTCTCCGCAGCAAATATTGGCATGCAGGCTTCTGACTCTCCGGAATATCTTCTGCGCGTCACTGTACGGTATGTAATACGTCCTGGTTCCGCGTCTGATGAATAAATTGTTCTGTGATAATGTTACTGCGCCGTAGGAATGACCCGCGCGTAACTCCCGGGTCAGAGTCTCGTTGTTTTCAGTTGTCGGCTGTCTGTCTACCAGATATCTGAATTTCATATGGCTCTCCCCTCATCAGGTTCACAGTGTGAATGCATGTATACAAAAATATAATCAGAAGTTTAGCTTGATATTCAAATTATAAACAAATCCTAGATATTCTACACCTTTTTTTTTATAAATACAAGGTATCTTGCGAATTCATGGTTTATCATATAAGATGATACAAGGTTAACAAAGATCAGGAGGCCAATACAGAAATGCCGATTAAAATTCCGGAGCGACTTCCGGCCACAGAAATACTTGAAAACGAAAATATATTTGTTATGACGGAAACAAGGGCTATTCATCAGGACATCCGTCCGCTTAATATCCTGATACTCAATCTTATGCCCACCAAGATAGTTACGGAGACCCAGCTTTTACGCAAGCTGTCCAATACTCCTCTGCAGGTCATAACCGAGTTTCTGCAGACAGCCAGTTATACATCACAGCATACGGATCCCACTCACTTAGACAGCTTTTACAGAACCTTCGATGAGGTTAAGGATCATAAATACGACGGAATGATCATTACAGGAGCGCCTCTCGAAAATTTTGCCTTTGAGGATGTGGCATACTGGGATGAACTCTGTACGATCATGGACTGGTCGGAGACACATGTTCACTGCGTATACTATCTGTGCTGGGGTGCTTACGCGGGACTCCACTATTTCTACGGGATCGACACCTTTCATCTGCCGGAGAAGCTCAGCGGTGTTTACCCCCACAGGATACTCAAACGTACATCTCCCCTCTTCAGAGGATTTGATGATATCTTCTACGCTCCGCAGTCCAGAGGGATCGATGTTCATATTGAGGATGTCGAAAGGATACCGGAACTGGAGCTGATGGCAGTATCCGACATTGCAGGCTTCACTATCGCAAAAACACAGGATTCGCACAAATTCTTCGTAACCTGCCATGCAGAATACGATTCCGACACTCTCAAACTGGAGTATCTGCGCGATAAGGAAAAGGGACTGGAGCCTCACGTTCCCGAGAACTATTTCCCAGATGATGATCCCGGCCTTGCACCGGTAGTCAACTGGCGTTCCACCGGTCAGCTGCTCTACACCAACTGGCTCAATTACTACGTATATCAGAGCACGCCCTATAATATCGAAAGCATCGGCGAGCCGACAGCCGAGCAGATACAGGCTGCTATGGGAATGTATATCTAAGTCTTGCAAACATTTGAGTTTTAGTGTATACTTGGCCGTGGGAATACGTCCGTGTATTTCCAAACACGCCCTGTCCCATCCATGGTACAATGGGCGTGGTGCCGAGATAGCGCAGTCGGTAGCGCAACTGATTCGTAATCAGTAGGTCGAGGGTTCGAGTCCCTTTCTCGGCTGTTAAAAACGGGAGAAACCTGCTTTCTCCCGTTTTTTATGTTCGATTATGTATACGGATCCGACCGGATCATTTTTTAGGCTTAGGAACTGTTCATAAATAACTTGAACAGTTGGCAAAGGATAGATGTTCATATGCAATGAAGAAAACGTAGGCGTAGTGGGCTACGCCGAGGCTTTCTGAAGAAGCATATGGACATTTAGCCGAGACAAATGATCAAGTTATTTTGCAACAGTTCCTTA
>JAFUAB010000004.1 GCA_017460885.1 Lachnospiraceae bacterium
TAAACGACAAAAGTATTTATACTTTTCGTCGTTTACTGCGCCGGATTTGCTATGCGAAGCATTGATTTCCCCTGCAAATCCGTGCGCATCCTGCCGGAGGCTTTATAGTGAACGTCAAAATATTTTTGACGTTCACTATATTTTCAGGCGGCAGCAACTCCCATGTTTTTTTGCAGCACTGACAGGATGATATCAGGGCCAAAAGGTCCAAAATAACTTTTGAGCCTGACATCCATAGGATCAGTTTTAAGATGCAGAAAACACAGACAGGAAAAACAATGACAATATCATCTAAACAAAAGAAAAGAATACCTGAGATCCTCTCCCGTCTCGACGCGGAATACGGTACCGATCTGATCTGCTACCTCGACTATATGGAGCCGTATCAGCTGCTTATCTCTACGATACTATCGGCACAGTGTACGGATAAGCGTGTCAACGAGGTTACAAAGGATCTCTATGTCAAATATCCTGCCCTGCAGTCCTTTGCGGATGCGGATCTGTCCGAGCTGGAGCAGGATATCCGCTCTACCGGGTTCTATCATAACAAAGCCAAAAACATCATTTCCTGTGCGCAGACCCTGATCCGGGAGTACGGCGGAGAGGTTCCTTCGGATATCGATGAACTGACTTCTCTGGCCGGAGTCGGCCGTAAGACCGCCAATGTTATCCGCGGCAACATTTATAATATACCGAGTATAGTGGTGGATACCCATGTCAAAAGGATATCCGGCAAGCTCGGATTGACCGGGAGCCAGGATCCTGTTGTGATAGAGCAGGATCTTATGAAGATATTGCCCGAGGATCACTGGATCCTCTGGAATCTGCATATCATCACCCTGGGTCGTACGATCTGTAAGGCTCAGAATCCGAACTGCGAAGTCTGCTTCCTTCGTGATCTTTGCCCCTCTGCAAAATGATTTCTTCTTAATCCCTGTCCTTCTGCAAGAAAAAACCACAAGATATTGGGTTTACAATAATATATTGTTATGTCAATTTTTCATAACAAAAGTTATTGCATTACCAAATATGTTATGTTAATATACAAGATGTAGTTTTAAAAAATTCGGAATACCACAAAATCAAGATTCCCAGGATTTTACAGGCTCGTACACATCGGAATTTGGTTTCCATAATATAAATTTGAACATAACACAATATCTAGAAGGAGGAAGAAAAATTGAAAACGAGAAGATTACTTGCGATAATGCTTTCACTTAGCATGATCATCTCATCTGAGATGGTACCGGTGAATGCATCCGCAGCTGCCACCGACGAGACAGCGCAGATCACTGAATTGTCTGAACCCGATGAAACAGGTGCGCTCATTACTGAGGAGGATATCGTCGGAAATGAACAAACACAGAGTGATGGATCCGCTGCGGTCATCCCGATCGGGACGGCGGAAATCGACAGCGGATCCGGCTCTGAATCCGCAGATGAGACTGACATCACCGCTTCCGAAACTGAAAAGAATGCCGGTACGGCTGAGTCTGTAAAGGCGGACGGGGAAGAGGTTGTTATAGAGGATAGTATCGCATCGGATGAAGGATCCGATGCGATCGTTGAAGCTGACCGGGATGTAGACAGCCTTGCCAATCCTGGGATATTTGTATTGACAGAAGACGGTGTCCTTGGTCTCGCAGAGGGCAAGACTCCCAGCGGTTCTGTCACGATTCCCGCAGAAGCAAAGGTCATTCCCAGAGGTATTTTCAATGATACGGCTATTACGGAGGTTACCTGTGAAACAGGCAGCCAGCTGACTAAAGTTGAAGCGGGCGCGTTTGAGGGATGCGACAAGCTGACATCGGTCATCTTTCCCGAGGGTGTGACAGCTATTGAGGACAGTACCTTCAAGAATGACTACAGACTTACGGAGATATCTATTCCGGGTGTTGTGTCCATAGGTAAGGAGGCATTCTTCAGAAATAGCTCACTTACGACTGTCAGAGGCGTATATGTAACCTCAGTCGGTGAAAGTGCTTTTTCGGGATGTACCAAACTTATCAATGTGGATTTTCCCAACCTTGAAACAATTAACAGCTATGCATTCAACGGATGTACAGCTCTTATAAATATGCCTATGCCTTCAAGCATAGATTTTATAGGCAAAGGGGCTTTTGCCCTTTCGGCACTGCCGTCAGTCGATCTATCGGCAAATTTTGATCTGACGATCATGGAGAGTGCTTTTGCAAACTGTACCTCCCTTGCAACCGTCAAGCTCCCCGATGTCCTTGAGGAGATCCCTGTGGAAGCTTTCTCTGGTTGTGTCGGACTTACTTCGCTGGAAATCGGTACGGGCAGCGGGTCGGAAACCTGGAAAATATGCGAATCCGCATTTGAGAACTGTTCGGCGCTTACGACGGTCAGATTTTATAACGTATATGTTTTTGAAACAAAGGCGTTTGCCGGATGCAGCAAACTTGCCAAGGTGACTATAGGCTATCCCGATCCCGAGAGTATAGAATTCAGTATTGCCTCAGACGCTTTTCCGGATAGCGGCGACAAGCTTACCATGGAAGGCTATGACGGCAAGGTGAAGGAGTACGCTAATTCCAAGAAATATAAGTATGTTGTTTTATATAAAACAAAGAACATCAAGATCAAGTCGGATGATAAGAAGCTTACCGTCAAAACCAGCCTGGGCAAGGCAACGGAAGGAACAGAGGTCACTGTAACCGTTACTCCTCTTGAGGGTTATGCGCTCAGCAGTATCGCAGTTGAGGGGGATATCAGTACAAAAATTACACAGACTAAGAACGATGAAAAAGAAAAGCAGTTTACCTTTGAAATGCCCGATTGTGATGTGGTGGTGCATGCCGTGGCTGAAGAAAAAGGCAAGATCATGGGTAAAACGCTTTCACGCAGAGTGGAGGCTATTAATGGATATGCACCGGATATCACGGCAGATGGCGGATTGAAATTCGATATGACCGGACGTTCTTCCAGGCTGATAGTTACGGAGAGCGGAAAGGATCTGGATGCATGGCATTTTAATTTTAAAAGTGAAAACAAACAGATCGTGAGTATCTCTTCCCTCGGTGTAATGAGAGCGATCGGACAGGGAAATACGACGATCACCGTTACATCCTGGACCAACGGTGTTACGATAAAGATTCCTGTAGAGGTGGGTAAGAGCGTAAGTGTCGACAATATAGAGCTTGTATTGCCGGATAAGGCTCCTCATGCCAAATATGGGGTAAAGGAATTGTACCAGGATGAGGAGACTCTGGAGGTCGATATGGTCACATACGGCATATCGGCTCTGAGCAGCGGGAATATCACGCTTCCTGTATCGATCAATGCGTACACCAAAGGAGAGACCAGATCCCTTACAGCCGAGTCGACCTGGGTCAGCAGTGATTCCTCTATAGCTTCGGTCGGTGCAAAAACGAGCACAGACAACACGAACAAGATCGTTATCAAAAAAGGCGCTGTGGGAGAGGCTATAATAACGATCACAGTTAAGGGTGAAGGGAACAAGGTAACAGAGGATACAACCGCATATCTTGTGGTAAGGGCTCTTGATCTCAGTCCTCGTATCACGAAGTCAAGCATCGAGGTAAACTCGCTATCCTCAAAGGGTACGTCAATAACAATAACTCCGGTTTATGATACGGAGATATACAATGACCGGATTTCGCTCAGAGTCGGAAGCAGCAGCGGAAGCATCTGTAGTGATCTGAAGGTTGTATATGAGGACGGTTTATACTTTATCAGAAACAGCACAGGCAAACCTTACGCAAAGGAATATAAAGACAGTACGAAGCTGTATATGACCGGATACCTGGATGAGGAAGGCGGAGAACCCTTTGCGGTTCCGATCAGTGTAAAGGTTATCAATACCAAACCCGATCCCAAGATCACCTTTAAGAACAAGATCAACCTGTTCTTCAGCAGTACCAACAAGGGTGGTGTTGTTGAGATGACCCAGAGTGACAAGAATGATCTGGTGGACAGGATTTATCTCGTGAGTGCGGAGAACTATAAAACCGGGACATATAATGCCACTGATGATAAGTTTGCCAGTAACTTTGAAATAGCACAGATCGACAACCAGAGATTCTCGATATTCCGAAGCGAGAATGATATCGAGAAGGATACAAACGGTAAGGACATAACAACCGGTTATCTGTATATCAGGTTTCTGGGATATACGGAGGGCGTTTGGAAGCAGGTCACAATACCTACCGAAACGGTGACGCCGGAGTATGTTCTGGATGTTACCTCGGCAACCGCAAGTACATTCGCAAGCGGTCAGGAATATTATCTGCATATAGTTGAAAAGAAGAACAAAAAGAATGTGATCAGCCTCTCAGGCCTGGATACGGACGAGGATGCATCCGGAAATATAAAGGGACTTGGATTAACGGCCAAGGGGAATACATATTTTGAAGAACCGGACATTGCGGACGCAAGACTGACAGATACCATTACATTAAAAGTCAAAGACAAGCCGAAGGCCGCTGCCGTAGGAATATATGTACAGGATGAGAGCTGGAGCAAGCCACTGACCTTTAACTTCACATTAAAGACCACAAGTGCGGTGCCGAAGGCAAAGCTTAACAAGGCCACAGCAGAGCTCAATCTTGCATTCCCCAATCAGGCAGCGGTGATCAATGCACAGCTCGATCAGCCTGAAGCATCGATAACCGATTTCGGTACACCGGTATTTTCCGGCAGCAAAAAACTTGCCGAAGCAGCAGGTGAACTCATAGATGCGATGAAGCTGGAAGCAGATGGCGATATCGTTATGGAGCTGCCCGGTGATATTCCTGCAGGAACATATACCTTTAAAACAACTCCCACGGTAACCTTCGCGGGTACAAACTATGAGAAAGAAATAGCCGCCCTGACCTTTAAGGTAAAGGTGGTTAATAAAAAACCTGTGGTTAAGCTCAAAAAGGCTACGTTTGCGCTTAATGCCAATCATCCGGGAGCAGAGACCGTCGAAACAACTTATACACTGACAAATCTTCCGACCGGAGCTACAGGAGAACTGGATGACAGTTCTGTTGATATTGTGGGTTCAAATGCCAAAACTCCGGATTTTGATGATATCGCGACCTTCAAATGCGATGAAGAGGGGGTATATGTTTCGTTGCAGGATGACGCAGAATATGAGGTCGGAAAGACTTATACATACTATGTGTATGGGCTGGAAGCGAAGACTGATAACGATTCGAGAGAACTTGACAGGCTCAAGATCACTCTTAAACTGTTGAAACCCGAACCAACAGTCAAACTCAAGGCTTCGGGATCGCTCAATCCCATAGATGAGGATTCGGCTATAACCTATACCGCAACACTGTCCAACTTTACCGGTGAGATCACCAATGTAAAGGTAAAAGAAAAGAATAGCAACAACGCGTATTATGCGAATACGGATTCCCAGCATTTCCTGGCTGAGCTCGGGGAAAAGAGCAATACCGTGATATTGACGATCAACAGAGATAATACGACAAGCACAGACAATGAGCTTTTGAATGCCAAAGCATACAAGCTGACACTTGTGTTTGAACTGAATGATATTTCTTCCGATGAGCTTGTATGTGAAACGGATGTAAAGGTAACTCCCAAGCAAGTATATCCGACACTTAAGATAACCACATATCCTAAGACCGTAATAGCCAGTGCCTCAGATGAGGACAGGATGATCACGATCGATGTTGCACAGGCTGAACCGGCCAAGGGCAAGAAGGCAATGAATATGGAGATCGAGGATATAGCTTTCTCAAAGGATACCTCAGAGACGATCAAAAAAGCCTTCAAGATCGATAGTTATGATGACGGAATACTGACGGTATGGCTGGCAAATCCCAGCTATCTGGTACAGAACAAGGATTATACGCTCAAGTTTGTACCCGTTTATGCGGGACAGACGACCAGGACCACGGCAACACCATTTGAGGTTAAGATTACAGTAAAACGATAAGTCTCCTTCCTACTGGTTATGTTCAAATGGGGCTGAAGAGGACGAAAGTCCTCTTCTTTCCTCAGCCCCGGTAGGATGTTTTTCCGAGTGAAACATATAGAAGCTTTAAAGAGAGGTAGATCGTACCGATGATTTTTACAATCTTTACAGGCGGCACCATAGGCAGTACTGTAAAAAGTGACGGAAGCATAGGAACGGATTCGACAGCAGCATATGAGCTTATAGAGCTTTATCGTAAGGCAGGCGGAGAAGCAAATCTGGAAATCTCCATGCCGATCAATATCTTAAGTGAAAACTTAGCCTCCGAACATATTATGGCGATCATCGAGGAAGTTCGGAAGGATCTTACAAAACCCGATCTTGACGGAATAGTGATAACTCACGGTACGGATACCCTGCAGTATACCGCAGCGATCCTTTCATATGTTTTTGCCGATGTGCAGATACCGATCGTAATGGTTTCTGCCAATCGTATACTGAGCGATGAGAGATCAAACGGGGTAGTGAATTTTTATTTTGCGGTCAGATTTATACAGGACAGGCACGGGAACGGAGTATTTGTATGCTATCGTAATGACGGAGAATTTCCGGTTATCCACAGGGGCAACCGCCTGGGTAATCCCGTGGTTTTTTCGGATTACGTTTATAGTGTGCGCGGGCAGTATTACGGCAGATTCGTGTGCAACGGGGATTTGAGGGAAACCTGGCTTGAAGCATCCTACGAACCGTGCGATAATTATAGTGTGGATCCCGATAACCGGGTGAAACTGATCGGAGCCAAAGACTGCACCCTGAGTCCCGATACAGCCGGTATTATGAGAGTAAATGCCGCGCCGGGTATTGTATATCCGCATATTCCGGATTACGTCCGGGTGATACTTCTCAACAGCTATCATTCCGGAACGATATGCCTTGATGAAAGGATGATCACCTTTCTCGGAGAAGCTCATGGAAGGGATATACCGGTCTTTCTTTTGGGACTTGCCGGAGATGCGGCTCTTTACGAGACGATCAGATCTTATGACGAATACGGGATAATCCCGCTTTATGACTGTGCACCCATTGCCCAGTATTGTAAGCTGTGGCTTTTGATGAGCAATCATTATGACCTGGACAGTATGACGGGGTGCTGCTGCGAAGAAAGATAAGCTCACATGACATATAATGTAGACTTTAATATTTCCGGACTGCTGTTTCTGGTCGTCTACTATATTTTTGTACTGCGCCAGTATGATACAAGTACGGCTACCAGCAAGTGCTTCCGCTGGATGGCTATCTCGGTGATAGCAGCCAATGCGTTGGATACCATGACCGCCGTCACGATATCGTATTCGAATGTTGTTCCCGTTTGGATCAACTATTTTCTTAATATAATATATTTCTTCTTTGCCGCCATGACAGCGGTAATGCTCCCTGCATATATCAGATACAATATCGATCCTGCAGGTAAAAGGACGTTACTGGACAGGATCAACGCTGCTTTTATAGTAGTGTATCTTTGCATGGTGGTTTCAACTCCGTTCACCCATCTGATCATTTATTTTGATGAAAACAGACAGTATTCCAGGGGACCTCTTTATCTGGTCATGATGTTCGTTCCTGTGGTGGAGGAGATAATCTCCCTTACGCGGCTCATAGTAAACCGCAGGAAATTCAGCCGTAAGCAGCTTATTTGTCTGTTGGCCTTCGTGGTGATCACGGTAACGGGTTTCCTGATCCAGCTTTACCTTCAGATCATCAGCGGGATCCAGATACTGCTTGTATACTATGCCGTTTCGGTAGCATTGGTTATCCTTCTGTGTGCGTATGAAACTCCGGATTATCGTAAGCTTATGCAGACTACCAAGGAGCTGACCAGGAGTAAGGAGCAGCTTGAAAAGGCCAGAAGAGCGGCCGAAGAAGCCAATAAAGTCGTGCACGAGCTGACCAAATCCGCTATGTGGAATATATATCTGAATGAACAGGGAGAATATATAGATGTGACCACGAGTCCGGAGTTCAGGCTCATGCTTGACAGCAAAAAGGATCCGAATATTCCCGATTTCGAGATATGGTTGAACGGAGTACATCCGGATGACAGGGAAAGGGTTTTTGCGGCCTTTGACGCTGCAGCCCACGGCCGCGGGGTCTACAATGAGGAATTGAGATTCTACGATGCCACCAGTTCATACCGGTGGTACAGGGGAAGCGGCGAGCTTACTCATGACGAGGAGGGAAATCCCGTATTCAGCGGGATCATACAGAGTATTCAGGATGAGAAACTCAAGGAAAGCCTGACCAATGAGAAACTGGCAGCCCTTGAAAAGCTGGAAAGGTCGCAGATCGCGCTGAAATCCGCTTTGGAGGAAGCACAGAGCGCCAGTCGCGCCAAAGGCGAATTCTTAAGCAACATGTCCCATGATATCCGTACTCCCATGAATGCGGTGATAGGGTTTACCGAGCTTGCCCTTGAGCACTACGATGAGCCCGAAGCCGTTAAGGACTATCTGGAGAGGATCAGATCCTCGGGCGATCATCTGCTTATGCTCATTAATGACATTCTTGATATGAGCAAGATCGAGAGCGGAAGGATCCATATAGAACCCGCTCGTTGCGATCTCTCTGAGATCGTCGAAAACATAGAGAAGATGGTAGACGCGGATATCCGCTCACATAAGCTGCATTTTTCGGTAATTCAGGAAAACATGAAGGACAGCACGGTCATGTGCGACAAGCTCCGTCTGAATCAGATCCTGCTCAACTGTATCGGCAATTCCATCAAGTTTACTCCGGAGGACGGATATGTTGAGTTTAAGGTACAGAAGCTGAGCCCGATAGACGAGACGTTTTCGGAATATTCCTTTATCATAGCCGATACCGGTATAGGTATGAGCAAGGAATTTCTCAGCCATATGTTTGAACCCTTCGAAAGGGAGAGAAATTCCACTATCAGCAAGACCCAGGGAAGCGGGCTCGGAATGACGATAACCAAGAATCTGGTCGAGATGATGGGTGGGACCATCAATGTGGAAAGCCGTGAAGGTGAGGGCACTACTTATATCATCAATATTCCTTTTGAAGTGCTGCATGATACCGGCCGCAATGAATCGCCGACAGGCAGGCAATACGAAAATGTGACCCCGGAGGAGATGGAAGAATACATCAGGGGCAGACATTTCCTGCTCGTGGATGATAACGCCACCAACCGTATGCTCGCCAAGGGTGTGCTTAAGGCAAAGGGTATTACCGTTGATGAAGCAGAGAACGGCGAGATAGCCGTACGGATGGTAGAAAACTCGGCTTTCGGAGAATATGATCTGATACTGATGGATGTTCAGATGCCGGTCATGGGCGGGTATGAGGCCGCTGACCGGATCAGAGCTCTTGAGGATCCGGAGCTGGCCGGTCTGCCTATACTTGCCATGACCGCAAATGCCTTTGAGGAGGATCGTGAGGAATGTCTCCGCCACGGTATGAACGATCATATTGCGAAGCCGTATAAGGCCGACCAGCTGGTCCGAAAATTATACTATTGTCTGAAACAGTCGTCCTGAAATAATAGTAAACAGATTAAGCAAGGCATACAGGTCTCCGCATTCCGGGAGGAGCAGCGACAGACAGGGTTATTTATTCTTATTATAAAGGATCCGCAGTCCCTTGATCAGAAGCTCGGAATCTATCACGATATCCGTTTTGCAGCAGGGGATTATTGTCTTTGCAAACCCTCCCGTGGCAACAACGGCTGTCTTATATCCCAGATCGTTCCAGATACGTTCCACCATACCGTCTATTCCGGAAGCATGACCGTATATGATACCGCTCTGCATGGCTCCGACGGTTGTTCCGTTGATCAGCTTGCCCGGCATTTCTATCGCAATATCGGGCAGGTGTGCAGCGTTTGCCGTCAGCCCTTTGACCGAGACCTTGACGCCTGGCATGATCATACCGCCCATGAAGCGCTTCTGGTCATCGATGACGGAGATCGTGGTCGCGGTACCCATATCTATCAGAATCAAAGGAGAGCCGTATTCATTCATTCCGGCGACTGCTCCCACCAGCAGATCGGGGCCGAGCGCCGCAGGATCATCTATCTTGATATCCACACCGGTTTTGATGCCGGGGCCTACAACGATCGTAGGCTTCTTGAGTATCATCTCACTGGCGTTGCGAACCTGTCTGGTTACCGGAGGTACCGAAGAGGACAGTATACATCCGGTGATATCATCGGCTTTGACACCGCGGATATCCATTATCGTTTTGATCTGAACTGCGTATTCCACAGATGTGAACTGAAAATCCGTATGGATCCTTTCTTCAAAAAAGATCTCTCCGGTCTCCTCATCGAGACATCCGAATGTCACGTTGGAGTTTCCGAGGTCTATGGCAAGTATCATGTTAAGCCTCCTGCGTTTAAGCATAGAAACCGGGAAATGCCGGTAGGCCGGCATTTCCCGGAGATCCTTAATTCTGTGTGTTCAGACTCTTGAGACCGAAGCCGATGATCCGCACGATAACGGTACTGAGAACCAGATTGATAGCCAGCTCCACCAGGAAGTTAATGCCTGCGAGTCCGAAGATCATATAAGCACCGGCATTTGCGAAGCCTGCACCCTCGGCCCATTCCCGGATCGTGGAATAAAAGAACAGACGGCATCCGATGAGAAAGATGCCTGTGTTGACAACCGGAGCCACAATTCCGGCCACAATGACGGCTAACAGTTTGCTTTTCTGCTCGAGCGCATTATATGCGAGCCCCGCGAGAAATCCGGCGAGCATACCCTTGAGCATACATGTAACTATGGTACCCGGAGCGTTGATCGCAAGGAAAACGCCTGCGTCCGTGAACAATACCACCAGTCCGAACACCGCGCCAAGCCACATACCCGCCCAGGGACCGAAGAGAGCAACTCCCACGATCACCGGAACAAGTACGAGTGTGATGTTGAACACTCCGAACCTGATGCTGACTGCAAGAGCCTGCAGGATCACAACGATCGCCGTCAGCAAACCTACGCCTACGATTGCTTTAGTCTTGTTATTCATTTTTCACCTCCTGCTACTGTTTCCCTCCATTGGGAATATAGTGCGGTTTCATATTAGCACATTATCGTGTATAATACAAACGGTTGTGTGTCACGGGGACGGTTCTGCCGACACATTTTGTGTCATGGGGACGGTTCTGCCGACAGAACCGTCCCCATGACACAAAAAACTCAGGGAGGAAATAATGACAGTTCAAAAAGAAAACAAAATGGGTACAATGCCTGTCGGCAAGCTGCTGGTGACCATGTCGGTGCCGATGATGCTGTCAATGCTGGTACAGGCTTTATATAATGTAGTGGATTCGGTATTCGTGTCAAGGATCGAGGAGGATGCCCTGACGGCGGTATCAATGGCTTTTCCGATGCAGACGCTGATGATCGCGCTGGGGGTCGGTATGGGCGTCGGAGTAAACGCCCTGCTCAGCAAATCCCTTGGCGAAAAGGATTACGAGCTGGTCAACAAGTCCGCTACCAACGGTATATTTCTGGCTCTTCTCAGCTATCTGGTGTTTCTTGTGATCGGATTTACACTTGTAGAACCCTTTTACAGGTTTCAGACAGACAGTGAAAATATAGTGCAGTACGGCGTGACTTATCTGAAGATATGCTGCACCTTAAGCTTTGGTGTATATATGCAGATCATATTTGAAAGACTGCTCCAGTCTACGGGCAAGACCTTTTACAATATGATCACTCAGGCTACGGGAGCAGTCATAAATATGATAATGGATCCGATCCTGATATTCGGTTTGCTGGGCGCGCCCAAAATGGGAATAGCCGGGGCAGCTACCGCCACGGTTTTCGGTCAGATAACGGCGTCTGTTTTGGCCATAATTTTCAATATCCGCAGGAATCATGAGGTCAGGATCTCCTTTAAAGGCTTCAGGCCCGATATCAGGGTTATCGGACGCATCTATCAGGTTGGACTTCCTTCCATAATAATGCAGTCCATAGGTTCGGTGATGACCTTCGGGATGAACAAGATCCTGGGAATGTTCTCATCTACCGCAGTAGCCGTATTCGGCGTATACTTCAAGCTTCAGAGCTTCATTTTCATGCCGGTATTCGGTTTAAACAACGGAATGGTGCCTATCGTGGCGTTTAATTACGGAGCAAGAAACCGTATAAGAATGGTGAGAACCATAAAGCTGGCGGTTTTGTTTGCGGTGATCATTATGAGCGTCGGGACCGTGATCTTTGAATTGTTCCCGGCACAGCTCTTCGCATTGTTCAACGCTTCTGAGCATATGCTGAACATGGGAGTCCCGGCACTTCGTATCATTGCGGTTCATTTCCCGATAGCAGCTGTATGTATAGTGATCGGTACGGTATTCCAGAGTCTCGGAAACGGCGTGTACAGTATGATCAATTCCATAATGCGTCAGATCGTTGTTCTGCTGCCGGCAGCATACCTGTTGTCTCTTACCGGCAATGTCAATAATGTTTGGTGGTCATTCCCCATTGCGGAAATGATGTCGCTGATCGTGACCTTGTTCTTTTTGGTAAAGATAAATAAGGATATCATCAGTCAGGTGCCTGACGGTGCCCCGTGATCCTGCCGTCCCGGTGACACAGAATCACAGGCGTTCATTGATCGAGCGGATGATCGCATCCTTCATCGGGGTGTTAAGGGCTTCGGCGGCGGGTAACAGCCCGCGGATCGCTTCTTTATTCCCTTCTTTATCATAGATGTCAGCCAGCAGCTTGTATGTTCCGCTCACATCTGTTCCGGTTTCAACAGCGTACTCCAGGACCGTTCGCGCCGCGTCCTTCTCTCCCTTTTGGATAAGGGCATCCGCCCAGCGCTGCAGAGTAGAGGCGAGAGCGGTATACCGTTGGTCGTAGATCGTCAGCTCGGTGATATTTGGTGCTCCGTATTGCAGCTTCAGATCGGTATTGCTGATCCCGGTCAGATTGACGATCTTAGTGTCCTTCAGATTCCGTATCGTGTCTATATATTCCGCGATCCGTTCGTCATCGGTACAGACTTCGGTCGGAAGCCTGTCCCAGGGAATGGTCAGATAGTTAAGTCCGTCCAGGGATTTACGTCTCGTGGAGTTGGCGCGTCGTTCCCTTTCCCAGAAATCCTCCTGCTCCTGAGCGTATTTGTCCTTTCCCCTTCTGGCAAAAAAAGCTATTAGCATAATTAATAAAAATACGCTTGTTAAAATAGGCATTTTGTTACACATTCTCCGTGAAAAAGTGGTATCATATTAGGCATGAATAAGAAAAAAAGACAGATCATTGTATCCATAATCGCATTTATTGTACTGATCATGATGGTTGTACCGACCATCCTTACGTTGTTAATGTGATGATTACCGGGAGGAACCGGTCAATTTGATCCTTTCTTAGTAGTAATCATATCACACGGAGAATGAAGATGCGTACTAAATTGACTCTGGCGGGAGTTTTGATCGCAGCTGTGCTGGGATTGTTTTATCCTGTCCGTGCGGACGCTGCACCGGGAAATAACATAGAGACCGGGATTTTTGCCGGTGAAACGGATATTTCCGGAATGAGCCGTGATGAGGCCGTTAAGGCGGTTAAGGCTGATGTTGCGGCCAGAAACGAGGCGAAGGTAACGCTGACAGACGGCGGCGAGTATTCCGTTTCGTTTCCGGTAAGCCGGATCGGATATAAATGGACTAACGAAAACATAATAGATGCCGCAGTCTCATACGGTAAATCGGGAGATATCGTTCAGAGGTATATGCAGTTAAAGGATCTGAGCAGAAATCCGATGATATACAAACCTGAGTATACACTGGATCGTAGTGCCCTGTCCGCATTGATAGACGGATACGCCGAAGAATACGACAGAGACGCGGTAAATGCCTCTTTGGAAAAGGGCGCTGACGGATTCGTTATCACCGATGGTCAGACGGGCCGGTCGATCAACCGGTCTGCGGTTATCGACGGGATATCGGAAAAGCTGCTTGGAGACTGGGACGGCAGTGATATGACGTATACTCTGGATGTTGACATGGTAAGCCCGCTTGGCAGCTATGAGGATCTTTCACTGGTAAGGGATGTGCTGGGCACGTTTACAACCAGCTATTCCACCTCCGGTTCTTCGAGATCCGCAAATATCGTGAATGCATGCAGCCTGATCAACGGAAAGACCTTATACCCCGGAGAGGAGTTTTCGACGCTTGATACCATCACTCCTTTTTCCACGGATAACGGATACTATATGGCCGGTTCGTATTTAAACGGTAAGGTTGTGGATTCCCTCGGCGGCGGTATCTGCCAGGTGTCGACAACGCTTTACAATGCGGTATTGCTGTCCGAGCTGGAGGTTACCGAGAGACATAATCATTCCATGATCATCGGATATGTTAAGCCCAGTATGGATGCGGCTATCGCAGAATCCTCCGATAAGAATTTCAAATTCGTGAATAATACGGATTATCCCATTTATATAGATGGGCACACCTCTTCCGAAAAAAAGATCACGTTTACGATCTACGGAGTTGAAAAGAGGCCGTCTACTCACAGCGTGTCATACGAAAGCGAGGTCCTGGAGACGGATGTTCCGGAGGTGGATGCTATCTACGCGGACGCAGGCCAGCCTGCGGGATACAGCTCCGGCATACAGTCAGCTCATATCGGATATAAAGCAAAACTCTGGAAAAACACGTATGAAAACGGTGCGCTTGAGAGCCGTACCGAAGTTAATTCCAGTAAATACAATAAATCTCCCAGAAGTATCACTATCGGTGTGGCCACGGATAACCCCGATATCTACAATATGCTCATGGAAGCAGTGAATTCCGGAAATGCCGATGCAGCGGCAGCGGCAGCAGCCCAGGCGGCCGCCATGACCGCACCTCCGGCTCCGGCAGAGGAAGCTCAGCCTGCCTCTCCTGCCCCCGAAGTTGTTGAACCGGCAGAAGTTGCACAGTAAGACGGGACAGAGATGAGAATCGGGAAGCTTCCGACCAATGTATATGCAAGATCCGCAGACAGGATCATCCATAAGTACAATAAAGACAGAGGCGCAGACTGCCCGGCGGTTTGTGCCTTTTTATGTTCCGAAACATGGGTGCTCGGAAGCGAGCCGGGGTATTGGAAATATGAGTTCGAATCGGTCATGCAGGGGCTGATGGGCCGGTATTTATGTTTGCGACACACAAACCGCCCCTTAGTACTTGGCATCTCGCTCACGCTTCCAATAAACATGGAAGAGCCCGCCCTCCGTACCCTGCTGCAGGCGATCTGTGAGGTCTGCGGGGAATGGAACCTGACCATCTGCCTGCCGCAGATCATCTCATCCGATGCGGTAAGCAGAGCTATAATAACCGTACAGGCAGGACACAGCCTCGCACCAGACGGGACAGCCGGCAGAGACAGCCGGCAGCCGGATTGCGATACCGGCATAATCACAGAAACCCTCCGGCCGGACAACCATGCCGGCATAACCGCAGAATCCTATCAGCCGGCTGATACCGTGACAAAACCGGCAAGATTCGTATTGATGATCGGGCATGCGGGAGCCGCGGGCTGCGCTCTGCTGTCAAGGATCCATGAGTCCCAGCTGTATAGGCGCTTCAGCACCTCTTATATAGAAAAAATGCAAAACCTCAGGGATCTGACGCCTGCAAGACAGGGAGTACTTGCAGATATAGCCCGGACTGATCCGGAGCTGTTCCTTTTTCCGGTATCGGAGGGAGGCATATACGGTGCGTTGTGGGATATGTGCGAGGAACTGGACAGCGGCATCACGGTACAATTAAAGGATATCCCCGTATATCAGGAAACCGTGGAGCTATGCGATCTGCTGGATCTGGATCTCTATAAGCTGTACAGCGCGGGCGCGCTGCTTGCCGTTACCGGTGATCCGGACGGACTATCGGAGAAATTAAATGCCGCGGGAGTGCCGGCTTCATTAATCGGATGCTTGACGGACACGCGTGACCGTGTAATATTAAAAGGTGATGAAGTTCGCTTTATCACTAAGCCGGATATGGATGAGATATATAAGGAACCGGCGGCAGCACAACGAGTGCGCGGCTGAACCCCAAACAACCGTAAACATTCCCCAATTAATTAAGGAGTACACACATGAATCTGAGAGAAAAAATCCTGAAAGTAATAGAAAGGGACGCGCGTATAGACACCGGAGAGCTGGCGATCCGTCTTGACGTGGCGGAGACAGACATCCTGAACGAGATGGGAGCCATGGAAAAGGAAGGGATCATCTGCGGATATCATACAATGATCGACTGGGACAAGACTTCGGTTGAAAAGGTGAGCGCCCTTATCGAGGTCAGAGTTACTCCCCAGCGCGGACAGGGATTCGACAGTATCGCCGAGCGGATTTATTCCTATCCCGAGGTCACGAGCGTATATCTGATCTCCGGCGGGTTCGACCTGCTGGTCACTCTTGAGGGCAAGACCATACGCGAGATCTCACAGTTTGTTTACGAAAAGCTGGCTACGATGGAAACCGTTCTCTCCACAGCCACCCACTTTATTCTTAAGAAATACAAAGACCATGGTACGATCATGGAGCTTGCTTCGGAAGATACCAGAGAGAAGGTGTCATTTTGAGAAATCCGTTATCAGATACCATAGTTGACATCAAGCCTTCCGGTATCCGCAAATTTTTTGATATCGTAGCCGAGATGAACGATCCAGATGTCATCTCGCTCGGTGTTGGCGAACCGGACTTTGACACTCCCTGGCATATCAGGGACGAGGGCATATATTCCCTGGAAAAGGGACGTACCTTCTACACCTCCAATTCCGGACTGCTGGAGCTCAGACAGGAGATCTGCAGATATTTAAACCGGAGATTCGGTCTGACCTATGATCCGGTACACGAGGTGCTCATCACGGTCGGAGGCTCGGAGGCCATCGATATCGGTCTGCGTGCCATGATAAATCCCGGCGATGAGGTTATAATCCCTCAGCCCTGCTATGTTTCCTACGAGCCCTGTGCGATACTGGCTGGCGCGACACCGGTGATCATAGATCTGAAGGCAGAGAACGAATTCCGTCTGACAGCTGAGGAGCTGGAGGCAGCCATAACCGATAAGACCAAGCTTCTGATCCTGCCCTTTCCCAATAATCCCACCGGTGCGATCATGGAAAAGGCCGACCTTGAGGCAATAGCCGAGGTCATTAAGAAGCACGACATCTATGTTATGTCTGATGAGATATACGCCGAACTGACGTATAAGGGTGAACATACATCCATTACACAGATTCCGGACATGCAGGAAAGAACGCTGCTGATCAACGGATTCTCCAAGGCGTATGCCATGACCGGCTGGCGTATGGGATACGTGTGCGGACCTGCCGCGATCCTGCAGCAGATGACCAAGATACATCAGTTTGCGATCATGTGCGCTCCCACCACGAGTCAGTACGCAGCCATAGAAGCTCTCAAAAACGGAGATGAGGATGTGGCCGAAATGAGAGATGCTTATAACCAGCGCCGCAGATTCCTCCTGCATTCGTTTAAGGAGATCGGAATGGACTGCTTTGAGCCCTTCGGAGCCTTTTATGTATTCCCGTCCATTCAGAGGTTCGGGATGACCTCGGATGAGTTCGCGGAGAGACTGCTGAAGGAGCAGAAGCTGGCTGTAGTGCCGGGTACCGCATTCGGCAACAGCGGAGAGGGATTCCTCAGGATCTCGTATGCATACTCCATCGAGGCACTGAAAAAGGCGATGGGAAGGATCAGGGAATTTGTGAATTCTTTATAACCGGATACAGTCCGGATCAGGTGGAGTCCTTTTATACGGCCGGATCCGGATACGGAGATACATTGACGTATGAAACAACTTGACTTAAAAGAATATATAAGAACCTCAGATGAGATATCGGCACTCCTTCAGGCGGCAAACGTGGGCAATATCGCCCGCGAAAAGATGACGCTGAAGGAGATGCTGCATTTTGAGCTGCTGAAATTTGCCATATATCTGGCGGATGCGGACGGGGATATGGATGAGCGCGAGCTTGAGGTGATCCGTACCACACTGGGGATAGACAGCTCCATCGAAGAGCTGACCGCCATGCGCAAGCGTGAGATCGAGGTCGGCAAATTCGGAGAAAAGATACCTTCGGTACTCAAATATCCGGTTCTCGCAGATGCCGCCCACAAGATAAGTCCCGATCCGTACCGCGGTCAGAAGGCAATGGTATTCTACGATACCTTCAAGCTTTTCGGGGAAACGATACTGGCGGTTCACAAGGAAGAAGCGGACGAAATGGAGGTAGCGCGGTTCACGGAGTACGTGTACCGTATGGAAAACTTCATCAAGAGCTACGGCATCTGGTACGCCGGAGACAACAAGATATACCGTCCCATCGAGCCTGCGATCGAGGAGACCGCGGAGAGTCAGGAGGAAAAGGCCGCAAAGCTCGAGGAGCTTCTTTCCGAATTTAACGGACTGACGGGACTCACGGGTGTCAAGCATCAGGTCAATTCGCTGGTTAATCTGATGAGGGTCCAGAAGATGCGCGAACAGCAGGGGCTTAAGGTTTCCGACGTGACCAAGCATATGGTCTTTTCCGGTAATCCCGGTACAGGCAAGACCACGGTAGCCAGGATGCTTGCAGAAATATATAAATATCTCGGTGTCCTTACCAGGGGACAGCTGGTAGAGGTTGACAGGGGAGGACTGGTCAAGGGCTTCATCGGACAGACCGCTACGAGAGTTCAGGAGGTCGTGGATGAAGCACTTGGAGGCATCCTCTTTATAGATGAGGCATATACGCTGACGGTCGGCAAGGGAGACGGCGACTTCGGACAGGAGGCGGTGGACACGCTGCTTAAGTCCATGGAGGATCACCGAGATGAGCTGATCGTGATAGTTGCAGGATATACCGACCTGATGGAGCAGTTCCTCAATTCCAATCCGGGACTCAAGTCCAGGTTTTCCAATTTCATATTCTTTGAGGATTATACGGCCGACGAGCTGATGGACATCCTGCATAAGAATCTCGAGAAACAGGAGTACGTCCTGTCCAAAAAGGCCGAAAAGAAGGCCCGTCAGATGATCGAGGAGCGCGTTGCCAACAAGCCCGACAATTTCGCAAACGCCCGCGATGTCCGAAACTTTATGGAGCATGCCATTTCAAATCATGCGACACGAGTTGTGGAGATCGAGAATGCAGATTCGGACAAAAGCATCCTATCCACACTCGAAGTTGAGGATCTGCAGCCGTTTGATGAGAATATGTGATGCGGATATGAAGAAAATAGGGATAGGATACGAAAATTATAAACGTGTGATAGACGATAACTGTTATTTTGTTGATAAAACCCTGCTGATAAAGGATATCGTCGAAAAAGGCGGGATGACCACCCTTTTTACCCGTCCCAGGCGTTTTGGCAAAACTCTTGCCCTGTCCATGCTCCGTACCTTCCTCGAACTTGAATATGACCGGGAGGGAAACGTCGTCGACAACCGCCGTTATTTTGAGGGTATGAAGATCATGGACTCGGGCGGTGACATCCTTGACATGATGGGGCGGTATCCCGTGATCAATATGTCGCTTAAAGGAGCTAAACAGAGGGATTTTTATAATGCCTTTTCCATGCTGCGAAATGAGATCATTAGTGAATACGGAAGGCACAATTACCTTCTGGCGTCGGATGCCCTGGACGAAGGGGATAAGCTCCGATTTAGCGAGTTGGAACGCGGTGATCTTGACTGGGAGGAAAAACGTAAAGGCTTTAAGGACGGACAGGATGAGAAGGAGGCATTTGAGAAGGAAGTCGGTAAATATGCCAATGCCCTTAAGACGTTGTCCATACTCTTAAAAAAGCATCATGGCCGGAACGTGATCATCCTGATCGACGAATACGACGTGCCGTTGGAGAACGCATGGTTTTGCGGCTTCTATGATGAGATGGTGGACTTCATACGCTCATTTTTTGAATCGGCGCTTAAGACGAATGACGCGCTGGAGCGTGCCGTGGTAACGGGATGCCTCAGGATCAGCAGAGAGAGCATATTTACAGGCCTGAACAATCTGGTAGTTAATTCCATAAGAGGCAGCTCTTTTGGGGAATTTTTTGGATTTACCCAGGAAGAGACCGAGGCTATGCTAATCGAATACGGTCTTGAGAACAATATCGGGCTTGTGAAGAAATGGTATGACGGATATCTTTTCGGTGAGGCCGAAGTATACAACCCCTGGAGCGTCACGTATTTTGTTTACGATCATATAAATGCACCCGGACGTTTCGCCGAACCCTACTGGGCCAACACGTCATCCAATTCGATAATAAGGGAACTGATCGAGAATGCGGATGATGACGTGCGTAAGGAGTTGGATGAGCTGATAGGCGGCGGAACCATAGAGAAACAAATCCATGAGGAAATAGCCTACGGGGACGTCCATGAAAACGAGGACAACCTCTGGAACTTCCTGTTCTTTACCGGATACATGAAGAAGGTGTTCGAAAGGCAGGAGGATGACGCCGTCTATCTGACCATGTGCATTCCCAACACGGAGGTCAAAAGTATATACAAAAATCAGATCAGCAGCTGGTTTAAAAAAGTAGTCAAAAGCACAGGCATGGATGAGCTGCATCAGGCGATTTTTGACAAGGACACGGAGAGGATGTCCGACTTTGTGAGCGACTTGTTGGCGAAGAGCATCTCCACCTTTGACAGCGAGGAGTCATTCTATCACGGGAATTTCCTCTCGATCCTGAACGGAGTGCCGCGTTACACTGCTCGGTCCAACAGGGAGGAAGGGATCGGACGTCCTGACGTGGTTCTCTATCCGCTGCGCCCGAAGGATCCGGCCTATGTCTTTGAGATCAAGATCTGCAAAAAGTATAACGAGATGGAAAATGGCATACGCGAAGCTTTCGACCAGATCCGGGACAGGAAGTATGAAGAGGGAATCCTCGAGGATGGCTACGCAGGGGTAATCTCCTATGGAATCTGCTTCTGCAAAAAGAGCTGCATCGTGGAGCTGTATTCCCCAAGTAACAGTAACGGGTAACGAAGGTATAAAAGAGCAAATAGGTATACTCCGGCCAGTTCTAATCCGGAGATTGTTAAGGAGGTGGAATCCATGCCCAGTATGAGCCAGGTAATCTATAATAGAGGACTAACAGAAGGAATATCTCAGGGAATATCGCAAGGAATATCTCAGGGAATATCTCAAGGCAGAGAAGAAGGTCAGAACCAGCTTATTGAGGCATTTAACCGCCTACAAAAAGGAGAGAGCCGCGAAGACATCATCAAATCGGGAATTGATGAGCATACGGTTGATCTGGCTATGACCCTTCGCAAATGAATGTATCTCCTGAAAGAAGGAGGAGGAGACGATTGACGGTCGGTTCCTTCGTCGCTTATTTGAACCGAAGTCGGCAAGAACAAGCCTTCTCTTATCGATTACACTATTTGGACGATAAAATTTGTCGCTCATACGGATGATTTCGAAGTTCCTGATTAATAAAATCAAAACATCTACAGAAGTGTCTTTGAGACAATGGATAAGGAGGTAAGGGTATGGATCAGAATCTTCGTAAGCTTCCGACAGGGATACAGAATTTCGAAAAACTGAGAACTGAGAATTGCATATATATAGATAAGACTGCATATATTTATGAGCTGACCAGAAGTGCTGCCCCTTATTTCCTGAGTCGTCCCCGCCGTTTCGGAAAGAGCCTTCTTTTATCCACAATGAAGGCATATTTTGAGGGTAAGCGCGAGCTTTTTGAGGGGTTGGCAATCACTGAACTAACTAAAGATGATCCCGATGCCTTTGCGGAATATCCGGTATTTTATTTTGATTTCAACGGAGCTAATTACGATAAGGTAAAAGGCAGCCCGGAACAGATCAGACAGAATACGGCTAAGATGACATCCGGAAAAAATGATTCTTCTGATACTGATACTGATACGGATAAGGATTCAGATACTTCTGAAATCAGGCAGCCTGTTGAGGAAGTGTTGGACTTCCATCTGCGAAAATGGGAAAAAATATATGGTTCCGATCCGGCCAATAAAACCTTGTCATCCAGATTTCAGTATCTATTGGATATTGCCACTCAAAAATACGGCCGCAAGGCAGTAGTCCTTGTTGATGAATATGATAAGCCACTGCTTGAATCCGATCCTGTACTTGATGAATACAACAGGGCGGTTTTCAAAGGGTTTTTCGGTACATTAAAGAGCTATGACGGGTATCTGAAATTTGTATTCATTACCGGAGTTACAAAGTTCAGTAAGGTCAGTATATTCAGTGATCTGAATCAGCTGGTCGACATTTCCATGGACGAAAGATATTCGGGAATATGCGGGATATCCGAAGCGGAAATCAGGAATAACCTTTGTCCCGAAGTAGAAGCGTTGGCCCAAAGACGGGAATTAACAGTTGAAGAATGCTTTGGCAAGCTTAAATCTATGTATGACGGTTATCATTTCGCGGAGATCAGTGACGGAATGTATAACCCGTTCAGTCTCCTGAATGCCTTCTCGGAGAGGAAATTCGGCTTCTACTGGTTTGAATCCGGTACACCGACCTTTTTGATCCAAAAGATGAAAGAAACAAGGTTTGACCCGAAGACCATAACGGAATCTCAGATATATGCGGATGAAAAAACCATATCCGATTACAGGACGGATAATCGCAATCCCGTTCCGCTTCTGTATCAGACAGGATATCTGACTGTCAAGGATTACAATAAGAAGTATAACAGCTATATTTTGGGATATCCTAATGACGAAGTAAAATACGGATTTTTGGATAGTCTGGTTCCTCTGCTTCTTCATCAGGATGAGCAGGATCAGCAAGAAGAAGCGCCACTTAATGTGGTCTCCTTTGGAATGGATCTTGATTCCGGAAATCTTGACAACATACGCGACCGTCTGACTGCACTCTTTGCTTCTCTCCCTTATCCGGAGGGAGATCCGAAGTATTTTGATAAGTATGTGGAACGTGATTTTCAGAATGTGATCTATATAACCTTTATGCTGTTGGGACAGTATGTAAAAACACAGGTACACAACGCTGTCGGTCGTGCGGATGTCATAGTCGAGACTGACAATTATGTCTATATCTTTGAATTTAAACGTGACAAAACCGCAGCCGAGGCTCTGCAGCAGATTGAAGAAAAAGGTTATGCATTGCCTTATTCCGCCGATCCGCGGACGATATTTAAGATCGGCGTGAACTTCGATTCATCAAAAAGAAATATCAACGAGTGGGAAGTACTTGGGGAAAGCTGATTAATTCAGCGTTTCACTTACATCCCCATCATTTTGGTCATAAGATCCTTCGCTTTATTTTCGCCCTTCTTTTCTCCACTTGCCTCGCCTTTTTGGACACTTGGGGACGGAGTCACAGTGTCATAATCGGGGACGGTTCCTGCCGCATGCAGGAACCGTCCCCTTGTTTTGTTTTGACACTCTGACTCCGTCCCTGAGTGTCATCCCTATGTGTATCTCGGACGAAGCGAGGATGCCATTCACTGGGAATTTGAGCCAGAGAAGGTTCAGTTCGTGGACGAGGACGGCAAGCCTTTCATGCCCGTGTATGCTTACGACCCCAGACTTGTTAAGGTTGAGGATACATATTATATAATCTGGTGCGGAGATTTCTACGGAGCATCCATAGGAATTGCAAAGACAACCGACTTCAAGACATTTACCAGGATTGAGAATCCTTTCATTCCGTTCAACCGTAACGCGGTTCTTTTCCCGAGAAAGATAAACGGCAACTTCGTGATGTTATCCCGTCCTTCGGATTCCGGACATACACCCTTCGGTGACATTTTCCTCAGCGAGTCGCCCGACATGACCTATTGGGGCAAGCATCGCCACGTAATGAGCCGCGGCAGCGAATGGTGGGAATCCGTCAAGATCGGCGGCGGAGCAGCTCCCATTGAGACCAGCGAGGGCTGGCTGCTGTTCTATCACGGCGTGAGCAGCACCTGCAACGGCCTGGTTTATTCAATCGGCGGAGCAATACTCGACATCGATCAGCCTTCGATCGTGAAGTATCGCTGTGAAAACTTCATCCTCACGCCTGAGGCAGTATACGAGGAGAGAGGATTCGTGCCTAATGTTGTATTCCCCTGCGCAACTATCCATGATTCCGAGACGAACAGGATCGCTCTGTATTACGGAGCAGCTGACAGCGTAGTCGGACTTGCATTCTGCAATGCTGATGACATCATTGATTACATTAAGGATCACAGCGTTGTTACCCAGAGTGACACGGAAGTAGGCCGCAGATAAAATGTGTCAACGGGACGGTTCTGTTGACACATAATACGTTTTCCACAGCAGGTGATATCAAATATGTAACCCCGGTAATATGCTGCCGGGGTTATTTTATTGATAAAAATCATCTCCGAATTGACACCTGGGGACGGAGTCAGAGGTTCATAATGACACTCAGGGACGGAGTCAGTGGTTCATAATTGAAGTACCTAATGAGATGCGCCGGCGATACTTCGCCGGCGTATTGTATCACCTGAATATACGGTTCCTTAGGGAAACGCTGATTAAAGCGTTTCCCGCGCCGGATTTTCGATGCGAAGCATCAATTTCCACTGAAAATCCGTGCGCATCCGTGCGGAGCTCTAAGGAAAGACTGAATTAATCAGTCTTTCCTTAGCATAGATTTAGTGCGGTGGTTCTGATATAATAAAGTTGTATCCACATGGTAGTGGTCGCCGGGTAAGATTCCGAAGCGGCTTGATGATATACGGATCGGAAGCAGGAATTTATGTCAGAAAGGAATCATTGGCATCCGGCGTTTGTCGGAGCCACCGAGTGGGAACTGAAAAAGAATAAAAAAGATCTTATCTTTGAACCGGAACATCAACTGAGTAAGGAGCCGTTGAGAGTCGATATGCTTGTAGTGAAGAAGGCCCCTGATGCAGTGATCGAAAATGAGATTGGGAAGATATTTAAGACACATAATCTCATGGAATTCAAGGGCTATGGCGACAGCTTTTCGATAGACGATTATCACAAAGTTGTGGGATATGCGTGTATCTATAAGGCACTTGGAAAGCATGTGAATGAGATCACGGCAGAGGAAGTGACAATAACTGTAATGCGTGATACATTTCCGCGTGAGTTGGTTAAGCATTTAGAGAAAAACGGGATCAGCTTTGAAGAAAAATATCCGGGTATCTATTACATTACTGGGAATGTGATGTTTGCCATGCAGTTTATAGTAACATCCCGGTTAGATAGAGAAAAGCATAATGTACTTCGGATATTGAGAAGAAATGCCGAAAGAAGTGATGTGGAGAAATTCATTCTGGAAGCAAGGCTGGCAAAGGATAAGGATGATCTGCATAACGTAGACGCGGTGCTGCAGGTCAGTGTGGCAGCAAACAAGGCTCTGTATGAGGAAATCAGAAAGGAGGACGAAATGTGCCAGGCATTGAGAGATTTGATGAGTGATGAGATAGAAAAGGAAGTTGCAGAAGGGCGTAAGGAAGAACGGAAAGATGCTATAGTCGATAATATAAAGAGTCTGATGCAAAACATGAAATGGACTGCCGAGCAGGCTACGAAGGCTCTTGGTATTTCCGATTCCGAACAGTCAAAATATATTGCAATGCTGTGATGTTTTTAAGGAAAGACTGATTAATTCAGTTTTTCCTTAGAGCTTCGCAAGAATGTGCACAGATTTTCAGTGGAAATTGATGGTTCGCATTGAAAATCTGTCGCGGAAAACGTTTAATTAGCGTTTATCTAATGTAATGAATTAATCTAGAAGAATTGAAATCAGTCATTTGCAGTCAATTTGAGGATTACATAATAAGTATTTCGGTATGACAAATTGGCATATGCCAAATAATTGCGCCATTTTTCAAATCGTGATACGATGTGAAAAATGTGGTAAGTGAGATACCAAAAACATCAAAAGGGGTTGACATCCATGTATAAAGGGGACACACTTTTACCGTACCGTACCGTACCGTACCGTCTTGCTTTCTTGGCGCGTATTCTTATTTCGCTTTAATTTTTCCTGTAAAAATAGTTGCATTCGTGATGGATAACTGTCGGTTTTTGCCGGGATGAATTGCCCTGCAGATTTCGGCGGTTTTATTATGCCTTCTCCTTGATAGGTGGATGTCCCGGCGAGGAAATGATCCTTCCCCTTGATAGGAAGGAGGCCCGGCGAGGAAATAAGCCTTCCCCTTGAGGGGAAGGTGTCACGGCGAAGCTGTGACGGATGAGGTGTAACACAAACAAACAGTCAATACAACAATCTCAGGAAGGGAGAATCTTATGCGACAAAAGAGAAAAACTATTAGACGAAAAAACACACAATTGCTCAGCTTGCTGCTGACTTTGATCATGATAGTTGAACTGATCCCCGTGACGAGCATTACGGCTCTTGCTGCGGGAGCAGGAATAAGCGACGCTGTTGTGGCTTCCTATGCAGAGGTGGCTGCGGACGGAGACGAGCAGCGCGCCAGAGAGGAGCTTGATGCGCTCTATGAGGCCGGGATCATCGATGAGAACGGCAACATGGTCGAGCTTGACCTCCGTGAAGATGGCGAGAGCGTGGATCTTTCCGATCTGACCCGGCGTATTGCTGAGGGAGAGAGTGTCGGGGATCTTAGCGTCAATGGCTATGATTCCACTCCGGAACAGGTAACACAGATCCAGCAGGTAAATTCCATGCTGGAGGTTGTTCGTCTCCTGGATCAGGATATTGAAGTAACCGATGAGCATGTAGATAATCTGGAATCACTGCTCACCGGCATTACCGATGGCAGCATCGATATGGATGAAGTTATCGAAGATGGGATGCTGAGTATGTCTATGACAGACGAAGACGAGACACTGTATACTGACAGCGTTGAACCATTGTATGACGGTGGCAGCGGATCGGATGCGACCAGCGGTACGGTAGATGTGTCCGATGGGAAATATACCCAGCCCTACATTGATGGAAGCACTTATGAGGCGAGTCATGCATTTGCCCTCACTGACGCGAACAATACATCTTGGTATTCAGATGATGGCACGGATGGGATCGGACTAGACGGCACGATTACGCTTTCCTGTGCCGATACCGCCACCCCCGGCGGAACGGTAACGGTAACAGCGACCCTTGATAAGGCACAAAGAGTCCCCGTCAGTTTTGACTGGACGGCAGCGGCCGGAAGCATTGGAGTTACCGGAACGACCAGCGGTACCATAACCTGGGATGCGAATGATAAAGAAGACAAAAGCTTCACCGTCACAGTGGCGGAAAAAGGCGATGAGCTTTGGCAAGGAGACCGCAGCTTTTCTATCCTCGTTGGCAATCTCAAAAATGCCTCACTGGATGGAGAGAACACGGCCTGGAATCATACCGTAAAGGTGTCCGCAAATGATGGGGATGCCATCAAAGAGGAAGCTTATGTGTGGGGGAATGAAGTAATGTATACTTCGTTTACCGATCCGGGCGGTTATGATGCGAGTACTTTCAAGTGGCTTTATGTTAAACATAGTTTCAAGGGCGATAGAGCCAAACTTACCTTCAATCATACTTTGCGTACGACTGCTGATGGGTATAATGCGGAGTCTTATTACTCGTTATCTACGGATAACTGGGAGGACTGTACTAGAGGAAAAGGAAAAAGACTTGAGTGTTATAATACATACCAGTGTGGACAGAAGGAATATACCAGTACTGTGGAGCGAGAGCTTAATGGTGAACAGTACATCAATTTTGGAATGAAATCCTATTATCCGAATGACGTGAAGAATTGTAAATTGACATCAATTAAAGTGGAGGAAAGAGTTCCTCCGCAAAGCGCATCGATCCAGAGCATTTCAGTGCCTGAAGGCACTTATTATCCGGGTGAGATCGTTCCGATTACGATTACGACCAATACATATGTTTCTGCGACGTCAAGTACCAAGTTGACGGTTAACGGTACACAATGCGATGCGCTGGAATCCGGGGAATCACAGAAGCTGACTTTCGGCTACACTGTCCCGGCTGTGAACCCCGGGCAGATCAGCGTCACGGGGATCAGCGGTCTGGTTAATGGCACCTTGAATGACATCAACGTAACGGGCGATTTCCCGCAGACTGTCTTTGGTAGCACGCAAGGTGTCGCGCTTTTGTCCGATATCAAAAAGAGCCAGCTTGACTTCGAAAATGTCAAGTATGGCATCAGTGACGGCGATCCCGGTGCGCAGGTTGTGACCGTGGTCGTTCCCTTCAAGTCCGGTTTGACGGACACTGATAAGGCTTGGGTCACGAATGAGGCGGTACAGATCAATGCAGACAGCTTCTCCATCGACCTTCCCGTGCCGGACTGCAGCAACGGTACGGCAACCCATTATCTAGCGGGAGCGTATTTCTCCTGTGACGGCGGCAAGACACGCTATCCCATCTATGTGGTGAACAGCGGCTCTGAGGGCGTTGCGCTGGCAGCGCGCTTCGCTCCTCCGACTAACGAGTCCGCGGATCTTCGCAATGACACATTGAATCTGTTCATGGATTCGCAGGTCGTTAACTCCAATGATGACGCGACTCAATATCTCCCCGCATATAGCGACATGAAGACGGACGAGAGTGGCTTTTCCTACTCTGACGTCAGCGGGAAGGACGCCGCGCCTGCCCTGATCGGCGTGAGCTATTCGTACTATGTCAAGGGCGGCGTATTCTTTGAGAAGAAAGAGTATGGTACTGAGGAAAATCCTACATATACTGCCCGTGCAGCCTCCGGTGATGGTGCAGCAGCAGCGGACCAGACCGGAATAATGGAGGGATTCCTGAAACGGACTGACGGCAAATACATTGTTCTGCAGGATAAGGTTAACCCGGGGAATCAGTATGATGTCGAGATCGTGGTGGGACAGGATTTTTACGATGCCATGAACGACAGCATGCGCGCGGAGAGCCCGAAGTCCATGACCCTGAGCTATCAATGCAGTGATCGTAAGAATTTCACCTTTGTCAAACCCAAGGACTTTGAGTGGATCTGCTACAAGATCGTGGAAAACGACGATAAGACGGAACTGGTGGAGGATGAAACAAGCTTCGAATTCATCCTTGATGAACACACGCCCGCGAATGGAACGACCCCCGGCATCTGGCATGTGATACCCACAGGATTGGGAGACGGCAGGTTCTGCTTCGCGCTCAAGGTGAAGAATGGTACGGAGTCTAAAAGCTACAAGCTGCATATGGTTCAGGATGAGGATGGAAATGTTGTCTTTGGTGCACCGATCACTGTGGTCATGGGAAAAACTCCCTTCCTGACGATTCCGGAATACTCTAAGGTACGGACCACCCTGTCGGGAGAGAACACGGATATCCTGTTTGCGTCCAATGTGGCTGCGAGAAATACCTATGCCGGCAAATCGACCACCTTTACCGCAAAGCTGTATGAAGCGGAAGAGGATAATTCTGACGGAAGTGACGGTTATAAAAAGAAGAATGATACGGTTCTCAAGACGGGTTCTGTTACCAGCGATGGTGAGGAGCAGATCAATCGTTATACCATCCCCGATGATTGGATCAACAGCGCCGGCATATACGCCGTGGAGCTGGGCACGAAATATGAGGGCGGCAGTCAGCAGGGCGACATGGGTGATGTGACCGGAGGAGAGACAGAAGAGAAAACGCTGACGGCTATTGCTTATCTGGTCGTGAAGCAGGCACCGGCGAAGATTAAATTGGCCCCGCTGGATAGTTATTCTGTTACCAGCGATAAAACCAATCCACTTGCTCTTGACTTTACCATATCCTCCGGTACCTCACAAACGGAAGTGGAGTATACGATTCAGAAGTCGGGTGAGACAGTAAGCGAAAGAAAGGGCTCTTCCGATGAATCGCTTTCATACACGACAGGTGCTTCCGACGGCTCGATCTCCTTTACGGCAGAAAAGCCCCAAAACCTGAAGGAGGCCTATGCCATTACGGTCTACGCAAGGAACAAGGCTAAGGATCCGTGGAGCGTGGATTCCATGCTGCTGACTGTATACAACAAGGATTTGTTGGATATCCTTGTCAAGGACGTGGTTGCCGGAGAGATCGGAGGCACCACCGGTGGTACAGGTGATGGCGCGAGGGGCGCGACTATCGCTATGGACAACCACGACAAGGTTGAGAATTATAACAAGGAGAATGGTAAAAACTATCAGTTAAGCTTTGACGACTTCACCACACTCCGCACGGACATGAGCCTGCAGAAGATCATTTCCGCCAACTACGGCGCGGGAGTCTGGGGCATGCTTTCCGATAAGATGCAGTGGGCATCAAGCGACCCGGCCACTGTCTCCGTGGATTATAAGCAGGGAGGTCTCTACTCTGATATCCGCAATTACAGCTACGTCAGCTATGCTCCGGCTACGGATTTCCTGCTGGTGGGCAAGGATGATACGGCTGAGGGTGAGAGCGTCACCATTACTGCCACCCATGCCAATACCGGCATGAGTGCGGATATTAAAGTGACCACGAAGACCCTTACGGATCAACTCTATGTGTTCCAGTTCCAGCCGAGGACCACAACAACCGTAACCTATAAAAACGGAAATGGCGAGACGCGGAACCTGACCAGTAATGCTAATGGTGAGCTGGCGGTGTATGAGCCGGCCGGGATCGACAGTGCGATCATGGCTTCATCGACTGTTGGCAGTGATACCTATGTGGGTACGCTCTATAAGAGTGAGCTTGTGAGTGGGGAGCGGGACATTGCGGCCCTTCAGCTCTATCCCTGCAACAACCTGCGCTTAAGGGCCATCGCAAATGCGGCGCTCAATATACTTGACTCGGACGGGCAGCCTTACAGCGGCTCTGTCACGGTTCGTGCCGGTGTCTATAAAAACGGCACATATTGTCCGGGAGCAGAGGTTAAGACCGTAAAGGGCAGTGCGGGGAACGACGGAAAACAGGATATAAGTGTCACCGCGACAGATGGAAAGTTAAACCTCTGGTTCGATCCCAGACAGTTTAATATCAGTAACGAGGAAATTGACGGTTTGAAGGCAGGCGACACAGTTACCTATGTGATCGAGTATCGCATAGAGAACTATCAGCCCGGTTATGTGATCCTCAACGCATATTCCGATTTGGAGGGTGCTGCCAAGCCTACGGATTCCGTGATCCAGTTGCGTAAAAACGTGGGTGCTGCCAATCTGCCGCAGATCACCCGTCAGACCCTGCAACAGTATGATACGAAAGGTAACCCCACTTCCTACACCCGTGACGTGACGGATTATACGGAGGATGTGGGTATTTCGACACACTTTAACAAGGCGGAGCTGATCACCGACGTGGCGCTGACCGATGCGACTGTCACACAGGATACGGAAACAAACTATGCCACCTGCAATGGCGACAGCATTCCCTCATTTGCACTTTATACATCAGAAGGAAAAGAACTCACCGGGCAGGCGGGCGGAAATGCAACAGAGGCGGTACAGATCCTGAAACTTGAGGATCTTACAAAGAATACAGCACCGTATGTATTCCCCTTCTCTTCCACAGCTATGGCACGTAGCATCTATACCATGACGGATGCGGATATGAAAAAAGACGGTATTACCGATGAGGGAAGCAACGCGAACTACTCTGCCCGTGTGAAAATGCACTTTGTAAAGGATGCTCTGACAATAAAGGAGGAGACCCTTCCCTTCGGAGTGTCAAACTTAAGCCACCAGGAGGACCTTGCTCAAGACGAAGGCAGCGCGGAGGAGCTTGGAGTTCAGGTCAAGAAGGACATCAGGAATACAGTAGACATCGGATCCATCTTTAAGCAGATCAATGTAAACGATATGATCCGCAAGGGCTTCGTATTCCTGCAGGGACTGTCCGGAGCCGCCGGCGACAACATGATGAACATGATGATCCTGCCTACGGAGGATCCTGCGACCTTCCGCATTATGGTGTTCATTGGTTATAATAAGAAAGAGGACAGAGAAGGAAATGCGGGTAAGAACCTGAGTATAAACTATGATGCGGATGCCCTCTATGACGATGCACAGAATTTTGAAAAGGCGCTGGAGGACATGACTAAAGACGATGACGACGATGACGACAGTTCAGGAGAGGGATCGCTGGATTTCAATTTCTACGGAACGCTGATGCTTGATGCCAGACTTGGCATATCGGACGGAAACTGGAATATCCGTTTCGTCGGAGGAAACGTAGGTACCAATGTTGAGGGCAAATATGAGTGGTCCCAGAACTTCATGTGCGGTCCGGTTCCGGCTCTGATTTCCTTTGAGGTAGGCTTTACTGCAGATCTTGAAGTGGAATTTGCTGACAAAAACGGAACGAAAGCGATGCTTCTGGATGCTGCTTTGGGCGTCAGCCTGGAGGCTTTCGCAGGCTTGGGCTTTGATCTTTCGCTGGTGGCCTTTAAATTGGGTATTTTTGGGCAAATTGGCGCAGACGTAGACTTCATGTATCTCACACCAACGAATTCGACAGGAACAAAGTTGGATATCGACGGCGAGATCGGTCTGAGGATGGAGGTCAAGGTTCTCTTCGTGAAATACAATAAGACCTTCTGCTCCACCGGCTTTGGCTGGACTAAGAAATGGAATAAATATGACGCCATTCAGCAGGCCTGGGAGACGGGTGATTTCGCCGAGCTTACCGGACTTACCTCCGGAGGAAGGAAATACAGCATGTTCCTGGCGGCCAACGGCACCGCGCTGGTGGAGATCGATGGCGAAGGAGAGATTGATGACAGGGATTATCTGGAGCTGGCTGACCGCGCGTGGAATAACGGTGCTCCATCGGGCGGAGCAAGACTGCTTAAGGCAGCAGGCCCGCTTAACTTCGCGATAAACAGCGTGGATAACGTGCAGACGAACGCATACCCTTATGCCAATCCCGCATTTACGGATGACGGAAGCATGTTCCTGTATATCTCGGACAATGATAATGCAAGGGAGTTGCAGAGCGTTGTAAGCTACGCCGTTAAGAGTGGAAATGGTTATGATAATAAGGGTGCCCTAGACGATATTACGACAGATAGTAACAACGATGGAACACCTGATTATATCTTCGCCGACAGTGATGTAGTGGCCAGCGGTGCAGGAAACAGCGTATTTGCCGCATGGGTTAAGCAGCTCGAATCTCCGGAGAAGGAGATGAAGGATAAGGCCACCTACGATGATCTGGGCATGATGATGAATGCAACAGAAATCTATGCAGGTAAGTATAATGGCAACACGTGGACTACAGAGCCTCTGACGAATAACACGGTGGCCGATATGGCACCTACTATAGCAAGCTCCGGAGATAAGGCCATCGTAGCATGGAGAAGCCTGGCCGCCACGGAGCTCCCGAAGGACGGCACAGAGCAGGATATCACTGCTTCCTTCAACGCGGAGAATAACATTAATTACAGGATTTATGACGGCTCGGAATGGAAACAGGCACAGATCGCTTATAATGGCGCAGCCGGTACGGTGAATGCCATCGATTCAGCAATGCTCTCAGACGGTACGGCACTTCTGACATACACGGTACGTACCGATGAGGACGTGACCAGTACCGAAACCTTCTATACACTGATCGGATCGGATGGCAATGTCGTTACTACAGGTCGTCTGACCAATAATGCAACCACAGACACCAATGCTCAGGTTACAGCTGTACAGGGAATAAGTGGTGCTGCCGGTCAGTTTGTCGTTGGCTGGTATTCCGAGTATGCCACCGGAGAAAAAACAGAGATACCCGATACCACGAGTACGTCAACAAGTAAAGAAGAAGTATTGGCTCACGACATCGGTCTTGCAATGATCAATGCAAACGGCAGCGTGGATGTTGATTTCCCGGAGAGCATAGGCGGAGAGGCCGGCTCCGGAATCTCGTCTGATTTCCACTTCTCAGCTCCTGCCGGGAATACAGATATAGCGAAGCTTTCTGTTGTGTGGTCCGAAAAAAATGAGGAAGATAAGTACGAGCTGAACGCAGTTCGCTTCTATACGGACGGTGCAAACATAGGCGTTACCACTCCGACGGACATCGCGAAGACAAATGCCAGGTGCACCGTGGATCGCTTTGATGCCTATACCGACGGAAGCGGAATAGTACACACGCTGATCCTGAGCAGTGATTACAGCAATATGGATGGACTGAGTGTCTATGACACCATCGACTTAAGTGATCAGGGACTGACTGTACTCAACGGGGATAACGACGCAGAGCCTTCAGACGACATGCTGACCGTCCTGGAACAGGATCCTGTCGTGAACATCATGCTGGGTTCCGGCACTTTCTCGCAGAATGACATTGAGGTTGAGGCGCAGACCGATCTTACGGAACTGACCACAGGACTGAACCTTCCGGTACAGTTTGCAGTGAAAGATGTCGGTACAAATACAGTGGATGAAGTAACAGTTTCCTTAGGGGGCACGAATAAGACCTTCTCCGGTCTGTCGCTGTTACCCGGACAGAGTGCAGCTCTTGTTATGGAATATTCCGTTCCTGAAACTGTGGCAGATGTGAATTACATTGTTACACCAAAAGACGGCAGCGCTAAGACAGGCACCCTTATACTCAACCGACCCGACATCGGAATATCCGGTATGAAGATCCTTAACGAGATCGATAAGAAACGTGATATTCAGGTAACACTGCACAACCGCTCAGGCATCCCTCTCACCGGAAGCGGTAAGATCGTGAAGCTTGCATTCTATAAAGACAGTGCGCACATGCATCAGATCGGAGAGGATATCACGATTGATTCGGGTAATTATGCGGATATAGACGACGGCTTCTATACATATACGCAGTCGATTAATGTTACGGATATGACTGACGAACCGGAAATTCCAAATGAAGGGGTTAGTGTATATGCCCGTGCATGGGTTGAAGAGGCTGAGCTTGTGGACGGTAAGGCCGTGGCTGTGGATGAACTGTATCACAATGACAATGAGTCACTGATCTCCTTCAGGGGTCTCCTGACCAAATATGAAGAAAAGATGACCAGGGATGGCATGATCATCCCGGGGGAAACGGAAGGTACATATACCATCAAAGCTGATGTCCGCAACAACTCACTCAGGGCTGTGGATCTGACCAAAATAACGGCGGATATTTACGATGAAGCTGATAATATTCTTAAGGAAGATGTGGAGCTGAAGGACAGCGATGTCACACTGCAGGGCGAGGAGAAGAGAAGCTTTGTAAGTGAAAGCATTACTGATCTTGCCGGTATACCTGCCAGAGTTGAGATTAGCGTAACTGAACTTGGCAGACCCGATAAGCCGAAGGCAACGAAGATATTGGCAAAGCTGATAAATTATGAGACAGGTAAGTTCAAAACTTCGACTCAGGAAGAACGTGATGAGATTGCCAAATATGAGTTTTATGCAGGAAAAGATGTTCCCGTGAGTGCCTCTGAGAGTGAAATGTATACAAATGCCAATATCACGGATGTGGCTGATTATGATCTGCTTACGAATATCGTGGATAAGACGGACGGAACAGCCCTCTATGCACGTGCGAAGGTCAGAAGTACCGTTTCAGACTGGATAAAGCTTCCCCTTCCGGGACGTCAGAGCACGGATGGAATAGGCGCAGATTATTATACTGATCGTCTGGTCGGAGTTCGTGACGGGGTATGGTTTACCACAAACGGAACAGATCCGACTGCTTCTCAGAAATGGAGCAACAGCAATTCCACCGACCTGACGAAAGCGCCTGTAAGCTGGGACGGAACGGTAGAGAAGACCCTGAAATTCCTTATTCCGGGAGACAATGACAAGCAGCTCTTCCCGAGCACTGTCAAGACTGTCACTCTGGGAGCAAAGGGTGATGCGCCGACCGCCGGTGATCTCGAAGGATATCCAATTGCGGACACTGACATTAGCTTCCGCACAGCGAAGCTGCCGACGTTAAAGACTGAGGATGGGGCAACAGAACAGACAAAGGCACTTCAGTATCGCTATAAGAGAAACAGTGATAGTGACAACGAGTGGAGCACCTGGGGTTCGGTGAATAGCCTGACAGGTCTGGATATCGCAACAACTTATAAACTTGAGATACGGTACGCACCGGAGACGGATAGTGACGGAAAGCTTGTACCCGCTTCACAGACATTTGATGCAGGTTCCTTTACTACCAAAACAACCGCACCGGATATCAATGATGTTCTGGATCGCTGGATAGATTACAGTAACATGAAGTTTCAGGGAACCGGCGGAGTACTTGAATATTCCACAGAGAAAAATGCAACAAGCGGAACTCCGATATCTGACGGAAGTTCTGTACCGACCGAGGGCTTCTATATCCGTTACAGAGCCGGAAACGATTCTGACGGCGGATGGACCTATGTGAATCCGGAAGTGCCTGCCGCAGTAAGCGGAGTTACCTCTTCACCTGAACCTGTAAAGGGCCTTGGAGGCAGTCTGTCGGGAACTTCGACCTCTATGGAGTACCGTTATAAAGCAAATGGCAGTTCGGACTGGACAGAGTGGACAGCCTGCAAGGGGTCGAGCATGACAAAGCTTCCTGCAGGAACCTACCAGATCAGAAATAAGAAGAGCGGATCAAATTCGCCTTCCTTTGCACAGCAGCTTACGATAACCGCAGGTGATCCGGCTACGGTTACCGTGACCGTAAAAGACAGCAGTAAAAACGTGCTCGTTGATAAAACTCAGGAAGGCGACAAAGCAGCTGTAGATACTGTCAAAGCGATTCCGGTAAATGGAACCGCATTGGGTGGAGTGTGGAATGAAACTGGACAGGCATGGAAGATCGATAATCTCACAGCAGGAACCTACACCATCATCGTGACAGGCATAGACGGTAAACAGGTAACAAGCCTTGTGGATATCGTGTCCACTGAGCATTCGGTTGACGTTACCCTTCCCACCGGAATGGAGAACAGCAGCAGACTTGTTAACAGTACCGGATGGAATCTGGCCGTGGGCGGTATCGATGATCAGGCGAGAGCTCTGGATAAAGCAGCTGCGACAAAGAATGATGAGTATTTGATCTCCTTTAAGGCAGAGGGACTAAACGCATTGGCATCCATTAATGAAACGGAATTAGACAATGCAACTGATGCCGTAAAGAATGCTGTAACTGCTATCAATGAGATCAAGGAAGCTACAGAGCAGGATTCCACATATAAGGATCACAATGTCCAGAGTGATTATTTAGAGCTTTCTCTGGAAAAAACACTGCTTACAGCGGGAGAAACGTCGGTCAATCCGATTGAAAATGAAAAGATCACAAAAGCCAGCCGGGTTATGGAGATCATCGTGCCATATCCGCAGATCGACAGCCGTTTCGGAATACAGGTTCGCAGATATCATGATGATAAGGTGAAGAAGTTCGATGTATTAAACACACGACCTGCATCAACCGCAAGTTATAAGGATGGAACCTATGTGATCGACAGGCTGCTGAAGAGGCTCTATATCTACAGCGACAGCTTTTCAGTATACAGTATTTCGTATACAGAAGACAGTACCGTACCCGATCCCGTTGAGTCATCATCCTCCGGCGGTAGCAGTGGTGGTGGCGGATCAACAACCTATAAGGTAACCTTTGAGATGAATGGGCATGGAACTCAGATTGCACAGCAGACAGTGATTAAAAATGCTAAGGCAACTAAACCCGAGGATCCTAAAGCTGAAGGCTTTATCTTTGATGGTTGGTTCACGGACAGTGACTGCACGAATGCTTATGACTTCTCAACACCGGTGACCAAAGCTATTACTCTATACGCAAAGTGGAATGAGGTACCCGAAGGTAGCCATACAGTTATTTTTGATTTAAACGGCAAGGAGGGTACCGCTCCGGATATCCAGACAATAGTTAAGGATGGCAAGGCAGTCAGCCCTGAAGATCCGACAGTTGAAGGATTTATTTTCGAAGGCTGGTATACAGATCCGGAATGCACTGTAGCATATGACTTTACCGAAACCGTAACAGAGAGCATAACCCTGTATGCGAAGTGGGTCGAGGCAAAGACCTTTACCGTAACCTTCCATACGGATCATGGAACGGTGCCGGAGCAGAAGACGGTTAAAAACGGTGCGGCGGTAACCGAACCTGAACCCTTAACCGAGGATGGATGGATCTTCTCAGGCTGGTTTAATGATGTTGAACTGACAAATAAGTATGACTTCGAAGCCCCCGTTAAAGCTAACCTCGACCTTTATGCAAAGTGGAAAGAGATACCGGCGGACAGTTATACGGTAAGCTTCGACTTAAACGGCAAGCCCGGAACCGCACCCGATGTCCAGGTGGTTAATAAAGATGGCAAGGCAGTCCGTCCCGATGATCCGACGGCTGCAGGATTCTCATTTAAGGGATGGTTCCTGGATGCCAAATGTACCAAACTGTATGATTTCGATACACCGGTAACCGGGAATACAACGCTTTATGCAGGATGGGAAGAGCTTGAGAATGAGGATTTCGGTATCTGCTTTGCAGAGCCCGCCGCATCCCCCTACGAAGGAGTATGGTATAACTCAGAATCCGGAAGATACGAGACAGCTTATACCGGACAGGCGATCAAGCCTCTCATTACGGCTATAAGCGGGACTTATGACATCCTTAAAGAGGGCGTTGATTACACCGTCAAGTACTCAAATAACACCAACGCAAGCACAGCAAAGAAGGGGCCGGCTGTGATCACCATTACCGGTAAAGGTACTTTTACCGGAAAGAAGACGATCGAATTTTATATCATCCCTGCAGATCTTGGAGATCTTAAGGAAGAAGGCCGGATGGTTGTTTCGGATGAATACGCAGTTCAGAGCGGTAAGAAGTTTGCTCCGGTAATGGTTTACGGTTCATATCAGCTGAAGGCTAAGGATTATGAACTTAGCACAACCGGTAAGATTACCGCTGAGACTACAGTAAGTATCACCGGTAAGGGTAACTTCACCGGAACGATCGAAGGGATTACGGTTAAGGCACTGTCAGCTGCGGAGATTAAGGCAAAAACAATAAAAGTTGCCGTTAAATCCGGAAAGAAATCCTATACCGGAGAACCTCAGGAACTCACGGTCACAACAGCAGAAAAGCCCGGAGAGCTTACTGTTACGGCCGGAAAGTCCAAGACACCTCTTGTGGAAGATACAGACTTCACGGTATCCTACAGCGGTAACATCAATGCCGGAACCGCAAGAGTAGTGGTTAAGGGCATCGGAAACTATAATGAAACCGTTACAAAGACCTTTAAGATAAATCCGGATAAGACATCCGAGATCACGGCAGACCTGACAGATCCTGAAGAGACCGTATACTATACAGCCAAAGGCGCAATGCCCGGAGTAACCGTTAAGGTTTCCAGGAAGGATGAAAACGGTAATGTAATCGATACAGTCGAACTTACTCCCGGAAGGGATTACAGGATCACATACTCAGGAAACAAGAAGGTTGGTGACGCAGCATACACTGTTAAGTTCCTCGGCAACTACAAGGGACACAAGGATGTAAAGGGTACATTCAAGATTGTGAAGGCACCTATCGAAGAGGCTGTTGTCGTATCTCCTCAGAAGGTATACACGAAGCCCGGTAAGTACCTGAGTGCACCGTTTGTTTCCATAGGCGGAGTACAGCTCAAGGCTTCCGAATACACGGTTAAGTATTACGAGGGAGAGGTTTCAGATGTCACGGCAGTGGATGTTAAAGAGCTGACATCCAAGGACAAGATCAGCATTGACGGAACGGATACCTCTAAGACCATAACCGTAGTAGTTACCGCTAAGGACATCAATTACACAGGCACTGCTACCGGAACCTACGAGATCGTCAAGCCGGCAACCGGAACAATAGACATAAGCAAGGCTAAGATAGTTGCCAAAGCAAAGAGTACCAAGGGCAAGGATGTGATGGTTGGCAAGCAGGAATACAACGGAATGCCGGTAGAACCTGAGATCCGTGTACTCGTCAAGTCAGGCAAGACCTGGACGGAAGTAGATTCCAATCTCTATGACGTAACCTATGTGAACAACGTAAACAAGGGCAAAGCCACGATCCTTGTGTCGGGAAACGGCGATACCTGCATTGGAAGCAGAACTGCCAGGTTCACTATTACATCAATGAGGATGAGCCTGTTTAAACTGATCTTCGGAGAATAAGTCATAGACACGATTTCGATATCCTTAGGAACCGGCGGCCTTTTCAGGCCGCCGGTTTTATGTTACTATAGCGGTGACTGTTGAGAGAAAGAGGAGGCGCCTTCGTGGGTAAGTATTTTAATCCGGGATGTGCTAATTTTGTAGAAGCTTTAAATACAAATATATATGTTGATAAGACTGATATGATCGCATATGTCAATTCCGTTGTAAGAACAAAGCAGAAGTATATGTGCGTATCCAGACCCAGAAGATTTGGAAAGACTACAGCTGCTGACATGCTTGCTGCCTACTATGGCAAAGGTGACAGCAGAAAGCTTTTTGCTGACCGAAAGCTTTCAGGCTGTGATAACTGGGATAAATTCTTAAATCAATTTGATGCTATCAGAGTGGTAATGACTGATTTTATCAAAGAGAATAAGGATATCAGATCATCACTTGAGAAAATGTCAGAAAGAATTCTCGAAGAATTGTCAGAGTTATATCCCGATGTCAGATATGATGCAGACGACCTCTTCTACAGTATGGATAAATTCTGCAGAAAAAGCGGCACTCAATTCGTAATAATAATAGATGAATGGGACGTCGCATTTCGGGCCTGCAAAGAGGATAAGGACGGACAGAAGTATTATCTTGATTTCCTTCGTGACTGGTTGAAGGATCAGGAGTATGTTGCCCTTGCCTATATGACCGGAATACTTCCGATCAAGAAATATGGACAGCATTCCGCCCTAAATATGTTTGATGAATATTCATTTATAACCCCGATGCAGCTTGTGGAATACACCGGTTTTACAGAGGACGAAGTCAGGGAAAAATGTGAAGAGTACGGGCGCGATTATGGGAAGATCAAGGAATGGTATGACGGATATGATGTCACTGACATCATTCCTCCTGATCCGAATTATGCAATCCAAAAGGCAACCGGCGAAGAATTAAAGCCAAAGCATTATTCCATATATAGTCCTCTTTCTGTTGTGAAGGCCATATCCACCGGCACGATCCAGAACTACTGGAATAAGACCGAGACTTATGAGGCCTTATCAGAATATATCAGAATGGACTTTGACGGTCTTAAGGAATCGGTGGCGCTACTTATGGACGGTGGAAGACTTAAGGTGAATATTTCCAAATATCAGAATGATATGACTTCATTTGGCAGCAGTAATGATGTACTTGTCATGCTCATACATCTTGGATATCTGGGATATGATACAGAAACGAGAGAGGTATTCATCCCCAACAGGGAGATACTTGATGAATTCAGGAATTCAACGGAGTCGGCAGAATGGATAGAAACCTTCACCTCATTTAAGAAGTCGCAAAAGCTCCTTGATGCAACATGGGATTGCAATGAGGAAAAGGTTGCAGAGCTTCTTGAATGGTTCCATGACAGTGCCGGGAACAAAACCTATAACAGTGAGGCAGCACTTTCTTATGCTATACAAATGGCATACTACGCGGGACAGAAGTACTACACCACCATACAGGAGCTTGACAGTGGAAAGGGCTATGCAGATCTTGTATATCTTCCTTCTCCCGGGCATCCTGAAAAGCCTGTACTGCTTGTTGAGCTTAAGGTAAACAAAAATGTAAAGACCGCTGCAGACCAGATAAAGAGCAGGAATTATCCTCAGAAGCTTGAGCATTACAAGGGAAATATACTGCTTATAAGCATCAACTATAATAAAGATGCTGATGCAGGTGATCCTGAATACAAGCACCACAGCTGCAGAATCGAGAGGTTGTAAGGGAGAACACAGAATCAGACAGACAGCGATACCTGCATTGGAAGCAGAACTGCCAAGTTCACTATTACATCAATGAGGATGAGCCTGTTTAAGCAGCTTCTCGGATTTTGACACTCGGGGACGGAGTCACAGGTTCAAAATATAAATTGACACCTGGGGACGGGGTCACAGTGTCATAATCGGGGACGGTTCCGGCATGATGCGGGAACCGTCCCCTTGTTTTGTTTTGACACCCTGACTCCGTCCCCGAGTGTCATCCGGGCATCGCTCTTGTGAAGGGGAGGTGCTTATTGTATACTTGAAGTGCATCCAAATTTTTAATTGATAGTTTGAGGATGTGCTACTTCATTGGAAACGGAGTAAAAATGGATATAAACAAGATTCTCGCAGCATGCGACCATACACTTTTGAAGCCGGAGGCAAAGTGGGAGGATATAAGGATCCTTTTGGATGAGGCGATCGAGTATAAGACCGCTTCCGTCTGCATACCGCCCTGTTATGTGAGACCTGCGGCCGAATACGCCGGAGGCAGGATGAAGATCTGTACGGTCATCGGATTCCCGAACGGCAATATGACTACCCGTACCAAGGTCTTTGAGACAAAGGATGCCCTTGCGGACGGAGCGGATGAGATCGATATGGTCATTAACATAGGCAGGCTTAAGGGCGGTGATACGGAATATGTACTTGATGAGATCCGGCAGATCAAGGATGCCTGCGGGGATCATATCCTCAAGGTAATCATCGAGACATGCCTTCTGACCGAAGAGGAAAAGATCACGATGTGCGATATCGTTACACGTTCCGGTGCGGATTATATAAAGACATCCACCGGGTTTTCCGCCGGGGGAGCCACATTTGATGATGTGAAGCTGATGGCGGAGCATGTCGGAGAGAATGTGCGCATCAAGGCGGCAGGCGGTATATCGACATTGGATGATGCCGTGAAGTTTATGGAACTTGGGGCAAGCCGCCTTGGTACCAGCCGGATCGTAAAGCTGTGTAAGAATAGATAAGGAATAGTCGTTGAAAGAAGAAAAACTAAGTCTCATATTTCCCTACCAGTCCGATCCGAATCCACCGGAGTATAAGGCTTTGAGTGAGGAAACGATACATAATCTCGGACTGGATGCTGTGGTTCCGAAGCTGTCTGCGGCAGAACCGGAGCGGGCCTACATCCTGCGCGTGATCTCGCACATGACTGCCGATCCGCGGGTTGCCGAATACCGTGCGGAGGTTTTTGAGGATATCCTGCATTTCCCGGATCTGCGGGAACGAATGGTCAAAATCCTGGATAAGATAGAATTTCTGAGGAGCTACGGAACCTTCAAAAAGGATTACGAGGAATCCGCGTCCGCCTTTGAGCTGATACATCGTCTGGAGGAGATCAACGATTATATCATCTGTGTCGAAGCAATTCATGAGTGTCTGACCAATACCGACATTAAATCCCGGGGTCTCAAAAATCTCAAAAAATATGTTGATGATGTCTATACGGATAACGCCTTTGCGGAGCTGAAGGAGGATATCGGCAGGGTTAAAGGCTCTACATCGGATCTGAAGAGCATCACTCTGGGCATCAATCTCAATGACAGATTTGAAGCCGAAAGCATAGGCGTGATCTCGATCAATAACAAGTCATTCACAAAGTCCGGAGTTATCGGTGCGTTCAGTGATGTGATCACTGCCAGACGTGACCATATCCAGGACGGAAACGAGTGGAAGGAAAACTATAAGTACCAGCCCTTTGACGCGACGGCATCGGACATTGCCGCGTCCGCTGACGCTATGGGCAGGTTTATGATAGCCGCTACCGGCCCCATCGGAATGCTGACCATGGCAGCGATCCCCAAGGCCGACAGCACCGTGGACGTGACCAGGTATATGGGCAGGATCGTGAATCATATGCTTTTTCTGACGGTCAGGAAGCTCAAGAGTGTCCTGAATAAATACGTGAACATCACGATCACCGATATCACGGATCTGATCCCGGAATTTATGTATTATATACGCTGGGCAGAGTATATCGAGAAGATGAAGGAGGCCGGATTCGTATTCCGGCGTCCGAGGGTAAACCTGAGAGATCCGTCTGAGATACTGTCATCCGCCGGTGACCGGTCTGACGCACAGCCTGCAGAAGATGTGGCAGAGACCGTCAGGCAGCAGATATCTGAAAAAGAGACTGACAGCATGAATGCCGTCGGCATTTACAACCTTCTGCTCGCCCAGTCCCACGCAGGAGAGGAGATCGATATAGTTACCAACGACCTGAAATTTAACCGGGAGAATCTGGTATACATCCTCACCGGAGCAAACCGCGGAGGCAAGACCACTATAACCGCGGCGATCGGCCAGCTGTATATACTTGCACAGGGCGGTATATACATTCCTGGACATATTTTTGAATACGATCCGGTGGACTGCATTTACACACATTTTCCGGCGGACGAGGACAAGACCATGGATCTCGGACGTTTGGGCGAGGAATGTAAGAGATTCAAACAGATATACAGTGAGGCAACCGGCAAGAGCCTGATGCTTTTGAACGAGACCTTTTCAACGACATCATTTGAAGAGGGATATTATATTGCGCGCGACGCGGTGAGAGCGATACTCCGGAAGGGATGCAGAACGATCTACAATACCCATATGCACAAGCTTGCAAGGGATATTGACGAGATCAACGCTTCGGTATCGGGATCCTGCAATTCAGACGCCGCTGTCGGGAGCGGTTCCGGGCAAAGCGGTTTGGACGCGCAGTCTCCGCGTGACGGCAGCCCCGATGCAGGTAAGTGTCAATCCCTGATAGTCAAAACCGACGGGGCAAACAGATCCTTTAAGATCGCTGTCGCACCGCCGGCCGGATTATCTTATGCCGAGGACATCGCCAAAAAGTACGGGGTCACTTATGATATGCTGACGGAAAGCCTCTAAGGAAAGACTGAGTATTTCCTACGATACATGAGATCCCGTTGAATACCGCGTACATCCACTGACTGAGCAGCGTGATCGCGCCGGAAGCAACTATGTCGATCTTTTTTGTAGTCTGGTATTCATATGTTTAAATCCCCGTCTGTTTGTGTCCCGTCCGGTAAAGGGGTGTTGATTGTTTGCAAATGACGATGCGGAGAAATGTCACGAAACTGTAATATTATGATATGATTATCGTATGAGTATTTTGGTATTTCTGATCATTATCCTGGCATTCATAGTTTTTGCGGGGATGATCAATGAGAAGCTGTTTCATCTGCAGAGTGACATTGCGACGGTTCTCTTCTCGCTGATCATTTCGCTGGTACTGCTTGCCGTCGGCAGGGTGTTCTCCATCGGATTCATTGAGAATTTTATCGATGAACTCGGGGAATTCGGCTTTGAAGAGTATCTGCTTGAGGGTGCGCTGTGCTTTATGCTCTTTGCGGGAGCAGGTAAGGTCAATATGAGCAAGTTCCGCCAGAATATCAGGCCGATCAGTCTGCTGGCGCTGCTGACTACCGTGATCTCTTCTTTTGTTTACGGAGGATTGTTTTATCTGGTGGCGCTTGCCTTTAAGCTGCCGATGGACATCTGGACATGTGTGCTGCTGGGGTGTGTAGTCTCGCCTACGGATCCGATAGCCGCAACAGGGATCCTGAATAAGATCGGGCTGTCCAAGAACGTCTGCTCTGTCATCGAGAACGAGTCCCTTTTTAATGACGGAACCGGAGTAACGCTGTTTATTTTCGTCAGGTCGGTGATCACGCACAGCGGAGACAGTAATTTCTTTCTCCTTATGTTCCGGGAGATCGCCGGCGCGGTTGCTGTTGCGGTGGTGGTTTCCTGTCTTCTTTTTAAGCTGATACGCCTGACTGCGGATCCGGTAAAATATATCCTGATCTCGCTGCTGGATGTTTCTTCCGTATATGTAATATGCGAGCATTTCGGGTTCTCGGGTGTGATAGCTTCTGTTGTATGCGGCATGCTGTTTTCGTATTTTATGCACGGGATCGAGCGCAGGGTGCAGGTCATCGATGTGCATAATTATTATGAGGATTTCTGGGAAATCCTGGAGAGCATACTGAATGCGGTATTATTTGTTATGATCGGGCTTCTGGTCTTTAACATCGATATCAGCAGATATGCTCCGGTAGTTATCCCGGTTTCGATCCTGATCCTGATCTTTTCAAGGGCTTTCGGAGTTGGTGTCAGCACTGTTCTGACCGGCAAAAATATCCCCGGCAACTATGATCTGAAGGAGTTCGTGATACTTATGACCTGGTCTGCGCTGAAGGGCGGACTTTCCATGGCGCTGGCTTTCGGAACGGCTGAATATCTGACGCCGGAGGTTTACAGCATATTTATCAATGTTACATATGTTACCATTTTCTTTACGGTGCTGGTACAGGGACTGAGCGTCCGGAAGGTGTATTTCATGCTTGAGGAGCATAAGGCCGAAAGGATGCGGGATCACAGATAGAGAATCCGGTTTCGATCGTGAAGGTATGATTGGTCGGATTGGACTTAAGGAAAACGCTTTGATCGGCGTTTCCCTGAATAATTTGGGAGTTGCGTATGAAGATTATTATAGTTGGACTTGGACAGACGGGATGTGCACTGGTCAGAGAGCTGTCGGACGCAGGATATGATGTGGTAGTCATAGATAAAGATAAGGGACTGATCGAAGAGATCACCGATAAATATAACGTAAACGGCGTGGTCGGAAGCGGAGCCGCTGCGGAAACGCTGAAAAAAGCCGGCGCGGATGTCGCAGATGCACTGGTGGCACTGACCAATGTGGATGAGATCAATCTGCTCAGTTGTATGCAGGGCAAAAAGATGGGGGTCAGAAGATGCGCGGCCAGGCTGATACTGCCCGATCTGGTTGAGGAAGCGGATTCGTTGATGCAGGAATACAGTATCGACTATCTGGTCAAACCCAAATCCGATATAGCCGAGGAGATATACAGAAACATAGGAATGCCCGGATTTGTCAAAATAGAGGGGTATTTCGGGAATTCCGTCCGGATGCTGGAGGTGCAGCTGCTGGCAGACTCACCGCTTGTCGGAAAAAACCTTATATCCGTTCGGAAGATGAGTGACCTAAAAATGCTGATATGCACGGTTCTCAGGGAGGGTAAACTGTATGTCCCCGACGGCTCGTTTGTTTTGCAGGCAGGTGATGAGATCAGTGTGATGGCTGATACGGACAATATGGGTGCGATCCTGGAAAAGCTCGGTGTCGGGCGCATCCGCTCCAAAAGGATCGTGATCGTCGGTGGCGGGATCTCTGCGGAGTATCTGATCGGAAATCTGCTGAAGGACAAAAAGGAAATAACGGTTCTTGAAAACAATATAGACAGATGCCGCACTCTCATGGAGCTGTTTCCGACGGTCAACGTCGTCTATTCGGAGGAAGATGTGACAGAAGTGTTGGAAGAGGAACGCGTGGGGCGGTCGGATGTAGTGGTTTCGCTGACCGATCATGATGAGACAAATCTGGTGATCAGTATGTATGCCTGGTCCAAAAACATTCCGTCGATAATCACCAGAGTGGATCGCCCGCTGCATGTGAGGCTGCTGCATCAGGTAAATATGGATATCACTGTGTCACTTACGGAGCTGGCTGTTTTCAAGATGATACGGTTCATCCGCAACTATGAGGTGGGTGATGCCGAAAATGAGGTGACCAGATTCTATTATCTTGCGGATGGCAAGGCCGAGGCAATGGAATTTAATGTCCGCGGGGATTTCGACAGAATGAACGTGAGGTTTGCCGATACCGGATTCCGCCTGAAAAAAGACATACTGATCGCGGGAATAATCCGTGACGAAAAGCTGATCGTTCCCACCGGAGATTCATCCATTCATGAGGGAGACCGGGTGATCATCGTCGCAGCCCGAAAGCACAAAGTGCGTAATCTGAATGATATATTTGCGTGACAAAAAAATACTATAAGCTCTCTTGTTCAATGTTTTTATCTCTGAATCTCAAAAAACACAACCTGAGATACCTTTCAGGATATATAGCAGATCAAAGTACACTTTTTATTGTCAGTTTTAGTCCATTTTTTACTAAGAATTCTTTTGCTTACGCCTAACCCTACGTGATTTGTACTGTTTGTCACATCCCTCAGGGATTTGTATGCCCATTTCCTCGCATACTGTCAGCTGTTTTCCCACAAACGGA
>JAFUAB010000005.1 GCA_017460885.1 Lachnospiraceae bacterium
AAACAGAGTGATTTTTATAATGCCTTTATCATGCTGCGCAATGAGATCATAAGGGAGTTCCAAAGACACGATTATCTCATGACGTCCGCTACCCTGAGCGATGAGGAAAAGCTTAGGTTTCGTGACGTTAAACGAGGAGACGTTGACTGGGAGGAAAAACGCAAGAGCTTTAAGGACAGACGGGAGGAAGAAGAGGCATTTAAGAAGGAAGTCGGCAAATATGCCGATGCACTTCAGGTTCTGTCCGGATTACTTAAAAAGCATCACGACAGGAACGTGATCATTCTTCTTGATGAATATGACGTGCCATTGGAAAATGCGTATTATGAGGGCTTCCATAAGGAGATGGTGGGCTTCATCCGATCCCTGTTTGAGTCAGCGCTTAAGACCAATGACGCGCTGGAGAGGGCAGTCATCACAGGCTGCCTCAGGATCAGCAAGGAGAGCATATTTACGGGGCTTAACCACCTGCAGATCAGCTCGGTATATAATAACGGTTATGAGGAGGCTTTTGGCTTCACCCAGAGTGAAACGGAGCAGATGCTCATAGATTATGGCATGGAAGACAGGATACCGGAGGCAAAGGAATGGTATGACGGATATCTGTTTGGAGAGACTGAAATCTATAATCCGTGGAGCATCATCAAGTACGTATCAAGCATTGCGATCAATCACATGAAATTTCCCCAGGCCTACTGGGCAAACACTTCATCAAACCAGATCATCAGGGACATGATCTGGCATGCGGACGAAGCGATGAAGCAGGAGCTTGACGTCCTCATCAATGGCGGAACGATAGAAAAGCAGATACATGAGGACATCACCTATGACGACATTCACGAGTCGGAGGACAATCTCTGGAATTTTCTGTTCTTTACGGGATACATGAAGAAGGTGTCGGAAAGGCGGGACGACCGGTACGAAGACGTCATATATCTCACGATGAAGATTCCCAATATCGAGATACGCAGCATTTACACCAATCAGATCAGGGGCTGGTTTGACAAACAGGTAAAGGACACGGACAGGGGAGTGCTAAACAAGGCCGTGTTAGAGGGAGATACGGAAGGAATGGCGAATTACGTCACAAAGCTTCTTAAAAGGAGCATCAGCGTATTTGACAATGACGAATCCTTCTATCATGGCTTCTTCCTGTCGCTTTTATATGGGGTGCCGGATTATCAGCCGCGCTCAAACAGGGAGGAAGGTGACGGACGGCCGGACATCGTGCTGTATCCGGAAAATCCGACTGATCCGGCGATCATCTTTGAGATCAAGATCAGGAAGAAATTTAACGAGATGCAGGACGGCCTAAAGGAAGCATATGACCAGATCAGGGACAAAAAGTATGAGGAGGGAATCCTCGATGACGGCTATGCCGGAGTGATCTCCTACGGCATCTGCTTCTGCAAAAAGAGCTGCATTGTGGGCGCATATGTCGGATGATACGAAGTGGGATAACGAGTTTGACGTTCTTCTTCGTGAATCCGTCAAAATAATATGATATTAGGATCAAAAGGTACAAAATCCGAATCAAACTTGTTTGGATGAGGATTTTGACCTTGAGACCCGCGAAACAATGAGGGAAGCAATCATAGTATATTTAAGGAGGAATTCAAAAATGTCCAAATTCAAAATCGGGGGGATAGGTAAACAACGTTTTATCAGCCTTCTCACGGCAACAGCCCTGGTGATCTCGGAGGCTGGAGGGCTGATGGTAGCTCCGCTCAACGCCTTTGCTGCAGAGGAACCGGAGGTCATCGAGGATTATGCGGAGGCAGAGCAGCCTGGCTCTGATGCGGACCTTGAGTTAAGCGGACAGGACGAGATCCCGGCCGACGAGGCCTTAGCTGATGCTGAAGCCACGTATTTTGACGGAGCGGAGGATGCAGTCATCGTTGAGGATTCCGAAACGGATGATCAGCCGACAGCCTTGGACGCAGATGCAGTTGACTCGGATGACAACATCTTCGGCGATGCCTCTGAGTATAAAGACAAGTATTACATAACCTTTACCGTTAATAATGCAGATAATAAGGAGCAGCCTGTTTTTACGGTTACGAAGGAACTTGGCGATAAGTACGAGAGATATCTGAACGAATTTGATTTTTATGATGAACTTTGGGCGGAATTGGATGACTATGTTAATAGTACTGATCCGGCTGTCAAGATTGTAGGGTGGTCTGTATATACTGATGGTTTCAATACTACCGGTGAAGAAAGCTATAAAGATTGGTGGTCATCTTATCAATATAGTCCCGTTTATCTGAATGCTGATGGTCATACATATGATTATGGTGGTACGACCAAGGAATTCAGCATTTATAATTACAGGGATTATCATTATGTGGCGCAGGTATCCAAGGCGGCTGCAGATAATATGTATGTAACTGCCATACCTTCAGTATACTATGATGGCCGCCAACATGTTTCCATAGGAACCAAGGGCAATGGCAAGAAACAGGCTGCCGATCTCAGACTGAGAGTATATAAAGGATATGAGAGTGATGTTTATTCCGAATTGACGCTTGGTCAGGATTATACAGTCAGTTATAAAAATAATGTAAATGCTTCGATGAAGCTGATACGCACGGAAGAGGACGGAAATCAGGGCAGCTATGTAAAGGCATACAATAATGATTCCGAAAGACCGGTTGCCGTTATTACCGGTAAAGGAACGTATAAGGGCTTCAGCGCAAGCGTGTATTTTGACATTCTTCCCATGAATCTTGGAGCATTTGAACGCAGCTATGAATTTCTTGACGCAGGGAATGATGATCCATATGACTCATATTACTACAATTATCCCAGAACCTATATGTATTCGGAAAGTGTAAAGATAACCGGATTTGCAAACAGCTATGGCCTGACTGACAGTGGCCCGTCAAAGCTTCCGGCTCAAAAGATAACCAAGTCGTTTGGAACCTCAGGATATGATGACAAAGGATCCTTTATAAATAAATATGTGTATGCAACCAACACGCTTGTTAAGGACAAGGATTACAGAATTGAACTCTATAAGTGGGATGAGGATAAGGAAGAATGGATCGATACAGGACTCAATGATCCCGCGAAAATAGACCAAAAGGGTGATTATCTGTATCTTATCAGGGGGATAGGAAATTATTGCGGAGCAGTTTATGAAGAAAATCCCGGATTTTCTAATTATGATGACTATGGCACGAGCGTTAATGTGTTTGAAACGGGATATCATTTTCCCAGTGAAGCAAATCCCTGGAGAGATATCACGTCAGCGTATCAGTTTAGGATTACGGATGACCTTTCCAGGGATCTGTCGCTGGCCAGGGTTAAGATAGGCAGGAAATCCATTCCATATGATGACGAGGATCATGATGCTCGAGACTTTAAGATTGAAGTATGGAATAAAGACGGCAAAAAACTGAGTAGAGGAGTCGATTATCGGGTTGAGTTTGGCGGTCAGTATGCCCACAGCGACTATGATGAAGATGACTATTATTTTAGTCCCAATATATGTGATGCAAATAATTATTGTATAAGCATAGGTTCGATGAATGGACATGACGGATATTACGGTGAACTATTCATTCCTTATGAAAAAGGCGTAAAGATACAGGGACTGAAGCTTAAGGCTAGTATGTTTAAGCTGAGTGCAAAAAAGGTGCCGGTCGGAGAAAGTGCCACCTGGAGCATCTCTGAAGCAGGAATTAAGCAGAAATTAACAAGGGAAGACAGCAGTAATGTCTATTATATAGGCGGCTACAGCAGGGTGATCGGATCATATTATGATCGTAACTCCGCGTCTAAACTGGAATATCGTATCGGCGGTGGAGGATACTGCGGCAGGGCTATAGATCCGACTTCCACGGTATCTCTGACATGGGGGCATAGCGCAATGACTCTTCAACAGGTTATAGATGCGAAACTGCTTACTTTCGAAATACCGGATTCTGCAGAATTCAATGTAAAAGGGGCAATCCCTGAAAAGATCACTGCCATAGGAGCAAGCACGTTTACATTTGGACCGGACAGCGGATATGGATATATATATCCCGGTTGCACCATCAATCCTCAGATAAAAAATATTGGCTATGTGGGACTTACCCTGACATTTAAGAATAACCTGAAGGTCGGCAGCAGGGCTACCGTGATTGCCAAGGTAAAATATGGAGCTATTAAGGGAAGCGCAGTAATTGGGGAATATGTTGTAAAAACAAAAAATGTGGAGGATCTGGCAGACGGGTTCGAAAGCTATGGTTGCGTCAAGGCCGAGGTTGGATCCTCATTAAAATCCAAGGGATCGCTTGATAAACCGATGGTCACGTTATACCAATCCTACAGGGATACGAATGGATTTCATTGGGCTAAGATAGGAGAATCTTATTACAGCTCTGAAAAAGGTAATCCTGTAGGAAATGCGGGAATAGCCGCGGAGGTCATCATCAAAAACGGGACTGCGGAAGGATTTGATTTTGGAATGGGAATTACTACGTCGGTTCCTTTTGGCTTGTATGATAAGGCCGTTAACGTGAAGGACATAACCAAGATAGAGATTAATGGAACGAAATATGACGTGGTTAATGGAACCGTGAATTATAATGCCACGTTTACGGGAGATTGTATCTGGCTGTATCCTTCTTCCATTACTTTAAAGGATGGAACTGAACTTAACTGGGGTGATTATACCGAAAACAGTGTATGGGATGGTAAGACCAACATACCCGTAGGTACCGGAAACACGTCATTAACGTTTAAGTACAACCAGGATCAGGACAGGTATCCATACGGCGGAACGGTCAAGCTCAAGTTCAAGATAGTTGACTCGAATAAAATCAATCTTTGATTCTGATCAGGCATGTTTGCTTTTCTGTCTTGAGTGACATGTGAGCCGGGAGAGCAATTCTCCCGGCTCATATTTGTGGAAATTGTTACCATATGTAAAGCGTCATGGTTCTGGGTGTTTTCGTGCATTTCTAAGGAAAGACTGATTAATTCAGTCTTTCCTTAGCAGCCTCCGGCAGGATGCGCAGAAATTTGCAGCGGAATGGCACTTCGTGCCGCAAATTTCGCGCGGGAAACGCTTTAATCAGCGTTTCCCTAAACACGCCCTGTCCCATCCGTGGTACAATATCCATATGAATTAGGATGTCTTTTTTGAAGGCGAAGAAACTGGCGCGGGACGTCTCCGGAATCAGACGCCTGCGGTAACATGGGAGGTACGTATAGTGAAGAAGATTGGTATAGGATACGAGGATTACAAAAGATTCATAGATGATGACATGTATTACATCGACAAGACGATGCTCATTGAAGATATCATTGAAAGAGGCGGAGAGGTAACTCTGTTCACCAGGCCGAGACGTTTCGGCAAGTCCCTTGCGCTTTCCATGCTCCGTACGTTTTTTGAGCTTGAGTATGACAGAGACGGGAATCCGGTCGATAAAAAAAGGTACTTTGAAGGAAAGAGGATCATGGGGACATCGAATGAGATCCTTTCCATGATGGGAAAATATCCGGTGATCAATCTTTCGTTAAAGTCTGCGAAGCAGCCAAATTTTCGGGAAGCGGCATTGCAGCTTCGGGATGAGATAGTATCGGAATTTAACAGGCACATATACGTAAAGGATTCTGATGCACTTACGGAAGAAGAAGCAAAGCTGTTTAATGAACTGTCAGTCACCAAGAAAAGAGACGAGCTGAGGAATGAGAAAGATTTCAGGGAGGAGATAGGTCGTTACGCAACGGCTCTTAAAACACTTTCCGTATGTCTTAAGAAATACCATGATAAGAACGTGATCATTCTTCTCGATGAATATGACGTGCCATTGGAAAATGCGTATTATGAAGGCTTCTACAAGGAGATGGTGAGCTTCATCCGATCCCTGTTTGAGTCGGCGCTTAAGACCAATGACGCATTGGAGAGGGCAGTAATCACGGGGTGCCTGAGGATAAGCAAGGAGAGCATTTTTACGGGGCTTAACCATCTGCAGATCAGCTCGGTTTATAATAATGGTTATGAGGAGGCGTTTGGATTCACCCAGAGTGAAACGGAGCAGATGCTCAGGGATTACGGCATGGAGGACAGGATACCGGAGGCAAAGGAATGGTATGATGGATATCTGTTTGGAGAAACGGAAATCTATAATCCCTGGAGCATCATCAAGTACGTATCAAGCATTGCGATCAATCACATGAAATTTCCCCAGGCCTACTGGGCAAACACCTCATCAAACCAGATCATAAAAGACATGATCTGGCATGCGGACGAGGCGATGAAGCAGGAACTCGACGTCCTGATCAAGGGCGGAACGATAGAAAAGCAGATCCATGAAGACATCACATATGACGACATTCATGAGTCGGGGGACAATCTGTGGAATTTCCTGTTCTTTACGGGATACATGAAGAAGGTGTCGGAAAGGCGGGACGACCGGTACGAAGACGTCATATATCTTACGATGAAGATTCCCAACATCGAGATACGCAGCATTTACACCAGTCAGATCAGGGGCTGGTTTGACAAACAGGTAAAGGACACGGACAGGGGAGTGCTTAACAAAGCCGTATTGGAGGGGGATACGGAAGGGATTGCGAATTACGTGAGCGGACTTCTTGCCAGGACCATAAGCGTATTTGACAGTGCCGAATCCTTCTACCACGGATTTTTTCTTTCGCTGTTGTACAACGTGCCGAATTATTCTCCCAGGTCCAACAGGGAGGAAGGAGACGGACGCCCGGACATAGTGCTGTATCCGAACCGGCCGGCCGATCCGGCTATCATCTTTGAGATCAAGATCAGACGTAAGTTTAACGAGATGCAGGACGGGATAAGGGAGGCTTTTGATCAGATACGGGATAAGAAATACGAGGAAGGGATCCTCGAGGACGGCTACGCAGGCGTGATTTCGTACGGCATCTGCTTCTGCAAAAAAAGCTGCATCGTGGGCGAGTATGTCGGATGATACAGGGCATGACACCCGGGGACGGGGTCAGGGGTTCTTTTTTTGACACTTGGGGAAGGCGAAGGAGCGGGCGTGGGACGTCTCCGGAATCAGACGCATGCGGTAACATGGGAGGTACCTATAGTGAAGAAGATCGGCATCGGATACGAGGATTACAAAAGATTCATAGATGAAGATATGTATTACGTCGATAAGACAATGCTCATTAATGACGTAATAAAGAAGGGGGGAGAAGTAACTCTGTTCACCAGGCCGAGACGATTTGGAAAGACGCTTGCGCTTTCCATGCTCCGTACTTTTTTTGAGCTTGAGTATGACAAGAACGGGAATCCGGTCGATAAGAAAAGGTATTTTGAAGGAAAGAGGATCATGGAAGCA
>JAFUAB010000006.1 GCA_017460885.1 Lachnospiraceae bacterium
CGATGCGATGCGATGCGATGCGATGCGATTAAGTGTGTCCGATTTTCGCATTGTTGTCAAGCCCTTTTCCTTAATATCCGAATTACATCTTGAAGAATCCAAGATCCTCTTCAAGCTGCTTCGCAAGGTCATTTAAGTCGCTGGCCGACTGAGACAGCACATTGACCGTAGCATTGAGTTCCTGCATGGATGCACTGGTCTCCTGGGTGGATGCAGCGTTCTCTTCGGATATGGCTGAAAGCGAATCCATGGCATCCACGATCATGGATTTGTTTGCAGCGCTCTCCTCCGAAAGTCCGGAGATCGTGGTCACACCGTCAACAGTCGTGTCTACACCGCTTATCAGGTCGTTGATCTGTGCAACTGTATTCTGAAGGACCGCATTAACGGTTTCGCTGATCTCGGTAACCTCCCTGGTCTTCTGGATAGCGTTCTGTGACTGCCTGAGCAGCGTTTCCATCTCGATCCTGATCTCGCTGGCCGTATCTGCGGATTCGGTGGCAAGCTTGCCGATCTCTTCGGCAACAACCGCAAATCCCCTTCCGGCCTCGCCCGCACGTGCGGCCTCGATGGAGGCGTTCAGTGCGAGCAGGTTGGTCTGGCTTGCAATGGACGTGATGCCGTCAACTCTCTCATTTACACTCTGAACCGCGGCATTTGTTGCATTCATGCCGGCAGAGATCTCCTCCATGGCCCTGCTCATTGTATCCATATTCTCGGCCAGGTCGTTAATTGCTCTTGCGGAAGCCTGGCTCTGATCGTTCATGCCGGTAGCTGTAGTAGCGAGACCTTCCGCATTGTTGGCAACCTCCTGTATGGCATCTGACAGCATACCCATACTCTCGCTCGCCCTTTGTATCGTGTCTGCCTGATCGGTAGCACCCTTAGCGATCTCCTGTACTGCCTCGGATACGTCATCCGTGGTCTGGCTGATCTGTCCGGCGGACTCTGCCAGCAGCTGTGAAGATTCTGCCAGATTGTTCATTACGCCCTTGAGGTCTGCGACTACCTCCCTGATCTTGTCTATGACGCGGTTGGTCTCGCCGATCATCTCCCCAAATTCGTCATTTCTGTTGCCATACTTATCAATCTTCTCAAATTCGCCTTCAGCAAGCCTGGCCAGTGACTGGTTGAGCACGTTGATCGGACCGGTAAATGACCTGGTGATCCACAGTGCAATGCCTATGCCTGCTGCCAGGAACACTATGCCTAAGATAACCATCTTGATCATCATCGAAGTAACGTGAGCCAGTGCAACCGACTCCACACGGCATGAAGCCACTACCCAGCCGCTGTGTACGTCCTTAACCCACGATACGAACCAGGTATCGCCCGCAAATTTGGTTTCATACGAACCGCTCTCAACATCACCGCGGGATTCGGTATAAAAGGGATTGCCCGACTGATCCTCTTCGGCATTAGGGTCTATCTCATGACCAGAGTGAGCAACGACCTTGCCCGTCCTGTCGACAATTACGATCTCCTGCCTTTCCTCGGTTACCTCGGAAGCGATCAGGTCATGAAAATCACTCAGGTTGTAATTACGCTGCACCAGACCGAGTATCTCGGTATGTGCTTCATTCCATACGGGCACGGCAAAGGTGGTCATGCGGGCGCCGGTGGTCTTGGACACCTGGATGTCCGAAACGTACACGTTGCCCTTCATGGCCTGGGCATAATACTCTCTGTCAGCTACGTTGACCGTATCGCCCAAGGTTCTGAGCAGCTGCATGCCGTCAGCACCTGTGATGATCGTAGAGTTCCCGTCTGCAAAGTTTTCATCCATGATGAGCATCTGCTGGAGAAGCTCCTCCTCAAGCAGTGCGTCACCCTTGCCCTCCAGATATTCTATCGTTGAAGGAGCGGCTCCGAACGTCTGGAGAGCCTGCACGTTCTGAAAGATCACGCTCTCTATACTTTGCTCTATAAGATGTGCCTGTACGCCGTTGATCTCCTCAGCGGTGTCAATGCCCTCACTGCGGGTGTTGACCACGCTCACGATCACCGCAATGGCCAGCGGCACGGCCACAAGTGCGGCCATGATCCCTATGAGCTGATACTTAATGCTCGTTTTCTTCCTGTTGTCGTTACTTTTGTTCATTGTGTAGTCCATCCTTTCAGTCTTGTTAGCAAAAAAAACATAATATGATAATTAATTGATTAACCAATGGCTAATCGATTATACCACACTATGCGATGTACGCATAATATCAAAATGTCATCACAGGCATTGAAACCAGTATCACTCAGAGAGGGAAAATCTCTGTCTCACAATCTCGTATGCAAGAATCCCCGCCGCAACGGATGCATTGAGCGAATCGATATTCCCCTTCATGGGAATCGACGCCACATAGTCACATCTGGATCTGACAAGCCGTCCCACACCATCGCCCTCGGAGCCGACCACCAGTCCGATCGGTCCTGTAAGATCAAGGTCATACATCAGGTCTCCGTCCATGTCGGCACAGACGAACCAGAGTCCCTCTTTCTTGAGATCCTCGATACATTGCCCGAGATTGGTCACACGTGCTACGGGAGTATAGCTTAATGCCCCTGCGGATGCTCTCGCCACGGCTGCGGTCAGCCCTACGGCTCTGTCTTTGGGGATGATCACCCCGTGGGCTCCGGCCTGATCGGCGGTACGTATGATCGCTCCAAGATTGTGCGGATCCTCGATACCGTCCAGTAGCACCACGAAGGGAGCTTCATCCTTTTCCCTGGCTTTATTAAGAATATCCTCTACCGTCGAATACTCATAGCTTGCACCATATGCGATAACGCCCTGATGTCTGCCCGTCTCTGACATCCGGTCAAGCCTGTCTTTGGATACGTATTTAACATACACGTCTCTCTTTTTGGCTTCACGTCTGATAGTAGCCACCGGACCGTCCTGACATCCGTCCAGTATAAAAAGCTTATCTATCGGAGTACCGGCGCGAAGCGCTTCTATAACGGCATTTCTGCCTTCTATAGTCAGTTCTCTTGGTTCCATATCTTCTCCGTGATCTGCACTGCCTCCACGCAGCCGTCAACACTCTGGTCTTCAAAACCGATCCTGTCAAGCCCGGTCTTCATAAGCTCCGTAAGGCGGCCATACCGCCCCTCCAGGTAGAGATATCCGATCAGCGCCTCCAGTCCCGTAGCCTTGCGGTATGCTATGATGGACGCATGTTTTGCCTTGGAAGCATTGTTGGTCGAATTGCGACCGCGATGATATACTTTATTTTCTTCCTCGGTCAGTTCATCCTCGATGGCATCGATAAGATCGGCCTGTGCGGAGGCGTTAACATATTTTGTGGCTTTGTGATGCAGGCTGCCGTTTTTTCCACCGTCATGAGTTGTGAGTACGGTGCGGATGACCAGATCATATATACAGTCACCGATATATGCCAGGCTAAGGGCCGTCTGATGTCTGGCATCATGTGAACCTATACCGAAGGTCCTGCTTATGGCATCGGTGATATTTTCCTTTTGTGTCAGGCTCTCTTCCACTTGACGCCCTCTCTGGTATCCTCAAGGATTATTCCCATTCCGGTCAGCTGATCACGTATCTCATCTGCTCTGACGAAATCCCTGTTTTTGCGGGCTGCCTGTCTCTCCTGTATCAGAGCATCGATATCGGCATCAAGAAGCTCCTCTTTTCTTTCAACGATAAGGCCGCAGACATCCGTAAGAGTCAGAAGCTGCCTCTTTAAGTCCTCGAGATACTCTTTGGAAAAATCTCCGGAGGAGTTGCTGTTGATAAACTTGACAAGCTCGAATATTGCCGAAACGGCATCTGCCGTATTGAAATCGTCATCCATAGCCTCACAGAAGGCCTTTTCGTATTTTGCCGCCTCGTCAAGCTTTGCTCTCTCCTCATCATCCGCAGCGGCTTTCTTAGCATTTCCGATCAGATAATCAAGGTTGGAGGCACTGGTCACGATACGCTCATATCCGTTTTTGGCCTGAGCCATGATCTCATCCGAAAAGTTAAGCGGAGTCCTGTAATGTGCGCTCAGCATAAAGAATCTGAGCACCTGCGGATCATATTTTGCGATTATATCGCGCACGGTAAAAAAGTTCCCCGCCGATTTACTCATCTTGGAGCCGTCGATATTAAGGAAGGCATTGTGCATCCAGTATTTGGCAAATTCGGTATCATTTGCAGCCTCGGATTGTGCGATCTCATTCTCATGATGAGGAAATATCAGATCCTCACCGCCGGCATGAATGTCTATCTCATCCCCGAGATACTTTTTACTCATTACAGAGCATTCTATATGCCAGCCCGGCCTGCCCTCGCACCAGGGTGACTCCCAATAGGGCTCTCCTTCTTTTTTGGGTTTCCAGAGAACAAAATCCAGCGGATCTTCCTTCTGATCCTCTCCGGAAACAAGAAGAGATCTCTGACCTCCCCTGAGATCATCGAGATTCTTGTGGGATAGCTTGCCGTAATCCTTGAATTTACGGGTACGGTAATATACGGTTCCGTCCTCCGCAACATATGCGAAGCCCTTATCTATCAGAGCGGAGATCATGTCGATCATACCGTCTATCTCCTCTGTAGCCTTGGGATGAACGGTGGCCGGACGGACATTTAATGCTTCCATATCCTTTTTGCATTCCTCTATATACCGCTCGGATATGACCGAAGAATCAACACCCTCATCATTGGCCGCCTTGATTATCTTGTCATCCACATCGGTAAAGTTGGATACATAATTGACCTTAAGGCCCCGATATTCCATATATCTGCGTACCGTGTCAAAGACGATCATGGGTCTCGCGTTTCCGATATGGATCAGATTGTATACGGTAGGTCCGCAGACATACATATTAACCTGTCCCGGAGTGATGGGTTCCAGATCTTCCTTGCGTTTGGTCATGGTATTGTATAGTTTCATATGAGTCCTCTCTTTATTTCCCGTTTAACTGATGCTTCAGTTCACGAACCTCCTGCTCCAGATCAAGAAGTCGGTTGGTAAGCGCGGAGTCGGCTTTTTTGAGACAGGTGATATCCTCCTTGACGGGATCGGGCAGCCGGATCTGATCGAGACTGTCCTGTGGTTTATCGGAGACAAGCCTTCTGACCACACGTCCCGGTACACCTACCACCGTGGATCCGGGAGGCACCTCTTCGAGTACCACACTTCCGGCTCCGATCTTGGAATTATCTCCTATCTTGAAGCTGCCGAGTATCTTAGCTCCGGTGGAGATCATTACATTATTTCCTATCGTGGGATGTCGCTTGCCCTGCTCCTTACCGGTTCCTCCGAGGGTAACTCCCTGATACAATGTCACATTATCGCCTATCTCACAGGTCTCTCCGATGATGACCCCGGCACCGTGATCTATGAACAGTCCCTTGCCGATCTTTGCCCCGGGATGGATCTCTATTCCGGTTTTCTTGCGGGCCTTCTGTGAAATATACCTGGCAAGGAAATAATGTCCCTTGAGATAGTGCCTGTGAGCCCGTCTGTAATACCTCATAACCTGGAAACTCGGATACAGAAAAACCTCCCAATCCGAATGTATCGCGGGATCACGCTCCCGGATCACCGCTATTTCTTCTCTTATATCATCTAACCATCTCATGTCTGAATTGTATTATCTCCGATGTCATTACGTATAGTAAACGAATTAAGTAATTGCACTTTGCCGAGCCATAACTGACATAAATTCAAGTTACCATGGATGGTCAAGGGATTGTTCGGAAATGCATGGATGCATTTCCAATCCCGATTTTGGCTCACCATACGGCAATTACTAAATTCGTTGACTATAAAACACAGATTTCCGGCCGGGTCCACCCTTTGCAGCCTTTATTCCGATATGCCGTCCAAAACCGAACAGCCCGGACAGCCTGCACATGACCTGCCTGCGGTGCCGGACGTAAGATCGATCGACATCATATCCATCGGTGTATTGAGAAGTGCTACGGCCTGAGCCGCTATGCCCAGTCCCTCTCCGGTAAACCCGAGGTGTTCCTCCGTCGTGGCCTTTATGCCGACCTGAGAAACATCTATCCCGCACGCATCGGCTATTTTGCCGCGCATTTCGTCGATAAAGGGGCGAAGCTTAGGTGCCTGGGCTATGATCGTTGAATCTATGTTTTCTATGAGAAAATGCTTTTCTGATATTATGTCAACCACTTTTTCAAGCAGATTTAATGAATCGGCCCCCTTGTACTCCGGATCATTATCCGGAAAATGCTGTCCGATATCTCCGGCGCCTGCTGCCCCGAGCAGTGCATCCATTATCGCGTGGGTCAGCACATCGGCATCCGAGTGACCGTCCAGCCCCTTTTCGTAGGGAATGTCCACTCCTCCTATGATGAGCCTGCGCCCTTCCTTCAATCTATGTACGTCATATCCGGTTCCAATTCTCATCTGTAAGCACCCATGACATCATACCAAAAAAATGTCTCACTTTAAAGTCCGATCCTCAACATCGACCCATACCCTCATCTCGTTCTCCCCGCGGTTGGCCCACATGAAATACGGGATGAATTTAAGAGTCTTCTTTTCGGTAACCAGCGGTTTGTATTCCGAATACAGTTCGCTGCTCATCCTGCCGATCTCGAGTCTGCCTCTTGGACTGCCGGCGATCTCTACGGTCATGTCGGTCCTGATATATTCGCACCGGCACAGCCCCGGCATAAAGATCGCACGACATGCTGATCCGCCTATATCAAAAAACTCATCGTGAGCCTGAGCCTTAGCCTTTTCGGCGTCTATAGCCAGTCTGTACAGTTCCTCACCGTTATCCTTGCCCTCCAGACAGTATACCAGCGGACCTCTCGATACGGCCACACGTCCAAAGTCCTCCCTGACCTCATCTCTGGCTGCGTTAAGTCTGATCTCCATCGGAAACTCTATATCTATCACGCTCTCCGTCTCACGATCTATGTCAAATATCATATATCCGTTGACATACTGTGCATTCGACGCATCCGCTCCGGAAACGGACAGATTGCCTCCGCACCAGTCGGGAATCCGAAGTGCCAGTCTGAATGGTCCCTCCCCATCCTGTGCGGACCTGGTCTTCACACTGACCTTACCGCTCCACGGAAATCCGGACTCTATCATCACATCCATACCGCAGCTGCTGATCTGTCCGCCAATATACAGGTGTATATACAGAGTATCCTCGGATTCCGTATATGCATACTCTCCGACGGATGTGATCAGTCTTGCAATGTTGGGCGGACAGCATGCACATCCGAACCATTTCTGTCTGACACTCTTCACATGCTTCTTGCGCTCATCCAGAGCACACGCCTTTGGATCGACCTCCAGAGGATTAACGTAGAAAAAGCTCTTTCCGTCCAAAGCCATCCCGCTGAGCACTCCGTTATACAGCGCTCTCTCCATAACGTCGGCATATCTGCTGTCGGGAGAGATCTGAAGCATACGCCTCGCAAAGAATATCAGTCCTATGGAAGCACACGATTCGGCATACGCAGTATCATTCGGCAGGTCATAGTCGAAGGAGAATGCTTCCCCGAGATGGGTCGACCCTATCCCGCCCGTGATATACATTCTTTTGTTGACCATATTATCCCACAGTCTTTTGCAGGCCTCATATAATTCCTCATCCTCATACAGCCTGGCTATGTCTGCCATTCCCGAATACAGATAGACGGCGCGCACCGCATGTCCCGTGGCCTCCGTCTGTTCCCTGACAGGCTTGTTCGCCTGATGGTAGGCATATCTCTCCTCATCCTCATGACCGCGTATACATACATCGGGATGATTCTCGCTATCGAAATAATACGGACGTGTTCCCCTTTCATCGATAAAGAACTTACTCAATGCGAGATATCTGTCCTCTCCCGTCACTTCATACAGTCTGACAAGCGCCATCTCCGCGATCTCATGTCCGGGATATCCGTGACACTTATCCGGTTCCGGACCGAATACCGCTTCAATATAGTCGGCGAATCTGATCGTGGCATCCAGAAGTCTGCGTTTGCCCGTAGCCTGATAGTAAGCCACGGCTCCCTCCGTCAGATGTCCGAAGCAATACAGCTCATGATGATCTCTCAGATTGCTGAAGGTCATATCCCGTCCGTTGATTATATAATAGGTATCGAGATATCCGTCGGGAGCCTGTGCCTCTGCCACGATATTGATGGCTCCGTCCGCGATCGTCTCAAGCTCGGGATCGGGATGCTGGGTCAGTGAATATGCCACTGCCTCTATCCACTTTGAAAAATCCGTATCCTGAAATACAAAACCGTAGAACCTGTCCGGATCGGGATTGGCGGGATCCTCGGGCAGGGCTTCAAACCCTCTGAAGGTATACGAGGGAGGTACATATGAGGCCCCCTGCAGCCGCGCCTCCTCATTCATCCTGCCGGCCACCTTGAAATTCCTCATACAGTAACTCGGCGCCGCACCTTCAACGCGGTCATTTATTGCGTCCCACTGATAAGGTATGACTTCCCGCCTTACCAGCTCTATCTCGTTTTTCCAGAAATCATCGGTTATTTTTATTCTGCGCAGATCAAGCGGTTTGGAAAAAGATTCTTTGTTCATTTTTACCTCTTTCTTCTGACGGCCCAGATCACTATTCCTGCCGCTAACATAGCCACCGGAAGGACTATCATTATCATAATACCGGTAACAAGTCCCGCTGCGCTGTTTATCACCAGATTATCTACAGTATAAGGCTTAGAGGGTATAACAGGCAAATCCAGTTCACTTTCGGACACATGCCTGCCCACAACTCCGTTAAAAAGCGCAAGATTGCTGCCCGCAACTATTCCGTCTGCCTCATCCTCAAAGATATCTATACTGCCGAATACTACCAGTGTACCGGTTTCATCGGCTATCCTTGCCGCTACTCCCACAAGGAAGGGACCCTCTATATCCCTCTCATTGCCCTCCGAATCAACCGTTGCAGCATATGCCGAGTCTCCGCTTGCCAGGATCTCCGTATATTCATAGTCCGCATTATCCTCATCGATGGTCAGTCCCGAAGCATACGGAGCAAAAACATAACCGTTTGTGATCCTTTCGGTATATGTATTATCTGATATCTCCGGCAGCAGATAATATGCTATATTGCTGTAGCTGTGGCCTGCATCATCCATCACGATGCCTCCGGTCCTGGTTATCCCGTACTTTTCAAGCAGCTTATCCACATTAGCAAGACTCCCTGCATCATAACTGGTGTTCAGCATGACGGTACCGCCGTCAGCCAGGTAGTCCTCGATCTTACCGAGGTCATCCGATGAGATATCCGCCATGGGACCGTATATGATCAGCAGCTGACAGTCTTCGGGGACTTTGTCCTCCTGCAGGAGGTTAAGAGTATTGACTTCGATGTTTGCCTTGGTCAGCGCCTGATTGAATGACGAGCCCATTCCCACCTCATTGTGTCCGCTCAGTATATACACGGCAGGCAGTTCTCCGGAATCCAGCGTGACATATCCGATGGCACTGGTGATCTGGCCCTCTGCATCATAAGCATCCACACTTCTGGAGTAGCCCGTATAATCATAGCTGTATTCATAAATATCTTCATAATCGATCACCCGGCTTCTGCTTCCGCTGACCACTATCAATGAGCTGTCGGAGGGTGCCTCGTCGGTATATTTCTGATAAAAGTTCGGATCGTCCTTAGTGGTGATGTATTCCACATGCAGCCTGCGTGACAGATCGTTATACCGCGAAAGCGTCTCCGTCAGAGTGGTATCCGTACTGCCCTCTGCCGACATCACGTATATCGTCACATCAGTATCCAGGGCGGCCACGTATTCTCTGGTCTTATCCGTCAGCTCAAACATCCGGTTGTAGGTCATATCCAGGCTCGTATACTCGGTAGGGATCTTTGATATACCGAAATTGATCAATACTGCGGCCGCCAGCACCACGATTATGGTTCCGATGCTGAAGATACCCATACCTATCCTTTTGACGCTGATGCTCCATCTTCTGCGCTGGATCAGCTGCACCGCGAGAAAGAGGAAAAACAGGATCAGGGTGATAAAATATACCACGCAGCCTACATCCAGCGTACCTGCATTGAAGGGACCGAGACGTGAATACAGATCATAGGCCGAGAGTATTTTGGTCACAATATTTCCGCCCTCGCTGATAAGTGTGCAAAAATTCGGCATCATATACCCTATAAAGAGCACTACAAAGCAAACGACAGCCGAAATGATCTGGCTCTCCGTGGTACCCGAGATAAAAAGACCTATGGCGATGCACGCAAGCCCGTAAAGCCAGAATCCGAGTATAGCCGTATAATTCTCTCCCATAGGCACCGTGCCGTAGAGAGAAAGGACAAGCGGAGTTATCGAGATTATCGCCATATCTATCGTATAGAGAGCAGCCAGCGCCAGATACTTGCCGGCCACGATCTTCCATACTGGAACAGGTGCGGTCAGAATAAGCTGGTCCGTCCTGGAATGTCTGTCCTCGGACATGATGCGCATTGTAAGGATAGGGACAGCTATCAGCATGATAAACGCCATTGAACCGAACACATAGGACAAATACGGATATCCGCTGAGCAGGTTATATACATAGAAATACAGTCCGAACATCGCAAGTATGGCCGCCATAAAAAGCCATCCTATGATACCGGTGAAGCATGCTCTGAATTCTCGTTTAAAAATCGCCAGCATTATTCCTCACCTCCGTTTTCAATATCCTCAATCACAGAACGGTCATCTATTTGTGTTTCGGCCGGTTCCGTTTCCGATTTATCTGCTTCTGCTTTCTCTGTTTCTGCTGTTTCCGTTTCGGTTTCCTCCGTTTCGGCTGTTTCCGTTTCGCTTTCTTCCGTTTCTGCTGTTTCCGTTTCGGTTTCCTCCGTTTCGGCTCCTCCCGCAGACGCATCATCTGCCGTCAGCTCAAGGAAAATATCCTCCAGAGATCTGGACTGTGATCTCATTTCAAGCAGTGTCAGTCCCCTTTCCGCCGCAATCCCGAACACATCGGCACGTATATCCCGGTCGGGCTCGGCATGCAGTCTGTATCTGATCTCACCGTGTCCGTTATCCCCCATCGATTCGATATGATCGACCCCGGGAATACTCTGCAGTATACTCCCGGTATCCGTAAGGACCGTTGATGCCTGGAGTGTTATGTCAACCTCCTGTGATCCTTTCATACGGGTCATCAGAGCCTCAGTTTCGTCGTCCGCCACCAGCCTGCCTTTGGATATGATAAATACATAGCTGCATACTGCCGAAATCTCTGTCAGAATGTGTGAGCTCAGGATCACGGTGTGATCTTTGCCAAGCTCGGTGATCAGGTTCCTTATCTCGATTATCTGGGCGGGATCCAGACCTACGGTGGGTTCATCCAGGATTATTATGTCCGGATCGCCGATTATGGCCTGTGCAAGCCCCACCCTCTGTTTATAGCCTTTGGAAAGATTACGGATCAGGCGTCCCGCAACGTCGGAGATCCCTGTAGTGATGCATACCTCATCCACAGCTTCTTCCCTGTCCTTTTTGGGGATCGATTTAAGTTCGGCCACAAAAGTCAGATACTCCAGAACGGTCATATCCGGATACAACGGCGGTATCTCGGGCAGATAGCCGATACATGCCTTGGCCCTGACAGGATCCTTTACCATATCATATCCGTTTACGCACACCTTGCCGTCGGTAGCCGCCAGATAGCCTGTTATGATGTTCATTGTGGTGGATTTGCCGGCTCCGTTAGGTCCCAGAAAACCATAGATACGTCCCGGTTCAATAGTCAGGTTCAGGTCGTCAACCGCGACATGATCCCCGTATTTTTTAGTCAGATGTTCGATCTCTATCATAATACTCCTCGTTTTCTAAAATATATTTTTACTTGTAAGTCTAACACCACGGATGGGGTTAAAGGCTGTTCTGCAGGACATGGATGTCCTGCAAGCCTTAATTATACACCTCATCCCCACCCCACGGTATATTCATATTAAACCGAATATGTGAAAAAAAAGTGAAATATCCCCAACAATTCCTATTGACTAAGATAAGTCTGTTGTGATATTATGCTATGGTCGAAACGCTGCTATGGCTCAGTCGGTAGAGCGCATCCTTGGTAAGGATGAGGTCACCGGTTCAATTCCGGTTAGCAGCTCGATGCAGGCTGTTGCAGAGAACTTACTGCGGCAGCCTTTTTAGTCTGATTGTGAATTTCAGCAGTTGCGATATTTGTTTATGTGAGAAAAAGGAGAAATACCATGCCGAAATTTGATTCAAAAACCATTTATTCAGCAAACCTTAAGAACCAGCACTCTTCCAGCAAATACAGAATCATAAAATATGACGTTAATTCCGGGAACATAACTCTCTCGGAAAAAGATTCGGAAAAGACTACAGAGACCACATTCAGCAAAATGATAAACAATATCGCCGCAGGCCAGATCTATGTTATGAATCTGGGAAACCTCAGTAAGGATATGACCAGGATCCTTAAGAAATACGATGTCTAAGCTCACCTAAGGAGAAGTTATGATCTCAGCAAATAACGTTACCTACAGGGTCGGAAAAAAGGCCCTTTTTGAAGATGTAAACATAAAATTCACCGAAGGAAACTGTTACGGAATAATCGGTGCCAACGGCGCCGGCAAATCCACATTCCTCAAGATCCTTTCCGGTGAACTCGAAACCACCAACGGAGATATTTCCATCACTCCCGGTGAAAGGTTATCGGTTCTGGAGCAGGACCATTTCAAGTATGACTCCTATCCCGTCATGGACACTGTCATTATGGGCAACAAGCGGCTGTATGACATCATGAAGGAGAAGGAAGCCATCTATGCCAAGGAAGACTTCAGTGATGAAGACGGTGTACGCGCTGCTGAGCTTGAAGCGGAATTCGCGGAAATGGACGGTTGGGATGCAGAATCAAACGCGGCAATGCTGCTTAACGGACTCGGTATCGATACCGATCTGCACTATGCGCAGATGGCCGACCTCGACGGTAATCAGAAGGTGAAGGTACTTCTTGCCAAGGCTCTTTTCGGCAACCCCGATATACTGCTTCTGGACGAGCCCACCAACCATCTGGATCTGGACGCCATCGGCTGGCTTGAGGAATTCCTTATCAACTTTGAGAATACGGTAATAGTCGTAAGCCATGACCGCTATTTCCTCAACAAGGTATGTACCCACACCGCCGATATCGACTACGGCAAGATAGAGCTTTTTGCCGGTAACTACGATTTCTGGTATGAGTCCAGCCAGCTGATCATCAAGCAGCGCAAAGAAGCCAACAAAAAGAAAGAGGAACAGATCAGGGAGCTGCAGGAGTTCATCTCCCGTTTCTCCGCAAATGCATCCAAATCCAAACAGGCTACCTCTCGCAAGAGAGCCCTGGAAAAGATCGAGCTGGATGATATACGTCCTTCCAGCCGCAAGTACCCTTACATCGACTTCCGCCCCGAAAGGGAGATCGGCAACGAAGTGCTTACCGTAGAGGGGATATGCAAGAAGGTAAACGGCACAGATATCCTTAAGGACATCACCTTTACGGTCGGACATGACGATAAGATAGCTTTTGTAGGCGGAAACGAGCAGGCCAAGACCATGCTCTTCAAGATACTGATGGGCGAGGAGGAAGCCGATTCAGGTACGTATAAGTGGGGTGTGACGACTTCACAGGCGTATTTTCCCAAGGACAATACACAGGAGTTTGACAATGATTACACCATCACCGAATGGCTCACCGGATACTCTGCCGTCAAGGATGTGACCTATGTCCGCGGTTTCCTGGGACGTATGCTCTTCGCCGGTGAAGACGGAGTCAAAAAGGTCAAAGTTCTTTCGGGAGGTGAAAAGGTAAGATGTCTCCTCTCCAAGATGATGATATCCGGTGCCAACTGCCTGATCTTTGATGAGCCGACCAACCATCTGGATATGGAAGCCATCACTGCCCTCAACCAGGGCATGATCAAGTTCAAGGGCGTTGAACTGTTCTCCTGCCATGATCATCAGGTGGTAGAAACGACAGCCAACCGGATCATCGAGATCCTGCCCGACGGTACCATGATCGATAAGATCACCACATATGACGAATACCTTGCAAGCGATGAGATGGCACGTAAGAGAACGATCTACACCAGCTCCGCCGAAGAGGACGAAAACTGAACACACTGATCACGGGGGCGCACCTGCCCCCTTTTCTTTTGCGGATATGAAAATACTATTTACGGATCTGGACGGAACATTATTGAATAAGCAGTCGCTGATAACGGAAAAGACCGCGGATTTTCTGCGCTCCTTTACCGACGGCGGAAATCTGCTGGTACCGGCAAGCGGCAGACCTCTGCTCAGCATACAGAAGCTCCTGTACACCACGGGACTGACGGATATGGTCAGATATATAGTGGCATATAACGGTGCGCTCATCTGGGACTGCAAAGCCGATGCCCCGGCATGGAGCACCCGTATTCCCTTTGAATGTGCCGGCAAGATACAAAAGATCTGTATAGACCGGATGATCCACATCCAGACATACAATCACGAAACCGTATATACCGTCACCGAGGACATGGCTATCAATTATTACAAAAAAAGGATATTTCTGCCGGTAGTGTATACTTCGGATCCTATGGGAATGTGTGATGAGGAGCCGTTCAAGATGCTGGCGATAGATCTGGAGGATCATGATAGATTATGTAAACTTGCGAATGATCTGGCCCCGCTGATAGGGAACGAGGTAAGCATGGTATTTTCCAATCCCTATTATCTGGAGTTCTTCAATAAAAAAGCAGGGAAAGGAAACGCTGTTGTAGAGTTATGTAAACTTCTTGACGTCCCGATCACCGACTCATATGCCGCCGGCGATGAAGAAAACGATATTTCAATGATCAAGGCTGCGGGCTGCGGGATCGCCATGGCAAACGCCACTGCCCCGGTAAAGGACGCAGCAGACGTGATCACCGGATCAGATAACGACCATGACGGGCTGATCCGGTTTTTATCTTCATGATAAGCTACAGCCTTTCTCCCTGGCAGCCTTCCACTCATCGGCTCTGTCAAACATCATCTTGTTGAGCCAGTCAGCCACATCCTCCACGCCGTCCTCGTTCAATTCAAAAAACTCATGGGTTTTAAGACTGTCGTCCGTCACGGCAAGGCAATAGGGTTCGGGCCAGATGATCACTTCTATCCGATCGGGCACCTTGACCTCTGCAGGCTGTCCGTCCTCTCCGATCACGGGCTCGGCCGGAGGCTCTCCCTTAACCCTCTTTATCATGTATCTCATTCCGTCCATGGATCCGGAATACGGCTCCTTTTTAACAAAATTAAGTATATGAAAACTCGATTTGTCTATCATATAATGGTCCCTCCGCCAAGTACGCGCGTATCGTCATAGAGCACAACCGCCTGTCCTGGCGTGATCGCTCTCTGAGGCTCGTCAAATACCACTTTGATGCGATCCCCGATGACATAAACAGTCGAATCAGCTTCTTTATGATGATACCTGATCCTGGCCTTACATCTGAATTCATCCGCAGGCGGCAGTCCTCCTGCATACGTCCAGCAAAGATCCCCTGCTTCCAGCTCCTTTCCGAACAGATCCCTGTTTTCGGCCAGTACCACCTCGTTTGTCTCCGGCCGGATCTCCTTGACATACCACGGATGTTCGGCGGCTATGCCCAGACCCTTACGCTGTCCGATCGTATAATTGCATATTCCGGTATGCTCCCCAAGTATATCACCCGATTCCGACAAAAAATAGCCGGCACGTCCTTCTATTCCCTCCCTTTGGAGGAATCCCCTGAAATCACCGTCGGGGATAAAGCATATATCCTGACTGTCTGCCTTATGTGCGTTGACGAAGCCGTACTCATCCGCAATGAGCCTGGTCTCTTCCTTCTTCATCTCTCCTATGGGTAAAACGGTACGCATAAGCTGCTCCTGCGAAAGCATATAAAGCACATAGCTCTGATCCTTCTTCTCATCCACACCCTTATGAAGCTCATATTCACCGGTGTCCGGATTATGGATCACTCTGGCGTAATGACCTGTCACGATACAGTCACACCCCAGATCCCCGGCGCGTTTAAACAGTCTGTCAAACTTAAGATAACGATTGCAATTAATGCAGGGATTAGGAGTTCTTCCCTTGGAATATGCCTCAAGGAAGGGATCTATAACGTGTGTTTTGAAATCCTCCGAAAAGTTATTTACATAAAAATCAATACCAAGCCTGTCACAGACATGCCTGGCATCCAAAGTATCGTTCAGGGAACAGCAGGTTCCCTTTTGTATTCCTATATCCTGATTGTCGTACAGCTTCATTGTGATGCCGATACAGTCAAATCCTCGCTTCAGCATACATGCAGCCGCCACGGAGGAATCCACGCCCCCGCTCATTGCTATCAATGCTCTTGACATCAAAGTACCTTATTCAGAAAATCAATGGTCCTGGGTTCCTTCGGATGATTGAGGATCTCGTCCGGTGTACCCTCCTCCACGATATATCCTTCATCCATAAATATGATCCTGTCGGCCACCTCTCTGGCAAATCCTATCTCGTGAGTGACCACAACCATGGTCATGCCCTCGGCCGCAAGGGACTTCATAACGTTCAGCACTTCTCCGACCATCTCAGGGTCAAGAGCGCTCGTGGGCTCATCAAAGAGCATGATATCGGGGTTCATGCACAATGCTCTGGCGATAGCCACGCGCTGCTTCTGTCCGCCCGAAAGCTGGGAGGGATAGGCACCGGCCTTTTCCGTCAGGCCTACTCTTTCGAGCATCTTCATCGCATTCTTCTCGGCCTGCTCCTTGTCGGCCTTTTTGAGCATCATCGGAGCGAGCGTCATGTTTCCCATCACATCATAATTGTTGAACAGATTGAAATGCTGGAAAACCATAACGACGTTCTCCCTAAGCTTATTGATATCCGTCTTCCTGTCATAGATATCTACCCCGTCGATGATTATCTCTCCGTCGGTCTTGGTCTCAAGCTTATTTAAACATCTCAAAAAAGTGGACTTGCCGGATCCCGAGGGGCCCAATATGACCACTACCTCACCCTCATATACATCGGTGGAGATATCCCGAAGGACCTCCAGATCCCCAAAGCTCTTTTTAAGATTTGATACATGGATCTTTACATTTCTGTTTTCCAAGTTTACTCTCCCAGGTATTTGGCTATTATCGCATCATATCTGCCGTCCGCTCTGATATTCGACAGACCTTTGTTAAACATATCTATAAATTCCCGATTGGATTCATTAAAGGTCACAAATCCGCACTGTGTCGGTTCGTTACCGGTATCCTCCAGTATCTTAAGCGTTATATCCGCATCCCGTATCTTACTGGCAAGGATCGGTGCATCGTCAAAGCATGCAGCTGCCTTTCCATCCGCAACTGCCTGATACACCTGCGGAGACTCCTCAAAGTATGCCACGGAAAAGCCGTATTTATCACTCAGACTCTTGGCATATTCGGCGGATACGGTCTCTGTCTTGACGGCAACCTCCCTGCCTGCCAGATCTTCGAAACCGGTGATATCGGAGTTATCGGCCACAGCCATAACCTGATTAGACTCAAAATACCCGTCCGAAAAGATCCATCCGGCAGCTTTACGATCCTCGGTGATCGACACGGAAGCCATCATTCCGTCTGCCAATCCGGTCTGGCACGCTTCCAGCGAGGAATCCCATCCCAGTACCTGAATAGTATACTTAAATCCCTGATCCTCCGCGATCGCGGACAGGATATCGATATCGATCCCCATAAGCTCACCCGATGCATTAACATACTCAAATGGCTTAAATGAAGTATCGGTCGCAATGACCCAAACCTTCTCTCCATTATCCGGCTGTACATTATCTCCCGTGTCCGGCATATCGGGAGCGGTCTCCGGACCGTCAGCTGCGACACTGTCCGTATCAGCGACCTGAGTGTCGGTATCCGATACAGATCCCGTTGTTTCGGCCGGGGTTCCGCATGATGTCATAACACCGGTCAAAAGCAAACCGGCCAAAAGCAGGCAAAACTTCCTTTTCATATTCTCCTCCTGTAAAAAAGGTGTCCGGGCAATCACCCCGACACCTTCACAAAGAATATTTTACACTAATCAGTACAAAAATCAAGTATTAAGTGATCGGCACTTACCTATCCGCATAACCCAAGTGCCGCATCATATTCAAGCGGTCTGCTCCAGACAAAACCCTGAATAAAATCGCATTCGTACTCTCCCAGCAGCTTGAGCTGGTTTTCCTTCTCCACGCCCTCAGAGATAACCTCGCAATTCATCAGATGTCCCATATAGATAACCGTCTTGACAAAGTCACGGTTCATCTCGGAATTTTCTATGTTATCTATAAGACTCTTATCGATCTTAAGCAGCGTAACAGGCAGGTTTAAGAGCTGTGCAAGTGAGGTATAACCGGTTCCGAAGTCATCCACGGCTATCTTGATGCCAAAGTCCCTGAGAATATTAATGTTGTCTATGGTCATATCCACCGACTTGGCAAATGAATACTCCGTGATCTCTATCTCAAGATTTCTGGGAGGAAAACCTATATCCCGGACCATTCCCATTATCTCATCCGCAAATCCGGGCTGGGATATCTCCTTTGCGCTCACATTGACCGAGAGTGTAAAGTCATCATCCATCCTGGAGCAGATATTCTTGAACTCTCTCATTGCTCTGTGTCTTACATACCGGTCGATATCTATTATAAGATCCGAATTCTCCGCAACAGGTATAAACTCACCAGGAGATATCACGGATCCGTCCGGCAGACGCATACGCACCAATGCCTCGAAGCCGCGCAGCTTCTTGCCCTCCATAACATACTGCGGCTGATACTGCAGATAGAAATAGTTATTCTCAAGGCCCTCTTTGATCAGCTTCTCAACTTCAGCCACTCTCTTGACCTGTTCCCTGAGCGTGTCATTATATGTACAGATCCTGACGCCCTCTGTATTGACGGCATAATTCATAGCCACATCGGAACAGATGATCACATCATCCAGCGTCTCACCGCGCCCCGTGAATGCGGAGATCCCGGCATAGCCCATAACAAAGCAGCTCATCGTAATATCATCTTTTCTGACTTCGATAGGTTTCTCTATACTCTCCAGCACACGCTCGACCGTCTCGGTGTAATTGCTGTTATCATCGAGTATCATGCCGAATTCGGCGCCTTCGATCTTATATACGCTGCCATCCTTACCGACCGCCTCTGATATCCTGCGTCCCACCTCGTATACTACGGAATCTCCCAGTCTTCGTCCAAGATTAGCGTTTACCTCATGGAAACCCTCAACGTGCATATAAACCACGTATCCGCGTTCATGATGTCTGAGCATCTTATCCAGCGTACGTTCGAAACCGTATCTGTTCGTAAGACGCGTGGTGACATCGGTTACAGCCATCTGGTCACTTATCTTGAACTGTCTGTATATCAGAACAGCCGCCACACCATGAATAACACAATTGACAACGCCCGGAAGTGAAGCTGCAGAATGCGTAACAAGAATGGTACGTGTAGCACCAAAAAAAGAAAAACCAAGAACAAAAAGAGCAAGTTTAATACCCTTCCTGTAATCGGTAAGAACCATCAAAAAGCAAAATACAACGGATACGGATTGGATACATCCGGATAATCCGCTGATGGGAATGGCAACGTCTCCGAGTTTAAAAACGGTATTCCCAAACCGTCGGCCTATAAACCCGTTTAATATAACCAGGCCGATAGCAAAAACCAGAAAAACATATACTAACGCACTCCGGTGTTTAAGATCAGATAGTCTGCCCCCGGTGCGATTGGAATCCGTTCCATGCCCCATATGATATAACCCCTTCGTTACTGCTACTGCTGTATACGATACTCACGATCCATCTCAAGTCCGTCATGTTAGCAACCCCCATTTCAAATGGGGGTTTATTATTTGCAGCTCCGCTGCATTGTACCGGTTCCGCCTAAGGCGGGGCTTCGCAATACCACTGTTACCGGCTGCCCCCTATGGGGGCTACCCACTATCCTTCTAATTTATC
>JAFUAB010000007.1 GCA_017460885.1 Lachnospiraceae bacterium
TGCAAAAGATGCAGCTAACGGGATTGGCGAATACTATTCCTATGAGGATGTTTTCGGAGGAAAGAAGTGATGGCAGATCTTATTATCCTCCCTCCCGCTGCAAAGTATCTAAAAAAGCTCAAGGATAAACCACTCAAGAAATTATACGATGAGGCCATCAAGGAAATATGTAAGGATCCTTCCATTGGCGAACCGAAGCACGGCGATCTTGAAGGTGTCCTTGGATATGATATCTACTACAATAAAATCAACTATGAGCTTGCATACACTGTTGAGGAACGTGTAAATGAGTAATCCGGCGAAACCGAGACCGTAGTAGTTATAATGGTCGGTACTCGCGAAAACTTCTACGATGAACTAAAACGATACTGGTTGTAATGCTAAAGGGCAGACAGAATAGCGATTGAGCACCGCTGCCTGCCCGGACTTGAAGCCCAGATGATCGTGTCCCTGTTCGATGTATTTTATGGGCATCTGAACTCTTCACGATCAAGTATGGCAGTTCTGTTCTTGACTTAACGCTTCTCCTGCCTTAATCTCTTCCGCTATTATAACATTATAACAGACTGACGCCATAAACAGTGACGTCATGGCAATCTGCCTAACTCACGACTAAAGTCACGAGTGTGCGGCGGCTATTTATCAAGTATGTATCTGTACAGCCCCGCTTTTACTTTTGTCGATGCCTGTCCTTGAATGTTAATCACGGCTGCGCAATTACTCGGGATGGAAATCGTATAGATGAGTTTACCATTCTCTTTCTTCCATGCGGACCGGACCTCTCCATAGAGACTCTTATAAACGGCCTTTGCCTCCGTAAACATATCTCCGGGAATTGGTGAGATTTCAAAGAACCGGTCTCCTGCCGGTATTATTCCACATGTAGTATTAAACAACCATTCACAGACTGCTCCCGGTGAGTAATGATTAAAGCTGCCTTTTCCGTTTTCATCTTTACCTTCCCAATATTCCCAGACTGTCGTTGAATCCTGCAAAACTTCGTAGAGCCAGCCGGGCTTTTTTTCATTTAAAAGAACTTTGTACGCCACATGCGGTTTTCCTGCATCTGAAAGAGCCTTAAGCAAAAATGGGGTTGATAAAAAGCCGGTACCGACTCTGTAATCAAATGCTCCCACCGCTTTTTCCAGGGAATCCTGCGCTTTTTTTCGGAGATCCGGTGTATCATCTAAAAGCCCAAGCGCAATTGGTCGAACCAGTTTTGCCTGTCTGTTTGTACGCAGGCTGTCCTCTCTCATAAACAGACTGATATAGGCCTCTTGAGCTGTTTTACCTGCTTCCCTGTACTTAGCTGCAATACTGCTCTCACCGATTATATCTGCAATTTCACTTAGAGTTTTCATTGCATAATATAAGTATGCAGTGCATTCCTCGGGATCCCCAGGGCATCGGTACAATAAATAGCTACAAAGCTTACAACTATGAAGTTGATTGCCGCCGACGCACCTCTGCTCTGCCACGCCCAGAATTTGCCAATTCCGATTTTGTCCGGGTTTGCTGTGTTTGTTTTGTTGTTTTTCATTTCACACCTCCGAAAAAAGTTCCGAAAATAGTTCTTCGCCTTTGATATGCACATATTACGTCCGATAAAAATATTTGTATATCGTTTATTTTGTATTTTTATCGTTTATTTTACTTTTTTGAGCATGGATGTTATATTTTATGTATGAAGACGAATAACAAGGCAAAAATTAAATTCTACTCTGATCGTTTGCAGGCATATTTATTGGATTATTCAGATGACGGACTTCAGAGACATACCATGGCTGAGGAAGAAGCGGTTTTCAAGCAGATAGAAAACGGTGATATTTCTGCTCTTGAGGAGCGATTTAGTACTGCAGATATCAATACGGACGTGTTTAATCGTGTTGGTAAGATGGCAGATAAGCCAATAAAAAGCTTTGAGTATATGACTTGCATTTCCATCGCGCTTGCATCAAGAGCCGCAGTCCGGGGAGGAGTTGACTTAGACACGGCATATACGCTTACGGACGTGTTTTTGAGATCTTTGGAAAAGTGTCAGACCATCAGCGAAATACTAAATATACAGATAGATGCATTCTATATTTTCACCGAGCAGGTAAATCAAACGAAAGAAGGACGCAGCAACTACGCTTATATTGAGAATGCAAAAGCATACATAGAGAATCATTTAAACAGGAAGTTCACACTCACGGAACTGGCCGATGATTTAGGTCTTAATCCCTCCTATCTTTCAAGACGTTTTACTCTGGAAGAAGGCATTGGCATACAGGAATATGCGAGAAAAAAGAGAATCGAAGCTGCAAAAAACATGCTCCGATTCTCTGATGTTCCCATCAGGCGTATTTCGTCATATTTATGTTTTCCTTCCCAAAGCTATTTCGGGGATGTTTTTAAGAAATACACCGGTATGACTCCGCAAGCTTATCGAAACTGGCAGCATAACGAAAACGACCCATTCAACACCCCAAGAGAGCTATAACTCATCATCCGAAGATGGCAAGGGTATATTTTTATAACAGGTATAATTTTTACACCTTCTAAGCTTCATCCTGCAGCATCAACCGTGCCGCTCCGAGTATACCCGCGTCATTTCCGAGTGCAGCCAGACATACTCTTGCATTCGAGGCAGCCGGCAATGCCATCGCCCGATAGTTTTTCTCAATATAAGGAAGTATGACCTCCCCGGCCGAGCTCATGCCCCCGCCGATGACATATACATCCGGGTTTATGACTCCCGCCACCAGAGCCAGCCCCCAGCCCAGATAGTGACCGAATCTCTCCGCCACCTCTATGGCCGGTTCGTCTCCCTCCTTCACCGCATCCCACACACTTTTAGCAGAGATGGGACGCTGCCTTAATACACTATTCTCTGTTGTCCCGGACAGTACCTCCGTCGCCAGACGGACTATTCCGGTTGCCGAAGCATATTGCTCCAGGCACCCGTGCCGACCGCAATTGCACCGAACTTTCTCCGCCGGATTCACACAAAGATGCCCTATCTCTCCGGCTGCTCCATCAACACCCGTATAGATCCGGCCCTGGTGGATCACACCGCCACCGACACCGGTACCGAGGGTGACCATAACAGTATCCGACGAGCCGTCTCCGGCTCCCATCCATGCCTCTCCCAGCGCTGCCGCATTGGCATCATTTGCAACACGAACCTCCGTATCATCCAACATCTCTGACAGTATCCCTGCTGCATCTATGGGCTCCTCCCAATGCAGATTGGCCGAGGTAAGCACCATCCCGTTTCCGTCCACCGGTCCCGGTACACCCAGACCGATCCCTATGATATCTATGCCCTCAGCATTCTCTGTCCGTATACCTCGAATAAACGCCGCGATATCCGGAAGCACCTTGCTTCCGCTCTCATCAGTCCTTGTCGGGATCTCCCATTTTTTTATTATCCTGCCGTCCTCTTCGATCAGTCCTATCTTGATCGCAGTACCGCCGACATCCACTCCGTATGCACACTTCATATACACCCGCTTACCTTATGACACGACCGCCCTTGATCACCTGATGCAATGTCAGATCGGATCTTTTCACCAATACCACATCGCCATACAATCCGGGAGCTATCGATCCGATCCGATCCTGCTGATTGGTACATCTTGCCGGAAGGATCGTCGCGGAGGCTACCGCCCTCTCCAACGGGATGCCCATGGTAAGCACCGCCGTACGCATGCAGTCAAACAGATTGGAAACAGAGCCTGCTACATTCCCCTCTTCCAAAAGATTGCAATACGGTCCTTTCTTGGTTACCGCCTGACCGCCCAGATCATAGATACCATCCTCCATGCCCGTACAGCGCAGGCTGTCACTTATCAAAATGATACGCTCCTCACCCATCATCTCATAGGCTGCTCTCACCGCTGCCGGATGCACATGAATACCGTCACAGATGAGCTCACAGGTTGCCCCTGCATCAGCGGCAGCACCCACAAGTCCCGGCTCTCTGTGATGTAATCCTCTCATTGCATTGTACAGGTGTACCACATGAGATGCCCCGGCATTGAATGCCTCCATAGCCGTATCATAATCCGCATCCGTGTGAGCGAGAGATACCTTTACAAAATTCTTTACTGCTCCGATATACTCCGCAAAATCCGGGTTGATCTCCGGTGCCAGACCGATGATCCTCAGCAGTCCTTCTGATGCCGAATAAAACCTCTCTGCCATTTTTGCATCACAGGGTCGGATGTACTCCTCATTCTGCGCACCCTTTTTCACATGGCTGATGAAGGGTCCCTCCATATTGAACCCTACCAGCCTTGCCCTATCGGGATGATCCTCCCTTGCAAAGGCCGCACCCACAGCCAGCACCTTACATAGGACTTCTTCGGGAAGAGTCAATGTCGCCGGGCAGATAGAGGTGATCCCGTGTGCCAGTTCGTATCCGGCTACTATCTCATAGGCCTCCATGGTTCCGTCACATACATCGAATCCCATAGCTCCGTGAAAATGGATATCAACAAGCCCCGGCAGCGCATAGCACCCCGAGGCGTCGATCACATCCTCATTATCAGCGGTGGCTTCCTCTGTAAAGATGCCATCGCTGATAATAATATCTTTCTCATGAAATCTTCGGTCTGTTCCGTAGACCAATGCGTTTTTTATTCTCATTCCGTTCCTCATATCCGGCTGAGTGCCGCCTCATCTGCCACGATCGTGATATCGTTGTGCAGCTGTAACACCGAAGCCTGTACATTGGGCGTTATAGGACCACACACCGCTGCGCGCAGGGCTTCGGCCTTGTCCTCCCCGCTTACTACCACCAGGATCTTTCTGGCCTGCATTATGGATTTGATACCGATAGTATAGGCCTGCTTCGGGACATTCTCATCATCCTTGAAAAATCTCTGATTGGCCTTGATAGTGGTTTCCGTCAGGTTCACTAGATGTGTCTGAGCCTCAAATGCCGTACCCGGTTCATTGAACCCGATGTGTCCGTTATGACCCAGTCCTAGAAGCTGCAGATCGATGCCCCCACACCGCTTTATGATCTCATCATATGCTCTGCATGCGCGCTCACTGTCCTCATCCATTCCATCCGGAATAAAGGTTCTGTTTGTATCGATATTTACTCTGGAAAAAAGCTTATCCCTCATAAAGTAATAGTAGCTCTGCGGATTCTCCCGGTCTATGCCCCGATACTCATCCAGATTCACCGTAGTGACCTGTGAAAAATCCAGATCACCTTTGTTGTACCACTCTACCAGTTGATTGTAGGTACCTATGGGTGTAGAGCCGGTTGCCAGCCCCAGAACACAGTCCGGCTTCATGATAATCTGTGCCGAAATGATATTTGCCGCTTTACGGCTCATGTCCGTATAATCCTTTGCATGTATTATCTTCACAATGATCACCTCAAATATTTATTTCTGTACTCACCGGCACTGATCCCCGTATGCTTTTTGAACACTCTCGAAAAATGAGCCGTTTCCGCAAGGCCGACGCGCTCGGCTATATCTATAATATGGAGAGATGAGTCCTCCATAAGCTTCTTTGCATTCTCTATGCGTATCTCATTCAGAAGCTCCGAAAAACTCCTGCCGGTACTGTTAAGCAACTTACTCAAATGCCAATGACTGACATATACCTGCTCGGCCACGTCTGTAAGCTGCAGCTTCTCGCGATAGTGCTGCTCCATATAGCTGATGGCCTGCTTTACTATGAAATTATTAGCGGTGTAGCTTTCGTTTTCCGCGAGACTCTCGCGGTCACCGTGGATCTTTTCCAGACGCTCGGTGATATGCGTCATGGCTTCATCCAGTTCCTTCATCCTGGAGGGCTTCACCAGATAGCGCTGTACACCGAGATTCAATGCGGTTCTCGCATATTCAAAATCGCGATAACCCGTCAGCACCACCACCTGCATATCCGCGTATTCCGATCTCAGTGCCGCGATCATCGTCAGTCCGTCCATGCCGGGCATACGGATATCCGTAAAAAGGATATCCGGCTCATGCTTCTGCACCAGGGCCAAGCCCTCTTTGCCGGAGTGTCCTTCTCCTACCACTATGCATCCGTATCTGTCCCAATCCAGGATCTTACGAAGGCCATCTACGATCAATGGCTCGTCATCTACGATGACCACTTTGTACATCTGCTTTATCCCTTCACAGCCCCTGCCGTCATACCTTTAATGATGTACTTCTGCAGGAATATATAGACGATAATGACCGGAAGAATGACAAGCGTAACAGCCGATGCCATCAGACCATAGTTGGTGCCCTCCTTGGAAGTCAGCTCATTCAACAGTCTCGTGATGGCCCGCATTTCCGGTCGACGCAGGAAAAACATCTGCGTGAACAGGTCGTTATAGCTCCAGAGGAATGAGAATATTGCCACAGTTACGAATGAGGGCTTGCCAAGAGGTACGACGATCTTGAAAAAAATCTGCGGTATGGAACACCCCTCCAGATGTGCCGATTCCTCCAGTTCCAGAGGCAGCGACTGTACATAACCCATCAACACAATAATAGCAAAGCTTAGGTTACCCGCGACCTGAGGCAGGATGACCGACAGCATATTCAGTCCCCAATTGGATGTGTTGGTGATGTGCCAGCTCGTCTCCATGGTGTACACAGGAATAATGGTGGCAAAAACAGGAAACATCATGGCTGCCACGACCATGGTGTGGCAAAACTTCTTCAGGCGAAAACGAAATCTCACCAGAGCAAAAGCCGCCAGCCCGGCCAGCATCATCACTCCAATTGTAACACAGGTAGAGATAAAAATACTGTTTATATAAGCCCTGCCTATATCCAGTCTCTCAAAGGCCCGCTTGTAATTGGACAGGGTAAACAGGTCCCCTATCGGCAGCGCAAAACTCTGCTGCAATATCTTGTCCTTGGCCTTAAAGGAATTCTCCAAAACCCAGAAAAACGGATATATCGTTGTCAGGGCCCATAGGCTCAGGATCAGGTATATAGCCAGCTGCCCGATTCTATTTTTCTTCATATCAATAGTCCTCGCTTTCCCTGAATACTGTACGTGTAATCTTGGATAGAAGGACGCCCAGAACAACGATCAATACCGCAATGGTTGCACCGTAATCTACATTCTTGGCTTCCATGGTCTGGTAGTACATATAGGTACCGGTAAGGAAGGTTTTCTTCAGCGGCATGCCCTTCGGGAACATGGTCCACGGCAGATCGAACACCTTCAATGCGCCCGTAACTCCCAACGTGACGCAGGTGCAGAGGACATTTCTGAGCAGCGGAATAGAGATATAGAATACCCGCTGCAAACGACTGGCTCCGTCAATAGCCGCAGATTCATAGAGCTCCTGAGAAATATTGTTAAGCCCCGTCTCCAGGATGATAAAATAGAATCCCACATACTGCCAGACAACCGGGATCATCATCGTCAAAATAGCATTTTCTTCATTCTTCCAGTCCGTCAGATCGGTCTTGCCCAAAACCTCCAAAAACTGGTTCAGCATACCCTTGTCATACAGGAAGATCAGATTGAATAACAATCCGAGGGCCGTTGCGGAGATTACGATCGGGAAGAAATAGACCGTGCGGAAAAACTGAGTACCGCGCTCTATATTGTCAACCAGCAACGACAATACCAATGCAATCCCCACCTGTCCCAATATCGTAGCCACGATCATAAGTAGTGTATTCTTCAGTGAGGTCCATATTACCGGATCAGTAAACAAAGACAGATAATTCTTGAAAAACGGTGTGTTCCATTTCGTACCATAGGTACCCAGGCTCTTAATCTGACGAAAGCTCCCGTAGATGTTCACAAAAAACGGATAATAAAGATATAAGATCAAAAAGACAAAGGCAGGTGCAAGAAACAAAAATACATATTTTTTCTTCTTGTATATGCTAGACATAGTATCCCCTTTTAAATACTGGCCGGCAATACTTCTGCGTACTGCCGGCCATCTGAAATCCCTAATGATTACTCAAGTGAATCCTGATAGGTATCAACGCCTTCCTGTACCGCATCTGCTGCTGATACATTACCTGCTACGATATCGGGCATACCGTCGAAGGTAGATACTCGGCAATCTCCGTTGAAGAGATCCTGAACGGCTCCGGTCAGAGAGGTAACACCGCTCATCATGTCCATAGCCTTGATCTGAAGTGCATTGAACTGGCTCTCGTCTACAGTGGGTGCATTCTTCAGTGCTGATGCCGTGTGCTGCGCGAATATCGGAACCACCTCATCACTTGTCATATGAGATACGAAGCTGACTGCTGCTTCACGCTTGTCGGGATCCTCCCACGCCTTGGTTGTGATGTAGTAACCCATGGATAATCCACCAATCAGATCAGTGGTCTTGCGGTTACCCTTGCCGGAGAAATATGTAACATCAAAGTGGCTGAGCTTGTCTGCATCCAGTGTGCTCGGATCATCGGGATCTGACTGGCAGGAACCTACGATACCTCCAACCTTCCATGAACCATCCAACAGGAATGCTGCCTTACCATCAGTAAACATTGCAAAGGTCTCATCGTCAGTTGCTGACAGGGTATTGTCCGGGAAGTATCCCCTCTGATAGAGTTCCCTGATATCCTCAAGGCCTGCAACCCACTGCTTACCGGTTGCATCATCGCTGCTGCCCGGAATATCCAGGTGGTTGTCAGGAGTCTGCTGATTGAATATCGCGAACTCCCACCAATAATGAGGGATGTTGCCAAGTGCTGCTGCGATCGGAGCATAGCCTGCATCCTTGATATCCTGGCAGTCGCTTAAGAACTGATCCCAGGTATAATCAGCACCGGGCATCTCAACGCCCGCTGCGTCCAACACCTCGGTATTTACAAACATCGCTTCCCAGTATCCGTTAACTGGAACCGCGTACTTCTTTCCGTCTGCAGGAGAAGCTGCGATCAGCTCGTCGTTCATGTTGGATGCAAAATCCGGATACTCTGCGCGGATATCATCAATAGATACCACCTTACCTGCATTAACGAAATCGTTGGCATCTGCACCGTTGAAGAAAAATAATACATCGGGCTCGCTTCCGGTCTCAAAGTCGGTGATGATCCTGGTCTTGAAGGTCTCATCACTGGTTGCGGAAGTATCGCTTACCGTATTGCCGGTCTTACTCTCCCATGCAGCAACTGCATCCTTGTAATTCTGTGCATTGCTGTCCTCTCCTGCAAAGGTGGTGGTTACGGTCAGCTCAACCGATCCGCCTGAGGGCTCTGCCTCTGCTGAGGACTCTGCTTCTGCTGAGCTTTCTGTCTGCTCTGTGGCAGGCTCCTGCTCGGTAGCTGCTGCCGGTGCTGTTTCCCCACCGCATCCTGCCAGACCCATTGTCAAAACGGCGGTCATGAGGAATGCTGTAATCTTTTTCATTTTCATATTTTTCCCCCTTCTGTGCTACTGCGCACTTTCCTGCTTGTTTGTATCATTAAGATACCTCACCGGCTTCACTTTCCAAATTGCAGAAATTGTTATTTTTTGACAAAAATAGTGCTAATGGTATTTCCGCTTCCGTCAGGCTCGATAGATAAGCCGCTTTCCGCTCCGAATAGGATCCTGAGCCTGCGATGGACATTGCGGATACCGATCCGTGTAGATTTCTCCTCCATAGGCTTAATATCCATATCATCGGTCAAAAGATTTCGGATCTTCTCCATATCTTCATCCGACGGCTCCCCCGGGTTGATGATCCTGATCTTCATATCCACGGAGTCCTCTATACAGCTTCCCTCGATGATCATCCTCACCGATCGCAGACCGTCCTCTGTAGCGTTATGCTCCACCGCGTTCTCGATCACCGGCTGGATGATCAGTCGCGGTACCTTCACCGACAAAAGCGATCTGTCGATCTCCTCCGAATATGTGAAACGATCCCTGTAACGGCACTCGATGATGTATATGTATGCCTTCACATACTCAAGCTCCTCTTCCAGCGTGATCAACGACTGGCGGTTTCGGTCCATGGTAGCGGACATCATGGTGGATAAGGCTTCGATCATGGAGCATACCTTGTCGGTTTCCTGCATCCTTGCTTCCCAGTTGATGATCTCAAGGGTGTTGTTCAGAAAATGCGGATTGATCTGCGACTGAAGCGCGTGGATATTGGCATCCCGAAGTGCGATCTCCTCCACAAATATCTTATTGAACTGCTCTGACAGCTTTTCGGACATCTGATTGAAGTTGCGGGTAAGATCCGCGATCTCCCCCTCTTCCTTTTTAGGCGGAGGAACCGTCACTCCGTAGTTGCCCGCTGCGATCTGCTTGGACACCTCCGTCAGCTGTGAGATCGGTTTATTGATCTTGGTATGCATAAAGTAGAGCACCACCAGGATCAGAGGGATCAGAAATACGATCAATATCACGAAGGTAATGGTGATGGATCGTTTCTCCAGATTGACTGCCGTTGCGTCATAGAACACCTTATAGGTAAAGGTCCCGTCCACGCTGTCATTTTTTGCGGCTACGATATCCTCTCCGTTCTCTCCCACCTTGTCCTCACGCCACAAGTATTCGTCATCATAATAAATGATCATGCCCTCATAGGCCCAGACACTCTTCAGGCTTTCAAAGATTCTCTCGGGATTGAGCTCCATGACCAGCACCGCATAGCTTTCGAAATTTCTGTTCATCAGGTTGCGGATCATATAGACATGTCCACCTGATGAGAAAAACTCCGTTCTGGTATCCAGACCTTCGGAAATCTCCTGTGCCTCCTGTTGAGCATTGTCCCGAAAATACCGGATACGCGACAAACTGCCTCGCCCCGTTGTATTTCCCGTAAAATACAGGTTTTGAGGCTCGTCGGTAAAATACAGCACGGTCATATCAAAGCTGGGGTTATACTTGTACTGCTCAGCCAGAAATACCGTCACGTCATTGTACAGCCTACCCTCATCGCCGGTGCGGACGTACTGGTTATATGCTTCCCGGATCGTGGGCAGATATGACGCATTCTTGGATGCATCGATACAGTCAGAAAGGCGGAGGATACATATCTCCGCCGCCTTTTCCATAGATGTGGTGATGGTTCGTTGACTCTGAGCCTCTATACGGCCCGCAACTACCAGCAAAAAGATTGCTATGATCGCTGTGAGCGGAACGAACCATCCCAGTCCGATCAATCGCAATATTTGCATTTTCAGTGTATTTTTACTCTTCACGTTTCACCTTCCAATGAGAGGAATTCCCTATAGGTCTGACATACCTCCTCCGCCATTGCTGCCTGCGGCATCTCGCAGAACACTCGCAGCAGAGGTTCGGTCCCGGAGAATCGGACACTTACCCATCCTCCATTCCTAAAGTATATCTTACAACCATCCATATAGGAAGATTTTTCCACCTCATATGAAAAGCTCGGAACGGCTCTGTCCTCCATGAGGATCTTTAACAGTTCAGGCTTGCGTTCCGGTCGAAAGCTATAGTTATTCTCCAGCATCGTAAAGTGACCGAACTCCTCCCGGATACCGTCGTATATTTCGGAAAGCTTACGCCCGGTCACAGCCAGCATCTCCACCAAAAGCGCAGCGGCATAGACACCGTCCTTACCGTTTATATGTCCCCTCACCGTCAGCCCTCCGGAGGATTCCCCACCGATCAGGGCATCCGTCTGTGTGATCTTGGATGAAATATGTTTGAAGCCTACCGGAACCTCATAACAGGCTTCTCCATACTTGGCGGCGATCCGATCCAGCATATGTGTCGTACAGAGGTTTCGGACCACCGGTCCTTTTTCGTGGCGATACTCCTCCAGATAATAATACAGGATCATGAGTATATCATTGGGTGAGAGGTAGCGTCCCAGATCATCTACCACACCGATGCGATCCGCATCTCCATCGGTGGCGATCCCTATATCATAATGACCGTCAGTCACTGTGGTCTTCAGAGCCGACATGGCTGCCTCATTGGGCGCGGGAAGCTTGCCTCCGAAGAGAGTATCGTGCCTGGAATGGATGGTTTCCATTTCGCAACGAGCCGTCAGCAGAATGGTCTTGATTGCAGTCTCACTGACTCCGTACATGGGATCCAGAACCACTCGAAGTCCTGCTTCCCTGATCCTGACCACATCTATACGATCCAGAATGTTGTCCATATATTCGTTGATCGGGTAGAATTCCCTGATTAGCCCCTCATTCTTCGCATCAGTATAATCCATTGCTCTGACCGGAAGTGATACCTTTGAGATGTAGCTTTCCACATCGGCAGTCTGCTTTTCATCCGCATCTCTTCCACCTGCGGTAAAGAGCTTGATACCGTTGTAAATGGCAGGATTATGACTGGCGGTTACCATCATGCCGTAGGGTAGTTCATGCTTCATTACATAGAACATCACAAGCGGTGTGGGTGCCGACTTATTGATAAGGCAGGCCCTGATCCCATTGGCTGCAAAAACCACTCCGGCCCACTGCATGGCTTCCTTGGACAGAAATCTGCGATCGTACCCGATTACTATACCCGAGGCGGCTTTCCCCTCCTTGTGCATCTTATCAGCCATAGCCTGCGCCAAAATCTGAACATTTTCCTTGGTGAATTCATCTCCTATGACGGCTCTCCAACCGCCGGTTCCAAATTTGATCATTATTCTTCCCCTCTTTTCTTACATCAATACTTCAACCCGATGTGAGGATTGCTTGCTGTCTGCCGGGATCTTATCTACCACGGTTCCGTCCAGCAGTATCTTTTTTACCCCTTTTTGCCTATGCCCGGGATTCTTTACAAGGATATGGTATGTACTTCCCCTGTATTTTCTCTGCACCGAAAACTCTTCCCATTGCTCCGGAATACAAGGATCTATTATCAGTTCATCAAATCCCGGACGAATCCCCAGCATATAATGGGTGACTGCGTAATATGCCCAACCGCCGCTGCCTGTCATAAACGGATGGTGTGCCCTGCCATAGGTGGTATGATCTCTGCCTGAAATAAACTGACAGTATGAATATGGTTCACTCCAGCGGGTTTCGATATCATCGTTCTGATAGAACGGACAAAGGCTGCGATAGTATTCGAATGCGCGATTTCCGTGTCCCATACGACACTCCGCTGACCAAACCCAGGGGTTTGGATGTGAGAAAATGCTCGCATTCTCCTTTAGTCCGGGATAGACTCTGGCGATAAACCCGATCTCATCATCAGGGGTAGTATATGCCGGAGCATTATGCATTATCCCATATGGTGTAGCCAGTTTCTCATGGATCTGTTCCAATGCCAGCTCTCCCTTGTCCTCCTCTGCCGCTCCGGAAAGTACGGCCCAGGCATTAGACTCCAGATGGAGCTTACCTTCAGTGTTCTCATGCGTTCCTATCTTGCGGCCGCTTCCTGTGAATCCTCTGAGGAACCATTCACCGTCCCACAGGGTGGTATTGCAGACATCCTTCAGCTTCGCCATTTCCTCTCGGAGTCTTTTTGACGTAGCATCATCCCCGATATATTCGGACACCTCCAGCAGACTATCCATGGCACGATATAATAGGAAGGAAACCAGTGCGCTCTCGCCTCCGCCCAGATTCAGGCAGTCATTCCAATCTGCGCGCAGTCCCTTGCATATGCCATGCTCCCCCACCTGTGTCCGGGAGAATTCCACGATACGCTGCATATGCTCATAGACGGTTCCCTTGTTGCCGTCTGCATATCCGATCTCCTCTCGCAAAAATCCTGTATCCCCGGTCTCCTTTACATATTCCACTATAGAGGGTACAAGCCACAGCGCATCATCAGAGCAGGCATCTGCCAGTCCGTGAACCTTTGATGCACCCTCCGGCTCCGGGATCACGGTCGGGGATTTGAATGGCTTTTTCTTTTTTTCCTTTTCCTCCTCAGGCAGGAACCATGAGGGTTCAAAGAGATGGATCCCATAACCCGAAGTGGTCAGCGCACGCAGGAGCTCCACTATCCTCTTCCTGCAACCCGTCGGATTGGTCGCCACCACCGTCATGGCATCCTGTGCCGTATCACGATAGCCAAGCCCTGTCCGCCCACCTACCTCGATAAAGGAGGCGAACCTGGAAAACATTACATTGATCTCCGCCTGATACAGCGTCCATGTATTGATCATGGTATCGATGCCCTCCTCGGGGCTGCGGACCATGAACCGTTCCTGCTTATCGCGCCAGAAATCTGCCAACGCTTCATATGCCTGATCCAATGTCCTGGGATCCTCGTATTTTTTTTTGATAGCTGCAGCCTCCCCGGCTCCTCCCTCGCCCAGAAAAAATATCAGTCTGGCCTTCTCTCCCGGAGCCAGGCTGACACCCTTTTGCAAGGCTGCACAGTGGTTTCCTCCCAATTCCTTGGATGACGAACATCTCCCCCGTATTACCGCTTCCGGATCCGTCTCTGTATGATAGGTCCCGAGGAACGCATCACGCAGGCAATCATATCCGTCCGGCGTGAAGCCGGCGGTGAAGTACTGATATCCTTCCTCCTCGTAAAAGAGGTCATAAAGGATAGCTCCGTCCTGATAATCACTGCCGGCGCAGTACAGGCTCATCTGGAAGTTCTGATTGTCGATTGGGACATGATGAAAGGAAAATTCCGCATAGGAAAAGACATCCAGGTCTCTGACTTTGTCACTGCGGTTTTCTATGACCACATCCCATACCAACGCTGAATCTCCGATGGGAATACTCATCTTCTGAGTCGCATAGATGCCCTTGTATTCACATTCATAGGTCGTAACTGACAGTCCGTGACGAGCGCGATACCTTGCCTGATCCAGCGGCTTTCCTACCGGCTGCCAGGAAACAGACCAATAGTCACCGTCTTCACGATCCCTCAAATAGATATAATCCCCGGGACGATCCATGGGAACGCTGTTACCCCGGAATCTGGTAATCCGGTGATATTCCGAGGACTTATAGAAGAGATATCCCCCGGCAGTATGATTTACCACCGCACACATCTCCTCAACTCCCAGATAGTTGGTCCAGGATGTCGGCAGATCTACCCGATCAATGACATATTCCTTATTTGTTTCATCAAAATATCCGTATTTCATGGTACCCCGTTTTTCCTTCCTATCACTTTTTTGACAGTAACCCGGCTAATTGTCAGTTTATGAAATCCCCCATAAAAATAGAATGTCTGTTTTTGGCAAATTATGCCCAAAAACAGACATCCCGTTCCGATCCTGTATAAACCTGCTTATTCTGTAATCTCGATCTGATTTCCCTCGATCACAACTATATAGGATTCATAGTATCCATCTCCTGTGGTGCGAGGGCTGCTCACTACCTCAAATCCATCAGCTCTACTCCTCTATCCGGCTACACTCTTATTTCAAAAGCTTTATTATTTCCTTCCCATTCTGCTTTGTAAATTCAGAAAGTTCATAGGATCGTATACGCTCCTTAACCATGTTCGGAACGACAAATCCATTTTTTACAAGTGGTGCAAGTCGATTGATTACAGTCTTATTTGTAACCTTTACTCTTCATCATCCAATACCATGAGATTTTCTATTCTCCATGGATCCTTCTTGGGGTCATATCCGGGTTCGCCCGGTGCGATGTACGGTGCTGAAAAGTTCGTGTCAAAGACTATCTTCTCTTCCTTTGCCTCGGGTTTCGGATAGGGCATCCTGCCTGGTGCCGGTTCGGGTGCCGCTACCTGGGTGAGTTCCGGCTTGTGCCCGGAAGAAGTCGTCCTTGTTTTTGAAGATGACTGTTTAACCTTTGATGCCGTTCTTCGTTTCCTGCTGACCCTCAATGGCATTTCATCTTTCACTTCTCCCGAGCGTACGGACATTTGTCTTGTAACGCTCCGAATCGCTATGTTGGCGTGGTCCTCAGTATCGACCTTCAGCGGCAGGTCTTTCAGACATGCTTCCAACAGCGCCAGCAGTGCTTCCCTCTTTCCCCAGAATCGAGCATCAATGAGTTCCATTGCATGAGGATATTCGTCATAATATGAATCTTCGATTTTGAGACAGTAGACGTTTTTCATTTTGATCACCTCTTTTTGTCAGTTTTTTAACTGTTTTAATGAATCAGATGGAATTGGTTCTGAATACGTTAACCTTAAAAAGCATACAGTCGAGAAATTATAGGCTTACATGTGTACCATTAGGGGAAAAACGGCTACCAATTGTTAAAGACATGTAAGATTTTATGGATCATACGTAACCAAATGGCGCATTTATCCTATAATAGCCCGAAATAGCATTTATTTATCCCGAGATTTTTCGACTATTTGCTATAATCAGTACAACCATTCCGCCATTACGGTTAAGGTAAACATCATGTTCAGCAGGACTGTTCCGGTTGCCATTCCACGATCAGTTTATTCCCCCGGTCAAGGTTATATAAGCAGCGGAGTTGTCGGGCCTCCCCTATAACCCTGTTGGGCGCTGCCCAAACCCTTCTCGCTCCGCCCGAAGAGTAAGCCCTGCGGGCTTTGTCGTTTATCTTACAGAACTCGAAGGCCATAGTACAAGAACTCAACAGTATATAAGCATTATCAGCAATGTGAATTCCCAGGGGCAGGCAAATGTCTGGTTCGCTGAAGGCAGGGAGAAAAATAAGCTTCTGGATGATTATCTTAAGAAGATCGTAGATCAGATTGAAAATTATAAAGGCAAGAACTGGGGTGATGCATATCCCGAAGGGTGAAGGGTGAAAAAGCACGGATTAGAAAGCCCATAAAAAAGAGGGCACTATCCCTTTGGATGTTACGAAGTGTTTCGTAGAATTCATCCTTGTATGGGCAACTGCTGCACAGCTTGAAGGTCGTATATCGTGCGGAATGAACAACCCTCGCGGCTATCTTCATCAGCTTCAGCCTGACCGTATCAATGCGGAGCTTCCGCATGTTTGCGGCAAGTTACTCTTGCAACCCTAATTTCGGACATCATTTTCGAATACACAAAATCCAACTTTATCTGAGAGGATTATACGGTGAAAACGATGAAAATGGAACAACAAAACCCGATTCAAATATCTAAAAACGATTAAACCAGCATTTAGTCTTGCAAATTTTCAGCTTTGGAGTTAAACCCGAAGTTAGTTTTGCATTCAAGCTTTCGAATATAATTGTTGTGGCAGGTGCAACGGAATTGATTTGTTTCTTACATTATAGGTGAAAGGTTCAATATGAGTTTTTACAAGGAGGAATACAAAATGAAAAAAATCGTAATTCTGTGTTTAGCCGCCATGATGCTGGTCGGTGTGCTGACTGCCTGTGGAAGCAACACGGCAGCGACCCCCAACACTGGGACCAAGGGCAAGGTTGTCGTAAACATCGAGGGAACGGTGACCGCCGTCAACGAAAACGAAGTCACTCTTGATAGTGGCAAAATCGTTGTTATTTCTTCTGAAACCGTTTTTGCAGGCGATCTCGACACCAACAATGCGGTTAGCGAAAAAATCGTTGTCGGCAATTTTATTCAGGGTTACACGGAAGATGATCCCGATGCCGAGAAGGTGTCTGCCAGCAAGATCTACTGCAATTCCGCTGTGCAGACAGGCGGCAAACTGGTGATCAACTTTGAAGGTACTGTAGCCTCCGTTGAGGATGGTTGCATCACTCTGGAAGATGGTCAGAAGATTCAGATCTCTGATGAAACCGTTTTTTCCATCGCAAGTGGTGTCGTGGAGAATGTTATCCTGTCTGAGGGATATGCCATTCAGGGTTATGCCGAGGAGGATGCCCCCGCTTCCCGCGTTCATATCATCGCCTATTAACCGTAAAGCAGACCTCCTGCGGTGTTTTCTTCTGTCTTAGCGTCCTCTGTCATAATCATGACTACGGTGCCGGGGTTCCCGCCGCCGTGCATCATTCCGGCGCTTTGCTTCCGCCTCCATATCCCGGAGTTTCTTGCGGATGCTCTCTTTTTCAGGCGGTGCCTGCTGGATCTGCTGCTCTCCGTGGACCTGCCGCTCCCATGCGGCCAGATCGCGGTTGTACTGCTCCACAAGGAGCGTGGCATCGTCATACAGCCGCTTGAATGCCTGTACGTCGGGATATCCGTTCGCTTTCAGGATACCGGGCAGCCGGTCCATCCGGCGGTCGATCTCCTGCTGTATACCTGTAATCTTTTCCTGCAGGGCCTTGCGCTCTTTTCCTTTGAACAATCCAGTCGTTTCAGCGAGCTGCTTTTCCAGCTTTGGCAGCTCACCGTGCATGAGCTGCTTGACTGCCCTGGCTTCATCCTGCACCTTGACCATCAGCTTCTGCATCTTGCGGTACTCCGCCATATCAACGGACAGCGTAGGCTTCTGCATATATCTCTCATCTGGCGGGTTGACTGATGATCTCTATTTTGATAGTTCTGCTGCAGATCCAGATCACATTAAGTACGTATTCCATCGTTTGTTTGAGACCAAACAACAAGAACAGCACTATAATATGATGATGCAAGGCTTTTGATCAGTTCCTTCCCATTGATCCCGGGTGCTAAGATGATTTGTTCTTTCATGTGGTTATCCTTATATAAGAAACTTCAAACCGTTTTCATATATATATTCTACAGGCCTTGCTTCAATTGCCCTCCAAAACCCTGTCATACAAGGATGTTTTGGAGGGTAATCGTGCTACCGGAACAAGTCTTCTACCGTATCCCTGCAAGAGCAAGAACCGCCGCCAGCTTCGCATTAACCTTCCCCGCGAGCCCATTTAAGTAGGACAAAAGCTTCTCTTTCATGTTTTTCACCTGTACCTTTCCGTACCTGCCTGTAGTTACGTGAAGGCTTCATCACCCTTCATAACCTATAAGCATATTTACAAAAGGCACTTTTTCAGGCATGTGGATCAGATAAAAAAAGCCTTGGATATATATGGTGTTCACACAACTCATTCTGCATGGATCGGTCAGGATGATGAGCTGGGCGGCGCTCAGATTGACCTTATCATAGATCGGGACGATCACGTCCTTAA
>JAFUAB010000050.1 GCA_017460885.1 Lachnospiraceae bacterium
ACAATTAGCCTCGCAAGGAGCCGTATACGGGAAATCCGTACGTACGGATCTGTGAGGGGTACGTCTCGCAAGGGGCGTGCCTACTCGACTTGCTGATACATCATCCCGATATTGTGTTTAGTGGATTCACAAAGTTTGAATATGTTTTTATCATAGCTATCTTTTGTTTTGGTATATTTTTGTGTCTGGTATATGATCGTTTGAAATATATTAAATTTGATTGGATATTGTTGATTGGAGTTAAAAGATTATTCAGAATTAATCTGAAACATACACTTCAAATTGCTATTTTAACCGGTATTTCCGTCTATGTAGTTGGAACAGTTTTCCCGGTTTACAAGCATCAAAGCAAAGTGTCGGGTATTCGTCAGTTACTGAGACATGAAAGAAGTATTGTGCACGCGCTGGGGTTCATGGATGGATATGATGGCAAGGAATATGATTATACCAATAGTTATGAAGCATTGATAAATATGTATGGATTAGGTAATAGAGTGGCGGAGGTGGATTTCTCGTTTACAGACGATTGGGAATTAGTTTGTGCACATGATTTCAGTACATGGGACGGAGAAACGGAGGTTGTGGATTGCATCACGGGTAAGGACTTTTCCGGTGGTAAGATATATTCTGAATTTACTCCATTGACATTTAGTGAATTAGCTGATTTCATGCGAAATAATCCGGATCTATATATTATTACCGATGTAAAGGAATTTAATTTACTTGCATGCGAAAGAATAAGTGAAATAGCTCCGGACTTAAAAGACAGATTTATTATACAAATCTATCACTCTGAAGAGTATGAACCTGTACGACTATTGGGATTTCCTTATATAATTTGGACGCTATATATGACGGCAGGCCCGGAGTGGGATATACAGGTAATTAAGGATGCTTTTATTCGATATGACCTATTGGGGGTAACTATGAGGGAAGATTGGGCAGATGGAACTGCTGATTTTACAGGATGGAGTGATGATCCCGGTTGGATTCACGGAACTGAATTGTTTGATTCTATGGTAAATATGAATGTTCCTGTATATGTATATACAGTGAACGATAAAAAAAAGATACAAGACCTTATCTACTATGGCGTAGACGCGATTTATACGGATAATACGGATAATATATGGTTAAGAAAGTTGTAAGATTGGACAAAGGTTTATAAACAGAATTGTTTTATGATGAACTTCAAAAAAATTCAAAATACTATACAAAACACCTGGTCGAGGGAGAATGAGGATGTCATAAAGAGCATTCCGCTAATGATCCTGGCATTTGTAATGATCCTGCCTGTTCTGTACTATGCCCGTAAAAGCTTCCCTGCCGGCGATGATTTTGTGTATGCCACATCCATGAGAAGGTATCTGGCTGAATACGGATCATATCTGTCTGCTGCCTGGCATGAAAATGTGGATTATTACAAAAGCTTCAGCGGGCTTTATTTCGTGACATTTTTGAACTGCCTTATATCGCCGCTGCTTCGTGGAGGAACGAGAGGGATCCGCATTGTAAATACGATACTGCAGACAGTGTCGATTGCCTGTCTGTTTGTTTTTGTCAGAACTTTTGTGCGTGACATACTACGCAAAGGAAGTCGTATGACATGGTTCCTGTTCTGCGTGATTTTGTTCGCAATAATCAATAATGCTGCTAACTCCCAGATATATACATGGTTTTGCATTCTTGTGGGGTATAATCTGCCGGTTGGCATAATTCTTCTCGGGCTGGCTTTCCTGATCCATGCATATGCAACGGATAACGCTAAACTGTATATTCCGGCAGCGTTCTGCGCATTTCTTGGAAGCGGAGCTAGCCTGAATATCACTGTATTGAACTGCGGCCTGTTCCTGATCTTTTGCTGTTACGGATTTGTGATGCTCCACAAAAAGAAGGGAAGCGTGGCTGTATTTGCCGGTGCCATGACGGGCGGTATCATCAATGCGGTATGTCCCGGGAATTTTACACGACATGATTCCATGAGCAACGGCATTAATTTGGCGGCTGTTATCAGAAAATCCGCTATGTACAGCCTTGACAGGATCATTAACAGACTGTTTAATCCTGCTTTTTTGGTGATAGTGATCGTTTTATTTGTGGTTTTACTGATATCCATCGATTATTCGGAATGCTCTTTCGGCTTCAGGTATCTGATCCCGGGGGCGCTCATAGTGTGGTTTGGCGTGTTTCTGGTAGACCTTCCGGTTTTTATGGGTTATGGAGGAACTTCGATACCCGACAGATGTAAATTTGTGCAGGATATGACCATATATCTGCTGTCATTTTTATGGCTGCTGTATTTTACGGGCTGGGTGAAAAAACGATTCGGAAACTTCGTTTTTTCAAATGAGCATGGAATGATGCTTGCGGTGATATTGATTTTGGCGCTGTCCATATCGATCAATATGGAAGATGACGGAATAATGCATTTTGGAACTCCGTATATGATATCCACTATCGTTAACGGAGATTTGGAGGATTATGTTCATTTTGAATATGGACTGATGGATCGTATCCGGGACTATGACGGGGCTGATGTTGTATTTGATCCCGGTGAGATTCCGTATAACCCCTATATCCAGTATCTGTATATCGATACGGATCCGGAGCATTGGATGAATCAGGCGCTTGCGGAATATTACGGCAAAAATACAGTGCGTGTGGAGTATAATGATTAGTTAGGATCTGCACGGATCCTTAGACCGACTGAAATGAAGATATCGATAATAACTCCGTGTTTTAATTCGGAGAAAACAATACGGAACACATTGGATTCCGTGGAGGATCAGGAAGTGAATGAGATCGAGCATATCCTGATAGACGGAGGATCCACCGATGGCACCATTCGCATATTGAATGAATATGCACAAAGGGTTTCGTATGACGTTAAGATCATATCCGAACCCGATGACGGAATATACGATGCCATGAATAAAGGGGTTCGTATGGCTGCGGGTGAACTTGTCGGCATCATCAATTCGGATGACTGGTATGAAAGCGAAACCGTCAAAAGAGTATCCGGCGTATATGACGGCACTGATAGTGAGATAATATATGGAGCCATACGGGTTTACGAAGGAGAAAGGATCAGGTCTATAGAGTTTTATCACCATGATTTTTTGATGCAGAGGATGATCAATCATCCGGGATGCTTTGTCTCACGTGGAGTATATGAACGTGTTGGGCTGTTTGATACGACATACAGATCAAGCGCGGATTATGACTGGATGAAAAGAGCTTACGATTCCGGCGCGGAGTTTGTTCCCGTATATGATGTGCTAGCCAACATCAGAACAGGAGGAATGTCATCATCTAATGTTGGCTTTAGGGAAACGCTGAAGCTGCAATATCAGTGGGGGCAGGTATCGGCACCCAGATATGCGGTATATACTATTAAAAGTTATGTCGGCGATATGTTGAGAAAACTGGTCGGGAAAAACAGATAGAGGCAGGATTATGTATACACGTGCGGCATTGCTGTTAATACTGTTTATTTTGGGTGCATTTGAATATGCTGCCCTGACAGGGAAAATAAAAAGGGATATAAAGGCTCTTAGCTGCAAAGAGATAATGATCTCATCGGCATTATCTCTTGTGCTTATGCTATTGTTTGCCGGAATGACGGGAATACTCGGGAGTGAATACCATTTTGTGGATGACCATGAACTGCTGGATATCAAGAATTCATTTCTGGTAAGAGGCTTTTGGGGTACGCTTGGCAAATTCATCCGGAATGACCTGACGATCAGGTTCAGGCCGACATACTATCTGATCCGGGTAATACAGACATGGCTATTCAGAGACAACTTTTTTGCATGGCACGTCATGTATGCCGTTATTGCGGCAGTTTGTTTAGAACTCCCATATGTATATGCCCGAAGCGGAGGCTGCCCTATGTGGCTCAGCTATGTTTTTTCTATGATGATATATGTTGGCGGCGGACAGTCCCCCGCACTTTGGAGACTGGGACCTCAGGAAGCATTTGGGATGATACTCCTTCTCCTGGTGATGATCGCATTAAGATCATTTTTTCAAAAGGGAGGAGCAGTCAGACTTGCGGCTTTCCTGATCACCATGATATTACTGGCAGGTGTAAAAGAGAGTTTTTTGGTTGTTTTGCCATTTCTGCCGGTAGTCCTGATCAAGTGGGAGGTTGAAAGATCCGGAGAATTTTCTTTTGCCGGTCTGAAAGCGGCGATACAAAAATATGCGGTACTCACGGCTGTTACCCTGGTCGTTTTTGCTGCCTCCGTTTGTATCATTCTGTTTAAGGTTGGTACCAATGAGATAGGATATGCGGGAATCGACAGTTCTTTTGCCGTAATTGATTATATCATTGGCATATGTCGTATAGTGACGGGCAGTATGAGACCATATATTTTTGTCTGGATTGCAGGCAATCTGCTTGTTGCAGCCTCACTATGGGTAAATTGGACAGATTTTGGTTCTACAGAAAAATTTTCCGTTATTACGGACACTGTTATATGTGATATGCTTATGGCGATGCAGCTGGTATTGTATGCCAAGAGCGGTATGACAGAGAGATACCTGCTGCCCGCTTCTTTGTTTGTTGGATCGTTCTGGTTTTTGACCATTTACAGGCTATATATGACCCAGCCTCTGCAAGGCAATATTTTTGTATATTCGGTTTTGTCATTGGCAATTGCTGTTATAATGATCTTTAACGTGAATGATGTCAAAAGAATACCATATATTTATACCGGACGAAATGACCAGCAGATGGCATTGAATTATGCCAGGGACGGTGCGGCTACCACAGAGATGCTGAATAAAGTGGGAGAGCTCGCCGGCAAAGAGGATAATATAGTTGCGGATATCATATATGAAGCGGATATTTCGGCAGCTGTTTATCTAAAAGACAGATTTGATCTTGATAATGTGTATGCTTATGGTGAATATGGCTCAGCTGAGGAGATTCCTGTGGATATGAAGGATGTGGTATTTTTTATCGGATATCCGGATGTGTTGGAGTCCAGGATTGCCGAATACGGTATGCAGCGTGAAGACTTTACGGAATACAGATACTTCATATATGCGTTATGGGTAAAGAATGGTACATGAAGAGACTTATTATCGATGCCACGGGCTCGTCTGCCTGGATCGGCGGTGTATATCACAAAAAGAATATGGTTTTTTCGCTGCTTCGGAATGACTGGATCCGTGACAACTGCAGGATAGTTCTGGTAACTGATCCTGATATGGCTGAAGTATTCAGGGAGTTTGAAACGGACGTTAAGCTTGTCACCGTTAAATACGACGGAGTGCGGCAAAAGAAGATAAAGTTGGCGCTTACCGCTCTTCGTACCGGATGCAGGTATGTCTTTCCGTGCTTTGATGTAAGGATATGCAGGCTGTTGGGCATCACTGGCATTAACTGGATCCCTGACTACCAGCATTATCACTATCCGGAGTTCTTTACCGACGCGGAAAAATCTGATCGCAGGATGTTGGATCTGCGCACTGTGGATGATCGTGTCCCGCTCGTACTAAGCAGTAATGACTGCCTGAGTGATTTCAGGCAATACGTGTCGGGGACAAAACAGAATATCTATATTGTGCCCTTTGTGTCATATATCGAAAAGGAGGTCAGGGAGATCTCCGAAGAATATCTTAACGAGGTATGTAAAAAAATTGCCATTACGCCATACCTATACGCATGCGTTTCGAATCAGTTCTGGCAGCATAAGAATCACAAGGTGGTTCTGGAGGCATTAAAGTGTATTGCGGACAGACTTCCGGAAGGGGCAAGGTTTGTTTTTACCGGTAAGCTGAGCGACTACCGTGACGGAGGATATGCGGATGAGATTCGCGGACTGCTTGATCTGCCCGAGTTATCCGGCAGGTGTGTATGCACCGGATTTATAGATCGAAGGGAACAGCTTGCGTTGATGCATGGAGCAAGATTTATCATACAGCCGTCCCTGTTTGAGGGATGGGGCACAGTTGTTGAGGATGCCAAGGTGCTGGACAAGACCATTCTGCTGTCAGACATTCCGGTTCATCATGAACAGATGAATGATAAGTGCACACTGTTTGATCCCCGTGATCCGCAGGCACTGGGTGAACTTATTCTGGACAGCTGGAGCCGTGATATCACTGATGACGTTGAAGCCGGGATCATAAGGATGCATGAGTCTGCTATCGGATATTCCCGGGAATTTGAGAGACTATTAAAGGAAAACTGATCTTGAACGTACTTATAACAGGAGCTTCGGGCTTCATAGGCAACTCCATATTGAGGTATTTCAGGGAAAAGGGAGCGGACGTTACCGGATGGGACGTGCACGGATCCGAAGATGGGAGCGTGCAGTCCGTGGACATGTGTGTTCAGGCAAACGTTGAGCAGGCTCTTGGCAGTCCGAAGCCCGACGTGATAGTGCACTGTGCCGGAAGCGCAAACGTGAGCGATTCAATCGCCAATCCGGACCGCGACATGATGTTAAACGTCAACGTCACGCATAACCTGCTCTTTGCCATGCTTCATCACGAGCTTAAGAGTACACGGCTAATATATCTGTCAAGTGCCGGAGTTTACGGCAATCCCGTCAAGCTTCCGATCCGTGAGGACGATCCGAGGACTCCTGTATCGCCATATGCCCTGCATAAGACCATGTGCGAAGACATGTGCAGGTATTTTAATGATAACCATGGGTTCGACGTGCGCGTTGCCAGGATTTTTTCGGCATACGGTGCGGGACTCAGGAAGCAGATTTTCTGGGACATGCACCGGAAGTACGTGGTTTCCGGCAGGCTTGAGATGTATGGGACCGGAGATGAGAGCCGGGACTTCATCAATATTGAAGACCTGAAAAGGGCAATTTATCTGCTGGCAGTTTCTGATTATGAACAGAAAACAGTAAATGTTGCCAACGGAGTTGAGGTAAGGATATGCGATGCAGTCAGAATCTTTGCCGCCAGATCCGGGATCCCCGAGTCAGCCATTTCATTTAACGGCAACACGCGTGCGGGCGATCCTATCAACTGGTGCGCGGACGTGAGCGTGCTTAAGTCCCTCGGCTATGAACAGCAGGTTACGCTGGAGGAAGGGATCGGGGCGTACGTGGAATGGCTCGGATGCTCGGGAAGTGCTCAATAAAGAAGCCTCAGGCAGAAAATACTGTTCATTGTCGCAAATACTTCTATCAAATTCTACCAAAACTTGACAAAACCTAATAAATCCCATATCATATCCATAACATAATACTTTACCTTTGGGAGAAATCATTATGAAAGAGTATATGAGCATCGGCCAGTTTGCATCAGAAATCGGAGTGTCGGAATCTACGCTGCGTAACTGGGACAGGCAGGGCAAACTGCGCCCACATCACCTGACAAAGGGCGGTCAGAGGGTCTATTCTGCCGAACAGGCCAGGGAATTCCTGGGTCAGGAGGATGTAGTGCCTGAGGCGAGGAGCGATGCGGATAAAACCATAATGGAACCGGACTCCATTGTGGAATCTGTATTTGTTGAGGGATCGGATGGCAATGACCGGATTGTAAAGATTCAGGGACGCAAGGGCAGGGATGTCTATTACTTCAACTACGCTGACAACTCCGTCACCGACAAGATCGGGAACCGCGTGATCCTGCAGGAAAACATTGACGGGGTGCAGGATATCGTACTTCAGGATTACCTTGATGATCTTTTTCATAAAATGTACCATACTGCAAATAGTGTAAGTGAAGGTTTTGTTACCATGAGAAAAATGAGGGATATACAATGGATAAGAATGACCTGAGATTTTTTTTGATGCATAAGGACATAGTGATAGCACAGATGGAAATTGATGATGCAAGACCACATAAAATCACGTTCACCAAGGATGCATCTGAGCATTTGCCGCTTGGCGCTCAAATGAATATGGTACGGTTCCATGAATGGTGGGAAGACAGGGCTGTCCCCAGGACGAGACAGGGGGCCAAAAGCGCATTGAGAAAACTGGGATATGCCAATACGGGGTACATGCTGGTTGATAATCTGGCATTGTCACTGACTGACTGCTATTGGATTAAACCATTTAAAGCTGACATATCCTGGTCGGACGTAAGTCTTTTCACCAATCCTTTTGTGGACTACTTTGGAGAGATCACTATCAACAGTAATGCTGACGTGGGCAGAAGATCCAGGTTTTCCCTGGCCACGTCTCAGGGAGAGGTACGTAAGAAGTGGGTCATTCGCACGGATGGCACCAGGGCCATGGTCAAGGGCAATTGGGCAGATACTTATCAGCAGAGCATCAATGAAGCTTTTGCCTCCCTCGTGCACAGACTCCAGGGCGTGATGCCGTATACTGAATATGAGCTGCTTCCGCTTGAGACCAAGGACGACAAGGAGGGACTTGGCTGCATCTGTAATCTTTTTACTAACGAGGAAACCGAGTTCGTCAGTGCATGGGAAGTGCTGTGCAATGCCAAGAGACGCGGATCTGACAGCTATTATTCCCATTTCAAAAATCAGTGTCTGCGCCATGGCATGGATGAGGAGTATTTTGAGAGGTTCATGTCCTACGAGATACTCACTGACATCCTGATCACAAATACGGACCGGCATATGAACAATATCGGCATATTACGTGATCCGGTCACGCTCAGATGGAAGGGGTTTGCCCCCATATACGACAATGGCAACTCCATGTTTTTCAGATTGGGCGATCTTCGCTATGTACGGTTTGACGAGATCAAGATCAGTTCATTTTTGAACCGGGAGCAGAAGATGCTGAGGTATGTCAAATATCCCGAAATCGTTGACGTTGATAAGCTTCCCACCAAGGACGAGTTCGAGTCATTGTATCGGAGGGACAGGATTGACAGGCACGTGAGGATTGAGGATACATGGAGACTGTTTGAGCGAAAGGTAAACATGGTGTATACTTTTCAGCGAAGAAATCGGTCGGCTTAGAGGAATCTGTGGGATCTTTTGCGTTAAATTGTGATATTGTTTGAAAGCAACCTGAACAAATTAGGAGCTGACATATGGGAACGTACGTAAACCCGGGAAATAAGAGATTTATTCAAACCCTGAATTCCGATATTTACGTTGATAAGACAGGGCTTATTTCGAATCTCAACGCCATGATCAATACGGAACAGAAATATGTGTGCATATCTCGTCCCAGGCGGTTTGGGAAGTCTGTCACCGTCGGAATGATAGGCGCTTATTATGATAAATATGCCGACAGCAGGTCTTTGTTTGAAAATCTGGAATTGTCAACAGTTGAGAATTGGGACAGATATATGGCCGGATTTGACGTACTTAGGATCGTCACTACCGATTTCATGAAAATAAAAAACAAAAAGTTGACGATCCCTGAGTTTATTGAAAACCTGCAGAGAAAAACTTCCGGAGACATAGTAAAGGCTTACCGTGACGTAGCTTATGATGATGAAGAGGATCTGATGCAGACGATGGAAAATCTGTATCAGGAGAAGGGCAACCAGTTTGTCATCCTGATTGATGAATGGGACGCCGTATTCAGGGAGTACAAGGATGATCCGGATGGCCAGCGGTTATATTTGGACTTTCTTAGAGACTGGCTGAAGGATAAGCAGTACGTTGCGCTGGCATACATGACGGGGATACTGCCGATCAAAAAGTATGGCAGACATTCGGCACTGAACATGTTTAATGAGTATTCGATGGTTGCTCCGCTTCAGTTTGCCAGATATACCGGATTTACTGAGGCAGAGGTCATCAAACTGTGCAATGACTACGGGAGACCGTTTGAAGATATTCGGGAATGGTATGACGGATATGTGGTGACTGATGCCGTTCCGCCTGATCCGGAATACAGACTGCAGCGTCAGAGCGGCGAAAAGATTAGTCCCCGAAAATGGGAGCTGTACAGTCCGCTTTCCGTTGTAAAGGCAGTAACCTCCGGAGTGAATCAGGATTATTGGAATCAAACCGAGACATATGAGGCACTATCCGATTATGTCGCAAGGAATTACGATGGCCTGAGGGAAGACATAACGATCCTGATGGCAGGCGAACGTAAAAAAATCTTTATCGGTAATTATCAAAATGACATGACGTCCTTTAATGGTAAGGATGACGTGCTGACATTGCTGATTCATTTGGGTTATCTGGGATATGATTTTGAACGGAGTGAAGTTTTTGTGCCCAACAGGGAGGTGATGGATGAGTTCAGGGCCTCAACCAGGGCGGGTGAATGGTCATATCTGACGAGAATGCTTGATGATTCCGGAAAATTGCTGGAAGCCACGTGGAGGCTTGATGCCGATGAGGTGGCACACAGACTGGAAATGATTCATGACCGTGTGGCAAATGGAACATATAACAGCGAGGCGGCCTTAAGCTATGCGGTTCAGCTTGCTTATTACGGTGCACATAACTACTATATTCTGCTACCCGAATTGGATTCAGGAAAAGGATACGTGGATCTTGCCTATATCCCGGCCCCCGAGTTTCCGGACAAACCGGCACTGGTCATAGAATTAAAGTACAATAAATCAGCGCATACCGCTTTGGATCAGATAAGGGACAGAAGGTATCCGGACAGGCTCGAGCATTACAAGGGCAATATCATCATTGTAGGCATCAATTATGACAAGGAAGCCGGATCCGGAGATTATAAGCATCATAGCTGCATTATAGAGCAAGCCTGATGAGGAGAACAACATGCTGAACGTTTATTACGGCAAGACTGATGAAGCCATATATAATACAGCGATGTATTTTGATAACGTGTTTCAGGTCACGTGGCTGGATGATCCCTATGTCAGAAGAATGATAAAAAACGTGGACAAGTCTGAGGTAATCGGTGATTATCTGATCAGGAGCAGGGCATTGGGCATGATATCACCCAAACAGCTTTCAGGCGGCGTCAAAACCCTGATCCTTACGTATTTTAAGCCGGAAACTCTTTTTAATGCATCCACATGCGGAGACAACTGCGCAAGGTGGTTCCTGGACATGTCGAGGAAAAATGACAGAACCATCAATCTGCGACACATAATGGACTTTGGGAACGGGATTTTTGACATTCATGTATTAAATACCGATCAGGTCGTTCATTCCATGGATGAGCTGGTGCTGATAGCGGGTGACCTGATATGACCGGCAGCTATGATATCGTCGTAAAGAACAGCATAGTTCAGTTCAAGTTCCGCGTATCCAGAAACATAACGATTCTCCGTGGGGACAGTGCCACCGGAAAGACGACACTGGTAGACATGGTCAGGCAGCATGCGCTTGAGGGAGATGCGAGTGGAGTAAGCATTTCCTCACAAAAAGAATGCACAGTCCTTACCGGTATCAGATGGCAGGATGAAATACGGGCATACATGACAGCATTGTATTCATCGATGAAGGCTTTAGTTTTGTCTCAAGTGATGAATTTGCAAGGGCGATAAGAGATACAGACAATTATTACGTGATCGCGACCAGGGACAGCCTGTTTAATCTTCCATACAGCATTAAGGAGATTTACAGGATCAGAACTGTATCTCGCAGATCTAAATACCAGGAGTATGACAGGATCTACAGTGAGTTTTATCCTATATATGATGATTCGGTTAAATACGTCAGGCCTGATGCAGTTATCGTAGAAGACTCAAATGCCGCGTATGACTTTTTTAATGCATTGTGTCAAAAGGAAGGGATCAGGTGCATTTCGGCGGGTGGCAAGACCGGAATCTATTCAAAGATAAAGGAAACTGCGGATGAGGTTGTTCTCGTGATTGCGGACGGGACTGCATTTGGCCCTGAAATGGAAAGGGTAATGTCTCTTCGGAGAGTGCGGAATACGGTGCTGTTTTTGCCGGAATCATTCGAGTGGCTGATCTTAAGGTCGGGACTCATAGGCGGTGCTGAGGTACAGGATATATTGAAATCCCCTTATGATTATATAGAAAGCGACAGGTACTTTAGCTGGGAAAGATTCTTTACGGTCCTGCTGACAGAACGAACCGTCGATACGCATCTTCAATACAGCAAGAGAAGGCTGAATCCGAATTATCTGAACGACAGGGAGACTTTGGCAATTCGTAAGGTGGTTTCTGATATGACCGTTGGAAACGGTCAAACGTGATGGATGGATCATGGCATCTTGAGTGACGATTAAACTTTCACGGTTCGAAGTTGTAATATGAAATTATTTGAACGCAGGCTGAATGCCGTTTTGCTGACAATATATCTTTTTCTGATCTGCTTTTCCTTCTGTTTTGTTTTTGTTACGGACAGGGGACTGTTCCTGCTGGTAATTTCAATTGTCCTTATTCCGGTGTTATTTGTTGTGTCGAATGCCGTTTTGAACCGGATCAGCAGGCTTAACCCGATAGCGGCCAAGCCAAAAAGCGACAGACAGATCACGCGCTCCTTTTTTGCGGCAACGGTTAGTTCCTTTGTGATCCTGATGATCTGGTTTGCAGCTTTTCGCCCCGGTTCCTTTCAAGGTGACTGCATCAATCAGGTTGGTCAGGCTTTGTCGGGTGAATATGACGACTGGCATCCCGTATGGCAGACGATTCTATTTTATACGCTTCCTCTGAAGCTGACCGGTGGAAAATTCTGGGCCATGACGTTTTTTCAGATGCTTTGGTTCAGCCTCGTCATGGGTTATCTGATCAGAACCATATATAAATACGCAGGCAAATGGTGGGCAGCAGGCATCTGGGCATATATCATGCTGAATCCATATACCGGGCAGATGCTGTTGTATCCATGGAAGGACAATGCGTTTACCATGGCGGGGACGATAGCTTTCATTATGGCCGTAGAGATATGCCTTTCCCACGGCAAATGGGCTGATAAATGGTGGAAATGCGTGCTGCTCGGCATAATGATGGCCAACTGTACCATATTCAGGCATAATGCTATAGCCTTGACGGCTTTTCTGGTCATTGGCCTGTTCTTTTTCATGGACAGGATCAGATGGATACAGATGCTGATCGGATTCATGGCTTTTTTCGCCATGATCAAGGGACCGGTGTATGGCCTCCTGCATGTGCAGAGAACTCCGCAGCCGGTAGTTCAGGCGGTGGGACTTCCCATGGCAATGATAGGAAACGTGGTAGTGGAAACTCCGGAGCGATTGGATGATGAGGTTGCCGATTTTGCATATCGCATAGCTCCTCGGGAAATCTGGGAGCGGGATTATGAAATGGGAAATTTTGGCGTAATGAAATACTATGGCGAAGTGAACCTGGAACCCATCGAAGAAGCAGGCACGGCCAAAGTGTTTGGGATGGCGCTTAATTGCATTAAGACTTCACCCGCGGCATCTCTCAAGGCGGCATTCGCGCTGACGGACATTGTGTACGGTCCTGACATTAAGGATGAGGGGTACATAGGTACGCAGATTATTGACAATAATTATGGTATAATGTACCAGGGCAATGGCAGGCTTGCAGGATTTTTGGAATTGTATTATAAGCTTGTGCGGCTGCATGGCTTGAATTATACCAGACAGTTTGCTTTTTGCCTGCTGATTCTTACGACAGTGATACTTGGCCGTGCTGATCTTCACAGTGCTGATGAACGGAAAATGCTTATAGTTGTTTTGAGCATATATGCATATTCCTTCGGAACCATGCTTTTACTGACCAGTGCGGATTCGAGGTTCTTTTATGTTGATTATCTGATATGCCCATTGGCTGTAATTATGATGATGTCAAAAAGAGGCGACAACGTAATAATACAGGAGAAATGATCGTTGAGATACCTGCTGATACAGTCCTGGAAGGATCTGGGAGGGGCCGAAAGACAGGCCATCAATCTGGCCGAGCATATAAAAAAGCGGGGCGATGAGGCCACGATAATGTGTCTGACCGAACCGGGCAAGGTTAGTGCGATCTGTGCTGAAAAGGGGATAGATTATGTTTCGCTTCAGCCCAGGAATACACCGTACGTAATCTCGTATAAGCTCCTTAATAAGCTCGGAATACGCCGGCTGTCTGCGGAGGAGGTGGCGCTGAAGGGCCTGATTAGGGATCTTAGGGATCATATTAAAAAAAATGGATATGACATTTGCATATCATATTGTGCATATGCCAATACCGTCTTGGGAAATGCTCGGGCGGAAGGTGCGGATGCCATTTGCATATGGTCACAGAGAGATGCGGGATTTCATGATCACAAAAGAGGACTTCAGCAGAAAGCAGCCGATTCAGTTGATGGGATTTTTTCCAACAGCACTTCTGGAAGTGAATGGGTAAAGAAGACATATGGGCATGATCCCAAGCTCATTTATAATGGTGTGAATATCTCTGCGCCCATCCATGATCGCGAGGGGTGGCGCCGGAAGCTTGGAGCTTCAGATACAGATGTGGTATGTACAATGGTGGCCAATCTGACTCCCTTCAAGGATCATATGTTTTTGCTTAAGACATGGAAAAAGCTTAGGGCGATAGATGACAGGTTTGTTCTTGTGTTTGCCGGTAAATATGCTGCGGAATATGAGAATCTCAAAAAATATGCCGACGAAAATGGTCTAAATGATAAAGTCAGGTTTCTGGGACCCGTTGATGACGTATATGGACTATGGAATGCGACTGATATCTGCGTGCACAGTGCCAGGCCGCACTGTGAAGGAACTCCTAACGCAGTGATCGAGGCCGGTATGTGCGGGCTTCCGGTTGTCGGACCTGATCTTCCGGAGATCTGTGAGGCCGTATCTGATGCAAATATCGCATATCTTCATGAATATGATGACGTTGACCGTGCGATCGAATTGCTCCGGCTGTTTGCCGATGACCGGGAACTGGCGGAAAAGCTTGGACGCGCTAATTCTGATTTTGCACATAACACCTATGATCCGGAGCGCAATCTGGACAGGATCATGGAATATGCGGAATCGCTGTTACAGAGAAGATAAATAATAGTTTTCTCTATCAGATAAATGAGCGCAAATGTCGAAAGAACATTCGCGAGTATTATAGGAAAGGTGCAATTATTTCATATGACATTTGATCAGATAATGACGGAAATAAGTCATATATGTCGTGATCAGGGAGTGGCCGGGTTATATCTTTTCGGATCGTATGCGACGGGAACCTATACCGATACCAGCGATATAGATATAATCGTTAAAGGCTGCACGGATATGGGCGCATTGAGAGAGAGACTGAGTAGTATCAGAACCTTAAAAAAAATAGACGTTTTTGATTACGATGCCATTACTAATAAGCATCTGAAGGAGGCAATAGATAGGGATGGACTCCAAATCTATTAATCGATATTCGAGCTTTTGCGACAGCTTACGCAGTCTTGAAAAAGCAAAATACAGAGATGGATCAGACGAATTTGTGGTCAGCGGTACGGTGCAGAAATTTAATCTGACCTTTGATATATCGTGGAAGGTCATGAAAGACATAATCGTGAAGTATCATAAAATCAATGATTTCGCCACGGGTTCTCCGAGAGAGACACTTAGAACAGCGGCAAGTGTGGGTCTCATAGATGATGACAGATGGATGGATATGCTTGAACTCAGAAATACCCTGACTCATGATTATGATGGAGCGATCGCTGGGAAATCTTTCGGTTTGATAATCAATGAATATTATCTGATTTTTGAAAGGCTCCGGGATGCTGCCGGCAGATATATGGATCAGGATTGATGATAAAGCGGGGCATAACAGTAGTTCGTAGGATAGGATGACATAGTGCGACTAATAATAGATGTTTGCAAGAAATTCAATAAAATACTGTCAAAGCATCAGAAGATAAGGATCGCAGAGCTGATAATCATTATGCTGGTGGGAGGTCTTCTGGAGACTGTTTCGGTAACTGTCATCCTGCCTTTTATGCAGGTGGTGTTAAATCCGTCGCAGGTTATGGAAAAGCCTTTTGTAAAAGTGGCCTGTAGGTTTTTGGGAATAGAATCGGACAGGACTTTTTTGGTTTTTCTGGCACTGCTGATCGCTGCAATGTATATTTTTAAAAATCTGTTTTTGATTTTGGAATATAATGTGCAATACAGATTTGTATATAATAATAAGTTCGCGTTGCAGCAAAGGCTTCTTCACACTATCATAAACCGCCCGTATCAGTATTTCCTGAAAGCGACTTCAGGAGAAATAATGAGACTGGTTCATGGTGACGTTGAAGCAGCATTTGATGTACTCGTCAATCTTCTTAACCTGTTTACCGAACTGATAGTATCATTTATGCTGATAACCACTATTCTGATCGTTTCACCGGTTATCACGTTATGCATAGCAGGTGTACTGTTTATCCTGGTGGCAGCTATATATTTGTTTGTCAGACCCAGACAAACCGAGGCCGGAAAGACGGCTCAAAGAGCGGAAACCGGTAAGAATAAATGGCTGTTGCAGTCAGTTCAGGGCATAAAGGAGATTAAAGTTAATTCAAAGGAGAAATTCTTCGAAAAGCAATATGCTCATTTCGGCCTGCTTGCAAACGTATCACGGAGAAAAAGTCAGATCCTGACTATGATGCCAAGATATTTTATAGAGGCCGTAAGTATGGCCAGCATGTTTATTGCAGTAGCTGTTTTTTTGTATTTCGGTGCGGATTTTGAGGTCATAGTTCCTACGCTGACCGTTGTTGCGATGGCGGCAATACGCATTCTTCCCTCTACCAACAGAATCTCATATACTATGTCCAATATTTCCTTCCAGATGACGTATTTCAATACCTTTATGGATAACATCAACGATATTGACGGCAAGGGCGGCCGATTGACAACGGAGGGTGAAACAAAAATAGCAGGCGAGCATGTTGTTATGCCGCATATGAAGGAGCAAATAGAGTTTAAGAATATAGAATTCGCGTATTCGGCAGATTCTGATGCAGTATTAAAGAAAGCTAACATGACGATCCGTAAAGGTGAGTCAGTCGGCATTATCGGCGAATCGGGAGCGGGCAAAACTACTGCGGTTGATATTATCCTCGGATTGCTGGTACCGCAGTCCGGCGATATTTTGATCGACGGAGTTGACATCAGGTCAGATATGCATGGATGGCTTAGTCAGGTTGGTTACATTCCACAGATGATCTTTATGATGGACGGCAGCATTCGGGAGAACATATTATTTGGAGAAGAAGAAACTCAGGATTCGGACGATAAAGTGTGGGATGCGCTACGGGAGGCATCATTGGACGAATTTGTGCATTCCCTTCCCAAGGGACTTGATACCCGCATAGGTGAACGAGGGGTCAGGCTTTCGGGAGGACAGAGACAGAGGATAGGAATAGCCAGGGCATTATATCGCAATCCCGAGATTCTGATATTTGATGAGGCTACTTCCGCACTGGACAATGATACGGAAGCCTCGATCATGGAATCGATCAACAATCTGTACGGTCAGAAGACCATGATAATAATTGCACACAGGCTTACGACTATAGAGAATTGTGATCATGTGTTCAGGGTGGAAAACAAACAGATTGTAAGGGATAGATAATGAATTACCTTATAACAGGTGGAGAATTTAACAATAAGGGTGCCGAAGCAATGACTTTGACGGCCATGAAAAACATATATGCAAATGATGAGAAAGCTCATATATATATGTTTAAGGGTATTGTGGAGCCACCATTTGAACTTAATGTGCCGCTGTCGTACGTTCATGTGCCGCACTGGATGTTTCTTAAGCTCTTAGGGAAAAGCCTGAAGGGATACGGATGGGTTTGCATAAAGGATGTTATCAAGGCTTTTTTACCCGGGTATTCCAACAGACCGGATAGCATAAAAAGAACGCTGACTATTCTTAAGTCCATTGACTACTGTATTGACGTGAGCGGATATGCCTTTGGATCCAAATGGTCCGATGAGCATAACAGAAATTGGCTTGACTGGCTCTCCATTGCGGTAAAATTCAGTAAAAGTACTTACATGATGCCACAGTCTTTTGGCCCTATGGAATTTGAAGGAGATGATATTCCGAATCGAGCCAGACAGGTATTTGGCAAGTGTAAACGAATATATGCAAGGGAAAAGTCCGGGATGGAGTGCTTGCATAAATTGGGAGTGGAATGCATTAGGACGCCGGACTCCGTTTTGCTTGAAAAAGATTTTGTAGCTCCCTTGCTCATTAAGAATTATAAGCAGTATGAGGAAACAGTGGAGCTTGGCAGGGACAGGAATGTTGCTATAATTCCAAATGGCCGACTAATTGATGTGGGTGGGGTTGATCGTGACGGACTTATGAGATTTTATTCAGAGGTTATAGACAGATTATGCGTTCAATATGACATCTATCTTGTTGCCCATGCAGGCGAAGACTTGGCAATATGTCATGAAATCAAGGAGAAGTATGCACATAATGATGCTGTAAGGCTTATCGATCACGTGATGTTTTCCTTTAACTATGAGATGTTTGTCAGGAAAATGGATTTTATCATTGCATCAAGGTACCATTCCATTATTCACGCCTATAAAGAACATACTCCCGCGATCATATTAGGGTGGTCTGACAAATATTCGGGAGTAGCTGAAGATGTATGCCAGCAGGATTATCTCGCGGATATAAGAGAAAATGACAGAGCGTTGAGTATTGTGGAAAGAATGGGAAAAAACTATGAGAGTGAAAGAGTGGTTATCCGCGAAAGAATAAAGATAATCCAGGAACAGTCGTGCTATGATTTTTTGAAGGAATGACAAATGAGCAATATTTTCGGGAAGATTAAAGGCAAAGCTAAGCGCATATATTATGACCGGTTTATTGATAGGGAAAAACACATGTTTCATGCTTATCAGAAAAGGTTCTTTCAATACGCTTTTCATGTAGATAAATGCAACTCTAAAATGCAGTATGAAACCATCATAACCAAGTATTATCATGCGATTGAGAAAGGCCTCGCTTTTACCGATTACAGAGCCGGATTTGGTCGAGATAACATAAATACGCTTATCAGACTCATGGAGGAATATTCTCAAAAGTATGACGTGAATTCGTTCTGCTATAAGACCTCATTATGTACGCTATATACGTATGTTGAAAAAAATAGAAAATATGGGCTTGAAGATACCGAGTTGGAAAAACGAATTAATTCGTTGCCCGGAACAGCGAATCAGCAGGGCGGGGTTCTTGAGTTTGCTCCGATAAGTGATGGACAGGAATGTAATTATGAAAGTCTGGTAATGGGCAGACATAGCATCAGACATTTTTCTGACATACCTGTAGACATGGATATCTTGAACAGAGCGCTATCTTTGGCACAGCAAACGCCCTCGGCATGTAATAGACAGGGGTGGGGAACCATAGTCATACAGGATAAAAACAAGATCAGTGATATGCTGAACTACCAAAATGGTAATGCCGGTTTTGGCGGTGAGATTGACGTTTTGCTCCTTGTTGTGGCAGAACTTCAGGCGTTTAATTGTGATAGGGAGGTGTTCCAGCCATATGTGGATGGGGGAATGTACGCCATGCGCCTGTTGGATAGCCTGTGCTATCATGGAATAGCGACATGTCCATTGTCGGCCGCATTGACTCCGGAACAGGAAGAGAATGTGAGACGCATTGCAGAAATAAATGAGTCTGAAATACCGATCCTTTTTATAGGAATCGGCAATTATCCTGAAACCTGTCAGACCACGAAATCTGAAAGACATAATCCGCTGACCAGATACGTCTGATCATTTACCTGCTTGGTGATATCTGATCTGGTACCAAACACATAACTTCAAAAGAGTAATAACCTGGGTGAATGATTTTTTTATGACTTTTACTGATGGCCATGTTAACATGGCTTTTGATGAATATCGTATAGTGTCATTATATCGTTTGAGAGTTAAAGCCAAATCAGCCAGAAACAGATATTGTTGTGCAATCCATCCTTTTTTATTCGGAGCAAGATCTGCATGAGTCCTGATCATATATGAGATCCCCTCAAACTTGCTATCCCAATTCATAGAGATGTTTGCTCCTGGAGTCCAGTAATATTTTGTCAGGGCTTTAGGTATTCGTACTGCAGTTCCCGTGGCCAGCATCCTTATCCATAAGTCCCAATCCTGACAGGCTTTCAGACCCTCGGTAAATCCTCCGGCGTTGATAAAGCAATCCCTTCGCATCAGAGGGAATGAGGCTCCGCCAATGACATTGCCCTGAGTGAAAAGATCCTCGCGGGTTATTGTGACACTCTCCGTATATGATGAGTCTTCCTCAAATGGATTTCCGTCATTATCAAACTGTACGAGGTTTGAATCACAGGTAACCATAGCACAGTTTTTGCTTTCGATCACGGCAACCTGTTCGGCTATTTTGTCAGGCAGCCATTCGTCATCATCATCTAAAAAGGATATATAATCTCCAATGGTATTTTTCACTCCGTAGTTTCTGGCGAAGCAAGCGCCTTTGCTGCCTTTATACGATAAGTATAGTATTTTTTTACCGTACGTATCATTGAGTAGCCGTATCGTGTCATCCGATAATTTGTCATTGTCAGGATTATCATCGACAATTGCCAGATTAATATCGGGATATGTCTGTGCAGCCACGCTTGCAACCGCACGGCAAAGGGTTTTGGCAGGGCGATTATATGTTGTTATAATGACCGATACTTCTCGCATGTATTGATAATGGTTAACATTTTGCATAAAATGTTAACCATCGCACGGAGGATTAAAATGAGCACTACGGAACCCATTAGAAAAGAACATGACATTTATCTGCTTAAGGAACTTTTGATCAATCAGAACTATAGGGATTACTGCTTGTTTGTGGTTGGAATAAATATCCCATTACGTATAAGCGACTTATTGAGGCTTAAGTGGAACGACGTATATGATTATCCACACAACCTTCCAAAAACGCATTTGCGGATTTTCGAGAAAAAAACGCAAAAACAAAACCAGATGCGAATAAATCATCAGGCAGCCATGGCATTAATGACATATAGGGAAATCATTAATCCCATGCCCAACCAGTTTGTTTTTTCTCCAAAGGATAACCATGACGTCCCATTATCACGTGTATCTGCTTATAAGATTATAAAAAAGGCTGCCACGAAAATTGGACTGGAAAACGTGAGTTGTCACTCACTCAGAAAAACTTTTGGATATCAGGCAATGAGCAAAGGTGCAAATATAGCTGTGATCATGGAAATCTATAATCATTCATCCTACGAGATCACCCGCAGGTACTTAGGAATCGATCAGGACGAAAAGGACCGGGTATTTGAATTGATGGCATTATAATCATATTTCGTGTATAATAGTCGTGTTTTTGTTGATGCGTTTTATGTGTCCTGAACAGTTACCATTTTATGCAAAATGTTAATTGGAGAGTGATCTGTGAAAATTGTTTTCGTTACGTTTGAGTTTGTAACCGAAAAAGTAAAAGGCGGTGGCCTGGCATCATATCTTGCTAATATTTCCTCCATTCTGGCAGATGCGGGTCATTCCGTCACCATTATAACATTGTCACATGTTAATGATTCTTTTGAATGGAAAAATCGCATTCGTGTTGAAAGAGTATGTGTTCCTCCGTTGCTGATCGGTAAGGGACGAGTATGGCTTAGTCTTATAAATCAAAGCAGATATTTAAACAGGCGCTTACGGAAACTGATCAGATCGGGACAGCATTTTGACATTGTTCAATATCCCAATACAAATGCCGTAGGTCTGTTTAGAACCGGAATTCCCTCGGTCGTTCGGATCTCTAATGACTCGCTATTGTGGAGAAACAGTAATATAGAGGGCTTTGACGTTGATAAAGCATATAAATGTGAAACAGTACAGGATAAACTGGAGGATATAGCACTAAAGAAGGCAGATCGGGTTTTTGGTCCGTCTTCCCGAATTGCCGGTATAATTTCGACACGTACCGGACGTAAGATAGATATCGTTGAATCCCCATATATCCAGTTTGACGATGATCCTGATTTCGTATCCGATTATCTTAACTTGATCAAAGATAAAAAATATTTTCTTACTTTCGGACAGTTGAGCAGGATGAAAGGAATCCAGGTTATTGGTGAATCAATTTATCGTCTTTTAGATACCCATCAGGAATATTACTATATTTTTTCCGGGCCGGACCGAAGTATAGTTTCCGACGGACAGTATATTACATGTATGGAATATATATCTGAAAATGCCAAGGAGTATGCTGACAGGATAATCTATCTTGGGAGTTTGCCGAGACAGGATCTGTATCCGGTGATAAGGGCTGCTAAAATGGTCATCCTCACATCAAGGATTGACAATATGCCAAATACCTGTCTTGAAGCAATGTATTTGAAAAAGCCCGTCATAGGGACGAATGGAGCCGGGTTTGAACAATTGATTACAGACGGCGTAAACGGCTTTCTGATAGGTCGTGACAGTGCGGATGATCTGGTTAAGACGGCAGACCGGATTATTAATATGTCCGATGAAGAGCTGAATATTATCGGGGAAAAAGCCTTCGAAAGGATCCGGCAAATGAAGCCGAAGGATACGTTGGATAAAACTCTTGGGATATACAGTGAAGTTCTATCGAAGTGATTGGTGAAGGAATGAAAAACACTATAATAAAAATAAAACATATGGGCAAGATGATTCTTGACGAAGACTATCGATTCAGAACACTGTATGATCAGGGAAAGTATGATCATATGAGTGATGGCAGATTCATCAGGAGACAATGGAAATATGAATTGGGGAAGGAACAGTCCTTGAATTTGGAGGATCCCCAAAGCTTTAATGAAAAGATTCAATGGTTGAAATTGAATGACCGTGATCCCGTGTATCATATATTGGCGGATAAGGTAGAAGTTAAAAAATGGGTGGCGGAGAGGCTCGGAGAAGAATACGTCATTCCTACTATCGGAATATGGGATAATGCGGATGAGGTTGATTTTGAAGCATTACCTGAAAGATTTGTAATTAAATGTTCTCATAATTCCGGATTGGGCAATTGCGTATGTACGGATAAAACTAAACTGGATTATTCACTTGTTCGAAACGAGTTAAACCGGTATCTGGAACAGGATTATTATCTTCTGTATAGAGAATGGGTTTATAAAGATATCGTACCACGCGTGATCGCGGAGAAATATATGGGTCCGGGTGGAACAGAAAGCCTGGTTGATTATAAGGTGCACTGTTTCTCGGGAAAACCCCGATTTATTCAAGTCATTGGCGGCAGAGATTATAAGACACATAATGCCTGGCAAGTTGTTTATGACACAGATTGGAATGAGCAGACATGGACTTTTGGAACATTCCATAAAACCGATGAGGTCATATCTCAACCATCCTGCCTTGCTGAACTTCTGGAGGCAGCGGAAAGTCTTTCTGATGGATTGAGATATGTTCGTGTGGATTTTTATATAATTAACAACAGGATATTTTTTGGAGAAATGACTTTCTATCCTCATGCTGGAATGTATCGGCATAATAGGTATTTTACACCTGAAATCAACAGATTCCTGGGAGATCTTATTATTTTGTAGTAGCATATACGGTCTAATCCTCCACAATAACTCATATATTGCAAATAAAAAACCCTGAAGCAAGCTGCAGGGTGATTCTTGTATTAGGTTGTCGGACTGATGACTTTATTATTGTGACAATAGTTGCGCTGTACGGTAATAAAGTGTAATATGGCAGTAAAAGTGTAATAAAGTGTAGTACAACAACAAAAGTGTAATAAAGTGTAATAAAGCGTAATACAGATAAGAGTTTTATTATTTGAAGAGGCGAAACGAAATGGCATACAACAATCCATTCACCCTGGATTTCGGTGCTAAACCGAACTTATATGTTTCCAGAAATGAAGAGAGAAACAAGATATTGAACACTTTTTTGGCAGAGATGCCATCGACCCATATTTTTATCCTGATGGGGGCGAGAGGCACCGGTAAGACAGTGCTTATGACTGAAGTGGCCCACGATATCAGGGATCATAAAGGGTGGCACCATGTGGATCTGGGCACGGACGGAGATATGCTCAATGCTCTTGCCGGTTATTTATATAAAAAGTATCAGATGCTCGATCCCAAGATTAAATTGGACGTAAGCCTGAAGGGTATAGGCATATCTGTTGAAAAAGGATCAAAATACAGTGACATACACGCGGATCTGGATGAGATTATCAATGGATTCAAAAAAAAGGGCATAAAGATTCTGGTCACCGTAGATGAGGTTTCCAACTCCCCATCCGTCAGAGCGTTCATGTCGTATTTTCAGCATTGCATCCGTGAGGAAATGGATATATTTGTGATAGGAACCGGACTATATAAAAATGTCAGAGCTTTGCAGAATAACAAGACCATGACATTCCTTAAAAGGGCTCCAAAGATCATGATCGGAGCATTGAATCTGATGAGAATATCCAGATATTATCAGGAAGTTTTTGATATTGACTATGACAAGGCGTCCGTTTTGGCTCGATTAACGGATGGCTATTCTTATGCATTCCAGACGCTGGGATATATTCTGTGCGATAAGGGCAAAAAGGAGGCAGATGAGGATGTTCTGACCGAGTATATGGTAAATCTTTCCGAGTGCTCTTATGATAAAATATGGGAGGAATTATCAGGCGAGGAAAGAAGGGTTGTAATGGCTGTAGCTGATTCTGAACCAGTGACTGCTGTCAATGAGATACGGAACAAGCTTGAGATGGATTCAAACAGCTTTTCAACATATAAAGACACATTGATCAAGAGCGGCATACTTTCAGACAGGAGTTCCCGGGGATATGTTTCCTTTAGCCTGCCCTTTTTCAGGGAGTTTGTAATTCAACAATACACGGAGTAGAGCTTATGTGCGGCATTATAGGCGGCAACAACCCTAAATGGGATTATAAATCTGGAATAGATACTATGCGCTACAGGGGGCCTGACGGACAGCGAGTCAGGTCTTTTGGCGACGTAACGTTTGCGTTTGCCAGGCTTGCCATCATGGACTTGAATGAGCGGGCCATGCAGCCGATGGATTCAGCCGACGGACTTGTGCATATAGTATTTAACGGTGAGATATACGGCTTTGGCGGAATTCGAAATGAACTCGCCAAAGAGTATAAGTTTAATACTACCTCCGATACTGAGGTGATCCTGAATGCATATCTGAAGTATGGGGACAGCTTTATTGATCATATTGACGGCATGTTCGCGATAGCTTTATATGACGAGCGGGATAGACGTATCAGACTGTACCGTGACCGTCCCGGGATCAAGCCTTTGTATTACTATTTCCAGGACGGAGAATTTGCTTTTTCTTCCGAACTGAAAGGCATAGTAAGCCTTATTGGAGAGGAGAGGCTTGACATAGATGATACCGCCATCTGTGATTATCTGCATTATCAGTACATCCCGTGCCCCAAAAGCCTGTTTAAAAACGTATATAAGCTGCCGCCCGCCCATAGGCTGGTATTTGACACTGAACAAAAAAGACTGTTCGAAGCGGAACCATATTGGGAGCTTAAGGTAAACGGTAACGCGGCTCGTAAAAGAACAGAAGCAGAAGTTTCGGATACCCTGCGCATGCTGATCCGCAGATCGGTTAAGGATCAGATGGTGGCAGATGTGCCAGTCGGTACCTTTTTGAGCGGTGGAGTTGACTCAAGCATTGTTACATACGAATCCAGCAGATTGAAACCCGATATCTGTGCCTTTACCATGGGATTTGAGGATAAGGCTTTTGATGAGACTGACTATGCCCGGCTTATGACTGACAGATATCAGCTCAATGCCATAGGTGAGATCCTCGGAGATAAAGATCTGAAGGATACCAAGGGCAAGCTTAAGGAATGGTATGACGAGCCATTTGCCGATACCTCCGCTTATCCTACATACAGAGTATCCGCGTTGGCAAAAAAACATGTGACGGTTGTACTTACCGGAGACGGCGGAGATGAGCTCTTCGGCGGATATGACAGATATGAACGCTACCTGAATTATCTCAAAAGCCCCGGTCGCGAATGGAGAACAGTTAAGCAGCTCGTAAAGTATATACTGCGTTATGGGGGGATTACAAACAGACTGGCAGAAGTAACTGAAACCGCATTTAATATATATAAGCGGGAACAGGGAATGAATCTGCTCTATCCCAATCCTGCCGTGTCAAACTATCTGAAGCAATACGATGTCCCGGATGACTATGACCGTGCATGGTATTATCGTCAATATTGGGATGAAGATCTGCCGCCTATGACCAGGGTGCGGTACCTGGATTTTAAGACCTATATGCATGATGCAGTACTTACCAAGGTTGACAGGGTCAGTATGCAGGTCTCTCTGGAGTCCAGAGTCCCGCTTTTGTCAAAAGAAATCATAGAATATGCATTCTCGCTTTCCTCAGAAGAGTGCTGCCCCGGAAGCAGACTGAAGGAATGTCTGAAACAGGCATATATAAACGAAATCCCCGGCGAAATCCTGTATCGTCCCAAGATGGGGTTTGGCGTTCCGTATGAATATATGCGGAACGAGATGATGCATGGGCATATGTGGCTGGGAGTATTGATCAATGAATGGGGAATATAAGGTAGGGTTTTATTTTAATCTTAAGTAATTGCTTGCATATATGGCGGTATCCCCGGAGCGAAGTTCGGTATCATCGGACAGCTTGCCATTATGCCAGTTATATACGGTGTAATAGTCTACATTTTCATAAGTCAGGCAGAGTTTGACATATTTTTGGAATGTTTCGCTTCCGCCTACAAGCGCTACAACGTTTTGATCTGCGTAATCCCGCTCGTCAAAATTCAATATGTAGTCGATTTTTGTATCTGACTCCATCTGGGGATAGTAATATCCCATCTGCATGATTCCGTAGTCATCAGTTATTATATTTCCTATTCTGAGTCCAAGAGCACTGATCTGACAGATCAGGAATATGCCGGACACGAGCATCAGGGGAAGATGTCTCAGACTGTATTTATAGGAAGTGCTGTTTAGTCCGAAGGCATTTTGAGGAGTCTGCATAATTAATAGCATTACCGGCATGGCAAACATGATGTAAAGGAAATGTGATGTGAACATCAGGGTTTTTGCACCGGTAAAAAATTTCCTTCCGGCAATGCAGACGGCAAAAAAGCATATAGATAATAATGAGCAGAATAATATGGCTGATCTGAAGAAAGAATTATTATCATCTTTCCGGTGTATGGCATGATATGCGGAACAGGCGACCAGACCTATGACTCCGATTGACAAGAAAGCCATGGCCAGTAACCACAGGCAGATGATCACGCGATGGATACCGGAGTAAATTGGGGTGAGCATATACATACCACTCCATCCGGGGATGATCGTAAGAATCTTTTTGATCAGTGCTCCCGGTTCACTGGATGCAATGAATTCGTGATACCCAAGCCAATAGTTATAGAAGCCGCTCCAGTTCTGATTTGAACTCATTGTGGCAAATAATATATGTCCAAAGGCACATTTGAAGGTACCCGGATGAGAAATATAACATAATGTAAGCATAAAAAACGGTATGATCACGGCTTTGAGCAGTTCTTTGCATTTTTGCAGTGATCTGTATCCCAAAAACATGATAATCGTGACTGAGATCAGTACTAATCCATGCAACCATGTATTTTCCGCATATATCATAAATGCTCCCGTTCCGGTTAAGCCCAACAGAATAATATCTTTAACGTTGATTTTTCCATCCAGGATCAATATGTTATTCAATTTTATCAGCCACAATACTGTGAATGAAATGAGGATTGATGAGGCACATTGCTGCGACCAGGTATCCATATCATTTTGAATCTGACAGTATACGCAGAATGTGTAGATCAGAGAAAAGACAAGGTATTTCCATTTTTTCATGCCCGGGAACAGGATTTCCAGCATTGCGGTCATGGGGGCGGAGATAAATGCCCAGATCATGCTCACGTAGAGGTGAGTAAGAACAAACAGTTCGCCTCCGGTTGCCATTACGGCACAGATCAGGCTTACGAGAGGACGGTCATTGACTATGTAATAGTATCCCTGATAAAGCACATCAGGATAGTACTCCTCGTTTGTCATGTCAAAATCGCCGTAATGAACGTCATGGTTGACCATGTAAGAGATTTCGGATACGTAGGCCAGCTTGTCGTAGGGGTTTCCCTTATACGCATAGTAATTGGCTCCCTTGTATAACCCCGGCATAATCATTATGATGAATAATGCCAGTAAGAGCCAGAGTGCGTTTAGATCCCTGAAAAAAGAGTGTAATTTCTTTCGATTACAGATCAAAATGTAAAGCAGGGACAGCAGAGAGATCACGCCCCAGACGATTTTGATACTGCCGGCTGACCATTCCAGTCTGAAATAAAAGAATGCGGCGATCACGCCGTAGACCGACATGCCCAGAGGCGCCGATACATAATGTATGAGCCTGTATTCCGAATCAATGACACCGGACCAGGTCAGCAGGGCATATCCGAATAAATATGAACTGATGATGAACAGGATGATTGCAATAAAATTTGACAGCATATAAACATTGCTCCTTAGATGGAAATGTACCATTGTGCATGATCATCAGATGTCCCCATCATTTTATTATGATTTACATAACAAAATCAATCGTCGACTTTGTGTATTGATTGCCTAATCGACTGTGCGATGAAATCAACGAATATTAGTCATTTCAAGGTCATATTGTTTTTTGAACATGCGTATGATAGAATGTTCTCACGCGCAGGTGGCTGAATTATAATGTGCGAATAATCGTGAAAGATTGAAATGTCTGAAAATGAAAAATTTGACTTGATTTTGAACAAATTAAACGATTTCGATGAGCGTTTTGAGAGAATTGATGAAAATTTTAAGAAAATTGATGAGAGATTCAAGAAAATTGACGAGAGATTTGAGAAAATAGGTTACTAATCTTGAACAGAAAATATCGTAAATGAAATGCATGACCGGAGGTCAGATCTGATCTCCGATCTCTATTAAAGAATCGTGCGTAGATGAATTTGTAATATGCAGATCTGTTGACATCCGAATCCTTAAATTTGGATAACAGGCATGTGGGAGGTTTATAATGGGAATAAAGCTTAATGATAGCGAAAAACTTGATTTTTTGGTCGACAGATTGATTGACATTGAGAGGGAGGTTACTCTTATCCGTTATCATTTGGAAGCACAGGAAAGAGGAAGACGTTTGGAGAATGAAATTCGCAGTAGCGAAATTAACAGGGAGATACAAGCCATTGCGGATAAGTATAGGACTGAAAGACATTATGATCGCGTGTGATTGCAGCCATCAATGAAAGAATTGGCATCGCAGCTTGGCTTACAATTAACATAAGGATTGATAATACGGAACATTGATAATGGACAAGATTTCCATCGTGATCCCCTGTTATAATGAACAGGACACGATACCATATCTTAAAGAAGAGTTATATAAACTGATGGAATCCATGCCACAGGTGGCGTTTGAGATCGTTCTTGTGGATAATTGCTCCAAGGATGGTACTTTGAACCTTATGAAACAGCTCCATGATGGAGATCCGAGGTTTGAGTATATTTCCTTCTCCAGGAATTTTGGCAAGGACTCATCCATGTACGCCGGCCTCAAGGCCAGCACGGGTGATTACGTGACGGTTATGGATGCCGATCTCCAGGATCCACCGGAGCTGCTGGCGGAGATGTATGAGACGCTCAAAACCGGCGAGTACGACTGCGCAGCGGCCTTTCGTAAGGACCGCAAAGGAGAACCCTGGCTTAGATCGGTTCTTGCCGGGGCCTTTTATCGCATGATGAGCCGAATATCCGATTCTGACATGGTCAATGGAGCCCGTGATTTCAGGCTCATGACACGTCACATGGTGGATGCCGTTCTTGAACTTGAAGAAAGCGAACGATTTACCAAAGGCATTTTTTCATGGGTTGGATTCAGGATCAAGTGGATACCGTTTGAGAATCGTGAGCGTGTTGCCGGCAAGACCAAGCTTCCGATGAAAAATGCTTTTTCATATGCCATAAAAGGCATAGTGGCGTTTTCCACGGCTCCCTTGGTGGCCATATCGGTTCTGGGCTTTATTTTTTGCATAATCGCACTTGTGTATACGATCGTGATTGTCGTGAAGCAACTGGTTTTGCATGAGGCTGTTGCAGGGTATCCTTCAATCATGTGCATATTGCTTTTCGGATTTGGCATGATTTTTTTGGTATTGGGCATTATTGGACAGTATCTTGCCCAAATGTATCTTGAGATTAAGCGGAGACCTAAGTATATCGTAAGGGAGACCAGCGTTGATCATATCTAAGACACCTCTCAGAGCCTCTTTTTTCGGTGGAGGCAGTGATTTTTCCGATTACTACCTAAACAGTGCAATGGGGCACGGAGCAGTATTGAGCGCCGGTTTGGACATGCACGTGTATATCACGGTAAATAAAAAGTTTGATGATAAGATAAGGGTTGTCTATTCGGGCAACGAACTTGTAGACAGCATAGACGAGGTTAAGCACAATATAATCAGAGAGGCACTTAAGCTTACCGGCATTACCAAGGGAATAGAAGTAATATACATGGCGGACATACCTCTTAGCGGAGCCGGGGTTGGGCTGGCTTCTTCCAGTGCCCTGGCGGTTGGCGTTCTCAATGCGCTGCACGCATATAATGGTGAGTATGCAGCCCCCAAACAGCTGGCTGAAGAAGCGTGTCATATTGAGATCGACCTTATAGGACAGGCCATCGGCATTCAGGATCAGTATGCCGTGGCTCATGGCGGGATCAACAGGTATTATTTCAACAATGACGGCTCTGTTTGTGTCACGCCGGTAGTGTGTTCTTCTGAGACGCTGCGGCTGTTACGGGAACGATTTCTGCTGTATTATACCGGGAATGCCAGAGATTCGCGTGAGATATTCAGGGAACAGAATGCAACCAGACATGATAAAACTGCCATGCTGGATGATCTGGTTGCTACCGTGGACCGCATGTATGAGCGGCTTACGGATTCTGACCTTGATTCCTGGGGCCGGGAACTGGATCGTACGTGGATGATCAAAAAGCAATTTGCTTCGGGTGTCAGCAATCCGGACATAGACAGCATGTATGCCAGGGCCAGGGCTGCCGGCGCGCTCGGAGGCAAGATTCTCGGGGCAGGCGGTGGCGGCTTTATGCTTTTGTACGTTCCGGAGGAGGCAGGAGGATCGGTGAGAGCTGCCATGAGCGATTACCGGGAAATGCCGTTTGATTTTGACATGCAGGGCAGCCGAATCATATTCGTGGACTGATCAGGAGAGCTTATGGGATATCAGGAGCAGATAAGAGAGTATATTGAGCTTGAAAAAAGCGTGTTGGATAAGCTGGATGTTGACGCCATAGATCAGGTCCTGGAGATGATAGTGCAAACCCTGGATGACGAGAGCATGATTTACATTTTCGGAAACGGGGGGAGCGCCGTGACGGCTTCTCATTTTCAGAATGACTTCAATAAGGGCCTGTCAGAGGGAATGGAACGCAAATTCAAATTTTGCTGTCTGAGCGATAACATAGCTACTGTCACTGCAATAGCCAATGACATAGGCTATGAGGAGGTCTATCGCGAACAGCTCAGGGGCAGACTCAAAAGCAGGGACATATGCATCGCGATCTCCGGCAGCGGTAATTCCACAAATATCATTAATGCCGTGGAATATGCCAGGGAACTGGGCGTTAAGGTCATAGGATTGTCCGGATATGACGGAGGCAGGCTTAAAAGACTGGCAGACGTATCCGTTCACGTGCCCGTCATGAGCATGCAGGTTACGGAGGACGTGCATATGATAATGGATCATCTGATGATGTCGGTTCTCTATAAATCATTATGCGGCATCAGTCATATCAGACAGGAAGGACAGACATGAAAAAGATATTGGTTACCGGAGCGGCAGGTTTCATTGGTTCTCAGCTGGCACACAGGTTATGGAAGGATGGGGAGTACGTCGTTCTCCTGGATAATTTTTCTTATGGTCTTGAGGATAATCTGATATTCGATGACGTTGATTTCAGAAACGAGATTCTGCGCATGGACGTCAGGGACCGTAAGTCGGTTTTGGATCTTTTCCGCGACAATGAATTTGACGTGGTATACCATATCGCCGGGATCACGCCATTGCCGGACTGTCAGATGGATCCGGCGAAAGCGGTGGAAGTTAACGTGATGGGAACGGTGGTGATATTGGAGGCAGCCAGACGGTTTGGCGCCGGCAAGGTGATCTTTGCCAGTACCTCGGCAGTATACGAGAACAATGATGACTTTCCGTCGGTTGAAGGACACGTCGTTCCACCGGGACTCATATATCCGAATACCAAATACTCTGCAGAGAGTTTCTGCAGGTCTTATGCGGAGACATATGGAATGAATGTTACCTGCCTGCGGTTTGCCAATGTTTTCGGTCCGCATATTGACTGTCTTCGCAAGCAGCCGCCGGTTTTGGGATATTTGATCCGTGAGTTTTATTATGATCGCAGTCCGGTTCTTCATTCTACCGGTGAACAGAAGCGGGATTTTGTATACGTGGATGATCTGGTCGATCTGGCCGTGAGGGTACAGGACGGTACGGGATTTGACGTCGTGAACGTTTCGACCAATGCCGTACACAGCATCAATGAGATGACCGGGATCACTGCCAGGGCCATGGGCAAGGAACACATACGGCCGACATACGTGTCCTCTGACAATTACTGGAAGAAGTATCCTGAGCTGTATGAGGGAGCATACGTAATATCGGAGAAGGCTTTGAACGGGGAAGTGGAGAAATACACCTGTCTGGACAATTCACATGCGCGTGATCGGTATGGATGGACGCCCAAGGTGGATTTTGAAACGGGAATATACCGCACCGTGACATTCGGCGTTGAAGCCATCAGGAGAAGAGGCGGTGAAAACGATGGATAGGGACATAACCCAAGCCGTCGTTTTTGCAGGAGGGCTGGGCAAGCGACTGGCGCCGTTTACTGATTATAACCCCAAGCCCATGTATGAAATAGCAGGCAAACCATACATAGAATACCTGATCAGGCAGATACGGGATTTTGGAATACGCGACGTGATCATGCTTTTGGGTTACCTGCCGGAGAAGATCATGGATTACCTTGGTGACGGCAGCGGCTTTGACCTGTCGATCAGGTACGTGGTGACTCCCGTCGAATATGATACCCAAAAGAGGCTTCTTGAAGCTGCTCCGTTGCTTGAGAAGCATTTTTTGATGATGTACTGTGATAATTACTGTCCCGTTGATTATGATCTTTTGGTCAATTCATTTTTTGATAATGATGCACTGATCCAGATAAGCGCATATGCCAATAAGGATGGATATACCAGAAGCAACTTAAAAATTCGTGATGATGGCTGCGTGATCGTCTATGACAAAAAAAGGCAGACCGAAGGACTTGCCGGGGTAGACATCGGATATGCGATAATGGACAGGGACGTTCTGAAACTGACCAACGATGAAAATGCCAATTTTGAGGCCGTTGTGTATCCGCAGGTAGTTGACAAAGGCAGAATGTACGCTGCCGTTACGGAACACAGATACTACTCCATAGGATCTTTTGAACGGATTAATCTGACCGAGGAGTTTTTTAGGGACAAAAAAGTCGTATTTCTGGATCGCGACGGAACGCTCAACGTCAGACCGCCAAAGGCGCATTACGTGGAGACTCCCGATGAATTCATATGGATTGACGGCGCCCGGGAAGCGATCAGGAAACTGAATGAAGCCGGATGGATAACCGTTATGGTGTCCAATCAGCCCGGCATTGCCAGGGGCAGGCTTACGGAGCGGACTCTCCGGGCAATACATGATAAAATGCAGAAGGACCTGGCAGAGATTGGGGCACGCATAGATCATGTCTATTACTGTCCGCATAACTGGGATGAGGGATGTGATTGCCGTAAGCCGAAGCCGGGGATGCTTTATCAGGCGCAAAAAGATCTTTCTGTTAATCTGAGGGAATCCGTGCTCATAGGTGATGATGAACGCGATATTGAGGCAGGTGAGGCAGCAGGCTGCAAAAAATGCATCCTGGTGAACGAAGATAATTCGCTCGCAGATGCCGTGGAAGAGTTGCTGAAATGAATATGACTAAGCAGTCCAAATACAGATTACTTGCGTTAGCTTTGTCGTGCGCCGTTGCCGCAGTTTATATGTACGACTTTTTTTTCATGGTTGGAGAGCATGGAGTTAGCGGAAGTGACGTCAAGACGCAGATCGGATATATTGAGAGCTGGTGGGAGAACGGATCCCTGCCGCCGATGTGTCAAGTATATCCTCTATACTATTATATCATTAACGCGATGTTTCACGTCCTGCATTATTGGACTCCCGTCATTCTGGTTTTCGCCGGGGTATGGTCATTTGTGACCAATCTTGTGCAGATTGATTTTGTCAGGCATCTTTGCGGCGACAATTCCGGACTGTATCCCGTGCTTACGGGTACCGCATTGAGCTTTGCCTGGCCGGTCTCCCTTCAGTATTCCTTCTTTGGCGGAGTTGCTTTTTGGGAGATGCCGATGGAACAGGTCTTCCTTACGTCGGGGGCCACCAGTCCCAATCACAGTCTTACGTTTCTCTGTGTCAAACCATTTGCGCTTTTGAGCATTTATTTGTTTCTCCGTATTTTGGATCATGAAGAAGCACAAGGGCAAAGGGAGCTGATGCTCCTGCTTGTCGCGTTCTCCGGAGCACTTTTTCTTTCCGTTATCGCAAAACCAAATTTCTATCAGGCATTTGCTCCCGCGGGCGCAGTTGCGACAGTGACGTATTTCGTCAAAAAGGGACGCAGGTCTTTTGGCAGATGCATCAGCATGGCGGCAGCTTATCTACCGGCTACGTTTTGGGTTTTATATGGGATGACGAAGAAACTCAACACTTTTGCCATATCCCCCTTGGAAGGGATTCGGCTCTTTGGAAACGATACTCCGCTTTGGATCGTTCTGGCCAGGGCGATCGTATTCTGCATCTTTGTGACTGCTTGCCTTCTCGCTTATCATAAGGCTGACGACAGACTGCTTCTGGGCTGGCTGGTATATGCGTTTGGAACCGCGGAATTCCTGCTTCTGATAGAACCTGATGACATTTTGACACTCAGCATGAGCTGGGGGTATTATATAGGTCAGTACGTGCTGTTTGCCGTCACCGCCGGGGGGTTCAGGCAATTATGCATGAACGTAAGAAATAGGACCATGGCCATCTTAAGCCGGACGGGATGTTTGCTGCTTGCCGTCCATGCGGCCTTCGGCCTGCTTGTTTTTCTCGTGACGTGGTGGCCATGGTGGAGGTCGTTCCTAGGTATCTGATTTATGAATAAAAAGCTTGTGATAGTTTGCTTTATATATGTGCTGATCATTTCAGCGGCCTTTTGGATCATCACGCCGATCGGAATTGATTTTGAAACCAATGCCTTGAGGATAGGAGAGCTGGCAGTCGAGCTGGCTCGACCGAATGGCGGTTTCCCTGTATATATTTATAGAAACCTGTATAATCATTACGGGTATCCGATTCCGTTATTCTACGGAAGCATATCGCTGCTCCCGTTTGCGCTGTTCGTCAGAATGGGCATGGGCGTGCTGACTGCATATAAGTTTATGATACTTACGGTATTCTGGATGAGTTTTTGCAGTGCATATCTGTGCCTTGGCTCTTTCATCAGGGAACGGACCACGGTGTTCCTCGGCGCTTTTCTCTACATGATCCAGCCGTTTTTTCTTACGGAGATATTTGTCAGGTCAGCCAACAGCGGCGGCCTTGTTTTTGTGTTCATTCCCTTGGTTATTACCGGATATCTTAAGATCACGGCTGATGATCCGGATTATCGACGGGGCATCATGCTGCTGGCGGTCGGAATGTCCGGGGTCATCACCAGTCACGTGACTTCAACTGTCTTGGTTACGATAGCGCTTTTTGTGCTGTTTGTGATTCAGCTTCCTAACATGAGCCGCAGATTATGCAAGACCCTGATGATCGTTCTTGCGGCGATCCTGTGTTTTGCATTGACTGCGTGGTATCTGATGCCGATGCTTGAACAGATGATCGGAGGGAACTTCGTGGGATCTTCCGTCCACGAACTGATGATACCCAACGAAAACCTGTTTGGTCTTCTGATTCCCATGCATCTGAGCCTGGCCTTATCGTCGATCATGAAGGCTGACCTGCCGCTTTCGATGATAGGCGGAACCGTGCTGACCATGTGTGCAACCGTCATATGGCTGGCGATACGAGGACGCGGGGAACTTGCAAAGGCTACGCCTGATTCAGATGGTGCCGTACCGGGAAAGACAGAAAAGCTGCTTGGGTGCACATATTTTTTTATTGTATTTCTACTGCTGTTTCATTGGACGATCGTGGAAAGCCGGATTGCGTTCATACAGTTTGCCTGGAGGATTTTTCTCATTGCCTCGGTGGCTGAATCGGTGCTGAACGTCATTCTGATCCACAGACTTCGAAGTAGGGCCTTTAACAGATTTCGGCTGATCGCGGGGATGGCCGTGGGAATATATGTGATAGTGTTTTTTTTCGGATACCATGCCATTAAGAATACGATCCCGGCCCTGATCGGAAGCATTGGCGGAAGGGACGTCAGTACCTACGAGTACGTGTATGAATCTTATACCGCGGATGATCTGTATCTGCCAACATGCGTTGACAAGGAATACGTTTATGAGAATGAACGAGAAGTAACCGCAACCACTGCGGATGGTATCGACTGCTCCGACGTGGTGGAATATCAGATTGATGAGACCCGGGGAACGGTGACTTTTGGTTTTGGAGAAGAAGCCCTGACCGAAGACGTTACCGTTACTTGTCCATTTATTATGTATAAAGGATATAGTGCGGTCAATACCGGCTCGGGCGAAAGATTTGACATGGAAATGAATGGAGAAGGGATGGCGAACGTAATCATTCCTGCCGGATCAAAGGGGGAATGCATCGTGAGCTATACGGGTACGACCCTTCAAAGGGCATCTTACGTGATCAGTCTTGTCGCCGGCCTGGGGTGCCTGATATACTGTGGAACGTTTGGATTTAAACATGCGATTAAAGTTAAATGAATCCCTGTTAACCTTATATCTTACCTTTATGTCGTTTTCGTCGATTTATTTGTACGTAACGAGGAATAAGACACGGCTGCTCCTGATAGTTTTGGGGTTATTGGTAGTTTTTTACGTCTTATCGACCTTTCTGTGTAACATAACGAACCGTCTGACCCTTAAACCCGTATCAAACGTTTCCAAGCGCGGCTTATGGCTGATTTTTGCTGCGGCTTTTCTGATCGTGTTTGCTGTCTTTATCATTGCTTTTTCTGCTGCGTTCCCGGGTTCATTTGAAAATGACAGCATAGCTCAGATGAGACAGGCCGTTACGGGAATATATGATGACTGGCATCCGATATGGCATACGCTGGTATATTTTACTCTTCCGTACAGAGCCTTCGGCACGCCTTCAGCGGTTGTCGTGCTTCAGATCACGTACCTGTCACTGGCAATCGCTTATATGACCCTGATCATCCTGAAGCATGCTGGCGTGACCTGGAGCCTGATTTCGTTTACGTATCTGGTCTTTAATCCATTTACGCTGTTTTTGGTGGTGGCTCCTCTAAAGGACGTCGGGTTTGCCACTGCATCCCTGATCTCCATGTCGATCGGAGTGGATATATATTTTTCCGGGAATTCCCGGAAAACGCCCATGATCAAATGCGTGATACTGGGGTTCATGCTGGCTAATGCGGCTATTTTCAGACATAACGGGATTTTGTTCAGCGCGTTTGTGCTTATCGCACTGTTCTTTATCCGTGAAAAGAGAAAATGGCTGGTGGTGGTGATTGCATTTGCCGCATCCATGGTGATAATTCAAGTGTCGGCATACAGGCTGACGGACGCGACTCATATTGATACTGCGGTAATACAGGTGACTGGTCTGCCATTGTCGATCATCGGTAACGTGGCTAAGGATACGCCGGAACTATTGGATGAAGAGACGAAGGAATTCGTGTATGGGATCGCGCCGGCTGAAGTCTGGCAGGAACGGTATTCAAGGGGAAACTTTAATCTCATCAAATACGGCGGAATACATGATCCCGACGTGATAGAAGAAGCCGGAACCCTAAATATCGTTAAGATGGCACTGAGAAGTGCGACAGCTTCTCCACAGGCAGCACTTGAAGCTTTTTTTGCGCTGACGGATTTTGTTTACGGATTCGACGTCCAGGATAAGGCTGACATAGACGTGATCTGCTTTTCCATTTCGGATAATGATCTGGGCATATCGTATGAGGGAAACGAACGGATAGCCGGCCTGCTGAATGTATATTACCGGGTTCTTAAGCTCCATGGCTGGAATTTTATACGGAAGCTTGGCTTTACGGTGTTTATGCCGATACTTGTTATTGCCGCGTCATGCCGGCTCAATTCTCTAAAGGACTGGAGAAGGATCCTGTGGTCATTTCCGCTTCTTGCGTATGATTTTGGAACAATGCTGCTGCTTAGCGGACATGACGCGAGATTTTTTTACGTCAGTTTCCTGATCTGGCCGTTAACCATTATTGCTCTGCTGAATAAGCATAATGAAGGAGCATGAATGCTTTGCATAGGGAAACGCTGCCGTTGCCGTAGCGAATAATCCCGTGAACTGTTATACTGAATAATATGAGTCGTAAATACGTTAAACTATTATTATTTAATATTTTCTGGTTTGCAGTCATTGCTTTTTTGTCATACCTCATGCCTTTTTATACCGATGATTATCTTCATCGCACTTCTTTTGAGACAGGTGAGGACATAACTAACGTAGCGATGATCTTCCCTTCGGTCATGAAGTATTATCAGATATGGGGAGGCCGCGCTGTCTCAATGTTCCTCATCCAGCTTATGCTTATGCTGCCCAGGTGGGTATATGCGGTTCTGAATGGGCTGATCTACGTTGCGATACTCAACGTGACTTATGAATATGCACGTTCGGCCGGAAAAAGTTCCGTAGAGGATGGGAGGCTCATCGTAACGTCTTTTATAAGCTTTCTGTTATGGTTTTTTATGCCGGATTTTGAGGGTGTCGTTACGTGGACCACTGGTACGGTTACATATCTGTGGATGAATCTGATAATACTTGTTTTTGGTTTATGGTATTACAGGGATTACCTGTATAAGATTGGCAGGCTGAATCCCGACGTTACTCATGACGACATGGCTTCAGGATGGAAGAGGACGGCCGGTTTTGCAGGGTACGCGTGTTTGGGACTCTGTGCCGGCATGTCTGATGAGGCGGGAGCATGCGCTCTCATGCTGGGACTTGCGCTGTACGTCTTTATCCTTCTTAAGAGGCATAAACCCATAGAACCCGCAAAATGGATCGGCATTTTTTCGTGCGCGGCCGGGTTCGGTTTGCTGATGCTGGCTCCGGGCAACAGGGTCAGATCGGCTGCGGCGAGCGGGGCTGCGGAGGCAGGCGCTTCCCTGATATCCGTCGGGTTGCACCGCGTAGGCAGGGAAACCTTTTACACGTTGCTGTATCTGACCATTCCGGTAGCCATATGCCTGATCCTGTGGGTCCTGGCAGAAAAAAAGAAACTCAGGCTGGCAAGCATGATCACCGACATATCTGCGGGCGGCACGTTTATGTATCTGGCTCTTGCGTTTGTCAGCATATACGTAATGACGTTCGCCTCCGGATTTGCAGACAGGATTTTTCAGTTTCCGCTTTTAATGATCACCATAGCTGCCGGCATTTCCCTGGTAAGGCTGATATCCGGAGCTACGGATGGCAAAATGGACAAAACGGTACGTACGGCCGTCGAGATCGCTGTTTTGCTTTTGCTCATCATGGTACTTACGGAAGTTACGGCGGGAACGTTGTATGCCTGCCAGTCAGGTACCTTTTTTGACAGGAAAATGCTGCTTTATCGCATTGATGACCTGGCGGTTGACGGACTCATGCCGGGAAACGGGATCAGCCGGTGATCGTATGCCTGGTTTCATATGCCCGGGAGTAATAAGATTGACCGGTTTTCAAGGTGCGGACAGAGGCAATAATAGGAGTACATGTGCAAATGAATGATTATAGTGCAAAATACTTGATACAATCGCCACCAAATCCTCAACATGTAGTAAAATATAAAAGTAAGGAATACTACATTTTGAGAGGTTGATCTATGGGTCGCAAAGCAAAGTCGCCTGACATGCAAATGAAGCTTGATGACAGATTTCTCATGTTGCCATTGCGTGCACAGGATGCCATACGCAACAGTCGACTGGGGCATTTCGGTGATGAAATATTTCCGTTAATTGATCCCGATGATTTCATGGTGCTGTATTCAGATAACGGAAGAGGTCCGTCCTATCTTCAGGGATACGTCGGCCTTTATCTCCTGCACCTGATGCTGCATGAAACTGCAGATGACTTGATGCTGCGCGCACAAACCGACGTTTCCGTTCAGTACGCATTACACACGACAAGTTTCGATAAACAGCCATTTTCACGTAGAAATTACTTTCTGTTTATGTCGAGGTTGGATGATTATGAGCAAGAAACTGAGGTCAACCTGATCGAAAGACTGTTTGAAAAAATCACTGCAAAACTTGTTTCCCAAATGGGATTGGATCAACCGGGTTCATCCGGACGGATTACAAGGCGTATGGACAGTTTGATGATCAATTCAAGTGTCGCCCGTCTTACCAGACCGGGAATCATATATGCCGTAAATCGTGATGCGCTTGCCCTTTATAGCAGCCTGCAGGGGATGGATAACATTGTTCCTTCCCTTTAACCATTATTTTGATGAAAGCGATCGCAATGCCGTTGTTTATCATAACAAGGATGCGTCCGAAGAAAAAATCGCAGCATTGCTTGTGGAATCCAGGCTGATTCTTGATCTTCTCGAAGATGAGGAATGGCATTTCTTCCAAGAGTACCGAAACCTCGAGCGCGTTTATGATGAGCAGACCAAAGAGGACGGAGCCGGCAACCGAATTCCTAAAAGCAACCATGAAATAAAAGGTTCCAGCCTGCAGTCTCCGAACGATCCGGACGCAACAGCCAGGACGAAAGCCGGGAAGACGTTTGTCGGTAGCGTCGGCAACGTTACTGAAACATACAACGAGTCAGGAGCAAGCCTCATTACTGATGCCGACATCCAGAACAACTTGCATAGTGATTCAGACTTCATGAAGGAATACATCGATTCAAAACCTGATCCCGAATCTGATCCGGAAGTTGACGTTGTCGAGGAACAGGTAATAACGGATGGTGCCTACTACTCCTCCGATAATGCGGAAGCTGCCGGCAGAAAGGGCATTCTGATAATCCCCACTTCCCTGACCGGATCCGAAACACTGCCGTTGACTGCTGAATTCGAATTAACCGAAGATGGAACAAAGATAAGGCATTGTCCCAACGGTGAAGAGCCGGATGAACAAAAATACAATGAAAGAACCGGCAAAATTGACGCTAAATTCAGCCACGACAAGTGCGGCAGCTGTCCCCTTCGGGATCAGTGTCCTGGCGTAAACCAAAAACGGGCCGTGAAGGTAAGCTTATCAAAGCAAATGGTCAACCGTGCTGAAATGCAGGAGTCTCTTGGAACTGAAGAGCACAAGCAGTTTGCACGAGAACGTAATGCCATTGAGGGAATCCCGTCCGTGCTTCGAAGGTTCTATGAAATCGATCAGTTAAGAACAACCATAACAACAAGGGTGAAGTCTGCCTTTTTTGGAATTCTCATTTCCTATAACAGCAGAAAGCACCAGAAATTCCTGGCTGATCGGAGTCATGCAATTGCATAAGTCATAGATGCATGGTGAAATATCAAGTATTCAGTTGACAAGGAACAAACCAACGATAAAAGGCAGACAAAACACTCATCTCTTAAAATGAGATGCAGCTGCCATGATTGTCGTTAGTAACATATTTGCCCTCGAAGGGGTAAATATTAACTATTCATTTTGCATTATAATCATGAATAAAAAGTTTTACAATTCATTACAGATCCTGCGCGTACTCGCAATGACCGGTATATATCTGTTTCATCAGGGATTGGCAGACGAACTGTTCTCCAGATGGGGAGTATGCGTATTCTTTGTACTCAGTGGTTTTTTGAGTATTTACAGCAGATATGACAGAGTACAGCCCGTATCCGTCATTGATTGCATCAGATCCGGGTTAATGAGGATCAGACACATCTTTCCTCTTCATGTAGTGATGCTCTTGGCGGCTTTCGTGATGCAGATTGCGGGGCGAACCGGTAATCTGATCCCGGGTTCGCCTGATATCGGTATTCAGACGTGCATTAAGTTTTTGCTTAATCTCTTTTTGCTGTCAGACTGGATTCCGCATACCGACTTATTGAGAGGCATTAATGGAGAATATAACATAGTAACATGGTTCTTGTCGGCCACGTTGCTTTTTTATATGATCACGCCTCCCGTTATCGACATAATGCGTCGGATATATTCCGATAAAAATCACGCGAGACCGGTGATAGTGGTGTTATCGATTCTCGCATTTACCATTACGATAAATCTGTGTTTTATATATCTGATGGGTGAAGTGGGATCATTTTGGTATATTTATGAATCGCCGCTTTCACGTATTGGTGATTATCTGATCGGAGCTCAGCTGGGGTATATTTGTCTTAGTAAAAGGGCGACCGGGACAGGAAACGGGTATAAGCCGGCAATGCATATCGTAATCCCGGCTGCCGCAATTATTCTTAACATTGTTTTTATCTGTATTGGACTTACACCGCAATTTTATAAATATAAATATCTGGTATCGAGCGGATTCTATTTCACAATTCCGGTCTGCATGCTTATAATGGCGGCTGTATGGATGGAAAGTGAGGATCACTGCAGAGCTGAAAAACCACAGCCCATGGCTTTGAGGGGGGTATATTTGCTGGGAGATCTTTCTTCGTACATCTTTCTGATTCATTATCCGGTGATCACGGGAATACATGGAGTGTTGAAGCGTCTTGGAACGGACAATATCGCATTATGGAGTATGGCATCTGTTGTTCTGACGCTTGTTTTGACGGTTTTGTGGGATATGCTTTTTAAAAAAATATGTGAGGGTTGATATGGGTATATTGGCTGCGTTGTTACCGGCTGCCGCGATTTCGGTCAGGTTTAAAAAAAGAATAGAAGAAACCATAGCACCGGCTGTGATGATCATTCTGCTTGCAATCTATCTGCCGGGATTATGGACCGTACTGACGGTTGGATATGCAGCGGCACTGTTGCTTATCGCCGGATCAACGGTTTATTGCGCTTATGTTTTTTTCAAAAACAGGCAGAGGCTTGCTGACAGTCTGGTCACATGGGGGATGGCAGCTTTTCTGGTATATATTGCCTTCTTTGCATACTATGCATACCACAGGGATTTTTCTCATCCGGATGAACTGTACTGCTGGGGGCTTATGGCCAAAAATTTTTATTACTATGACAGATTATTCAGTCCGCTTTCTACTGCCATGTCTGCGGATCAGACACCTCTGATGCCGATCCTGGGGTACTTCTCAGCAAAAACATGGATCGGATTCAATGACAGTATTTGCTATTTTGGGCAGGATCTGTTTACGGTTTCATTACTGATTCCGATGTTTGCCCATATTCGCAGCAGGATCAAGGCTCCGACGTTTTTGCTCATCACACTGGCAATCCCTTCGGTGTTTGTGCTTTCCGGTCTGGAAGCCTTCAGATATGTGCTGGGAGATATGGTTATAGCGGGCAGTATTTGTTTTTTTGTTCTCAATATAATTAAGTATTCGGAGACCGATGATCATTATTATTATGCCGCTGCTCTCGTTTCACTGATGTCCATGTGCCTTACCAAGAGACTGGGATCCGTGTTTGCTGCGATCTGTATTTTTATTGCGGTTCCCGTCTGTATCAGGGGTTCTGTGAGCAGACTGCGGGAACTCTCGGGACTGATGGCAGCTGTAAGTATCATTACGGTTTCGTGGTTTGGAATATCAGTGTATGATCTGATTCCTATCGCCGGTTTGGTTGGCGGGATTACGGTATATTGGCTGGTCGGAAGGGTTACCGCAGTGTCAGTCGTAAACAGGGAGCTATTCAGGGTGGCGGTCATACTGGCCCTTGTCGGACTGGTATTTATATTTATGATCTCCGTTCCGGGAAGGAGTTCCTATGGATATGCCGTAATGGCCCGGTTTATGGAGGATCTTTTTAAGATTACTGTTGATGAAGGTTATATATGCCTGTCCTATGGTATATATACCGTAGTGGCTTTTGGCATGGCAGTTTGGTTCAGATCCTTGCGTACCCAAAAGCCTGCCGGGTTTTCCGGATCGGATCCGGTTGAATTTGAAAACCTGTTTACGTGGACCGGGATCGCCATGATAATATATGCCCTTCTTATGCTGACTATCCATGTCTGGCAGATCGGTCCCATGAATGATAATATGGAAGGCCTGATTCCCAGGTATATGATCCCGTGGGAGATTCTTGTGGTATTTCTGGTGATATATGTCCTGCTGAGCGGATTTGAAGAGATAGGACTACTCCCACTGATCACCGGTGTACTTGTTCTTTTTTGTATTTCGGATACCGGAGAACTGTACAGACAGATGTTTGCCAAACACCAATGTGTGGGCTATAACGCCCTGTCGGACGCGGGTATTTCTCTTGAAACCGGTGATATGGTTTATTTTATCGATGAGCAGAACTATTTTACTTATTCGGACAGAGAATTCTATTATCGCTCCTGGCCTGCCAGAACCAACTTTATAGATCAGATCTTTATGGGCAATAACGGCAGGGTGGAGTTTACCGTGGAAGAACTTGAACAGATGATCGCAAGTGATCAGTACATGGAGATACCTTATGACTATCTGTATCTTCAGACTATAGATGATGATTTTGCGGACAGATATTCGACACTTTTTGAAGATCCGTCGGATATAGCTCCGGGCAGTGCCTATTATGTGATCACCGAAGGGGATCACGTCGTACTCCGCTCAGTCAATACAAATAAAACTGAATGAAGCGTAGATCATTGAAAAAAAATGCCATATTGAATGCACTCAGAAGTATTATCGCAGTCATTTTTCCGCTTGTGACATATCCTTACGCCGCTCGCGTAGTCGGTGTGGAACATATCGGCAGGGTGGATTACGTTGCTCATTATATGGAGTATTTTACACTTTTGGCTACGTTTGGAACCACAACCTTTGCCATAAGAGAGTGTGCTGCCGTGCGTGATGACCGCCGGACTGCGGATGAACAGGCTTCCGAGATATGGACGTTCAGCCTGTGTACCACTCTGATATCTCTGGTGCTGATGGTAATTTTGATACTGGTATACGGAAGGCTGCATTCGTATGCTCCGATCTTTGCTATACAGTGCACAAGCGTTGTATTTACTACACTCGGTGCCGACTGGATCAATGTTGTTTATGAGAACTTTGGATATGTCACAGTCAGAGGAGTTGTTATAAATATTCTGAATATGGTGCTTCTGTTTACATTTGTCAGGAGTCCGGAGGATTATCTGGTTTATGCATTCCTGAACATTGCAACACCTGTGTTTATCGGGATCAGCAATATGTTTTATATCAGGCGGTTTGTAACTCTTAGGCCGTTTTTTTCATCCCGGTTAAAGGAACTGACGGGCAGACTGTGGCCGTTTTTCATTAACGAGTTCAGTATTGCCATCTATGTCGGTGCTGACTCTATTATCCTGGGCATCATACGGGGCGATTATCTGGTGGGCATTTATTCTGTGGCCGTCAAGATATACACGATAGTAAAAAGCGTGTTCATTGCGATATTCTCGGTCACTTTAAGCCGTTTATCGGAACATGCCGCACACAGGGAAGAGGATCAGTTCAGAGCAATCCTGTCGGGGGTAATATCTGTATTTATCATTCTGGGGATTCCTGCAATGACAGGGATGATCCTGTATGCCGAGCCTATAGTCCTGCTTGTTGGAGGAGATGATTATGTAAGGGCCGCCGGTTCCCTGAGATTATTGGCGATAGCCCTTATTTTTGCCGTTTTCGGAGGGATAGTGACCAACTGTATTGATGTTCCGCTGGGATTTGAGAAGGTAAACAGCCGTGCGACCGTAATAGCTTCGGTCGAGAACATTGTCCTGAATATCCCGTTTATCTTTTTGTGGGATGAATACGGAGCAGCAGCCTCTACAATAATGGCTGAGATGACGGTTTTGGTATATTGTATAGTGATGCTAAAAAGGAGCGGAGTCTCCCTGCCCGGGATCATAAGCGGCAGATGCCTGAGAGATTCGGCTGTGGGAGTGCTGTTTATGATCGCGGTATATTTTCCCGTTCGGCTGTTGGATAATTATGTGGCGGTGATCATAGCAGGTGTGCTTCTGTCGGTAGTGGTATATTTTGGAGCCATTCTGATCCTTAAGAATCCGATAATCCTCGAGGGTAAAGAAAAACTGCTTAATAAATTACAACATCGTTGATTTATGTTATGATAATGGATACGGAATAGAAGTGGTTTAGGAGATACAGATATGCGTAAAACAAGAGTATTGGTAACGGGAGGTGCGGGATTCCTCGGATCACATCTGTGCGACAGGCTCGTAAGGGAGGGATATGATGTCATCTGTGTCGACAACCTGTTTACCGGCAGCAAAGACAATATCAGGCACCTGATAGGTAATCCGTATTTTGAATTCATCAGACATGACGTGATCCAGCCGATATTTGTGGAGTGTGATCAGATATACAACCTGGCATGCCCCGCCAGTCCTCTTTGGTATCAGAAAGACCCAATATATACGACCAAAACCTCCATTTATGGAGCCTTTAATACTCTTGGTCTGGCAAAAAGAACCGGTGCCCGTATTCTCCAGTCATCCACGTCGGAGGTGTATGGCGATCCGGAATGCAATCCTCAGCCGGAGGAGTACAGGGGATGTGTCAATACGATTGGTATCAGATCCTGTTATGACGAAGGCAAGCGCGTGGCGGAGACACTGTTTTTTGATTACCACAGAAAGCACGGCGTAGACATCAAGGTTATGAGGATATTCAATACATATGGCCCGAGAATGGATATCGGAGACGGGCGTGTGGTATCCAACTTCATAGTCCAGGCGCTTAAGGGTGAAGATATTACTATCTACGGTGATGGATCGCAGACAAGAAGCTTTTGTTATGTCGATGATCTTATCGAGGGTATGGTGCGGCTTATGAACAGCCGTGACGGCTTTACGGGGCCGGTTAATATCGGTAATCCCGGAGAGTTTACGATCAAACAGCTGGCCGAAATTGTGATCGAACTTACTGATTCAAGGTCTCAGATAGTATACAGAGAGCTCCCCCAGGATGACCCTACACAGAGAAGACCGGATATTACTCTTGCAAAGAAGGAATTGAATTGGGAACCGACTATTCAGCTCAGAGAAGGCCTGGAGTCTACTATAAAATATTTTGAGAGGGTTATTTAGTAAGCCTCATGTGAACCTTTGACGGAAACCGATAGACTATTTCCGCTGTGATCTATCAGGCGATATGGGAGACATAATGAAAGTAATCACTCTGCTGACGGCAGGTCATATAGGCGGCATAGAGACACTCTGTATGGACTATGCCGTACATTCGCGCCATGATAATCTGATGCTTATACTCTGGGGTGACGGACATGTTGATGAGCTTATGAGAGCTAAAGGGATCAGAGTGTTGAATCTGCATGCCTCTAAACGCAATGTGGCCGCCACGGTAGGCAGGGTAATGCAGGTCATAAGAGATGAAAAAGCGGATGTTCTGATAGCGCAGCATGAGGCATCCATGTCACACCTTTGCCTGATGAGGGCAAAGATGCTTTTTCCGAATATTCATACTATCGCCTATGCGCAGTTGAATGCAGTAGATATGATAAGGGCTGATGAGAAAAAGGGACTTTGGCTGCGCAGGGCAGTGATCGGTTCTTCACTGAAAAGAGCGGACGATGTGGTTGCGATTTCCCAATCCGTTAAACAGAGCCTGTTGGACGTACTCAATACTCCTGAGGATAAGATATCCGTTATTTATAATGGTACGGATCTGGCAGTTTTTCCATATGTTCCCAGAAATCATTCCGCTGAGATCATGGAATTGATGTTTACGGGCCGGCTGATCCCCGAGAAGGGAGTTCAGCTGACGATCAGGGCGCTCAGCGAGGTCGATGACATATCCCATTATCATTTCAGGATAGTCGGAGACGGTCCGTACAGAAGGGATTTGGAAAAACTTGCCGAAGAACTCGGAGTCGGAGATATAACGGAGTTTCTTGGCAGCCGAAGTGATGTTCCGGAACTGATAAAGACTGCTGATGTCTTCATCCATATGCCGATCTGGGCGGAGGGATTCGGCATATCTGTAACAGAGGCTATGTCATCCGGATGTATATGTGTCTGTGCGGATAACGGAGCTATGCCGGAGTTGATAACCGATGGTGAAGACGGATACCTGGTCGGTAAGGAGGATCATATTGCCCTTGCTCACAAACTGGAAGAGATATACCGGATGTCCGCTGCGGACAAAGAACGGATTGCCATGGCGGCTCATGCTAAAGCCGGTGTGTTTTCTATAGAACGATTCGTGCGAGACCTGGATGAGCTGGCATTACGCGGTATGAACAGATGATCTTAAGCAGCCTTGCTCTTATTATATTAAACTATAACTCCTATGACGATACCGTGCATTTGGTGGATCAGCTGATTGAATTTGGTGCTGACTATCACGTGATAATTGTTGACAATGCTTCTCCTGACGGATCGGGTAAGCGATTGATGTCGCGATACGAGGACATGAGGATCGTTGATGTTGTCATGGCCGGAGTCAACGGAGGATATGGGGCGGGGAATAACGTCGGGTTTCGTTATGCCGAGGATAAATATGGAGCTGATGTGATGGCAGTGTTGAATCCTGACGTTGAGATACCTGATCTCGGTGTGATCAATACCATGCATGAGACGCTGATGAGCGATGAAAGGATTGGCATCGTGGGATCTGTGATCGGAGATCGTGAGTCTAATGCAGATCTGAATCATTCTGCATGGCCGGTTGTAACTGCAAGGCAATTTGCCCGGAAACAATCTCTTTTTAGCAGGCGGTATGCGGTTCCGTTTGAGTGTATCCACATTACCGCTGACATTGTGCGCGTCGGCTGCGTGGCTGGATGCTTTTTTATGATACGGACTGAAACCTTGCATGACGTGGGATATTATGATGAGGACATGTTCCTCTATAACGAGGAGGACGTGCTAGGCATTAAATGTCAGCTAAAAGGCTGGAAGGTAGTGCTGGCGTTAAGTTGTGCGTACTTTCATAACCATCATGATAGTGATGGTATTCTCACGTTTGATCAAAAAATACATGCGACTAATGCATCATATGTATCAGCAAAATATGTTTGCAGAGAATATTATGATGGCAGGGGACTGGTTACGTTATGGATGGCTGAGGCCACGAACATGCTGTATCTTGCGGCAGCGTATTTCAGAAATAAACTGATCGGAAGATGAGATGAATCAAAAAAATTACGGAAGATATCCCAAAAGAAGAGTGCTTTTGGCAGATCTGGCCTCGCTGGTTCTGGCATGGTTTTTTTCACTCATGATTCGGTATGACAATTGGCCGGATCGCTTTTCGGAGCTCTATATTTCCCTGATCATTACGATGTGTCTTTTCCGGGTAATAATATTTCTGGTGATCGATCTCAAGCATTCATCCATATTTGAAATGGATCCTGTTGAGAACCTTACCTCTGTTCTCAGGGACGGAACCATCATCATAGTTTTCGCTGTAATATATCTGTTTGCCTCACAGCGTGGGGAGATGGCGTCAAGGCTTATCATTGGCATGATGTACGTCATGAACGTCATTTTTGACTTCGTGCTTCGCATGCTGCTTAGGCAGTCGCTGCTCAGAAAGGCCGGCCATGGACGAGAGTCGCATGTTATTACGATCTCGTATCCATATCCCGACGTGGATAGCCTGCGTGATCAGATACGGAGCGGTAATTATGATGAGCTGATAGTGTATCGCGGAGGGGCATCGGATGAAGAATATGAGCAGGCGCTTAAGGAGGTATCTTCATTTGGGCTCAGGACATATGCAGGTCTTTCGATACCCGGATATTCAATAAAGAGTGGTATAGCCTGTGATGTTGATGGGCGTACTTCGATCCCGGTAAGCGTGCGCGATGAACGATTTGAACTGTTTGGAGTGAGTTATGCCATTGCACGTACTGAAGAGGCGGTGCTGCATGTGATCAGGCACTTGCGGGAGCTCTCCGGCAAATACATTTGCTTTTCCAATACGCACACATTGGTGATGGGCAGGGAAAATGCTGAATACAGGGAGGTTCTGAACGGTGCGGCGTTTACCTTTGCTGACGGTAATCCGATAGCCAGGCTTCAGCTTAAATCCGGATTGCCTGGAGCTGAAAGGGTGGCCGGTCCTGATTTCATGGAACACATGTTCATGGATTCCACTGAAGCGTCGGTGAGTCATTATTTCTACGGGGCTGCTCCGGAAACGCTTTCGGAACTGGATAAGAGTTTACGTGAAAAATATCCCGGAATAGACATCCGAGGTATGTATTCTCCGCCATACAGGGAGCTTACGCCTGAAGAGGATGCGGAAGTTATTAGCAGGATCAATGGATCCGGTGCGGATATTGTCTGGATCGGTCTTGGAGCTCCAAAGCAGGAAAAATGGATGGCAGCTCATAAAGGGAAGATAAAGGGCGTCATGATGGGGGTCGGAGCCGGTTTTGATTTTCATGCGGGCACGATCAGGAGGGCGCCGACATGGATGCAGAAGATCGGATTGGAATGGCTTTACAGACTATTTCAGGATCCGGGACGACTGTTCAAGAGATATGTGGTGACTAATTGTAAGTTTTATTTTTACAGGATCATCGACTTGTTTGGCAGATCAGGCAAATGACATGACGCGGTGCGATCCTTTGCATTTAATCACGCAATAAGGTACAACATACGATTACAGAAAACGTTGTAGCATGAAAATAAAAACGCTTTTAAAAAAAATAAAGAAACTGGGATTCAGACTCGGATTCAAGAAGTTTATGGGATATGAGGCTATATTTTCGTGTGCTTTCAGAGGGAGAGAAAACCGGGAATGGATAGTGCTATCTCATTCAGACGATTACTGGTATGCCGATCCCTTGATATACGCCGGGAGTGGGCAGGAGATCGTGTTTATGGAGCGTGTAAACCGACACACCGGAACAGGATCCATTGTGGCCTCAGATATAACGGATGGTGAGTGGAAACCTGAAATTCCTGTTATTGACGAAGAGTTCCATATGTCCTTTCCTATGATATTTGAATGGGGTAATGAACTCTACATGATCCCTGAGACCGAAATGAACCGCGGGATAAATTTATACAGATGCGCAAAATTTCCATATGCATGGGAGCATGTCGGCAGATATCTGGATGGCACAAGAATCGTAGATACCGTGGTTGAATGTGTAACGGATGATCATGTCAGACTCCTTGGATCGGATTTCAAGAAGGATGATGACTTTTATACGCGATTCCATGCTTACAGTCTTCGATTGGATGGGGAAGGAATAATATCGGCGACGGATGACGGAATCATGACACAGGATTACACGCTTCAGTCGCGCATGGCAGGGTATCCGCTTGATGAAAATGGTGCGAGGATATACCCTGTGCAGCGCAGCACGTCAGGTATATACGGCTATTCAGTGATGTTTAAGAAGGATCATCCCACTGGCAGAGAAACTGTGCGTGAGATATTGCCGTCGGACGTACAGAGTGAGCTTCCCGCCGGGAGTCCCCGATTGATCGGCGTTCACACCTACAGCAGATCCGACAGGTATGAGGTCATCGATATACAATATCTGGTCAAAAAGAGTCCGAAGACCAAAGATAAGAGAACAGCAGATAAGGAGAGGTGCGGATTAGAAATAAAACCCTGATCGGGGCAACATAGTGATTCTGTATGAATAGGATAGACAAAGGCAATTATATACTCGAGGTTTCGTGGGGGTGTCCTTCCGACAGGTACCCATTGCATGGACTTTTTCAGTTTGATCAGGCTAAGGCTCTGACAGACGTCGGAGAAAAAATAGTTTTCCTTGCACTTGACATGAGATCGATCCGCAGATGGCGCAAATGGGGAGTGAGCTTTCGGACGAGGTATGGAATCCCCGTGTGCGAATACAGTTTTCCATATGGCCCGTTTTCCCCCGAAAAGAAATACAGGATTCAGGACAGGGGATTTGACAGGAGCATGGCGAAGATTGAACGCCGGTATGGTAAACCCGGATGCGTTCATTTTCACGGAGTTATGGAAGCAATATCCGGGATGGCTTATTGCGTTGAGCGTGGCATACCTTATGTCATAACTGAGCATATTACCCCGGTGGAAGAAGGTGAAAAAGTGCACAGCCGAATGGTGGATGCTTATGCACATGCAAGCAGGATAATTGCCGTAAGCAATAGATTGGCTGAGGATGTCAGGATTGTTTATGGGGCACATGCTGATGCCGTGATACCAAACATAGTTGACCTGGAGATTTTCTGCCGCGCGGCAAATGATCATAGTGAGATGGCTTCCTTCACCGGAGATGCTGATAAGCAAAGAGAACATGACGAGTTTGTTTTTATCACTGCAGCCAGACTTGTTGGGGGTAAAGGATTGTCAGTATTGCTTAATGCATTTTCGACACTTCCCGATACTACGAGACTGATCGTTATGGGCGATGGACCGCTCAAGGCTGAGCTGGAACATGAGGCGGGATTATTAGGGATCACGGATAGGGTCAGTTTCACGGGAGCGTACCTACGTCCGGAATTTGCCGGAAGGCTTCAGGATGCTGATTGTTTCGTTCTGCCGAGCGAATCGGAAACGTTTGGAATAGTTTATGTTGAGGCAATGGCAGCAGGCGTGCCGGTGATAGCAACCAAATGTGGAGGACCGGAGGATTTCGTGGATGAATTCAGCGGCATCCTGGTTCCCGTAGGTGACGTGGGCGGACTCATCTTAGCCATGAAAAAGATGATTGACTCTGCGTACAAATATGATCGTCTCCAAATTTCGGAAAAGTGCAGATGCCGATTTAGTCCTGATGTCATAGCGACACAAATCAAACAGGTAGTGGCGGATGCCCTGAATGTTTATGACGCGTCTTCAAAGTAATAATGACAGAAAAAAGAAAAATAAATGCAAGGTGGTCATGATCGGTCATAAGATCATCCCATCCAGACAGGGAGGTGTGGAGATAGTCGTGGACAGGCTTGCCACCGGCCTTGCCGCTGATGGATATGAGGTTGAGGCATATAATCGTGGCAGGTCGGATAATTCCGAAGACTACCACAACGGTGTGCAAATACGCCATATCCCGACACCGGCAAGCAGCGGCTTGAATGCATTCGTATATGCCTGTCTGGCGACTATTCGTGCAACTGTTGCGGGTTTTGACATATATCATTTTCATGCCGAAGGTCCATGCGTCATGTTGTGGATGCCGGCCCTGATGCGCAGACGGAGCCGCATAATAGTTACGATACATGGTCTTGACTGGCAGCGAGCCAAATGGGGCAGATTTGCCTCTCTTGTGATCAGAACGGGAGAAAAGCAGGCTGTCAAGCATGCTGATAGGATCATAGTTCTGTCTCGTAACATCCAGCAGTATTTTGCTGATGCTTATGGACGAAAAACCGAATATGTACCCAATGGGGTTGATCGGCCGGAACGGGTTTCTCCGGAGCTGATAACGGAGCGGTTCGGGCTTAATGGTGATGACTATATACTTTTTGTAGCACGTATCGTGCCTGAAAAAGGGCTTCATTATCTTATTGAGGCATTTAAGAAGATTAAGACGGACAAGAAACTTGTGATTGCCGGCGGAAGCGGTCAGGCGGATGATTACATGCGCCGGATCACGGAGATGACGTCAGGTGATGACCGCATCATACTGACCGGATTCGTGGAAGGGAAAACATTAGCAGAACTATATTCAAATGCTTATCTTTACGTTTGCCCTTCGGACGTGGAGGGAATGTCCCTGAGTTTGCTGGAGGCTGCATCCTATGGCAACTGCTGCCTGATCAGCGACATACCGGAGAACGTCGAAGTCATGGAAGACCATTCCGTAACGTTTCTGCATGGCAATACGGAAGACTTAAGATCCAGGCTGGAGGCACTCATTAAGTCCACCGGGCGCGTTGATTCCCTGCGTGGGGTCACGGCGGACTTCATCTGCTCCAAATATGACTGGAACAGGATGATCACGGATACAGAGGAATTGTACGACGATTTGCAATGAAATGGCTGGTGCATATCATGAATTCAAAAAAACTAAATGATTCCAGATTCATCACAAGGGCGATCTGCGTGATCATGCTGCTGGTCACAGTGGTTTTTGTCTCGTATCAGTATTTCTATTATCAGAGGTTTTCTGTAGTACACCTACACGAGTATAATGAAATAGCGGTGGACTGGCAGATTGATGACATTCATTGGAAGGATCCGGATTATGATTATATAACGGGACGGTTGTCAATTGACGGAAGTGAGATGACTACTTTTCCGACACGCATCGTCTTTTACAATGATGAGGATGACGTGGCGTTCGCCCTTCCCGTTAAACTGACAAAGGACGTTCCGGCGGAGCGGGAACGAGAGAACATAGAGAATAAGGATCTTAGAGATTTTATCAATCATGACGTGGAATATATCTATAATGCAGGTGAAGATGCAGAAGATTCCCGGTTTTACTGCCTGATCACGAGGGACAATGTGTTGCGCAATTATTTTAAGATAGCATTTTTGATCAACACGGATGATGGTCCCGGCTTGGTGAAGACGGACCGGATGTATAAGTACCCGGAAACTCAGGAGTGAGAATATGCTATCCAGGTTTTTTCAGTATGTAAAAAAGAATAAGTATGTTCAATACATGTTGGTCTATGTTGCCATCATGGCGATTCTTCATGTGTTCATGAGAGAATATGACAGCGACACGGTTGGCTATTATTCCCGGGCGTCCTGGGAAGAACCCAGTTTTGGGATCGGAGCTCTATACAGACTGCTTAAATATCGGTACGAGTCCTGGACGTCCAGGATTGTGCTTGAGGCTCCGTTATTTGTCCTGACTCATGGGATGCATCAGCTTCTGTGGAGCGTGATCAATCTGATCATGCACGGAATCCTTTACGTGGCACTCGATTGTCTGACCGATCATAAGCATAGCAGATTGCTGTTACTTACAATTCTGCTCTATCCGGTCTATGAGATGGGAACGGCAGGTTGGATAACATGCTATATCATATACTGGTGGACGCTGACACTGGTTTCCATTTCGCTTTTGTCCTTAAAGGTCATGCATGAGGACGGGAGATTGTCTGTCGTTCAAATGATTATCTGTGTGATGTGTGAGTTTTATGCCACTTCACTGGAACAATTTGCCGGATTGTATCTGGGGATTCTGGTTCTTTTTACCATGTTGATGATCGCTGATCAAAGGTTTACGCCTTCACGCGTGGCATTCACGGTGATCCAGTATGTCATATGCATCGGCAACATAGTCTTTGCGCTTACCGGTCCGGGTAATCACGTAAAGGAAGGTTATGGTGTCTGGTACTGGTTTCCGGATTACGATTCACTCACCATAGTGGACAAAATGGTCATGGCTGTTAACACCACGATGAGTTTTCTTACGGAGAAAAGCATCATTTGGTTTGTTTTTGTCGTGCTTATACTGATGATCGTTTTGGTGAAGTATCCCCGAGACGTTTTTAGATCCGCCGTAGCGGCATTCCCGGTTGCAATCACGATAATCAGATCTTTTCTGAGTACTGCAGGCAAAGCGTATTTCCCGGATTACATGTATATTTTGGATGTGTATTCGGATGCCGCCCGTGTGGATCCCACCAATTATAACAGTCCATCAGGATATATCCCTTTTATTCTGTATATGACGGTTGTTACCGCGGTTTTATGCAGTATTGTATGGATTTGCATCCCGGATTCAGATGTCACATCGGATGTACCGTCTTTGGATCGCATTGCCGATGTCCGGGAGACCTGGGTTTTGTTGTACGTTATTATTTTGGGATTTGCGGTCCGAGGAGTCATGGGTTTCTCTCCTACGATATATGCGTCCTCACAGCGTACCTTTATGGTAACGGAGTTCGTACTGATCTATCTTATTCAGCGATTGTATGGCAGGCAGATGAAATTATTTGACGTGCTGCCGGGGCAGTTTCCCAGGCTGTGCAGAATTGGGATGATATGTCTGGCTGTGTTATCGGTGATCAACAACCTGTTGACTATTACCAATAGGTACTATTATGGTTAGGTCATGACATGAAAATCCTGATAGTAAATAAATTCCTCCACCCCAATGGCGGATCGGAGACATACATATTTGAGATTGGTAAATGCCTTCAGTCGATGGGACATGAAGTGCAGTATTTTGGAATGGAGCATGCGGGACGGGTTGTTGGTAATCATGCAGGGATATATACTTCCGACATGGATTTTCATGGTAGCGGGCTTAAGGGAAAACTGTCCAAACTGACATATCCGTTTAAGATCATCCATTCAAGGGACGCCGCTCGCCGGATAAGCCGGGTTCTTGATGACTTTCACCCGGATGTTGTGCATTTCAATAATATCAATTTTCAGCTCACTCCGTCCGTGATCGAGGCAGTGGCTGATCATGATATCAGAAACAGAACAACGACCCGTATGATATATACGGCACATGACTCGCAGTGGGTATGTCCGAACCATCTGCTGATGCGCCCTGACGGACACAGGTGCTTTGAATGTAATGGCGGTAAATACGGCTGCTGTATTCGTAACAGGTGCATTCACGGAAATAGGCTACGCAGTATTCTGGGAGCATATGAAGCATTTTATTATCGGTACAGAAAGACATACGGGCTGATCGACGTGATAATTGCCCCCAGCAGGTTTATGAAGGAGACTCTCGAGTCGGATCCGGTGTTAAAAGGTAAGTGCACGGTAATGCATAATTTTATACCCGGACATAATGGGGCTGACGGTAATATCCGACAAAATCTTCGAGACGCATGTGAACGTAAATACGTTCTGTATTTCGGACGTTTTTCCGAGGAAAAAGGTGTTACTGTTTTGCTTAAAAGCATTTCAGAGCTGCCGGATATAGATTTCGTTTTTGCAGGCTCCGGTCCGATGGAAGAAGAGGTTAACGGACTGAAAAACATTGATAACGTCGGATTTATAAAGGGAGCTGAACTTGAGCATCTGGTGAAAAATGCAGAATTTACCGTGTTTCCATCGATCTGTCATGAAAACTGTTCCTTCACGGTAATGGAATCGATCTCATACGGTACTCCGATCATAGCTTCAAATACCGGAGGAACACCCGAATTGGTGGAAAACGGTATAAATGGTCTGATATTTGAAGCAGGAGATCAGAATGCGCTGACGAAAACAATCCGTAGGCTGTGGGATGACAGGGAAGAAACAGATCGTCTGAAAAAGGGCTGCGAGCTGACACATTATCCGTCCGTTGAAGATTATTGTGACAGACTGCTTGAGATTTATAAAACCGGAGATTTGGATGAAGCATCCACTGAAAAAGGATCAGGTGATGAAGAATAGAAGAACGGGAATCATAAGGTTTTGTTTTTTTGCAGTATTGACCGGGTTTACAGCATTGTTTTTCATCAGGATGCACCCACTCATTCTGCACACTCCGGATGATTGGAGATATTTAAATTACTGGAGAGATTTTGCATTTACGGTTATCGGCAGGGGATGGAATCCCGGACGGGTTCTGCCCGAAATACTTATGCCGGTCGGAGCCTGGATCGGAGTATATTTTCTGATGCCGCTCGGTACCGGTTTTGTCCGTGCGACCGCGATCGGTCTTGCGGTCATTGTAACACTTGCTATCCTGCTGTATATGCTGTCATTTGATTTCCTGATCAGGAGAAAGACCGGATTGGGGTTATATTCCGAGCTGTCTGTTACCCTTTTATTTTTTCTCATGCACTTTTGGATATTCAGAAGTGCTCAGTCAGGTAATACGTATCTGTTTGACGGATATGATCCAAACCTCTATTTTTACTATGTAATCCCATATATGTTGAATTTCTCAGTATGTTTTATCTGGTACGCGATGGGAGAAACCGATGGATTCAGGGAGATTACCGGAATTAAAAAAGGGCTTTGGTGGCTGATCATATATCTGGCGGTTTTCTCCAATATGTTTGTCAGCATTATTCTGGCTGTTTTTACGGCTATTCGATGCCTGAGTATCGTTCTGAAAAACCGAGGAAAACAGAACCTCAGATCCACAGCAGTTTCACTTAGATACGAGCTGGCGGTTATAGTTCTCTGGCTGTATTCGCTTGCAGCCGAGGCTACGGGTGGAAATGCCGGACATATTTCGGAGGAGAATAGTGTTCATTTTGCGGCTGCCATAAAAGATGCTGTAGCCGGTTCGATAGCACTTTGTAAACAGATCAACAAGTATTTCGCTATGTTTGTGGTTTTGATGGTGATCATATTGATCTGTATAATGATCACGAAGAAGAAAAGCCTTGGAACCTGTATCGGGATCATTTTATGGGGAGTGATGGATTATAGCTATCTTATCCTTTTATGCGGGGTTGTCGGATCAGAGTATATTTCTCGTGCCATGGTCAGTGCATGTTATCTTATTCCTGTGCTGCTGATAATTTCTCTGTCCGCAGTATCGGCACTGGAGCTCAGGGAGGATCTTATAACCCTGATGCCACTTGTGGTTTTGATCATAGTATCGTTGATCAATACCACAAAACCGGTGTTTGCGGAATCTCCCGGCACGGTTCGTATGAAAGAGAAGCTGGACAACTATTTTGTGGAAGAGTTTATGCAAGCAGATCTTGCGGGTTCAAATGAGATCAGGATAAAGATCCCTGACTGGTATGCTTATGAACTGGAGGATTATGATCTGTATTCAGTATATATCCCATCTACTCTGTATAAGTACGGCATTATTTCCGGTGAAATAAGCTGTGTTATCGAATGAACAAATTTCTGGTCAGTATAAACGGTATATATATGCACGTATTGGTTCTTATAGTTATCATTATTTTTTGCCTGTTGCTGGTTAACTGTGCGATCAGCCGGTTTACGGTTCTGGAAGACCGGGGGACACATTATTTGTTAAGCCTTCTGATTGTTGTCCTTGTTCTGAGCGTGTATCTGATGCATAACGGCAGCAAGAGTATAGCCGTTACTCAAACCGATTATTCGGATTCCTTTATGATCTTTACGGACGGACCGAAGTTCTCAAGGCTCCCGGGTTTCTATGATCGGGAGTTTGATCTTAGTTTATCATATCTGCCCGGGTGGACTATATATTATACGACAGATGGCAGCATTCCGAACGAAAGCTCTGTGCAGTATTTGGAGCCGATCCATATTTATGACCGGAGTAATGAGCCCAATGTCTACAGATCGATTCCGAATTTTACGCTTGACTGGTATTATGATGAGATCGATACCACTCCCGTGTCAAAAGGCGTTGTAGTCAGAGCGGTTGCATTCGGACCTCAGGGAGAATGCAGCGATGTGGTAACCGGTACTTATTTTGTGAACCAGTCATCTGATGGTTTGGCTGTTTTGTCGCTGGTGGGAGATCCTGATGATCTGTTCGGAGATAATGGGATTTATTCGACCGGCCGGCTATATGACGAATGGTATCAGGGTGATCGTACCGGAGAGGAACCGGAGGCAAATTTTAATATTCATGGCTTGGAGGTTCCTGCGGATGCGGAGTTGTTTTTGGATGAAACACTATATATGTCTCAGCCGGTTGGACTTCGGATCCTGGGAGCGTCGCAGAGGGCACAGAGGTTTAAACGTATGTCCGTGATCTCGCGTAAGCAGTACAGCGGCAGCAAGGTTTTCTATAAGGAGATCTTTCCTGACAAGAAGACGCATGCTTTTGGACTCAGATCCGGTTTTGAAAATGCTTTTTCCATGTACCTTTCTCAGGACAGGGATGTTGCATACCAGGCGAGTTTTCCCGTCAGGGTTTATTTGAATGGCGAGTTCTGGTATGATACATACCTTCAGGAGAGATACAATGAAACTTTCTTTAGGGAAACATACGGAGTAAAGTCCGCGGAATTCATTAAACAGGGGATGACCGACGAGATAACGGAGTTTCTGTCAAAGAACGATCTTTCCGACGATTCGGCTTACAGAGAATTTGACAGAATAGTTGATATTCAGAGCTATATTGATTATCTGTGCATAAATATCTATCTTGCCAATGCAGACTACAGTGATATGGATAATATAGCTATGTGGCGATCCCTGAATATAAATAACAGAAATAAATATGCGGATGGAAGGTGGAGATACTGCCTGTATGATCTTGATCTTGAAACGGCTCTGATAAGGAGTGAATCCGGGATGGAGGACATAAGTGATGCGGAATACGATTCCTTTCATAATATGGCCGATTGGTCACAGCCGGTGAGTGAGTGGCCGATGTTTACGGCCCTTAAGAAGAATGAGAATTTTTGCCGTCAGTTTGTGCTGTCTTTTATGGATATGGTGAATACGGATTTTGATCCGGAGCGTGTGGAGAAACTCCTTAAAGACTGGGATCGGGATATTACATATGACAATGGATTCTTTTTGGACAGACCGGAACTCATAACGGGATATATGGCTGATGAGTTCGGACTTACAGGTACTCCGGAGAGCTTGAAGATTTCCGTTAACGGCAGTCATAAGGGAATAATAATCGTTAATACATGTGCTCCCGAATTGAAAAACGGAAAGTGGGAGGGAAAGTATTTCACGGATTATCCTGTTACACTAAAGGCGGTACCTAAAGAGGGGTACAGATTTGCCAGATGGGAGGGCGGTGTGGCTTCGGATGCAGACACCATAGAAGTCACCGTCCCGGAGGGCGGAATATCGGTCAAAGCTGTATTTAGGCGTGATTTATGATATGATATTAGGGTCCAAAGGTACGAAACGGAACATATGAAAGGTTGATTATATATGTCACGCAGAAAACTATACGGAACAGTAATAGTAACATACAGATGTAACGCAAGATGTAATATGTGCGATTGCTTTAAGGATCCTACCAAACCGGAGGAAGAGATCACTCTTGAGGATATCAAAAAGCTTCCTGAGATGGCCTTTACCAATATTACCGGCGGAGAACCCTTTGTGCGTCAGGATATACCGGATATAGTCAGGGAATTGTACAAAAAATCCGACAGGATCGTCATATCTACCAACGGATATTTTACGGACAGGATTATTAATTTGTGCAAGGAATTTCCCAAGGTTGGAATAAGGATCAGTATCGAGGGCCTTCAGGCTACCAATGATGCGATACGAGGCATTCCCAACGGATTTGAAAGGGGATATACTACTCTTAAGACACTTGTTGAGATGGGACATCCTGATGTGGGTTTTGGTATGACGGTGCAGGATATGAACTGCGAGGATCTTGTTCCACTGTATGAGATATCGAATGACCTTGGCATGGAATTCGCTACGGCAACTCTTCACAATTCCTTTTATTTTCGCAAGACTGATAATAAGATCAACGAAAAATATAAGGTTGCACAAAACTTTGAGAAGCTGATCAACGAACTGCTAAAGAGCAAGTCTCCGAAGAAATGGTTCAGGGCATATTTCAATCATGGCCTGATCAACTATATTTATGGCAATAAAAGACTGCTTCCATGCGACATGAGCAAGGATGCCTTTTTTATAGATCCTTTTTGTGATGTTATTCCATGTAATGGAATGGCGCAGAAGGCTGTTATGGGCAACCTGCGTGAAACTGACTGGGACACACTGTGGCATTCCGAACAGGCTGAAAAGGTCAGGGAATGTACACGTAACTGTGATCGTAACTGCTGGATGATAGGCAGTGCATCTCCTGCCATGCACAGATATATATGGATACCGGGCTGGTGGGTGATCAAACATAAATTTTTCAAACGGGGTTATAGCCTGTCAGAGAACAAATTCATTCCGGAGGCGCGGAAATAATGGAGAAGCGAAATCAAATTCCAACATTGTACCTGATCTTGCCTTGCTATAACGAAGAGGCGGTATTGGAGAAGACATCGCTGGTTGTTAAAGATAAGATGACCAGACTGATGAAGGAGGGGAAGATCACAAACGTCAGCAAAGCTCTTTTTGTGAATGATGGCAGTCGGGATGCCACACTCAGGATGCTTTATGATATTGCCCAAAAGGACAGCTTCTACGGGGTGCTTTCTTTTGCCGGTAATTACGGACACCAGAGTGCAATATTGGCCGGAATGCTGGAGGCCAGACTGCACGCGGATGCGGCAGTCACCATAGATGCGGATCTGCAGCAGGATATTGAAGCCCTTGATCGGTTTCTGGAGTGTTATATGGACGGATGCGATGTTGTGTACGGTGTACGTAATGATCGTGATACGGATGGCTTCTTTAAAAAGCTGACTGCTACAACGTACTATAAGCTTATGCATCTGCTGGGAAGCGGGGCATTGACCAATTCCGCAGATTACAGGCTGATGTCAAAAAAAGCATTAAATGCACTTGCCGAATACGGTGAGAGCAGTCTGTTCCTTCGAGGCCTGATCCCCACCATGGGGTTTGAATCTGATATAGTATATTTTGATGTAAAGGCTCGTGAAGCGGGTGAATCAAAGTATACGTTCAAAAAAATGCTTAACCTGGCTATGGATGGCATCACTTCGTCGAGTATCAGACCGATACACATGATAGGCGGACTGGGCTTCATTACCGTCCTGGCCGCGCTCGTGATGATAATCTTTTCCATAGTGGACTGGGCGAGAGGCAATGCTGTACAGGGTTACACTACTTCACTGATAGTGACACTGATCCTGGGCGGTGTTATCCTGGTCAGTCTGTCAGTGATAGGCGAATATGTTGGTAAAACCTATATGGAAGCCAAGCACCGGCCGAGGTATATCATTGATAATGTGATCCTGCGGGATGTATCTTATGAGGATAATACGATCGAGGAGTGACATGGCGGGCGATCGTCAGAAGCTTCATATTCCATACGGAATGCTTCCGGTGGCTATCGGATTGATCCTTGCCGGATCGGCGATAGTTTATGTCAATGTGGTAGAAAATTACCAACAGGATGTTCAGGAGATCCGGGAAAAACTGGATTATGAAAAGACCATACTTCATGCGGCCGGAGGATTGTATGGTTCTGACGGAAATTTTTACACATATACCAATTCCGTAGAGGCGATGCAGAACGGGATTGATGAGGGTAATCATTTTTTTGAGATTGATTTTATTAAGACCCCTGATAAGGGGATGATCTGTTCCGGTGATGAACGTAACTTTGAAATAAGTGAAGATGAGTTTATGCATTCCGGGATTGATGGAGAGTTTACCCCCATGAATATCGATTCTCTTGCGGAATTTATGTATAACTACCCCGATATCTATGTGATAACCGATGTCAAAAACGGAAACTACTGGGGCTGCAAAAGCATTTACGAGCGCTATCCCGATCTTGCGGACCGTTTTATAATACAGGTGTATCATGACAGTGAGTATGAGGAAATACGTGGGATTGGTTTTAAATATATTATATTTACGCTGTACGCCACGGAAGAAGCGGAAAGAGATATAGATGTTTTATCCCAAAATGTTAAGAATCATGATTATGTCGGTATAACATTCTGGGAGGACTGGATGTATGATCACGTTTTTTTTGGTGGCGTAAAAAGCTTAAACGTACCGTTGTATGTGCATACTGTGGATGATTACGACAGTATTAAATACGATCTTTCTCAAGGCATTAGTGCAGTGTACACCGATAATACTGATAATGAATGGGTAAGATGATATGTTAAAAAGGGTTTTGAAGGCTCTGTACCTGACGACCTTCCTGACCGTGGTGTTTATTTCTCTTGTTGTTTCTTCGGTCATCATCTGGTATAGGAATAACTTTGGCGAACGATTGACGATGCTCATATTTACCTTAAAGCATGCGGAAGGGGCAAATATGGAGATCGTAAAGGAAGTTATTACTTCCTGCATTCCGTCTTTGATCGTATGGCTTCTGATAAGCTGGGTTGCTATTCTCATGTTTATCAAAAAAGAGGTTTCAAAATCTGCGTATCTTGCGCTTACCGGATTTGCCGTTATTGCGCTGGCGATTTTTGCGGTCATTGCCGAAAAAAGCCTGAAGGTATATGAATACTATGAATCCAGGTATGCCGAGACGGATCTGTATGAAAAATACTACGTAATTCCGGATGCATCCGCCATTACCTCTTCTGTTCCCAAAAACCTCATATACGTATATATGGAGAGCATGGAAACGGCTTTTGCGTCCGAAAGTGAGGGAGGACACCAGAAGGATGTGAATTATATTCCCAACCTCACAGATCTGGCTGCCAAAAACATTTCCTTTTCGAATTCGGATAAACTCGGAGGATTTTATCAGGTAAACGGTACGGGATGGACTGCCGCTGCAACGTTTGCATCCATGACCGGAGTACCTTATCTGGCATCGACCACCGATATCAGTTCGGGACTGATGGCTCTTCCAGCTATAGGGAATATACTGACAGAGAAGGGATACTATCTTGAATACATATGCGGATCGGATGCGGATTTCAGCGGACGGCGTACATTCTTTGGAAAACATGGCGATTATACGATCATGGATTATCAGGCGGCTATCGACAAGGGTTATATAGATGAAGATTATTACGTATGGTGGGGATACGAAGACCGGAAGCTGTATGAGATAGCTGAAAGCGAGATCACAGAGGCGGCAAATCACAGAGATACGCCTTTTGATATCACGATATTGACGGTTGATACCCACTATACAGATGGATATCTTTGTGATCTATGCGATTGGAAATATGATGATCGGTACGCTAATGTCATCAGCTGTGCCGACAATCAGATTTCGGATTTTCTCAGCTGGTGTATGGAGCAGGATTGGTATGATGATACGGTTATAATCATTCAGGGCGATCATCCGTACATGCGTAAATCAGTGCTGCTAAATCATCTTAGAGATTCAGACAGGACTACCTATGATTGTTTCATAAATACCGGATATGATCCGGGTACCCTAAATTTGCATAACCGGGTATTTACCTGTATGGATATGTTTCCGACCACCCTTGCCGCTATCGGCTTTGAGATTCCGGAGAACAGGCTGGCTCTCGGAACCAATCTGTTTTCGGATAGACCGACCCTTGCCGAAGAGATCGGACTGAAAAAACTGGATGCCGAACTGAACAAGCATTCTGAATGGTATATGGAGAATGCAGCGAATGAATATAAGTGACACAGATGGAGATTATTGATCGGAAAATATAATGTTCATTTCCTCATATGATCCATATCCGTATACTACGAGATTTTTCGTTTTCATCAGGATATCCTCGTCTCGGAGCTTGTCTTTCCACCGACAGTTGTAAATATCATCATAGGAATATATATTAAATATCTTCCCCCGGGGGATTTCTGTTGAATGGCTTGTTTTCTGAAGCCATTTGTGTATATCGTTAACATTTTCGACATATGGCATCATCATTGAATTATCCCAGGAATAAACATCGATCTGACCGTTTGAAAGCTCCGTAAGTACATTGGCATTCCAGAACGTGGCGTATCCGTTATAATATCCGTTTTCGGACAAAAATGCGGCCACCTCCCGCTGCTCGGAGGTTTTGTCGATAGCGCTCATTTCTGAATAATTAAATGATCCCGTCAGAATCATTAACCCGGACAGGATTAAGGGCAGGATCGATGCACATATAGGACTATCGATCAATTCATGTATACCGGTCAGGATCACGGGAAAGGCAAATATCGCTATCGGAACTCCGTACAGGTCATAATAGACCATGTCTGTGAGTCCGTATAAAAGGACAAAGACCATTATCGCGCATACGGAGTAAAGGGAGATCAGATAGTAACCGTGGGATATTTTTGAACGGTTGATCAGAGCAAATGCCATAAAAAACAGATAGGCTGCGACAACCGCTATCACGCAGATGTCTGTAACCACGCCGATGGCACTAAACTCTCTCCGGAATCCCAGTATATTGACCAGTCCTCCAAGGGCATTCAGAGATCTGCGGAGACTGAAACCGATGAGTTTTATCTGGGTCCAGTGTACGTAATAGTACATCTCTGGAAGGATAAAGAGATTAATGAGATAGGCAATTCCTGCACTCAATATATTTATAGAACTGATCGTAAACAATGGAGAAAAAATGGATTCTTTGATATTTTTCCGTTTGGATATGATATCGGATAACAAAATCAGAGCTGCACTTGTCATAGCCGGGAAGTAAAACATCACTATTTGGCGGGGACCGATCAGACTTGAAGCAAATGCCAGACAAGCAGAGGGTATTGCCACCCGTATTCGCATATCTGCTTTTGAGTCTTCGTATTTCAGTACCATTGCAAGTGCAGCAAAGGAAATGGCGATACAGGGGACGTAGTATGGACAGATGAGCACATATTCTCCGTAGACCATGGATAATGGTGTCAGTACGGCGATGCCCAATACAGTCCAGGTTTGGCCGAGTTTAAGCTTTTTGGCAAGAAAGCATGCCGACACTAACAGGATACCGTATATTATTATAGTGGAATATACCCTGACGAAGTGCCAATAATCGGTAAAACAGAAAAGTATACGAAAAACCTGCGGCATATACAACAGACGAAGCTCGGTTGCATAATACCAGCCCTTGGCAAAGACAGCATGTTCTTCGTTAAGCTGCTTTGCCAGTATCATCTCGCTGCTCATATCCGAATCGAGAAGATACCAGATCCGTGTACGCAGGAACAGTGATAAAAACACAAAAGTTCCCACGAGCAAAACATAATATATGATGCCCCAAAGGCGTTGTTTCCTGACAATAAGGTTATTCATCCCCAACAGTATATCATAATTTATTTGTAGAATCTAAAAGTATGGTATAATTGGGCGTAGAAATACATCCGTGTATTTCTGGACACGCCCGGCTCCATCCGTGGTGCTTGGGCGTAGAAATACATCCATGTATTTCTGATAGAAGGGGATAATATGAGAATATTTGACAATGTACCCGTGATCTTACATGCCGACGATTACGGTGAAACATACAACACATGTGTGGAGATGATCGAATTGATGAAGGGAGGTCATCTTGACGGTATCAGTCTGCTCACAAACATGCGCGAATACGAAAGATATCTGAACCTTCTTATTGCCGCTGTACCCGGGATGCCTTTTCTCCCTCTCATCAATATTCATATTAACCTGGTTGAAGGAAGGAGGTTATCACTTGCCGCACCGGATGATACCGGTCTGGTAGATGCTCCCTGTACAAGATGGACCTGGATGAATCTGTGCAGAACTTCCTTTCATCTGCCTGCTTATGACACCTGTGGCAACGGAATGAAATACAGAGAAGTATACAGACAGCTTGTTGATGAGATAAAGGCACAATTGTTAAGAGGTGCCGACGCGATAGCAGTTTTGCAGAAAACCGCTATGGAGTCCGGCATATCCTATACCCCTCAGAATATCCGTATCGATTCGCATCAGCATGCTCACATGATCCCTGTTGTTCGCCGGGCATTGACTGCAGCGATCAGAGAAACCGGGATGGAAGTAGATTATATTCGCAATTCTCACGAACTTCTTGTTCCGTTCCTGAAGCATAAGTCCACTGTTAATATGATCGGCGTTATGAAAAACCGGATTTTGGCTTTGTTTGCTTCGGGAATGGAAAGATATATAAGATCCCTCGGACTTACACCATCCTATCTGTGCGGTGTTATGATGAGCGGACATATGGATGCTGTCAGGCTTATGACAGTAATGCCTGACATATTGGAGAGATGCCGCAAAAAGGGATTTGGACTTGAAATCAACATTCATCCTGCGATGATGCTCGAAACAGAGGTTACCGAAGAGATACCGATGGAGTCTGCTCAGAGCTTCTATATGTCTTCGGATCGGCATATGGAAGCACTGACCGTGAGAACGATACGGGCAGCAATGATACAACAATTCGGTGACAGTAAAACAGGCAATAATCCTGACGAGGTAAGATCATGAGCGATAAACCGGTGCTTCTGCTTATAGTTCCTACGCTGCATCAGGGAGGGCAGGAACGGGTTGTTATAAGAAGTGCCCGTTTGCTGCAAAACGATTTTGATGTGACGATAACGGTTTTTGATTCCTCCGATAAGGGATATGATACGGAGGGGCTGAATATAGTGGATCTTAATGTCCCTGCTTCTTCGGGGCTGGTTTTCAAAGCTGTAAATATATTAAAGCGTAGAGTCAGACTCGCCGCTTTGAAGAAAAAACTGAAACCGGATATTTCATACAGTTACGGTCCAAGTGCGAATATTATCAATGCTCTTACAGCGGTTCCCGGTGAAGCTACATGGTGCGGTCTGAGAAATTATATGGATATGACTGCAGAAAACCAAATGAGGTTGTTTATCCGGAAATCGGATTTGATAGTATGCTGTTCCAGAGATATCGAGACTGCGGTGATAAGAAGGTTTGGTCTGGCCGGGGCTGATGATGAAAATGATTACGGTGCACCGTCAGGCAAACAGAGAGCGCGTACCTGCGTACTCTATAATCTCTATGACTATGATGAGATAAAGAGACTGGCGATAGCGGAAGAACCCGATCCGATGATCCCGCTGACAATGGGCGAAAGCGGAAAAAAGATCAAGTATATCATGACAATGGGCCGTGATGATGATCAGAAAATGTACTGGCATATGATCAAGGTATTTAAACTTGTCTTAACCAGAGTCCCGGAGGCGCGTCTTGTCATTATGGGATCGGGAACTTTTGAATCCTTTAAACGGATGGCAAAGAACCTTGGGATATACGATCAGATAATATTCGCCGGACAGCAGTCCAATCCTTACAAGTATCTCAAATATGGAGATATATTCTGGATGACGTCCAGAAACGAGGGCTTCCCCAATGCGTTAGTGGAGGCTATGGCGATGGGACTGGTACCGGTATCGACCAACTGTTTTACAGGACCCGCGGAGATCCTGATTGAATATGGTGACGTATTCAGCTGCTCGGGAAAACTAAGGGAAATACAGCATTCCAGACACGTGATCAGTGCTTCTGATTCGCAGGTCGAATCCAGACCTGTGGCGATATATGGGGAATACGGAATTCTTACTCCCGCAATGAGCAGGGAAAGAGATATGGATTTTGCCCATTTTGAAGATGAACATTACAATCTTGCCGAAGTGTTGATAGATCTTCTCGGAAACGAAAAAATGATCTCGGATTACAGGAATGCGACCGGGATGAGATCATTAAAATACAGCTATGAGGAATATCGCAAGAGTTTTATGTATCTGGCCAGTGTTTCAACGGGAAAATTCCGCTGAGATCGTTTTGAGGAGTACTACTATCATCTATGAACGCTGAAATCAGTAAAAAACGCAGGATACTCTTTCATATCAACTGTCTCGAACATGGAGGAGCGGAGCGTGTTGTATCCAATCTTGCCAATAAGTTTGCAAAAGAAGGATATGATGTTACCGTCGCGGTTGAATGGATCGGCAAGAATGAATATGAACTGGATCCGCGTATCGATCATGTGATGATCGGTATATCGGATTCCGAAAAATCCAAAGGGCGTATTTCTCAATATCTGCTCAGAATAAAGCACCTTAAACATTGTATAAAAAAAGCGGAACCCGACATTGTGATCGCATTTGCGCATCTGGCAATCTATCGTGCTCTGATGGCAACGATAGGAACGAAGGTGCCTGTGCTGATTTCGATCAGAACCAATCCGATAGGACATTATGATGGCCGTATGGATAAGCTTATGATCCCAATCCTGTTTCCGCGTGCTGCCGGCTGCGTATTTCAGACGACCGGACAAAAGGATTTTTTTAAGCCTTATCTGCAGGATAATTCCAGGATCATATTAAACCCGCTTAGTGAAAAATATATTGGAGCAGAAGCCCCATCAGTTCGCCGTAAGTGCGTCGTTCAATCCGGGCGAATAGTTGATTTTAAGTATCAGCCTATGCTTGTGGACGCTTTTATGGATGTACACGATAAGCATCCGGACTGGTCGCTGGAGATATATGGTGGTGATTCCGGAGATGGTACGTGGGAAATACTGGAAGAAAAGATTCAAAAATATAACGCCGGTGATTACATCAGACTGATGGGAGATTCCGATTCCCTCGAAAGAGATCTGAACGACGCAGGTCTGTATGCTTTTTCCTCCGAATGGGAAGGCCTGCCGAATGCGCTTCTTGAAGCGATGGCGCTTGGTTTGCCGGTTGTATCCACGGATTGCCCTTGCGGAGGACCGGCAACCCTTATCACTGATGAAGTAAATGGTCTGTTGGTGCCTGTAAAGGATAAGGATGCTTTGGCAGCAGGCATGTTAAGGCTGATCGAAGATGGCGAATTGGCTGATAAGCTGGGAGACAATGCCCGAAAGATAGTTGAGAGAGCACATCCGGACGTTGTTTACAGACAATGGGCCGAATACATAGAAGAAATAATAGGGAATCATTCTTCTAAAACGAAATAATCCTTTTCCTCTATACGGCGGTCTATTGTGATCAGAGCTTCTTCATATTCTTTTTGCCATTCGGTATATGCATTCTCCCATGATGCATCTTTGACCGGATCGGTCCGGTGATCAGGCAGATCATAGTGCGCTTTCAGATAGTTCCCAAGAAAAACAGTACATTTCTCGGCTCCCGCCGCATTGGTGTGTATGCCATAATCACTGAAATCTCTGGCAAAATCGATTCCGATCTCGTCGTAGTATCGGTTCATATCAAGCCATGTGTATCCGCGTGATTCCACAGTCTCCTTTATATGAGTAAACTTTCCGGCGTCTTCGGCTGGCATATTGTACGGAGCAAGATAAAACAGGGCATCGGTATCCAATGAATCCATTTGATCAAGAAGATCGTTTAACGCGGATTCCTGGTAGGGATCGAGTGTTGCGGGAGACGCATTATCCCATTCCTCCGGTGTTTCTATCGGACCGACCTTATCGGTGATCTTGTAACCTTTACAGGGATCGGGGCTGGTATAAGTAAGGCTCATAAACTGACTTTTGTTGATCAGACTGATCCAGTTGGAGTGGTATTTAAATATATCAAAATAATAGGTATAGCGTTTGCGGTCGTCGCTGTTTACATTCGGATGCACCAAACAGTTTATCGCGCTGATACGGTTGAAGGAGTATTTCATATTGTCTGTTACCTCGCGGGTATATCCCATATTGATGGTCAGACTGTCTTCGGCGCCGGTGTACATGCGCATTTCGAACATATAAAGCTTTGGAGACTGAGTTTTTTCAGCTTCCCTTACAAGAAATCTTCCTGCTGCCGGCCGCTGTACATTGCTGGCAAGAGGATAGGACCTGATCCCATATTCCCCATATAACTGAGGCATCACACAACTGGAGTAGGTAGGACTTGATCCGATCATAACTACATCGAGACTGTTTTTCGGCTCTGCGTAAAAACCCATAAAACGGGTCTTGGTATCTCCTGCCGGTCTGATCATATATGTAAGAGCTGTCAGTACTATCACAAAGATCAGGACAAAGATGATCGGTCCCATAGGCTTACTGAATATAATATGCTTTTTAATGACTGTGTTTTCACTCATCTGTCAGAATCCCTGGTATATAAATTCCGCTGAACTGTATTCCGGACCATATTGTGCGGTAAGTATAACGAAGAAAAGGAACAGCATCCATATTGTGTATCGGACCGGAATAGTGTGCCGCGCTATCCTGTCGCGCATATCGGTTTTGGTAAGTATGCTTATCAGACTGACAACAAGCATAAGTATTATTGAAAATATAAGTATTCCCAATTCCACATAATTCCAGCCTATAATGGTTACGTCGGAAAATGCACGTATGCCCCGTTCGGACAGGCCTTTCATAAGAGTGCCTGCCAGATAGGGGATGATGGATTCGGAGCCATTAACAGATTTCCTGAACATACGTAATGCGTCGGTTACAGAGGCTGAGCGAAAGAATGCATTTCCGATGTTGACCAGAAGAAATGTACGGATGATCCGGATGAATTGCAAGGTTTTGCAGTCGGAGTTGATGTTCAGTCGCTGCCAAAGCTTTGAAAAAGGAGATTTCAGGCTTTCCTCCATAACAATAAAGAACCAGTGAAGCAGCCCCGAGCCTAATACGAATGTCATTTTCCCGCCATGCCATAACCCAACCAAAAGCCAGAGTATAAACATGGCTATAAACGTGGATATCTGTTTGCCTGCGCGTTTTCCGAGCTTACTTTTGAGCTTTGTCTGCATAGAGGTGTAGGCTTTTGTTCTGAGGATCGGATAAAAAACATATTCCCTGAACCATAATCCCAGCGTTATATGCCATCTCCTCCAGTATTCGGATATTGTAGGAGCCAGAAACGGGGCGTTGAAGTTTTCAGGCAGAAAGATTCCCAAAGCTTGTGACATGCCGAGAACTATATCCATTAAACCTGAAAAGTCGGAATATAACTGGATGGTAAATAAGAGGATAGCAATAAAGACATTAAACCCGCCAAAAGTGTTGGGATCAGAAAACATAACAGACACAATGACTCCGAGCCGTTCGGATATTACCAGTTTCTTAAAAAACCCCCACAGCATACGCTGCAGACCGTAAATAACCCGCTTCGGATCAAATGCGTGCTTAGCAAAAAAACTTTCGGAAATTTCTCTGTACTGCATTATCGGACCGGATACGAGAGCCGGAAAATACATACCGAAAGCGAGAAGCTTTAACGGATTCTTTTGGAGCTTTGATATCCCGTTATATACATCAACCATATATCCGATCAGAGTAAAGGTGTAATAAGAGAGTCCCAAAGGGATCAGTAATTCGGATATATTTATAAAACGGAGATACTTAAGTATGATCAAAACCGAAAGGAGCAGTATTATTCCTATAACAAGGACTGCTTTTCGCCTTGAAACCTTTTCGGTAGCTGTTATGAGACGTGTACAGATATATACGACTGTAATACTGAGCAAAGGATATATTATAAGCACAGGATTACCGCTCAGCAGATAATATATTATATTACTTACGAAAATTATGCCCCACTGGTATTTGCCGGGGACAGTATAGTAAACGACCAATATGACCGCAAAAGCGCATAGAAAATAAAAATCCGTGAAATTCATATCTTTATTATTATAAATGAAAAAGGCAATGATTACTACATCGGACTTGAATTATCCCGATACAGTATTGCCGTGTAGGACTGTTATATGGAAAATATGCTATACTAAAAAAAGACTGATTAAGTCAGTGTTTCTCTTTCTCTACGGAAAGACTGATTAAAACAGCCTTTCGGTAGCAGTCTCCGGCGGGATGTGTCACGTTGACGCGCTTGCAAAAAACTGGAGTGATCGGACGGACAGTAGTGTTTAGATTAAATAAAGAACAAAGAACCGCATATTGTGAAGTAATATATCTGGTGTATTTTGCTGTCATGATCAGTGCGCGGGCATTGGGAATGTATGAGGGTACGACTGTTTATACGGCTGTACTTTTGATTGCGATCTTTCTGTTCGGATGCAAGATCCTTATGACAGATCATACCATGGCCGAATATGTCGTGATAGGTGCATTGATGGGCATATCGGGAGTTGTTTATCTTCATACCGGGGAGAAGGGGCTTATTGTATGTTTTATGACAGTCCTGGGGATGAAATATGTCAATCATTATAAGGTTATCAGGATCGGAACCGTCTGTGCGGCAGTATGCATCATATTCAGGATCATTACGGGAGTGTTCGGTATCCTTCCCGAGAAATATTACCCACAGGTTCGTGATGGAGTCGGATTGATGTTCAGACACAGCCTGGGATACGCTCATCCTAATACTCTGCATATGAACGTGCTTATGCTGAGCATGCTTATCATATATCTGCTGACTTCATGGCTGAAGTATGGCGATCCGGCTATGAATGCACGTGACAGACTTCTGACGTTGCTGTCTGTTTCTGTCATTGTAATGGGTTTCAATTATTATGTGTTTATGTATTCCGGAAGCAGGACCGGCCTGCTTGCATCTGCAGCTTTCCTGATCGTTAATCTCTGGTTTTTCCTGAGGCCGGAGCCGGGACTGCCTGAGAAGCTTGTCTGCTATGCTGCGTATCCGACAGTCTGTTTTATTGCGATCGTATTGCCGTTTATCCTGCCCGATTCCGTATTTGATAAGATAGACCGCACGATATTTACTACAAGATTCAGTATTGCCAGATATTATATGAGTAATAACAGTATTTCCGTATGGGGGATCAGACTTAATAATCCCTTGCCGGAGTACAGGACATACGGGCTTGATATGTCACATATGTATCTTTTCCTCCAACTCGGACTGGTGGCATTTGCGACAGTCAGTATTATGACTATGGTCTTCGTATATCGCGCATTATCCAAAAAGATGATGTGTGAGATGGCTGTTTTGCTGGGAACACTTTTTGCCGGAATATGGGAACCGTTCCTGTATAATCTCGGCTTCAAAAATATAACATATGTATTTATGGGTGCTTTGCTTTACGAGATCACATCACGGCAGGAATATGTAATAAAATGGAAAACAGATAACGGCGCAGTATCATTTAAGAGATCTATGGTGGAAATTCTTAATCCGCGGGCCTTGCTATGGCTTATGGCGATATCTGTGATGACCGGCACAGCTGTTTCTGCTGTCTGGATCGCGGCTACTCCGCCCCCGACAGCTTTATACGGTAATCTTTCACAGGATGAGAGCGGACAGGGATTTGGCATGGAGGAACTGTATCTGACTGCTGAAGATATAAGACAGCTTAAGGATCAGGGTGATATGATCATCGGCTATAATGACAGCAGAACACCCATGTACCGATATGATTCGGGAATAGCCGAGATGGAATATCGCAAGAAAGCTTTGAGTGTTGGCGTATGGACGGGAACCATGACCGCGATCGTAATGGGAGTCTTTATATATCCGAGGATCAGGAAGAAATATAAAACAAATGCGGGATCGGATAAGAAGAGGTAAATATGATTTCAACATTAAAAATCCACCATATCGGATATCTTGTTAAGAAAATAGAAAAAGCTCAAAGTCAGTTCCTGACGCTGGGCTATCAGGTCGTAAGCAAAATCTGCCGTGATGAATATCGTAAGGTAGATATTCTGTTTATGGAAAAGGACGGTTACAGGATCGAACTGGTCAGTCCGTATTCGGAGGATTCCGTTGTTTACGGGCTTATGAGCAGATATAAAAACAGTCCGTATCATATATGCTATGAAACGGACGATTTGGAAACCACTGCGGCCGAACTGTGCAGCGATGGCTTTACAGCGATAGACGAAGCAACACCGGCTCCGGCGATAAAGGGCCGCAGAGTACAGTTTCTGATGGGTCGTTATTCGGGAATGATCGAGTTATTGGAGAATTAATTCTTCTATGATATTCACCATCTCACCGACATTCTTCATGGTCACGATCTGTCCCATATTGAATTTGATGCCAAACTGCTGTTCAACGGCAGCGATCAGATTGATATGCTCCAGAGAATCCCAGTCTTCGATATCATCCGATGTGGTCTCGTCATTAACGGTAATGGATTCGTCATCGAATACATCCCTGAATACCTCGTTCAAGTCGGCGTAAATCTCTTCTCTTGTCATTGATAGCTCCTCTCGTTAACGTTCAATTATCTTTCGGCGATGCCGTATTTTGTACTTTTATCACGGTATTGCGGCGTTCCCGGGGCTTAGATATGTCCAGCTCCCATATTGTGGATCCTTCGGGGATGTCATTACGCTCCGGCGGCCATTCGGTGCAGCCGTCAAGCAGCGCAAACCCCATTGTCTTATAGAATTCCCTTACCATACCGTTCTTGGCGGTGGGATAGTAGTAACCCCTGATCCGGTTTAGGCCTGCATCGGCAGCTTTCTCTATTATAGCATCAAGCATGGCAAATTCCGTATCACGTTTCAGAACCCTGCAGCTCATAAGCCATAAATCCATATGCAGTATGCCCTGATCCGTATCCTTGCGTCCGATCAGCAGCGAGACGATACCGTTGTCGCCGAATCTGTCTGAAAGCTGCCCGTACAAAGTGATATATTCATCGGATTCGGAGAATCTTTTGACATCGGATTCGCTGCATCTGAGAGTCGTCAGGTTAAACTGGTTGGACTTGCCCGTCAGCTGTGAAATACGTCCGAAATACATCGGATCAAAAGGTGCGATCACGGCACTCATGTCCAGACTGAGCAGGTATTCATGATAATCAGCATAAGCATTTTGCGCGTGTGCGCGTTCGGCATTTGCCTTATACATGGAATTGCGTTTGCGGTCATCCTCGGACAGTCCGATCACCTCAAAATACCCGTTTTTATCCAGGTTTCGGATGTATTCTTCGGGTTTACCGATATCCGGAACCGCCGCTCCGGGTATCCGGTCTGCGACTATCATACGCTCAGCGGGATTGTCATCCACAAATACGAATGAATCGGGCGTGATATTGATAGATGCGGCTATGTCGGTCAGATTCCTGTCCTTGGGATCCCAGTTGGCCCTGATCTCGATGAAGTCATCGGGACGAAGTACTCCCGAGGGATGATTCAGACCTGCGATGGCGTTTTCCTCTTCATTCTTGGAGTCGACGTTCAGAAGAACCCCGATATCCTTATGCTTCCTGAGGTATTCCTGAAATTCCGTATAGGTTTCGGCAATGGCCGTTTCCTGACCGATCTCAAGTCCTTCGGGACCGTCGTCACCGACTATACCGCCCCACAGGGTATTATCCAGATCCAGGGCAAATGCCTTTTTATTATATCCCCATATGGCCTTGCAGATATGCGAAAGACTGAATGCGAATCCGGGGATCGCCTGCATGGAGCACATGTACTTGTACATATTCCAAAAAGCCGGATCTGTCCATTTATCCAGGCCGTATGAAGCGGAGAGATAGTTGATATCATGGATATAGAAGCTGCGATGTCCTGCTGCATAACCGGCAAATCTCTCATTGAGTCTGTTGACAAACCGGACCGTGCCGGATGCATCTACTGCCTCGTAGTTGCCCATAACACGGTAATAGGGATATTCAAAGTTATTCTGAATGATCGGACACCTGTATTTATCGGCCAGATGCTCCCACATGGATACGAAGCGGTCAAATTCGGCATTAAGTAATGCATCCGTCTGTTCGCCCGACATGCCCGGCGAAGGAAGATTTAGGATGTTGCGGTATCCGGTGTGTATATAAATCAGCTCCGGAGCAAACGATACCAGCTCCTCGGGATCGAACATGGCATCCTGATAGTATTGGGCATATTCGGATTCGTAAAAAGACGGCTTTATTCCGTAGTTTAAGAGGAAAAGCTCGAGGATCCGAAGATAATCGTGGGTTGTTGATCCGCCCAGTACGGCTATACGTCGATCCGCCCTTTGGGTAGTGTCGGAAAGAAGTTCGCGTCGTATTGATTTGGATTTTTTAAGTATATAATCCCCGTCAAAGGGGTACTCCAGAATATTCATACTGTAATTTTAGCATATATCGTGGTACAATAGCAAATGGTTGAAAAAAGCGAAACAGAGCGGAAAGATTATGTTTTCTTACGACGATTACAGAGAGATCATCAAAATCATACGGGAGAGCGGACGCGGGATGAAATATCCCGAGGCGTTAAATGCGGATTCCTTTGTCATTATGAGACATGACGTGGAATACAGTGTTGAAAGGGCCTATGAGCTTTCCAATGTTGAATCCGATCTGGGTTTTGCCAGCACATGGTTTTTCCAGATCACCAACAACACCTATAATCCGTTTTCACGCAGATCTGTCGGAATGATCGGACGGATGCGCGATGCCGGACATACGATCGGTCTGCATTATGCGCTTGACGGTGAAACGGATATGGAAAAGGTTCGTGAGCAGATACCGCGCCATATGCGTATAATGTCCGAGATGCTGGGATTTAAGGTCGATCAGTTCAGCATTCACCGGCCGCCGGTCGAGGCCCTCAGATGCAATTTCAAATATCCCGGACTTATCAATGCATATCAGGACGATTTTTTTACGTTCGCGGAGGAGATCACGGAGGGTACCGAGCTTAAGGTTAAATATATGTCGGATGCTAACCATATCTGGAGGTACGGTTATCCCGACAGGGATAATATTCTGAATCACCGACGGGTTCAGATACTGACGCATCCTTTTGCCTGGTGCGCGGAGGGCTATGATAATCACGATAATTACAAAGCCCTGATACATGAGAAGTATATCGAAACGATTCATTCGATAGATGATGAGTGTAAGGATTTTAAGGAGTATCTTGACGGGTTTCTTGGGGCATCGATAAATCTGCGTTAGTGCCCTTTGATTATTGTTTTCTGAAATGGAGGTAACTGATAATGGAAATCACATTGGAAGCTGTTGAAAAAGTAATGGAGGAAACAGGCGTTGAGTTCGCTACCGCTAAGGAGGCTCTTGTAAACGCGGACGGAGATGCTGACGCAGCCATCAAGGCTATCAGACCCGAGACCAGGGATTTTGATGCCAAGGTCAATGAAACCGTAGATAAGCTGAAAAAGGTCGTTGAAGACGGCAATGTTGACAGGATCCAGATCCGCAGGGGAGATGAGATAATGCTCAGCGTTCCCGTAAATGTAGGTATTGTCGGAGGTATTCTGGGACTTGCAGCTGCTCCGTGGGCACTGATCGCAGGTGCGGTAGCCGCTTTCGGATTCGGGTGCAAACTCGAGGTGGTTAAAAAGGACGGCACAACCGACGAGATCAGGCAGGCAGATGATACCAAACAGACGGACGAGACTGATAAGTGATACCATTTGACAGCAATAACAAGATATTGGTCACAGGAGCGGCGGGATTTATAGGTTTTCACCTGTCCCGTCTCCTGCTGTCCGAGGGGGCGGAAGTAATAGGCATAGACAATATGAATGACTATTATGATGTCGCTCTTAAGGAGAACCGCCTGGAGATCCTTGATGAATATGAAAGGTTCACTTTCGTCAGAGGTTCCATATCCAATGATGAGCTGGTTGACTTCGTATTCGAGGACCATCATCCGGATATCGTTGTCAATCTGGCCGCTCAGGCCGGGGTCAGATATTCAATTGACAATCCGCGCAGTTATATAGACAGTAATCTTGTAGGTTTTTTCAATATTCTGGAGGCATGTCGCCATAGCTACAGCGGCAACAGTGGTGTTAAGCATCTGATATTTGCGTCGTCTTCCTCAGTGTACGGCAATCAGATGAAAACTCCTTTTTCTGTCAGTGATCCCGTTGATCATCCGATCAGTCTGTATGCAGCGACCAAGAAATCAAATGAGCTTATGGGATATTCCTATTCCCATCTGTACGGAATCCCGATGACAGGGGTCAGGTTCTTTACCGTATACGGACCCTATGGGCGTCCGGATATGGCGTATTTTAAGTTTGCCGACAAGATGCGCCGTGGCGAACCTATACAGATATATAACAACGGTGATATGCTGAGGGATTTCACCTATGTGGATGATATTGTCACCGGCCTCGAAAGGATGCTTTGCAATCCTCCCGGGTCGGACGGACAGGCGCCCTGCAGAATATATAATATCGGGAATAATACTCCCGAGAAACTGCTTGATTTTATAGATATCCTGGAAGAGGAACTGGGGATGAAGGCAGTCAGGGAATATCTTCCCATGCAACCCGGAGATGTATATCAGACCTTTGCCGATGTTGACGATCTTATTCGCGATTTCGGGTTTAAACCGGCCACATCTCTCAGGCAGGGACTCGGCCGTTTTGCTGCGTGGTATCGGGATTATTACCGGCTGTGATCCGGTGCGCATTCATACGCAGCTTTAAGGAAATCTTAAGAAATTGGGATAAAAATATTTAAAAAGGAGTTACATACTCTGATATGACGTGTTTGTCAGAAGGAGTGTGAGATCATGAAAAAGAAGATCGTTTCTGTAATCATAGCCGCCGCATCGATCGTCATGCTGGCAGGCTGCAGCCTGGATGGCGTAAATATCGAGGACGAGGTAACGGAGGCCATTTTGTCCGAACAGGAGCCTGTATCCGAAACCGAACCCGAAACCGAAGAGAAACCGGACGAACAAAAACAGGAAGCGGACAAGACCGGGCCTGATACAGCGACGGAGATGGATCAGCCGGAGGATCTGGCACCGGATCCGACCGTGATGACCGAAGAAGCATTGGATGCAGACGTGGTTGAGATGCTTGCTTCGGAGGCAGACGGCGAAGGCAATATCGAACCGGTTGCGGAGAAGCCTGCACCGGATCCCTTTCAGATAGTTTTTATAGGAGATTCCATCTTTGATTCGGTCAGAGATGAGACCGGTATAGCGCATCTCGTGGGTGATGCGCTGGATGCCGATATCTATAATCTCTCGATCGGTGGCACGTCCGCAGCTATCCGCTGGGGGAAGCCGACCGACAAAAAGACCTGGACCGAGCCCTCTCTGCTGGGTGTCATATATACCATGCAGGGAGTATTGGCCAATGATGTCATGGACGGATATAAGGCCGGAGAGGTGATAGAGACTCTTGACCCGTCCAAAACCGATTACTTTATCATAGAATACGGAACCAATGATTTTCTGAGTTATATCCCCATAGGATCCGAAAATATCAACGGGCAGTATTTTTATTATTTTTCCACTACACTGACGATGGGTATTACCGAGCTCAAAAACAGCTATCCCAATGCCCGGATAATCCTTTGCACACCATATTATGAGCAGTTCTGGTCGGCCGACAGGACAAGATTTATCGGAGATGTTCATACGGTGAACAACGGATTCGGAACACTTCTGGATTACGTTGGAGTAATAGAGAGTACGGCCTCAGATAATAATGTCAGCTGCCTTAATATGTATAATCTGATGGAGATAGATACATACAGCGTGGATAAGATGACGGTCGACGGGATCCATCCCAACGAGGAGGCCAGACGTAAGTACGCCGGGCTTCTGATAGACAAGATCAATGAACTGGAGCAGGAAACGGATGAATGAAAAGCGTTTTAAGCTTAATATTCATATTATTCTGATAATAGCCATAATAATTGTTTTGGGCATTGCAGCGTATGAACTGCTTTCGTGGAATCACGGAGAGCAGCTGGCTTTTGACCCTGATGAGGATACATCGGAATTCGATGTTGAGATCCTGGATGAGATAGTTCCCATGAATCCCGCGGAGTACGCCGGACATACCTTTGATGATGAAACCACTGTCCTTCTTTTGGGAAACGGTTCTCTCTCGTTTACCCGTGATGACAAGGACGGCCTGGGAGCGCTGATAGCGGATTATGCGGGAGTGAAGGTCTATAATGCGTCATTTCCGTATCCTACTCTGGCCACCAGAAACCTGGCCATGATAGAACAGAATTATCCAGATGATATTTATTCGCTGACTTATCTGACGGACGCCATATGCAGCGGAGATTTTTCGGAGATCGACCGTGTGACTTCCACATACCACGGAGACGGTAATTTCACGCAGGATTCGGCTAAGATACTGAAGCAGATCGATTATGATAATCTGGATGTGATCGTTATCATGTATGATGCTTCCGATTATTTTGAAGGAAGAGCCATAGAGAATCCGAAGGATGATGAGGAGAGATGTACGATAGTGGGGTCGCTGAATTATTCCATTCGCAGACTTCGTGAGACATACCCGTACATACGTATCATAGTTTCCAGCTTATACTATACCGAAGGCAGAAATTCCGACGGCTCGGTTTATGATCCTGATGTCGTGGATGCGGGTAACGGAACGATCTCCAATTATTTCTATAACGAACTCAATACCTGCGTGGATCTGTCGGTTTCATTTGTGGATAACTTCTACGGGACGATCAATCAGGATAACTATAGGGATTATATAGATACAGACACGGATGCGGATTATATCAGGCTGACGGATGCCGGCAGGGAAGTGCTGGCAAGACGTATAGCATATGCCATAAACAAATATCAGCATGACAAATAATACGTTTCCCGGTGTCGGATCTGAATCAATGTGATATGAGGTTTTATGAAAAAGAAGAATAAGCTTACAGCGTTTGAAAAACGGGTAAGAGACCGGCATAAACGGCAGGAGAAGGAATTCGGACGTGACGAATTCCTTTTCGGCGTTGATGAGGAGGATGAAACCGTTGATATAGAGTATGGAGAGGATACTGATCCCGGGGTGGAACCGGCCGTCGGGGATGATCCGGATATGGAGGATCGGACCGGGAATGAGCGGGATCTGACTCCGGACGATTCCGGAATAGGCAATACAACCGCGATCATTGCGGATGAGATAATCGCAGCCCAGTTGTCCGCACTTGCGACAGAGATGTCCGGGGATGGTGTCGAAGAGAACGATGAGGATTCCGACTTCTATACGGATGAGATACCGGCGGCGGAAGATGAAGCGGCAGTGTCTGTGACAGGCGGAACGGAAACGGAAGAATCCGGGGACCTGCCGGAGGAAGAGGATGACGAGGATTCCGACTTCTATACGGATGAGATACCGGCGGCGGAAACTGAAGCGGCAGTGTCTGTGACAGTCGGAACGGAAACGGAAGAATCCGGGGACCTGCCGGAGGAAGAGGATGACGAGGATTCCGATTTCTATACGGATGAGATTCCCGCGGCAGTCGCCGCTATGGCAGAGGCAGAAGAGGCGGCTGCGATAGCCGAGGCCGAAATGGCAACACGCAGAAAGTCGTCCGGGACCAAATCAAGATTAAAATCGGTATCGGGATCCGGATCGAAGCGCGTAAACTCACGCAAGCGAAAAAAGCCTGCCAAAGAAGAGGAAGATACTCCTCTTGTCGGTGGGATCGCATCCTTCCTGACGGATATGTCTGTGACAGACAGACTTATAGTGGTAACGGGGATATGCGTCCTGATAGTGGCGATCATCAGCGGTTCTATATTTGTCAATGCCCGTACCATTCAGAAACAGGTGGCTGAATTCGGAACTATCGGCGGTCAGACAGCCGGTATTTACGTTGTGGGTGAGAGCGGATTGAACGCGGCGGTTTCGGCCAGAGCGGATTATTTAGCCGTCAGCGAGCTTGAACAGCTTCCCGAAGAGGAGCCGGAGATTGTTGAAGAGATAGTCATAGAGGATAAAGTCGTTCAGATAGTGATGAAAGTCGCTTCGGTTCAGTCTGACCTCAAGATCAAGTTCTCGAATAAGGATACGGGGAAGCTGATATCAGGTGTGGCATTTGCGGTTACCGTCACTTCCGATGCAGGTAAGGAGTATAAGTGGAGCGATGATAATAAGGACGGACTGATCTACCATACAGACGTTCCGAACGGGACATACAGCGTGGTGATGGAGGAACTTCCCGAAGAGGAAAAGGATAATTATCTGCTTCCGTCCAACGTATCCGGGGTCAAGGTAACCGACAAGATAGAGTATAAAAAGGTCGATGTGGCCGATGAGGTTAAATCCGAGGCTGAAGTAAACGTTGCGGCCGAGGATACCGCCGTCCAGGATACGGCAATAGAATCCCAGCTTGCAGATACGGTGGAATGGGTGGAATCTACCAAGACCCTGATCAGTGGCTCGGATGATGGATATATGGAGATAGATAAAGGCAGTATAAGCCTGACTACTTCAAGGGTGACAGTACAGGAAAGAGACCTGGTCGTGGAAACGGGAATCTGGCAGATGCCGGTTATGAGTGCCGAACCCGAAACTACCGTTGTCAAACTGATGGCGGAGGGAGAAGAAAGCGGAGAGACGATTAAACCCGGCGGTGATGACAGTACCTCCGAGAATACCGATCAGAATACAAACGAGGAGGATGAAAGCGGGGACAGCTCGAAAACCGAAGAAGAAAAAAAGGATGACGAGGAGTCGGGCGGTGACGCTGAGGTCGTGTCGGATGATAACCATATTTCATCGGTATCGATAAGCAGCAACAGCATCAGTCTGAAGGTCGGTGATACATACGGCCTGAAGGCGAGCGCCAGGAGAGAAAACGGAGATGACGGGGGAACAGTTTCCTGGTGGTCGTCCGATGAGAGTATAGCTACCGTTTCGGACGGAACGGTAACTGCGGTAAGCAAGGGAACTGCGACCATTACTGCCATAAGTGATATGGACGGGAGCAAATCCGCAAGCTGTAAGGTTACGGTTTCGGATCCGGATGAAAAGACGGACAACGAAAATGTGAATATCGATTCCCCGAAACTGAAAGACAGCAGCGGAAACCAGGTTTATATAAAAAATTCCTCCGGTGAGTATGTACCTGCGACTCAGGCGGACTATGACAGCGCCGATAAGTTCTATATCAAAACCACCGGTGATAACGCCGTGTATATGTACACCGGATGGCAGACCATTGACGGCAATACATACTTTTTTGATAAAAACGGAAATTACGTGACCGGGGAACAGATCATTCAGGGAGCGCGTTATACGTTTAACTCCGATGGACATCTCTCAACCGGCAGTGGTACTATGGGTATAGATGTATCCAAGTGGAACGGATCCATAGACTGGAATGCGGTCAAAAATGCGGGTGTCTCGTATGTTATTATCCGTTGCGGATACAGGGGATCCAGTACCGGAGCTCTGATCGAGGATCCCAAATTCAGAGCCAATATATCCGGAGCAAAAGCAGCCGGACTTGCAGTCGGAGCGTATTTCTTTACTCAGGCCGTTAATGAGGTAGAGGCCGTGGAAGAGGCGTCCATGGCAGCGAGCCTTTGCGGAGGCTACGGTCTTTCACTGCCGATCTTCCTGGATGTAGAAAGCTCCGGAGGCAGAGGAGATTCTATAGGGGCGGATATGAGGACGGCAGTGGTCAAGGCCTTTTGCCAGACCGTCAGGAACTCCGGCTATGCGGCAGGCGTTTATGCCAATAAGACCTGGTTTACCGAAAAGATGCATATTTCACAGCTTACGTCATATAAGATATGGCTTGCCCAGTATGCGGCTTCGCCAACTTATACCGCTTCCCGGTACGACTACTGGCAGTACTCGTCCAAGGGCAAGATCTCGGGTATCAGCGGAAATGTGGATCTGAACATAAGATATTAGTTACAGGAGAGGTATTACAAGTTGGACAAAATAGCGGTACTTATACCATGCTATAATGAAGAAAAAACAATAACCAAGGTTGTGACAGACGCCAGAAGGATCCTTCCGGAGGCGACAGTATATGTATATGACAATAATTCGTCGGATGCCTCGGTCAGGCTGGCACAGGAGGCCGGCGCTATAGTCAGGCACGAGTATGTGCAGGGTAAGGGCGCAGTTATCCGGCGGATGTTCAGAGAGATCGAAGCCGAATGCTATATAATGGTTGACGCGGATGATACCTACCCGATGGAAAATGCCCCCGAAATGGTCAGGCTGGTGGAAGAGCATAATTCAGATATGGTGGTGGGAGACAGGCTTTCATCCACGTATTTTACGGAAAACAAGAGGCCGTTTCATAATTTTGGCAACTCAATAGTACGCGGCACCATCAACCGTCTGTTTGACTGTGACGTAAAGGATATCATGACCGGATTCAGGGCATTCAGCTATAATTTTGTCAAGACGTTTCCTGTGTTATCGCGGGGCTTTGAGATTGAGACCGAGATGACGATCCACGCGGTTTACAATCATATGCAGATCGACAATGTTATCGTAGATTATCGTGACCGTCCCGAGGGGTCGGAATCCAAGCTGAATACGTATTCCGACGGGATCAGGGTTCTGTTTACGATACTCAAGCTGTACAAGGATTATAAGCCCATGTCTTTTTTCAGCCTGCAGGCTTTGGTGCTTACGCTTATTTCTACGGCGTTTCTGATACCGGTATTGGTTGAATATGTGCAAACGGGGCAGGTTGCCAGATTTCCTACTCTGATAGTGTGCTGCTTCGTATATATGGCCGCCATACAGTCTGTTTTTTCGGGCATGATCCTGTCTAATCTGGCATTGGCAAACAGGCGGGAATTTGAATTTAATCTGACCACACTCAAGGCAAGAGAATCCCGAAGTGAGTAGTGCTATGGACAAAAGCAGGAACAGAGGTCTTGATATATGCAGGATCATAGCCTGCGCCCTGGTCATTATCAACCACAATAATTCTAAGGTCATGCTGCAGGTGATCCCCGGATCGATGGCCTGGTATGTGACAGTGGCCGTTGTATATCTGACCAAGATAGCGGTTCCTGTCTTTTTTATGATCACGGGATATAATCTTCTGCACCGCATCGATGACCGAAGGGCATATTTTGCGAGAATAGTCAGGATGTCGGTGATTCTTGCCGTATTTACTCTGGCTTACTTCGTGTGGAAATGTCTGATAGGGGTATATGATCCCGGCGAAAGCGGAAATCCGGTTGCCGGCTTTGCTCTTGGCTATATAAGGGTGCTGTTCAGGGATACCGTTACCGACTCATATTGGTATATGTATACTTATCTCGGCATTCTTATCGTACTTCCCGTATTACAGCATATAGCAGCTGCGGCAGAGGGCAGGACCATCTTTACCGTAATGATGATCATGAGCGTACCCCTTTCTCTGATCCCCACAGCCGGATTGTTTGTCCGGGGATTTAATCTGTCTGAATATTTTGTGCTTCCCGGAGTTACAACAGCAGTTTTTTATCTGTTTGCGGGACACCTAATGTATCTGTACAGGGACGTAAAAGGTGCCGGAGTATGGCTTCAATGCCTCATATTTGCGGCCGGATTTGCATTAAACATGTGCTTTATGCATATGGAGTATAATATGTCTGACGGATCGGCCTTTTTGTCACAGTCCGAGATCCACAGTCCCGGTATAATTGCCTGCAGCGTATCATTCGCTATGGTAATGTTCCGATGCGGATCGCTGTACCCTGTTATCGAAAAGACAGTCGGAGTACTGGCTCCGCTTACATTCGGCGTATATCTGATCGGCGATTTTATGTGCTCGACGACACATATGGTATATTACAGTCTGTGTGCGCACATGAACAGGCTTGCTGCCGTAGCGATACAGGATGTCGCAGCTCTTGCGGCTGCCTTTGTTATCGTGTATCTGGTCAGATTGATACCGACGGTGAAAGGGTGGATATGATAATGAACTCTAAATTCGTAAATAAGTTCAGGGAAAACCGGTTTGTATATATATCAGCATTGGTGATCATCGGTGCTTTTATTGTGTCCTGCACAGTAGGAATGCTTTCGGAGTTTGGGATGCATCCCGATGAGTATGATGTAAAGGCGTGCCTGGACTGGTGCGAAAGCAGATGGATCTGGCCGGATATGAGGCTTGAGGGTGAGGGCCTGGGCGATACATACAGCGGGTACGGATTTACCAAGGTATGCAATAATACTCCCTATTTTCTGATATTTAGCAAGATTTCTTTTATATTCAGACAGTTCATGCATGTTTTTCCGTATTATCGAATGCCGGATCTTCTGCTCATGCTGATCATGACCGTTTATATACTAAAAAATCTTAAACGTCGTAACTATATGATGCTTGGATTCGGTATAGTGGTACAGGCATGGTATATTTTTTCATATCTTACTTACGATGCAGAGGACTATTTCCTGGGCTTTATAAGTATGGTCATGCTCGCGGATGAGGAAAGCTTTCTGTGGAAGACACTTAAGCGAGAACATAAATATGCTGTTCCCTGTGTACTGCTGGGAGTGATGTATGGCGTGATAATGCTTTCGAAATGGGGCTATTACGCTGTTTTGGGAATGACATTTATCACACTGGTGACGCATTTAATTAAATCAGAAATTAATATTCACAAGCAATTACTGGTTAAATATCTTATCATTCTCGGGGTTGCGTTTGCGATATTCGGTGCGAGGTTTTCCCTCGATCTCTATTACTATGGTTTCGATAAGGATTCCGTCAGTCTGGAAATGGAAGAGAAGTGGTGCGATTATGACAAGAAACCGTCGACTCCCATAGAAGAACAGCAGATAAGCTGGAGGATCAAGAGCAAGGGATACCCTGCCGGCCGCGTTTTTGAACTTGAGCCGCACTGGTTTCTTAAAACATACAGATCGTTTGCGGGAGCGCGGATCACTGCCTCTGGAGAGAATATATATTATATTGTAATGGCTGTTCTCTACGCGGTCATATACGTGTGGATAGGCATATCCCTGTGCCGGTCGGGAGATTCTGTACTGTTTATCGGCGGTACTGCTCTCAATCTGTTTCTTATTGCGGCATCATTTACTTTTTCGTATGAGTATGAGATCCAGCCTCAGGGGAGATATCTGCTTCCGATCGCTCTGATCACATGCTTCCTGGGAGGACGTGCGCGTACCATCTGGAGGAACCGGTACTTCAGGTTTTGCGTGGCTCTTGCCGGATGTCTGTCCGTGGCTTATTATGGTCTGTTCGAAAGCCGTAAACTGATAGATCTTACTTATGCCCGAAGTCTGTTATTTTCCGTGAATAAATGATAAAATAAATTATCTATGTGTACGTGGAGGTGGCTGAAGGCCTGTAGCAGATGAATTCCCGAATCGTCAAGCACTCAATTATCATGGGAATAACGATGTTCGCTCTGATCATGGCCGTTGTGGTCCTGACCAACTGGGATACCGTGAAGCGCAAGCTCGGTATCCGGAGCAGGAATGAGGTCACGGTAGCGGCTGAGGATCCGGAGTTTACTGGCGGACAGGTTGGTGATGACCTTACCGCGTTCATGAAGGACGAGAACTTTTTTGATAAAAAGCAGTATACACCGGGAGTCAGGGTTGAGAACGGTATCAAGGTCAATGTGATGATGGATTCAGTGGGGCAGGACCTGCGGATCATGGTCATAGATGCCCTGGGGAATCTCGCGATAGGTGCGCCGTTTGAAGCGGAGATAGAGAATACTGGACGATATGTTGATGAGGATCGTGACGGTATCATATATGTGGAACACCTGAGAGAGGGTGAGTATTACGTCAGATTATCAGAGCGTGAGGGTTATATAGTCCCTCAGACCAAGACGATGATCAAGATCAGTAAGACTCTGGAGTACAAGGCTCTCAGCGACATAGCTTATCTGATACTGACCGAGGATGAGGTGGATATCACCGCCGATGATACCGAGACAAATACCGCACTTGCGGAGGCGGACGGTACGGAGCATACGGCAGTCGATTATTACGATGCCGCCGGAAAGATCGGTATAGACGTTTCCAGATATAATAAGGAGATCGACTGGGAAAAGGTCGCCGACGACGGTATAGAGTATGCGATCATCCGATGCGGGTACAGAGGCTCATCCTCAGGATCGCTGGTCCTTGATTCGTATTTTAAGGACAATTGTCTCGGGGCTATCAAGGCCGGGATCCCGATTGGCGTATATTTCTTTTCCCAGGCCGTAAATGAGACCGAAGCCATAGAAGAGGCCAGCATGGTCATCGAGGAATGCAAGCTGTACAAGATAGACCTGCCGATATTTATTGATTCCGAATCGGCCGGTGGCAGGGGCAGGGCAGATAATCTGAGTAAGGATGACAGAACTGCGGTTACGAAGGCTTTTTGCGAGACTATAACCAATTCGGGTTACGAAGCGGGGGTCTATGCCTCCCGAAACTGGTGGAACAAGAGGCTGGATGCCGATAAGCTTACGGCTTATCATGCCTGGCTTGCGGAATATACGGACGAACCCGGGTATGATGGCTATTATGACTACTGGCAGTACACCTCCAAGGGTACGGTAAAGGGTATAGAGACCAGAGTTGACTTAAACGTCCGATACAGATGACGTAGTAGATATACAATACTTATATATGTTACAGGAGGTTTAAACATGGGCAGGATCACGGTTGAAACATGCCATATCGATGGACTGAAGGTAATCACACCTCAGGTTTTCGGGGATTCGAGGGGATATTTTGTGGAAACATATCATAAACAGGCATATGCGGAAGCGGGTATCGACGCGGAATTCGTACAGGATAATCAGTCTGCATCCAGATATGGGGTTCTGAGAGGGCTGCATTTCCAGATCAATCATCCGCAGGCTAAGCTTGTGAGGGTAGTTTCGGGCGAGGTTTTTGACGTGGCGGTCGATATGCGTAAGGGCTCTCCGACCTATGGTCAGTGGTACGGAGTGATATTGTCCGCAGATAACAAAAAGCAGTTCTTTATTCCGGAGGATTTTGCTCACGGATTTCTGGTGCTGTCGGATTATGCCGAGTTTTTCTATAAGGTAACCGATTTCTATCATCCTGACGATGAAGGCGGAATTATTTACAACGATCCCGATATCGGAGTGGAATGGCCGATCCCGGAGAATATGGTTCTTATTCTTTCCGAAAAGGATACCGGATGGGGCGGGATCAGGGACTTGAACAGGTAATGACGGGGCGCAGATCAGACGATAAACCGCATACCGTTAAAAGAGTCGTTATAACCGTAGTAGTGCTTCTGTGCATTACGCTGGCCGTTTTGGTGTTCTTTCATAACAATCCGTTGGATGATCCGGGCACGGCCAGGCTCAAAAAGATCAGCGGGATATCGCTGATCACTGTTTCGTGCGTTCTCTTCTGTATCTTTTTTGACCAGCTCAAGGTCATTCCGGTGGAACTCCTGCAGAGCCGCAAGCTCATCTGGAAGCTGGCAAAGAATGACTTTAAGAAAAGATACGCGGGTTCATATCTTGGAGCGGTATGGGCGCTTGCACAGCCGGTTGTCACGGTACTCATGTACTGGATAGTGTTTGATAAGGTCTTTAATACCAGATCCCAGATGGTAGCCAGCGGCGTGGAGGTTCCGTATGTGTTGTTTCTGACCGCGGGACTGGTTCCCTGGTTCTTTTTCCAGGAAGCAATGAATCACGGGATGATGGCCATGATAGAGTACAATTATCTGGTCAAAAAGGTAGTCTTTAATATCTCTGTACTGCCTATCATCAAGGTGATCGGTGCCTGGTTCACGCATGCGTTCTTTACGATGATCCTTCTGACAGTGGCTTCATTTTACGGATATTATCCCACGGTCTATACGATCCAGATCATTTATTACAGCCTCTGTCTTTTCCTGCTGGTTCTTGCGCTGAGCTATATTAATTGCGCAATAGTTGTTTTCTTCAGGGATCTTCAGCAGATCGTGGCTATCATGCTTCAGATAGGCATGTGGGCAACTCCCATTCTCTGGGATATACATATGGTTCCCGATCCGTTAAAGCCGATATTTAAACTTAATCCTATGGTTTATATCGTCAACGGATTCAGATTTTCGGTATATGGAGACGAATGGTTCTGGCAGCATTTTTATTCCAGTGCATATTTCTGGATACTGCTGTTCCTGCTATATACCGTTGGCGGTATGATGTTTAAGAAACTCAAAGTACATTTTGCGGATGTGCTGTGATCAGCCTGACGAGGAAAGAAATGCCTGATTCCGATTTTGCCATCAAAGTTGAACATGTAGACAAGGTCTATAAGCTCTACGAGAAACCATCTGACAGACTGAGGGAGGCTTTGGGACTTTCCAGGTGCCGTCATACCGATCACAGTGCTCTTAAGGATGTCAATATGACTATCCGAAAGGGTGAGACAGTCGGGATCATCGGCACGAACGGATCCGGTAAGTCCACCATTTTGAAGATAATCACAGGAGTTCTTTCGCCCACTGCGGGTACGGTTACCGTGAATGGACGCATTTCCGCACTTCTGGAGCTTGGTGCCGGTTTTAACATGGAATACAACGGAATAGATAATATCTATCTTAACGGGACCATGATCGGCTTCTCCGAGAAGGAAATAGATGAAAAACTTGGTTCCATACTTGAGTTTGCCGATATCGGGGAATATATCTACCAGCCTGTCAAAACGTATTCAAGCGGAATGTTTGTCAGACTGGCATTTGCGGTAGCGATCAATATCGATCCCGAGATACTGATAGTCGATGAGGCACTCTCGGTCGGAGACGTTTTCTTTCAGGCCAAGTGTTATCACAAATTTGAAGAATTCAAGGAGATGGGCAGGACGATCCTGTTTGTCAGTCATGATCTGAGTTCCATAGCCAAGTACTGTGACAGAGTGATTCTGCTCAATCAGGGTATAAAGCTCGGTGAGGGCGGTCCGAAGGAGATGATAGACGCCTATAAAAAGGTTCTGGTTGGCCAGTATGAGCTGCCCGGGACCGATGAAGCATCCGGGATCCATCTGCTGGATGACGAGGAAATACGTAAGGCGGCAGCTGCTGCGGCGGACGGTGTTAATGTAAACCCCGACCTGATAGAATACGGTTCGCAGAAGGCTGTTATCACCGAATACAGCATCCTTGACGAAAACGGAACCAGATCATCGGCCATAATCAAAGGCAGCAACTATACGATACATATGAAGGTTGAGATCAGAGAGGATATTCCCGGACCGATCTTCGCCTTTACCATCAAAAACATACGCGGGACGGAGATCACCGGAACCAATACAATGATAGAGAAAAGCTTCCTTGAACCTGTCCATGCGGGTGATATTAAGGAAATAGATTTTACACAGCATATGAATCTGCAGGGAGGAGAATATCTGATCAGTCTCGGGTGTACGGGCTTTGAGGAAGATGTATTTACCGTTTATCACAGACTGTATGATGTTATGGGCCTTACAGTGGTGTCGGATAAGGATACTGTGGGATATTACGATAGCGAATCGACCGTTATTGTTAAATAAGGATATAATTTATGCAACTTCCTTTCGAGACGGGAACAAAAAAAGATAAAGAGATCATCGGCAGGGTCACACTTGATCTGAGCGTATATTCCGGAGAGGATCTCTATTGCGACGGCAGTGTAGAGGATGAATTGCTGGAGATAGCCAGAGACAGATCGGAGGCTGAGTATCCCGGCATCATAGAGGAGTCCGGAAGCTGGCCGATACTCTATCATCTGTCTCCCCTCAGGGAGAATATCGTTGAGTGGCTTCCGATTGACAAAAATATGAAGGTCCTGGAGATCGGAGCCGGCTGTGGTGCGATCACGGGTGTACTGTCCCGCAAGGCCGGCCGTGTGGATTGCGTCGATCTTTCGTTTAAACGCAGCAGGATCAACGCATACAGACATATGGATTCGGAAAATGTGACTATCCATGTCGGGAATTTTACTGATGTGGAAAAGGGGCTCGCACGTGACTATGACTATATTCTGCTGATAGGAGTTTTTGAATATGCCCAGAGCTATATCGATTCCGCAGATCCGTATGGGGATTTCCTCAGGACGATCGGCAGCCATTTAAAGCCCGGTGGTTCCATAGCCATAGCGATAGAGAACAGATTCGGGCTCAAATACTGGGCAGGCTGCGCGGAAGACCATCTGGGCACGTATTTCAGTTCGCTTGAGAACTATCCCGACGGAGGAGTGGTCAGGACCTTTACCGACAAAGCCCTGATCGGGATAGCGGAGGAATGCGGTTTCGGGGAACACAGGATGTATTATCCCTATCCCGATTATAAATTCATGACAAATCTGTATTCCGACAGACGTCTTCCGCAGAAGGGGGAACTTAAGCTGAATATCCGGAACATGGATCGTGACAGATATCTTCTGTTCAATGAAAAGAATGTCTATGATTCGATCCTCGATGAGGGACTGTATCATCTGTATTCCAATTCATATATGCTGATCCTGGGCAGCTGCCCGGATACGGATTATGTGAGATATTCCAACGACCGCGCACCTGAATGTGCGATATGTACGGAGATAACCGAAAAACACGGCAAAAAGCGTGTGATCAAAAGAGCACTTGATCCCCGTGCCCGTGCGCATCTGGAGAGATATGCCGAAAACTGCCGAATGCTGACGGAGAGATATAAAGACAGCAGATTGAGGATAAACAGAGCGGTAATGACCGGCGGCGGCAACGCTCTCGAGATAGAGTATGTGGAGGGTGAAACCCTGGAATCCCGGTTGGATTCTCTTCTGTTTGATAATGATACCGAAGGATTTGTCAGGCTTTTTGATGATTATCTTGACAGGATCTCATATGGAAGCGATACAGCGAAGATTACGGATATCGATCTTATCTTCTCCAATATACTGATCAACGGGGATGAGTGGACTGTAATCGATTATGAGTGGACGGTAAAGGAAAGCTGGACTGCGGGACAGCTTGGATTCAGGGCGGTTTATTGCTATATTCTCGAGGATGAAAAACGGCAGAAATTAGATCTGGATTTAATTTTAGGCAAACTGAACATCTCCGATAAACAGGCGGAGGAGTATCGGGAAGATGAGATGAGGTTTCAGAAAAACGTTACCGGTAATCACAGATCACTGGACGAGATCCGCGAGAGGATAGGCAACCGTGTGATCGTCCCCGGGGATCAATCGTGCTCGGATTCCGGATCGTTGTCTCTAAGGCCCCAGGTTTATCTGGATTCCGGACGCGGATTCAGTGAACAGGAATCTTTTTTTGAGGAAGAACTTCCCTTTACCGCGGTCATACCGGCCGGGGTAAGGACAATCCGGATCGATCCCTGCAGCGAATTCTGCATAGTTTCGATAGGAGGGATCTTCTGGAACGGAGAACGTATGAAGCTTTCCGGTTTGGGATTTAAGACCAACGGGAAACGCATCGGGGCGGATACCTATGCGTTTGCGACATCGGATCCCGGTTTTACATTATCACTCAGGAATCATACGGACAGGACTGAGAATGAATTGCGGGTAGAAATGACCGTGACCGTATTGGATGCGGAAACGGCAGGACGGATCGGACGGTAGATATGGCTTTCGAAGAATACACCTGGGAGCGGTATTACGAGGATATCTTCCGCAGGCAGAAGAAATACAACAATAATCTGGCTGTTCAGATCGGTGAAAAGGATTCAAAGACCGCCGAATTGCAGGCGCAGCTTGACAGGGTGACCGGCAGTACCTATTGGAAGCTGCTGGCTCCGGTGCGCAAACTGTATTCCGGACTGAAGGGTACGGGCAAACAGATCCCGCAGCCGGATGCTTCGGTTGATACGGCAGATGAGGATCTTTCGACTCTGTATGAAGAAAGAAAGTGGCATTTCGAGGATTATTATGCCGGCTGGATCGCAAAAGACGATACGGAGAATAACTATACCTCATATCGGAACTCAGGGATGACCCGTATCAGGGAATCGGGCTTTCACATCATCAATATAGAAGACTGTAAAGGAATAAAGGTTCCTTTTGACTTAGAAGAGGCTTCGAAATGGCTTCTTTTTGTATCCGCGGCGGGACAGCTTGCCACGGGATACGCTGACAGGATCGGTGCCGAACTTGCGGAGCATCCGGGTGCGGTGATCGCTTATGCCGATGAGGACTGGTATTATAACGTATCCGGAGGCATCCATCGGATCGAACCGAACTTCAAACCGGATTGGTCTCCCGATACTCTCGACAGCTTTTTTTATTTTGGAAATATCGCATTGATAAGAACCGATTTTGCGGTCCGCGCCCACTGGCTTGGCTCATCGGATCCCTATGCCAATATCTATGATCTGTTTCTGCAGGCTTCCGACAGCCTCGGGAAGCATATAACCGAACCCGGAGTCCTGCATATTTCACAGGTACTGTATCATAATGACGGAAATAAATACGTGGATACGAGCAGGTTCGGAGATGCGGATAGCGGCAGAAACGACTGTTATTCATTGTGGAAGAGTACTTGTACACGATTAAAGGAAGATTTGGAGAACGGTCGTCTCACATGGGGAGCTGAGGCCAAATACAACGGGATCAAGCGGCGCAGCTTCGATCGTCGACAGGTTAAAGCAGGCTTTATCGATTCCCAGGATGGAATAACAAAGCATATTTTATATAAAACGGACGTTGAACCGCTCGTATCGGTTCTGATCCTGACCAGGGATCATCCGGAGGTGCTTGAAAAGCTGCTGTTCAGCTTCGCGGAGCGCACGGATTATACGAATCTGGAATTTGTGATAGTGGATAACGGATCTACGGCAGAGCACAGAACGGATTATGAGAATCTTACGGACAGGATCCTTTCGGAGTTCCCGCATAAATATATATACGAACCGAGGGATTTTAATTTTTCGGCGCTATGCAACACAGCCGCCTCTCATGCGGCAGGTGATCTGCTTCTGTTCATGAATGATGATATCGAAGTCGTGCAGAAGGACTGGCTGCGCCTGATGGCGGGATATGCCGTGCAGCCTCATATCGGAGCGGTCGGAGCCAAGCTGCTGTATGCGGACACGGATCTGATCCAGCATGTCGGCATAACTTCTATGGAGATAGGTCCCTCGCACAAGCTTGTGATCTTCCCGGATGATGTACAGTATTATTATGGGAAGAACGTTTTTCAGACGGATGTGCTCGGCGTGACCGCTGCCTGTCTTATGATCTCTGCACAGAAGTTCAGACAGGTCGGAGGGTTTGATGAAAGCTTTCCGGTCGCATATAACGATGTTGAGCTTTCCTTCAGGATCACCGGGGCCGGATTTGTGAACCTGCAGTGCAACGGAGCCTTGCTCTATCATCACGAGTCTCTGACCCGCGGAAAGGATGAAGGTGACGGAGATAAATGGGACAGGCTTTTAAATGAAAAGAAAAGACTGTATCAAATCCATCCTGAATTTTATGGATACGATCCATATTACAACTGTAATCTTATCGGCAACGAATCCAATTATCTGAGTAATTGCGATTTCGGATACAATAAATCAACCCGGTGTGAAGTAATCAGACAAAATGATGAAAGAAATCTTGCAGAAATACCGGGTGATGAGTACCGGATTTCGGTGGATTTTGCAGGGCTTCATTCAAAACTGAACCTGGAAGAGCCCGAAATCATTGAAATCCGAGGCTGGCTGTATATGCCCGGAAGGGATAACGGACTGCTGGGATGCGATCCGGTCCTCAAAAACATAACGAGTGGAATTGTTTATGAGCTAAAAAGTTATGCAATGCCCAGACAAGATCTGGAGGCTGCTTTTCCAAACGAAAGAAATATCGGCTTATGCGGCTTCGTCGGACGTGCACTTAAGGATGATTTAACGGCGGGGAAATATCGGATCGGCATAAAACCCAAGCGGCTAAAACATGATTTAATCGAGTGGGAAACATCGAAAAACGTGATATTTACGGCAAATACGATTACCGTTTGATCTGCGGGCACGAAAGTTATCCACTTTTGAAACAGAAACGGAACAGGACAGATGAAAGAAGAGCTTGAACGTCTGAAAAAGGAATATAAGGCTGAGAAACAACGCACAGCCGCACTGGAAACACGATTATCCGAGGCAACCGCACAGATGAATGCCGTTTCGGAGCGTGTGAGCAGGATCAAGGATTCCGCTTTGTGGAAAGCCAGCAAGCCTGCGCGAGACCTTATCCACCTTTTGCAGAGAACAAGACAGAGACTCGGGGCATACGGATCTGTTCGGGGGATCCTGCGCAAGATTGATTCCAAGTCTCAGGAGAGACGTGCGAGAACGAGTCACGGCACCGGATCATTCCCGGACGAAACGCGACGCAGGCTGGAATCGGAGACAGTTTTTAACAGGAATATCGTATTTTCGATACTGGTTCCGCTGTACAATACGCCGAAGGGGTTTCTTACCGATATGATCGATTCGGTGATCGCACAGACATACGGATGCTGGGAACTGTGTCTGGCTGACGGTTCCGATGCGGAGCACGGCTATGTCGAAGAGGTCGTTGAGGGCTACAGGGTCAGGGATTCACGAATTGTATATAAGAAGCTTGAGTCGAATCTGGGTATCTCCGGTAATACAAATGCGTGTCTGGAGATGGCGACCGGCAATTACATCGCGCTTTTTGACCATGACGATATTCTGCATCCCTCGGTACTGTATGAGTACATGAAGGCAATCTGCGAGCAGGATGCCGATTATATATATTGTGATGAGACCACGTTTAAGGGAAACAGCGTGGACAATATGATCACTTTGCATTTTAAACCGGATTATGCAATAGACAATCTGAGAGCAAATAACTATATCTGTCATTTCAGCGCTTTTTCACGGGATCTGCTGGAGGGAATGGAGCTGTTCCGCAGCGAATTTGACGGCAGTCAGGATCATGACATGATACTGAGGCTTACCTCAAGGGCAAGGCACGTGGTACATGTGCCCAAACTAATGTATTACTGGCGTTCACACAAGGCATCCGTGGCCAGGGACATCGGTGCCAAAAGCTACGCCATCGATGCGGCCAAAGGAGCCGTGGCCGATCATCTGAGATCCTGCGGATACGAGAACTTTGAGATCACATCCACACGTGCTTTTGAGACAATATTCCGGATCAGATATGAGATACAGGGGGATCCGAAGGTTTCGATCGTGATCCCTAACAAGGATCATACGGAGGATCTGACGAGGTGCATCAATTCCATTATTGAGAAGAGCACATATGATAATTATGAGATCATTGTCGTGGAAAACAACTCCGTTACGGATGAGATCTTTGAGTATTACAAAAAGCTGGAGGCCTCGGATGCGGACATCAAAGTGGTCAGATACGAGGATGAATTCAACTTTTCGGCGGTATGCAATGCCGGTGTGAGGGCTTCCGGGGGAGAGTATATACTGCTCCTGAATAATGATACAGAGGTGATCACGCTTGACTGGATCGAAGAGCTGTTAATGTATGCGCAGCGGGACGATGTGGCGTGCTCGGGAGCAAAGCTGTATTATCCCGACATGACGATCCAGCACGCCGGGGTTGTGATAGGACTGGGCGCGCATCGGACGGCAGGCCATACACACTACCGGATGCCGGTAACAAATCTCGGATATATGGGAAGGCTTTGCTATGCGCAGGATGTGACTGCGGTTACGGGTGCATGTCTGATGGTATCAAGGGAGATCTACGATCAGGTCGGGGGACTGGACGAAAGCTTCAGAGTGTCGCTTAACGACGTGGATTTCTGCCTGAAGTGCAGACATGCCGGCTACCTTAATGTGTTTACGCCTTTTGCGGAGCTTTATCATTATGAGTCCGTATCCCGCGGTTCGGATGCCGAGGGGGCTTCGGCCGCAAGATATAATGAAGAATCCGAACATTTCAGAACCAAATGGAAGGAAGATCTGGAGGCGGGGGATCCCTATTATAATCCCAATTTCAGTCTGGACAGAAGCGATTATACAATTCTGCCCGCCAAATAGATGAAGGTTATGGTATACTTGGTAGGAGTGAGGCATTATTGGCAATCTGCTAAACTGAGGTATATCAAAAGAAAATAAAAAGTATTACAGGAGGTTACAAAATGAGTTATCAGGACGAGTATCGCAAATGGCTTGAGGATCCCTGGTTTGATGAGGATACCAAGGCCGAACTGAAGGCAATTGAGGGCGACGACAAGGAGATCGAGGACAGATTCTACAGAGAGCTTGAATTCGGTACCGGCGGTTTGCGAGGCGTTATCGGAGCCGGAACCAACAGAATGAACATTTATACCGTTCACAAGGCAACCCAGGGCCTGGCCAATTATATAATCAAGGCCGGAACCCAGTCCAAAGGTGTGGCGATCGCTTATGACTGCCGGAGGATGGGACGTGAATTTGCCGATGTGGCAGCTACGTGTCTGGCTGCAAACGGGATCAAGGCTTATGTTTTTGATGAACTCAGACCTACTCCCGAGCTTTCCTTTGCGGTAAGGGAACTTGGATGTACGGCGGGAATTAACGTTACCGCCAGCCATAATCCGCCTGAATATAACGGATATAAGGTTTACTGGGAGGACGGAGCCCAGGTTACACCGCCCAATGATACCGGCATAATCGGTGAGGTTCAGGCCATATCCAATTTCAGCGACTGCAAAAAGATGACAAAGGATGAAGCCATAGCGGCCGGACTCTATGAGGAGATCGGTTCCAAAATAGATGACAGATATATGTCCGAGCTTAAGAAGCAGATCATTCATCCCGAGGTTATAGAGGCAGTTGCAAAGGATATCAGGATCGTTTATACGCCTCTTTGCGGAGCGGGAAACAAATCTACCCGCAGGATCCTCAGTGAGCTCGGGTTTGAGAATGTATATGTTGTACCCGAGCAGACAGGTCCCGATCCCGACTTTACCACCCTGGATTATCCCAATCCCGAGGATCCCAAGGCATTTACTTATGCACTTAATCTGGCTAAGGAAAAGGACGCCGATATCGTGCTTGCGACCGACCCCGATGCCGACAGACTCGGCGTATATGCCAGGGATTCCAAAACCGGCGAATATATGGGCTTCACGGGTAATATGTCCGGCATGCTGATCGCCGAGTATATCCTCAGGGAGCGCAAGGCAGCAGGAACGATGCCCGCAAATCCGACTCTCGTTACCACCATTGTTACGACCAACATGACTTTCCCGATCACCGAGAGCTACGGTGTGAAGCTCATTGAGGTTCTGACCGGATTCAAATATATCGGCGAGCAGATCAAGCTTTTTGAGCAGGCCGGTAATAAGGATAACAACTACGTATTCGGCCTTGAGGAATCTTACGGATGCCTTGCCGGCACACATGCCAGGGACAAGGACGCCATTGTGGCAGTTATGATGCTCTGCGAAGTGGCCTCCTACTGCAAGAAGAATGGCAAGACTCTCTGCGATATGATGAACGAGATGTATGAGAAATACGGATACTTCAAGGAGACGCAGTATACGATCACTATGAAGGGCGCCGACGGAGCCAAGCAGATCCAGGCAACCATGGACAAGCTTCGCAATGATCCTCCCAAGGCGTTCGGAGATCTGAAGGTGCTTAAATTCAGGGATTACAAGACCGGAGTAGTACTTGACATGGAGACGGGGGCAAAGTCCGAAACAGGACTTCCCACATCAAATGTGCTCTATTTTGAACTGCCGGATAACAACTGGTGCTGTGCAAGACCCTCGGGTACCGAACCCAAGATCAAATTCTACATGGGAGTAAAGGGCACAAGCCTTGATGACGCGGCGGCGAGACTTGAAGCTCTGACAGAAGCGGTTAAAGCCAATATCTGATTAATAAGTTCTTTTATGCAAATGCCATGGCTCCCGGGAGTTGTGGCATTTGCCTGTATTTTGGAGAATCGCCGGATGAACCGGTATTTGAATTATCTCAAAAGAAACGGGATTTCCGATACATATTATGCCGTAAAGGAGCGACTTAAACTACGGAGAGGTCCTGCTTACAGCTACGTTTCACCCGGTGCAGCGGAGCTTGAGAGGCAGAGGGGGGAGTCTGAGGGACTGCAGGAGCGGCCTCTTATAGGAGTGGTCATGCCCGCCTATAATACTCCTGCCGGCTTCCTGAGAGAGGCCGTGGATTCGGTCGTCCGCCAGTCCTATCCGGATTGGAGACTTGTGATCAGCGACGCTTCCGACCAAGACTGCGTGGAAAGGATCGCTGGTGAGTATTCCGGCGATCCGCGCATAATCTATCTTAAACTGAATGAAAACAGGGGGATATCGGCCAATACCAACGAAGGTGTAACGGAGGCACTTAAAAGTGTGAACGGAAGGGCGTGTGACTATATCGCACTGCTGGATCATGATGATGTACTCACTCCCGATGCGTTGTATCATATGGCGATGGCGATCATGGATCCGGATCAAAAAAACCGTCCCCGTGATCCGGATCAAAAGAACCGTCTCCGTGATCCGGATCAAAAACCTGCCCTGCTATACTCAGACGAAGACAAGATGACCGCTGATGAAGCTTCGGGGTCAGTCATGTATTTCGATGATCATATCAAATATAAATTCAATTACGATTTAATTTTATCCAATAATTATATCTGCCATCTGATGCTGATACGCCGCGATATTGCTGCAAAGATCCGCTTCAGATCCGAATATGACGGGGCACAGGATTATGATCTTGTTCTGAGTACGATCCGACTGCTGTGCGGACATGGTGACGAGCCCGTTTCAGATCCCATACCGGTCACGGAGCTGGATAATCAGATCGTTCACGTAACCCGTGTCCTTTATCACTGGAGAAGTCATGCGGGCAGTACGGCGACCAACACTGCCAGCAAGTATTATGCTTACGAGGCGGGACGGGAGGCTCTTCGGGAACATATCAGGGTCATGTACGGCGAAAACGCCGGTGATGTTCGCCACAGCAGGCACCTGGGATTTTACAATATAGTCTGGGGACAGTCTTCAGCCGGCGACACCGGCCAGGCGAAGCCGGAAAGATCCGGAAGCGCTGTCGCTGCTTCAGACCGTCAAAAGTCCGGAAATCCGTCAAAAGAGGATATAGATACGTATATTTCCGGGATTTTTGCGATCCGCTCCGATATAGGAGCCGTGGCCGTCAGGGTATTTGACAGACACGGACGGATGTCGGAATGTATAGCGGACGAAAACGGCAACTGGCTGTATTCGGGTACCTTTAAGCATTATGCCGGCAGGTTCAACAGATTTGACTGCGCCCAGGATGTGGCTTTTGCCGATATAAGATATATAAGGGTAAGACCGGAACTTATGGATCTGCACCGGGAGTATATGGACAGGATCCGGGAAACCGGCGATCACGTCAGCATAAGCCGCGAATTTGCTGAGAAAATAAAGGAAAACGGATATATGATCATGTATATTCCGGTATAAACATGCATAAAACAACAGTATTGATACCAAATTACAACGGAAAAGACTATATAGCCGCCTGCCTTGACAGCATCGCGGCCGCAGGGGATTATCCGGTGATCATTGTCGATAACGGATCCTGTGACGGCTCCGCCGAGCTTATAGCTTCGAGATATCCCGGGGTACGGCTGATAAGGCTTCCCGAAAATACCGGGTTCTGTCATGGCGTCAATGTGGGACTGGAGAAGACGGAGACCGACTATGTGTTTCTTCTGAATAACGACACCACTGTCAGTCCCTCGGCCATTGAAGCTCTGGAAAATCGCATGGGATCGGATAGCCGCATTTTTTCGGCCCAGTCCAGGATACTGAGCCTGAAGGATCCTGAGCTGATCGACGACTGCGGGGATCTGTACTGTGCTTTGGGCTGGGCCTTTGCCCGCGGAAAGGGCAAACCGGCAAACGGACGCTACACTGCCCCCGACAGTGTGTTTGCCTGCTGCGGAGCGGCGGTAATGTACAGAATGTCCGTATTTGGCGATATCGGGTATTTTGACGAGGAGCATTTTGCCTATCTGGAGGATATAGATCTCGGATACCGTGCGAGGATAGGCGGATATACCAATGTATATGAACCCGGCTCCGTCATTTATCATGCCGGAAGTGCAACATCGGGATCGAGATATAACCGTTTCAAGGTGGATCTTTCCGCGCAGAACAGTATTTATCTGATATACAAGAACATGCCGGTCCCGCAGATCATACTGAATCTGCCGTTTCTTCTCGCCGGCTTCGCTATCAAGACGTTCTTCTTTATATTAAAGGGAATGGGATTTACATATATACGGGGTTTGCTCCGCGGATTTGCCAAATGCGGACGGGATATGGGAAACGGGCACAGGCATAAGGTTTCTTTTGAAATGAAAAACCTGTTCAGGTATATCGTTATCCAGCTTGAACTCTGGATCAATACGGTACGCAGGATAGGTGCCTGACCGTGATTACGGATAAAAAACCTCCCGCATTCCGGAGGCATGTCCGTTTGCGGGAGGAAAACTTCATATTATGTTTTGGAAAAGCCGGTTGATCCGGTGGTTCCTTTACAGATCTGAAGTACAATGAGGGCACTTTGTGGCCTTGATATTGATCTCGCTCTGGCAATGAGGACAGATCTTGGTGGTGGGAGCTGCGGCTTTCTCTTTCTTTTTTGCAAGCTCGGAAGCCTTGTTGATAGCCTTGACTATAAGGAAGATCACGAAGGACATGATCAGGAAGTTGATAATGGCTGTTACGAAGGCTCCCCAGCGGATATCCACACCGCCTACAGTTGCTACCATGTCGCTTAAGTCCGTGTCTGCGATAAGTCCGATGATGGGTGAGATGATGTCGTCAACGAGACTGTTTACGATCGCCTGAAAGGCCGCACCGATGATAACACCGACAGCCAGGTCGATCACATTGCCCCTGAGTATGAATTTCTTAAATTCGGCAAAAAAACTTTTCATAATGATGATTCTCCTTTTGCTAATGGATTTTGGGTCTGCCACAATATGTAGTCAACGAATTTAGTAATTGCCGTATGGCGAGCCATAATGCTGGAATTTATGGCAGTTATGGCTCGCCAAAGTGCAATTAATTAATT
>JAFUAB010000051.1 GCA_017460885.1 Lachnospiraceae bacterium
TGTGCTGACTGCGTTCGGTCTCGGATACGCCATCGGACGCAATAGTAAAAACACACGAGAATAGCCGCCCCGGTCCTGGCAGACTTTTGAGCGGCTATACTCGTTATAGTTATATCTAAGGTTGCCTGACCGTTTCGTCGGTGGCATCCTTTTTATTTGCTCTTATCTTATCATCTGCCAAGGGCTTTGTCAAATCGGGATTTTTACTGAAAACGGCTTGAAATCAGCTCAAAAACTGCTCAGAATGGTCATCACCTGCTCTAAAACGCCGTCAATCCCGTCCAAACAAATCCCTCGTATACACCTTACTTCTACAATCATCTAGCTCCTCATCATAACGATTCGCCACTATGACCTTCGAACGACTCTTGAACTTCTCCAGATCATTCACAACCTCTGAACCGAAGAATCTGCTCCCATCTTCCAGCCCCGGCTCATAAACTATCACTTCCACGCCTTTTGCCTTTATGCGCTTCATGATGCCCTGTATGGAGCTGTTCCGGAAGTTATCGGATCCGCTTTTCATGGTAAGGCGGTACACGCCAATGATCAGCGGTTTCCAGTCCGCTGCTGAAAGATCGCCACGGTTATAACCGCCGGATGCGACCGGTTCATAAAATCCGGCAAACTTTAACACCTGCTCTGCGATGAAGTCCTTACGAGTCCTATTGCTTTCCACAACGTCACTGATGAGCTTCTCCGGCACATCCATAAAATTAGCCGCCAGCTGCTTGGAGTCTTTCGGCAAGCAGTAACCTCCAAAGCCGCAGGATGGTGCGTTATAGCCATCACCGATTCGTGGATCAAGGCTTATCCCGTTTATGATATCAACAGTATTAAGCCCTTTGGACTCTGCGTAGGTATCAAGCTCGTTGAAATACGCCACCCGAAGGGCGAGATATGTGTTAGCAAAGAGCTTTACAGCCTCTGCCTCTGTTGAACCCATCCATACCGCTCTCCTTTCGCTGCGTGGTCTTTGTTTAGCCACTGACTTTATCAGAGAGTCCGCTACATAGCAAGGCATTTTTCAAAGGCCACGGAAAGTTTGTGAGGTATGACAAAAGCCCCCGGTGTCCCTTCTTCTAATAAAGGGATCGGAGGCTTTTGGTTAATCTGCTTTGCGTATTTTCACATCAATGAGCCTTCAGAAGACCACCCTTGAAATCTGCAAGGAGCTTATCTAAAAAGCTCTCATCGTTCGATGCTTTTACGACATCATCTGCCCTACCGTTCTGTACAAGAAAGGCCATCAGATCAGCCGTATCCTTCTTCCCTTTTGTAACTCCCTTGTTCTCAACCCTATCCAATACTTCACACATATTCTTGGGCTCATCTCCTTTCTTCATCTCAATGGCCACATCCCTGAATCTGGTATCCCTGGTCAATGCCGCCATTAAGCTCAATACCTCACGCACATGCTTAATCTGCCACGATGGTGGAGTGTAACTGTTATCCTTCCTCATCTGGACGAGATAATCTGCCACAATCCTGAAATCACTCTTAAATTTCTCCACCTGCTTGTCCGTTAAATACGCTATCTCAAACAGGTTTATCGGATAATCGTGGACAAAAGGCTTTAACTTCTCATCCAGCTTATCCCCCAGAACCTCATAGATGGTCTTTGCTTTATCCCATCGTTTCTTATACCCCATATATAGGACAAGCGTCACTACCGGGTATCTTTCGATGACTTTACGTCTCTTCCCATTTTCATCGGTCTCATACGAAATCTGATCCCTGTATGCCGCGCCGTCATATCCGATATTACGGAATGGCATATCGTCCTCCGGCTCGGTCTCGTTTTCAAAGCCGACATATGCGATGCGGATTTCATTCTGTTTCCAGTATTTGGACAAGTCGCGCTCCTGATCCCTTATCTCCTTCGGCTCAGACAGATATGACGACCTTTCCCTTCCCTGTTCCAGCTCATCCTCTTTGACACACTCTATGCCATCAAACAACAGGTTATTCACTATATCTGCAAAAACATCATTTATTGCTTCAAGATCCTTCTCGGCTATATCCTTCGCCGCCATCCGAAATCCTCCAAAAAATCATCCTCTGCACCATCGTCATCATACCATAAAAACGGCTGTTTTTCAATGAAGAAGAGGATAGTCCGTAAACCCTTTTTACCCTTACGTCAACTTCAGGATTAAGTGGGCATGAAAAAACGGAAAGACGATCTCTCACCTCATCTTCTCCGCTGCTATCAATCAAGTCCAGAATATGTGCAACCGGAAACTGCTTATCCGACATGATACTTCCGCCACTTCTTCATAACTTTTTTGAGCGTTTCAGGATCACTGATAATCAGTTTCTCGCTTTTTCTTGGATTCTTCCGGGCATCTTCAAGAGACGACTCATATGCGTCCATGAAGGCAGCCGCCTTGTCCTCGCCCTTTATTTTTACACTTTCAAAGATAGATGACGTTGCCATAATTCTCCACCTCCTATCTCGTGATATATAACCCTTTGCTTATAGTCTATCCCACCATAAAAACGCCCGTTTTTCAATTGTTCTGACTGCCTTGAAACCGTTTTTACCCTATGGTGTGGATAGCTTTAAAACCACCCTCGTCCTCCATGCTGATTGCCTTGAAACTACATTTATGATTGCCCTCAGACCACCTCGGACTGCTCTGATACTTCTGTTGCCCTCTGACGGATTGCTTCAAAACCATCATTTCCTTACGGTATGGATTGCTCTAAGACCATCGTTACCCTATAATGCAGATTGCCCTAAAACCATCGATATCCTACGGCGCGGATTGCTCTGAAGCCACAATGGATCGCCTTAAAACCGCTCTTGCCTTAATGTATGGATTGCCTTAAAACTCTTCTTATCCATGCTACCGATTGCCTTAAAACTACCATTGTCCTGCTGTGGGGACTGCCTTAAAACTCTTCTTGCCTCCTGACGCGGATTGCTCTGAAACCTTTCAGGATTGCCATAAAACCATCGTTGCCAGAATGTGCGGATTGCTTCAAGACCACTCTTGCCCCATCCCTTAAACCATCGATGGCCACAGTCGCGTTATGAAGAGAGGAATGCCGACAATTCCACGCAGAGAGAGGTTTTGTCGCGACACAGGGCTTTACTTCATTCTCCGCACAGCCTTGTTATATTCTATGTCTAAGCTCATCCAGATAATCATAAGTCCCGACTTTCCCTGGGCAGCCTTCCATACGAATTCTCAGGTCTACCGTTATGAAGCTCCCTATCTCACATCCCAAACTCGGCACATAGCTTATCATACCGAGCCTGCTCCTTCTCTTTGATTGGCTTTGATAGGTCGTTCATGCAGTGGTGAACAACATCAGCATCCTTCAACACCTCATCCATAGGGCTGTCCACTGTCAGCTTGTCATCGTGATGATATATGGCGGAGCAGATTGTCTCCGTCTCTGCCTCATCCGTCAGGTTCAATTTTCCAAGTATATCCCTTGCCAGATCTGCGCCCTTGTGGGCATGGTCATCATAAGATCCGCTCTTATATGCGTGAAGGTCATGGAGCATTGCAGCCATTGACACAATCTCCGGATCAAGCCCCCTCTTCTTGGCAATCATTGTAGCGGCAAGGGACACGCCATACAGATGTACTATAGCACTGTTGCGTTTGTCGGCATCCCCGATCTGATTCAGCTCATTATCCACATATTTTCGAAGTTCTTTTAATCTGCCCACCTATATCTCCTCCGGATTCCTTCCAATCAGCCTGACAATATTACCTTCCTTTGCTCTTCCGGAAATCCTCTATCTCCTGCCCTATCGTGTTGTAATCCCTCTCGAAAAGCTCATCATAGGCCTGCAGCCACAACACATCCGCGGGCACTTTTTCTAACAGTTTTTCCTGCACAAAGAGCTTGCTCTTCTGTTTATATCATGGGAGACTGTTCCTCTCAAGCAAGCGATTTAGCTCCGTCCTCCACAGGATCGTGATCTTCCTCTTGTCTTTGACTTTCGGATTCGGGGATGCGTCACGAAAGATGTAGAAATCCACATCCCCGTTCTCGTCCGACTCCACAGTGATTATCCCCCAATGATCGGGCACATGCTCTTTGATGTGGGCTGCATGAGACGTGCCAACAACAGCTATGTTCCTGTCATAATACCAGTCATAGTTCTTCACCTGCTTTTCCAGGCGGGTATATGTATCCGCATCACTTTTTATCTCTATGCCGTACAGCAGTTTCGGCGTGATCATCACCACATCCGCTCTCGCGCTTCCCGTCCTCTTCTCTTCGAGTATCCTGACCTTGCCGAATGTCTCCTCCAGGAAAGAAAACAGCGGCTCCCTGATGTCTTTATCATAGAGTGTTTCTTTGCGTGTCATGTTTATACGTCACCAGCCCAATCTTCAAGCCCATGATAGAGCATTTCGTTATATCTGGCGTTTGCCTCCTCGCTTGCCTTCTTTTCCTTCCACGCCTCGATTTCGCTGCAGATCGCAAGCATCTCATCAACGATCAATTCTGCGCTCCTCGGTTTTACATTATGAAGATACCCCATCATCCTGCTCATTGCCTTCGGGCTTCCAAGCTGCTTTGCAATCTGCGCCCCAAGTTCCTCCGGAAACCCAAGCTGCCTGATTGCCGCCACAAGCTCATCTCTCGCCCTCGACCACTCACGCCGGTTATCCGTCATATGATAATACCCTCCAAGTGGTCACACTCGTGCTGGATGATCTGCGCAATCTGCCCTTCGTATTTCTGCGTATGCTCCTGGAATGACTCATCCTTATATCTGACACTGATCTTACGGAAGCGGGTCGTCTTCCTCATGCCCTGCAAAGAGAGGCAGCCTTCCTCAGTCTCATACGGCTGCGATTTCTGGATGATCACAGGATTTACCATCACCATATCTATCAAACCGAGCGAAACGATAATGATCCGCTTTTTCTGTCCGATCATGTTTGCCGCCATTCCCACGCAGTGTTCCCGATGGGCAGCCAGGGTGTCACGCAGGTCTGTGATTATATGCTTATCAAACTCTGTGGCGTCCTCTGATTTCTGGCCCAGGAAAAGGACATCCTTCATTATCGGCTGTATCATTTATCTGCCCTCACCATCAAAGACACTTTAAAACTTCACAACCTCCGGCGCATCCGTAAAGGAGCTGAATGTCGCCGTGGCATCCTTGAAATAGAACACCTCGGTGTTGCCGTCATCAGCCTTATACATGGATTGCAGCGAGGGATATGCGTCAAGCATCGACTGGCGGGCTTCAACACGATCATCCTCGACAAGCTCTCCCGCCACGCGGAGCCATTTGCCGTCCTTAAATGCACAAACCTCAACCTTCGGATTGGCGTGGATCTGCTTCGACACATCCTTCACCTTGCCCGTCTGAATGTACAGCTTGCCCTCAAAGATGTGGGCTGTCCCGAAAGGCCTGACCCTCGGCTGGTCTCCCTCGACTGTCGCCAGGTAATAAGTCTCCGCTTTTTTTAAGAAATCCGCTACTCTTTGCATAAGTGTTTCCCTCCTTTTTATGATTCGTTTACAAGTTTTCCGGTCATATGCTCTATTTCTATTTCCAAACAGCACACTCGCGGGAATGCGTTTTTCATTTCCCTTTCAAGGAAGGCTTCATCATCTGTGAATTTTCTGCATAAGTTTTCGCATATGATGCGCTTCCTGCCTTCGTCCTCTACGACATGCATCCTGCCGAATATAACAACGCTGTTGATATTCAGAGCCCACTCGCCTTCCCTGCGGTAGCCCTCATCATATACACAGTAACTTACCTTGTCGCACGCCTTAATGGCATCAAGTTTATGCCCCTCTTTTGCACAGTGAAAATACAGCCTGTTGTCGCTTTCCGAATACCAATGATCAAGAGGAATTCCATAAGGATACCCATTATCTCCGATAACTGAAAGTACGCCCCTCGGCTGTTCCTTAAGTATCCTGATGCATTCCTCATCACTGATCTGCTGCTTGAACCGCCTCATTTGTCTGAACATTATATTCTCCTCACTCGTCACAGAGCAGAACCGCGAATCCTAGATCATATGCAACAATCCTCTGTCCGTGGAACTCCTCCGGCGTTCCGGTCATCCCGCCTTCTGCCACCCTCTTTGCCCCATCAAGAAGCCTTCCTATGATGTCAGGCTTGATGGGGATATCGGCATGAGACGGCCACAGTTCATCAAAATCAGATGCCATCGCACTCAGCCTTCCAAGGCTTTCAATGTAGTCATCCATGTTTCTGTGGGATCCGAACATGAATATCCTTCCATGCTCCTGCACGGGATCCCCACTTATAAGAACTCTGGCGTCAATGTCAAGGACTGCAACGCTCCCCGCCGTATGGCCGGGAAGATGGATGATCCGGAGTTTCCTGCCGCCCAGATCCAGCTCATCTCCGTCTTGAATTGGCATCAGTCTGCCGCCCTTGCCATACCTCCTGTAATTCTCTTCCTCTGCCGGATGCATATAGAATGCCTCAAACTGCTCGTTGCTTCCGATGTGGTCCATGTCTGCATGAGTGTTCAAAAGCTCTATCGGCAGGGATGTAAGGGTAGCGGCTATATCCTTCGCATTATGAACCTGCATGCCGGAATCTATAAGCAGGGCTTTTTCTGCTCCTGTCAGCAGGAAGAACCGTACCCCGTGATCCTCAATTCTCCAACTGTTCCGATTTATCTGGATGATCTCATAGTCCATTGCCAAACTTCTCCTATCTGTTTATTTCAATACCTTCTCAAATGCTATGTCCCCGCGTTCGTACTCATAGTCATCCAGTTTTATTTCCTTGAAGCCATACTTTCCGTAAATATGGAGTGCGGGGCTCAGCGTGCTGTTTGAAATGATAAACAGCCTACCCGCCCCATGATCCTCTGCCCATTTCATGGCGGATTCAAAAACCGCGCTTCCCGCCCCTTTATGTGGCACATTCTTGTTTGACCCCAGTTTGCATATTTCCCATGTGTCTCCGTCCATGGGCTTTGCCATGCAGGTAGCAAGAGCCGTTCCCCCATCGTCCACAGCGAAATAAATCATGGCACCTTCATCCAGTTCATCCTCGATCTTTTCAAACGTCTCAAAATCCTCCGGCTCCAGATGTCCGAAGTTTTCAATTATCCACGATGAATTGAAATCTATGAAGTCCTGTCTGTACTTTTTATCGTATTCTACGACTTTCACTGCCCATCACTTCCTGATAAACTTCTCATCTTCTACGTTATCTGCCATTGACTGATACCGCTCCACGGTCATATGGAGATCGTACTTCTCCCGCAACACGGCTATCTTCTCCATCATCGGAGTCTTGTGGTGGATGTCGATGGCTTCCTGATCTCTCCACGAATCTATGAGCAGCACGGTTTCAGGGTCATCGAACGATGCATAGTACTCATATCTGATGTTCCCATCCTCTGCCCGGATTGCGTCCGCTGTGCCGGATGATATCATCTCATCCGCAAATGCACGCGCCGATCCATTAGTTCCTGTGTATCTGATATTTACCGTTATCAATCTGATTCCTTCCTCCTTCGCCATTCCATAAGGAAATAACGCTTATAATTTTACCAAAAAAGTGCTCATTTCTCAACGAAAACAAGCCCCACAGTCGCGATATGAAGAGCCTTATCCGCCCGTTTCCACGAATCCACTCTCCATAACGCGACACAGGGCTGATTTGCATAATCATACATATCTATTATCGGCTCAAATACTGGGAACTATAGCCCCGAGTCCAAAATTCCTCTTTAAACGCAAAAAAGCGGCGGCCACAGATCCTTTTAAGACCCATAGCCGCCACTCATTTGCGTTATTCATTTCATCCGTCCTTATCGCTCACCTTGGAGCCGAAATCACTCCACTCCGCACATCCGGGAAATGTTCCTATACTGTCATCATACTCAGTTTCTCGCCCTCTATTTTAAGGTCCATTCCCTCTTCCTCGAACCGCTTCTCGTCAAAGCTGTCCCATCCGAGCATATCGCAGACTGGCCTTCGCCGCTGTTTCCGCCTCAGCCTTCGTCGCTGTCTCCGTCGGTGCCTCTGACGCCTCTGCCGTGGGCTGCTCCGTATCCACTGTGGGCTGTTCCACTCTCTCCACTGTGGGCTGCTCTGCCTCTACTGCGGGCTTGTCCGCGCTCGTTCCCTGCGGACTAAGCGCCTCCGCCAGAGCCTTTGCCTCATTGATGGGAGCCGTCTGCCCCGCCTGTGCCTTTTTTCTCGTAGCCATAACCCTTTCCGAAGGCTGCCTGCATCTCCATCCTCTCCTCGAGGGTTGTCTCCCGGCGGCTCCTGCGGTAGGCTTCAAGTGCCTCCGCTGTTTCCTTCTCCTCCGCTGCCCTGCAGGCTTCCTCGTTGAAAAGGTCTCTGTAAGGCGTGTAGGCGAGCTTCTGGCGGCATTCCGTGGGGAGGATCCTGTTGTTGCTCTTCCATCTGCAAACCCCGTCCGCTCCGAAGAAGATCTCGCCGTCCAGCGCCCTCTGGCTCATCTTCTCGATCTCCTTCTCGGCTGCGGCCTTCCAATACTCTCCAAGGCTTCCTGAAAGTTCCTGCTGAAATCTGCTCGTCATCGCTTTATCCTCCTTGCCCCGCGGGCTGTGCTTGTCTTTTGTTATGGACATATTACCGTTACGGCACACGATAGCAAGCGGATTCTGCGATATTTACTGCCATAAAGTACACAAAAATAAGAGGCTGTCATGCCCCTTATCTGGTGTAGATCACACAGATAATCACCCTCTTGACAGAAGTATATACTTTAGTCTATACTTATATTAAAAGGAGGTAATTATCATGGATGTAGCAAAAGTATTCTCAAATGGCGGCAGTCAAGCGGTACGTCTTCCAAAAACCTGCCGGTTTGACAACGAAGAGGTATTTGTTAACCGCATTGGCAATGTAGTTATGCTGTTTCCAAAAGAAGATCGCTGGCAGAGTCTTCTCACAAGCCTTGATCTCTTTACGGATGATTTTTTATCTGAAGAGATAGGACAGCTTCCTCTGGAAGAACGTGAGGTTGTCATATGATCCGCTATATGTTGGATACCTGCACCATAGCTTACGCCAAAAACAGAGAACCCGCTTGCGTATTGGAAAGGCTTCTGCAGCATGATCCGTCTGAAATCTGCATCTCATCTATAACAATGGCAGAGCTTGAATTTGGCGTATATAGAAGCTCTAAGCCTGAAAAGAACAGGATGGCTCTGCTGATGTTTCTCTCAAACATTGCAATTTTGCCTTTCGATTCAGACGCAGCCTTTGAGTATGGGGATATAAGGCAAAAGCTAAAAACCGCCGGGATCATAATTGGTGGAAATGATATGCTTATTGCCGCCCATGCTCGTTCCCGGAATTTTACGCTGGTTACTCACAATACACGGGAGTTTAACCGAGTCGAAAGGCTAAATGTTGAGGATTGGGTCATTTGACCCAGTCAACTACATTTTCCATCTGCGCTTCCCATTCCGCTTTGCTCAGGATCATCCCGATCCGGCTCTCTATGCTCAAGCCCAGCGGCTGTGCCTTGAAGTCCTCAAATATCCTCCTCGCCATCGGCTCCGCTTCCTCGAAGGTGTATCCCTTCGCCTCGATCTTGTGGATCACGCTCATCAGGTTCCTGTAGGTCAGGTTCTTCATCTGCTTCATCTCTGGTCCTCCCTCAAATGTACTCGGAAAGCTCATCGTACTGCGCTTTCAGTCTTGTGTATTCCTGTGCGATGCAGGTCTGGCGGAAACCGTTCTTCTCTGCCTTTCCCTTCTCCCAAAGCCTGTCAAGCTCTGCCTTGCGGTCTCTTAAGATGAAGTCCAGTTCATCGATGTCTGTTTTTGCTGTCTGCAGGTCTTTTTCAAATCTCGTCATGGTCTCTGCCCTCCTTCGGTTGTGCTTGTCTTTTGGTAGTGTGTACATTACCGTACTATCGGAGGCCATAGCAACTTATATCTGCAAATTGTCGGCTCATAATGTACACAAGGATAAGGAACCGTTAAGCCCCTTATTTGTGTACAATTCAGCGCTCCTGCCTTAAGGCTTCAAGCTCCCTCCTAAGATACAGGAGCTCTTTGCCTTAGCCTTTCGCTGACATATCCATAGTTTACCTTGTCCATAGTTACTATGCCCATAGTAACCTCCTCTCATAAAAACGGGATCTCCGGGTCTGCTGCATATCCCCTCGTGTCATACATCATCTCCATCGCATCCCTGTATCCGCTGAGCCGGGCAAGCTCGTCCCTCAGTCCCCACGCTTCCCTCTCCAGCGGCTCGTAAAAGCCCGCGGGAGCAAAGCCGCAGCCGAGTGCCTCATCCGCTGCGATGAAGTTTTCATTCTCTTTAATCTTTCTGATCAGTTCCTTCTTCTGCCTTGTCATGGTCTCCATCCTCCTTTACAGCCTTGCGTCCTCGTGGTCATCGAGGTGCTTGAGGTATTCGTCAACCTCTCCGAGGTCCTTCAGCATGTCCCTGTAGGCCCCGAGTCCGCATTCCCTGATCACCAGGTAGTAGCCTCTGCCGTTCTTGAGGACTCCGAGGCGGTTCTGCTCCGCTATCTTCGTGGCCGTCCGTGTGAGCTTCCCGAGTCTCTGGATCTCCCTGTCCTCTCCCCTGTCGCTCATGCTTTTGCATCCTGTCCTGTCGATGTACCTCATGCCTCTGCCCTCCTTTGGCTGTGCTTTCCTTTCGGTATGGACATATTACCGTTACGGCACAGGATAGCAACTCATATCTGCAAATATGTGAGGCAAATGCTGCACAAAGATGTAGGAGAATACCGCCCCATGATCTGTGCAGTTTATGACGCAAGCATCTGTCCCACCGCCCTGTTATAGAACTCCGCATTGCTCTCAAAGCCATAGGAATTCCGTCCCAGCTCCCTCGCGGCGCGTAGCGTGGAGCCTGATCCTGCGCAGGGGTCTATGACCACATCGCCCGGATCCGTGAAGATGCTTATCAGCTTCATCAGCAGATTCACGGGCTTCTGAGTAGGATGGATCTTCGGGATTTCCTTCCCATCGCGTCTGTACTCGAACCAGTCGAACACCATGTGCTTCTTGCCATCCTCCCCAAGATTCCTGAACTTCGGCAGCTTGTCCTTGTACAGCACAAGGGCATATTCCGTTGCCCCCACGATCCGCATGTTGCTTTTAAGGACCTGCGGGGAGAAGTTCTTCGTAAAGGTCAGGCTGATGTGGTGCCTGAACCCCTCCTTCTCAGCCAGCATCATCAGGTCAAGCATCTGCTCGAATGCGTAGAACACGATGAGGCATGGAGCGTCCTTCTCCCCTTTCCCCGGCTCCTTCTTAAGCATCCGGGACGCATAATGCAGGAACTCCGCAAGGTTGAAGCTGTAGTCCGTATGGAATGCCGCCTTGTGCGCCTTCTTGGCATCCTCCCCGTTCCTGTTGTCGCCGTCCACATACCAGTCCCTTCGGGAAGCATAAAACCTGTCCCCGAGGTTGTACGGGATGTCGGCTATCACAAGCTGCGCCCTCGGCACGTTGTATCCTGCGATGTTCTGAAAGTTATCATGAATAAGTTCGCACTTTACTGTATTCTCCATCTCTATCCTCCCCGCCCCCAGATGGGCATAAAAAAGGCACCGCCCCGCGTGGGAGTGATGCCTCAACACCATTGTTATTAAATTGTTAAAATGCAGGCATTTATCAAACGCCGTATTGCAAAAGTCAGACACGAGCGTTATAATTACGGCACAGACTATTTGAAAGGACGGTGACCCAAATGGCAAACACACCAACCCAATCAAAGCCCATAAAAACGGCCAACTTCAGCATGAGGATAGAGGAAGACAAAAAAGCCTCCCTGGAACTGCTCTATGCCGGGCTCGGCATGACCCTCACGGAAGCGGTCAAGGTCTTCTTTGAGAAATCCCTCAATGTAGGTGGCATCCCCTTCGACCTGAGAATGGAGAACTACAGCCGGGAGACCCTCGAGGCCATGCGTGAGACCCTCGACATAGAGGCAGGCCGCATCCTGGCAAAACGCTACAGTTCAGTCGATGAGCTCTTTGCGGAAAACGATGCGGAGATCGCGGCGGAGGAGCTTGCCAATGCTTGACATCATCCAGACCACCCAGTTCAAAAGAGACTACAAGAGGCTCGTAAAACAGGGCAAGGACGTCAGTCTGCTGAAGCCCGTCATCACCACGCTGCAACAGCAGAAACCCCTCGATAAAAAATACAGGGACCACCCTCTCCATCATAACTGGGCCGGTTTCCGTGAATGCCACATCGAAGGCGACTGGGTCCTCATTTACAAGGCCAATGAAAAAGAACTCACCCTGATCCTTTCAAGGACAGGAAGCCACCGTGACACATTAAACATCGAATAATAATACTAAAGGGCTGTGAATGGGATCTTCCTTGCCTCACAGCCCGTTTGATTCTCAGCCGCATATCTCCGGGTAATCCTCACATGCCCTTATCATATCCGCCACCGCTGACCAGTTGCTCGCCGCCTTCACGCTGGAAAGCAGGGACTCAGGCACGTACACATAGCAGGAGCCGCTTAAGATCGGGCTTCCCGTGAAGGATGCCGTGGTCGCCGTGGGCACCGACGTGATGTTCGGGAAGATGACCGCGGTCAGGCTCGTGCATCCGTTGAACACGTTGCCGCTCACGTTCGTAACCGCCGCAGGGAACTTCAGCTTCGTGAGTCCTGTGCAGTTGTAGAAGGTGAATCCCCCGATCTGGGTGAGTCCTGTTAAGGTCACGTCCGCAAGTGCCGTGCATCCCCGGAAAAAGTACTGCGACGTCGTCCTGATGGCCGGAAGGCTCACGCTCGTAAGCCCCGTGCAGTCCCTGAATACCCCCTGCTGTGCCGTGCCATATGCAGCGTCTGTGCCGCCGGATGAGCTCAGTACGGGAGCCGAGAAGCTCTTCAGCGCCGTGCAGCCCGCAAACGCCCCGTCCCCGATGGACGTGAGCTTTGAGAGCGTAAGCGCACTGTCCGGGAGCCTTGCGCCCCTTAAGGCGTCGCTGCCCATCGTCAGGATCTCGCCCCATGTGATATCAAGAGTCGTGAGCCCCGTGCAGTCACGGAGCGCCCCTGACGGTATCGCCGTTATCGATGGGAGGACGATCTTTGCCAGCGTCGCCCCCGCCCCCTGGAATGCGCACTTCTTTATCGCCGTAAGAGCGCTGTCCTCGAAAGCCCCTCCGATGAGGGAGAAGTCCTTCGAGAGCAATGCCTTCATGATCACGGCGTCGCTGTATGTCAGTTTCGTGTCAGCCATTTCATACCTCCTATGCCCCCTGCACAGCCGTCCACGACGCGGCCATCAAACCGCATCCGTCCACGCTGTACAGGGGATGAATTCTCCTTTTATCCTGCCGCTATCTCATACTCCGGGTAGTCGCTTATGGGCTCGATGCAGGCGGAGTAGTTCGCCCACTTGCCCGTCGTCTGGTAGGCCTCCACGAGGTCATCCGGCACGATGATGTGGCCGTTGCTCCTCGATATCGGGCCCGATGAATAGAACAGTGAGCTGGATCCGCTTGTGGTTATCACCGCATCCTCGTTCCTTATGATGAGCGTGGTGAGCCCACGGAGCGCCGTGAAGTCGTTCGAGCCCAGGCTCTTGACCTTTCCGATGTCCAGCGTTGCTATCGCCGTGTCCCCGGCAAAAATGCCCGTGGAAAGAGATCCGTTCGAGGACGTCCCCACGAGGTTCGGGAACAGAGCAGTCGTGAGAGCCGTGCAGTACCCGAGCGTGCTTGTCGCACCGAGAAGCGTGGCCTTCGGCAGGTCGAGGGACTTCAATGCGCTGCACTGGAAGAATCCGTAGTTGCCCACGCTCGTTACCTCCGGCAGGCTCACGCTCTCCAATGCCTGGCAGTACTGGAACCCTCCCACGGGAACCGCCGTAAGGGACGGGAAGCTCACGTCTGCGAGGGCAGCCAGGTTCAGGAATGCGTTCTCCGCTATCGTCGCAAGACCCGTCCTGTCGGTGTACTGCGCCAGGGTTCCCTCGAGGAATGCCTTGTACTGCTGTGCCACGTACTCGAACTGCGCATAGCAGTCCGTGACTCCCGTGACGTTGCTCCCATCTGGCGAGAATCCCGTGAACAGGTAGTCTGCTGACGATCCCGCGCCTGTCCAGACCGGCGTCCCCTCGGCTGCCACGTCGTAGGTGACGGAGGAACCGTAAGGCACGTTGGTGTAGGTCTTTAGGAGCGTTGATCCGTTCCAGAAGCGCACTGTGTATGTCCTCGGCGTTGCCGCATAGACCTCGTACACGTTCCTGTCCGCCCTCACGTTGACCAATATGTCCGGGTCAGCAGTCTCCGCATTCGGGCTTGCCGCCCACCCCGCAAAGGAATAGGTGTATTCCGAGGTGGATGCCTTCTCATGCGTCAGGGACATCTGTGCGTTCGCACCGTCCGTTATCGTCTCCGACCCGAGGAAGGACAGCCCGTCATCGCTGTAGTAGTAGATGACCGCAGTGATGTGGTCATAGTCTATCGTGATGTCCGGGTACCTCCTGTTTGCCGATGCCACGACGCTCCCAGTGACGGTCGGCACATGGATCGTGCCATATACCTGCGCGGCTGCCACGTTGCTGCCGTTCTGGTCGAGCCCCCTCATCGTGTCGAGGACGTCAAGCATGCCGCTGATCTCCGATGCCAGCTCTGCCTCCCATGTGAAGCCTATGAGCCTCACGCGGGAGCTTGCCGGGATGGAATTAAGGATCCCCAGGCTGTCGATGGCATCCGACACGTTCTCCAGCCGCAGCGTTGTGACATTCGTCACATCCGGGCAGGTGAAGTCCGTGATCTGGCCCTGGTTGAGGACAACGAGCGCCGTTATCGTCCCCGGCAGGTGCAGGACCTTTATCGCACCGCCGTTCGGGAGCGTAAGCCCCGCGATGGCCGTGCCGTCGAAGTAGACGTTCTCGATGTTCACGCATCCCGATAAGTCCACCGTTTTCTGGTCTCCCGTCCCAAGACCCGCGCAGTTCCTGATATCGATCGTCTGCAGGAGGGTGTTGTTTCCAAGGTGCAGCTCCTTCAGGTTCCCGTTCGTGTAATAGCGTCCTGGGTCGCCGAGCTTTAACGAGCGCAGCCTCGTGGCGTAGGAGAACTCCGCATAGCCGACCTTAAGGCCTGACAGGTCGCCCACGTCGGAGAGCTGGGATGCGCTGTAGATGTAGATTTCAGTGTCATTTACGTTATCCAGCGGGCATTCGAGGGTGTAGGCCGTGTTGCGCGCCGCCCTCGTCTGCACGAGGTATGAGCCGAACTTCACCGTGGCATAGCTCTTCGAGGACACACCTGAAGTCATCCCCGTTGTTTGAGCTGAGAGCTCCCGGCACGTTTTCCCAGACTGCGTATCTTGGATATTTTCCATCTGTTGCCTCCCTCATTTCCTTTATGATCCTTACCGCCTCGAAGAACAGGTTTGACCTTGCGCCATCATGTATCCCTGCTCTTTTCCCGGCGATGCTCAGATCCTGGCATGGGCTTCCAAAGGTGATGATGTCCACGGGAGGGAGATCCGCGCCATTGAGCACGGACACATCCCCATAGTGCTTCACCTGCGGCAGCCGTTTTGTAGTTACCCTGATGGGATACGGCTCGATCTCCGATGACCAGACCGGCTCTATGCCTGCCAGCATCCCGCTCAAAGGAAAACCCCCGGAGCCGTCAAAAAGGCTGCCGAGGGTCATCTCGCTATTTACCATATACACATCTCTGGCATGGAGCGTTGAGCCGTCCCTCTGCATGTCCGTCATGAACTCGCTGATCTCCGGCATATCCACCATCTCAAGCTCGGCGGGAGCCATCATCACCTTTGTGCTCTTGCCCTCTGCCAGCTTCTCCGCCAGAGGCTTCTTTTTCCTGCCCGCTCCCGGCCTTGCGCCGCCGCGGTGCGATCCGTCCTTTGCCATCAGTCTTTATCCCCCTCTCTCCTGTAATACCTGTGCTTGCAGGCATCGGAGCAGAACATCCTCTTCCTGCCCATCTCATTCATCCTGACTATCCTGCCGCAGCATTTACATCTCACCTGCTGCTTTTCGATATTCACATCTATCTTTGACGCCCATCCGAAGCCAGCCATACCGTGCCTTTGGCAGTAGCCCTTCACGGCATCAGTCGTGGCTCCTATCGCATCACCGATTTTCTTGTATCCATCCCCGCGCAGACGCATCTCCCTTATCCTCTGCTTCTGCCATGCGTTCATCACCAGTTCTCACCTCGCTCTCCCTTGGGGCTGTCCGTTTGAATTCGTTTGATTATTTTTGAAAAAAATCGCCTTTTTTCAAACGGAAGCCCCACGTGGGCCTCTCCTGAAAAGAAAAAAAGCCTACAATGAAATGCAGGCTTTTTCGGCATACCAGTATGTCCCTAAATTCGACCGTCAATCCCCCGTTTGAAAACCGAAAGTTGCGCGTCTGCCTGGGCGCCGGTCTCCGGGCTTTCGGGCGTTATAAACAGAGCCCGGGCCCCCGTGGTTGCTGGGTTTGTCGTATATACGCGCATGGCTCCGGCAGCCGCTCGTTTGATTTTTTCCTATCCCCCGAGGGAATAGGCGGAAATCAAACACGCCCTCCTCAGTAACGGTACTCCGGGTTCCTGTCCTCCCTCTGCGTCTTCTCCGAATGGTGACGGTGGCAGAGCGGATTGATGTTGTCAGGATCGAACCGAAGCTCCGGGTGATCCCGAACAGTTTTAATGTGATCCAGATCGGTCGCCATCACGTACTGTCCTTCCTTCAGACACTCCGTACAGAAGCAGGGCTGGTGGGTCTTGATGTACCACGCCCTAAACTTCCGCCACTTGCCATCGTATCCCCGCTGTGCCGCGCCTGGTCTGTCCTCACCGCACTTTTCTCTATGTACCGGGCAGTACTTCTGCCCAATCTCGATAAGCTCCGGGCATCCGGGATACCCGCAGGGCTTCCTTGCTTTCCTTGGCATGACTGGCACCTCCGCTTTCCTGACATAGCCTGTTAAAATGTCCTGTAATAACCTGAAAAATAGCCTGTTAAAATCTTATGAAATTTCCCACAGACTCTTGATTTCCCCCCGCCTATCCCTTATACTGTTATCAGCAGTGGGGTCTACTGGGTTTCTGTGAAACCGAAGTGACAATGATAAGAGCAGTGGGGCCTACTGGGTTCGTTCACGAATCGAAGTGGCAATCATAAGAGCGGTGGGTCCTACCGGGTGGCAATCGCTGTCAAAGTGGAAATGATAACGGGCTGTGTTTCGGCACAGCCCATTTTTTAGGAGTAAAACCATGGAACAGAAGCGTCTCGCCTTATATACGATAGACATGAAGTATGTCCGAAACCTCTCCATTGCCGAGGAACGACGTCGGGGGAAGAAACACAATCATGTATTTTCAGTTTCCCCGCAAAGCGGAAAGGACATCCGCCCCTTCATCGGTGTCATCGTCATCTGTGGCGACAAGCAGTACTGCGTCCCATTAAGCTCCCCAAAAGAAAAGCACAATACCATGAACAATGCTGTGGACTTCTCCAAGGTTTATTCCCCGAAAGGGAAGCTCATCGGAGTCCTTAACTTCAATGATATGATTCCTGTTCGAGATGATGTGATCAGGCTCCTCGATGTAAACCCCCACAAGGGGGATTCACAGGCGATGATCCAGTACAAGATCCTCGCCAGAAACCAACTCACCTTCTGCCACCAGAATCAGGACGCCATTGTCAGGAAAGCCAACAAGCTCTATCGTCTTATCACCGGCAAGAAAGCTAATTCTTTCCTGCGTTCACGATGCTGCGACTTCAAGAACCTCGAGTCAGTCCTGGAGAAGTACGCCCCTAAAGAATGACCATCATAGCCTTTTCTGTTCCGCAAGCACCAGGAGCAGCGTGCTGTCCACATTATTCGCCGCAACAGGCACTGCGTTCTCCAATCGCCATCCCTGGTTCTCCTTCAATACCTCGTTCACTCGGTCGGCAATCGATCCCTTATTGAACTTGTCGCTCAACGGTCCCCTGACTAATATTGTCTTCTGCATAATGCCCACCTCCCTCGTATAGTTGTCTGCTCAAAAATCCTCATAAATTCTGGAGACCGCGATCACGAATGCGATGAGACCGATCACACCGAGGATCAGCTGCAGCCATATCGGGGACAGTACCCAGAACCATGGCCAGGTGATGATTCCGCAGAGCTTCAGTACGATAAACGCAACGGAAAGCGCCTCCACAAAGCCGAAGCCTACGTTGATTGATATGTTCTTCATCCTTCTCCTCCCCGCAATCCCAGCTGCACCTTCATCGCATCCTCGATCTCCGTTTCCCTGTCGCACCTTCCCATCCTGTGATCCAATAGCCTCTGGTCTATCGTCATGACCTGCTCCGCCAAGGCGACGGAATCACCGTCCCCAAGATGTATCAGTATGTGTGTCGGCAGGTTCAGCCGCTTCATCTGGCTCGTGAGCGGGATCACCGTCACGATTCCCGATGCCTCGTTGCAGGCGTCATTGCTCACGATGATCACCGGTCGCGCGCCGCCCTGCACGCTCCCTTTGTGCATCGGCAGGCGCGCATGCCATATCTCCATCCGGCGCGGCTTTATTAATTCCGCCTATCGGTCCCTCCAATGGCCTACGCGGCTTGTGCATCGACAGGTGGTTCATTAAAATCGCCCGGGCTTCCCTGACCTTTTGCGTGTCAAAGAATACCGGGCGTCCGTTGATTATCTTTATCTTCCGCTCCTGCGCCGTGGCAGTCGGCGGATTCATCTTCATGAAAAACTCCATGTAATCCCCCTTTCGTATGATTCATAAAAAACTCCATAAAATCTTCCTCATCACGAAAAACCCCATATAATCCCCCTCCACTTCATAAAAAACTCCATCTCGTGCTTGTTCTCAGAATACTGGTGAATTCTTGAAAAATCCCTACATGCGCTTCCAGCCCGGGGTTCCAGTTTCGTTGTGGGGAAGGGCAGGCTTTTAGCCCTTCCCACACTCGGAACTCCCGGAACGGAAGCGTTAGCTATATATAAAGCCTTTTTCTGCTTTGAGGAGGAAAAAGGCAAGTCATCCTATTTCAGTGCCTTTCCCCTCCAAAAGGGGAATTTAGGGTTGTCTGCCTTTTTCTCTGTAATTTTCTTTCAGATTTGGGAAATAGGATTAATCCCCTTTTTCCTTATTCTTTACCTCGAATACAAACCCGGATTTTATATAAAACTCATTCTCCATCTCCCCTACTCTGGTCCTTATTGTGCGTTCTGATACATCCAGATATTTGGCCATATCCTTTACTGTGACCGGTTCATTAAGGGAGCAGGCCTCAAATGCTTTGTAAATTGACTCCATGCGCTCCTCCGGGGAAACTCTCTTGCTGCTCTTCGACAGATTTCCCTTCTGAGAGCCTTCCGCTCCCATTTTCTCCAGCTCCCCGCTTCCATCCAGGACATGGACTGGATATTTGAACCAGAAATTGACCGGCTTGATATTGGCAAACTCACGTAGCGATGACTCCGTCAACAGCATGGAGTTGCATAAGACGTTGTAATACCCGGCATCGAAATCTGCCAGGATCTGCTCCCTGTCAGGGCTGTTCCCGTTGACCTCGATGGCATTGAAGCCGCAGCGGTTAAGTATCGCCGTGAACTCCTGCGATATCTTTACAAGAGGCAGGAACACCACGGTCTTGCGGTCCATACAGTATTTTGTCATCTGCTCCGCGATCTGTTCCAAGTACGGCTCCAGCGCATGGGCCGTGTCCCCCAGGGAATAATCCCCCTGGCTCATCTTCACCTTTGTAAGGTCGAGCTCCAGCGGTATCATCTGCGCCTTGATGGGCACCAGGTAGCCATCGGTTATGGCCTTCCGCATGGAGTACTCAAAGGCGCAGGAATCGAAGAATTCAGACAGGCTTTTTTTGTCCGCCCTGTCGGCCGTGGCTGTCATTCCCAGGACTTTCGCCCCTCCGAAATAATCCAGCATCACCTGGTAGCTGTCGCTCATCACGTGGTGCGCCTCATCCACGATGATTGTGCCGAAGTGATCCGGCTCGAACCTTTCAAGCCTGCTTGTCCAGCAGAGTGTCTGTATCGATCCTACTGTGACGGGAAACAGGCTCCCCACGCTCGTGTTCTCAGCCTTTTCCAGCGCGCAGTCTATGCCCGATACGGACTTTATCTTGTCCATCGCCTGCGTCAGGAGCTCCCCTCTGTGGGCCACGAACAGTACCCTCTCTCCCGCATCTACCTGATCCTTCGTTATGCCTGCTGCCACTATGGTCTTCCCACACCCTGTCGGGAGCACCATCATTGTCCTTGTGCGCCCCTGCGCCCATTCATCGTGGATCGCATCGCGCGCCTTTATCTGATAATCCCTCGCCTGCATGGGATCCACCTCCTTTCAAACTCCGAGCGGGCTTGTGACCGCCCGCCCGGATTTCCATACAGTCCGTTCAATTGAACGGGAGCTCCTCGTCCACTCCCTCCGGGATGTCCACGAACCCGGGCTCAGGCTTCGGAGGCGTTGCCTTCTCGTCGGCTAAGCTCGTAGCCTATTGAACTGGCCCGCGACGGCTGACAACCTACATGATCCGATTAAGGAACAGTGGTGATCCCCTAGACACGCGCGGACATACGCCTCCTGCCCGGAGGCTGTACCCCCTCTTCTACTCGAAAACTATCTCCTTTACTTTCTTCCCGTAAAGGTCCTCAATGAACTCTTCCGCCGTCAGAATGTCCTCCTTGCCATTTGTTCTTATATGCGCCACCGGCTTCTGACCGATGGTTCCATAGTATCCATATGTGGCTTCGTTGCGCCTGGTCTTGAGCCTGCGGTCACCCTTTCCACTTATATCCTTCTTCATGGTGTTCCTCCAAATGTTTTGCCAAATATACTGTCATAGAATCTGTTCCATAGACCCATATCATATGAACGGCAGTCCTTCATCATCTGATTGCTGTGGCTCAGTTTTCCCCAGCACCCTGTCCATAAAGCCCCTGGCCTTTTCCGTTATCACAAAGTCCCGCTCATGGGCTGACGCAGCATTGTATAGCTTCTCAAGCCTTGCCCCAAGCTGCCCCGAAAAATCAAGCGCGCTGCCGCATATGTGTGCGAGCGCATCATCTTTGCTGTAGTTTATGTTATATTCCGCTTCTAAATCATAACCATAGAGATCGTATTCATATCCGCCATAGGTTTCATCTGCCAGCTTGACAATGAGCATCCTCATCCCATGGATATCGGCGTAATAAATATCCTTCACCGGCGATAATTTTGCATCCCGGTAGCTATCATTGATATATATGATCTCACCATCCTTGTCCTTGTGGAAAAGCAGGTATCCCGTCTCGTCCGTCTCCTGTTCGTATATCTCCCAATGGGACTCATGCCTGTCGATGGATGCTTTCAGCCCCTCGACAAAATCCAGCATCTCCTTAAGCTGCCCCGTGGGCTCGGACAGGTCCGCATTCACAAGGTCGTCTATGTTGACATTGAATGCCCTTGCTATCTTCCATACAACGTCTATTGAAAGCCTTTTCTTCGAGTCCTCCCCCGCTCCTTTTGCAATGTATCCCCTGCTGACGCCAGCCGCATTGTCCAAATCATACATGTTCAGCTTGGCAAGCTTTATCAGGTGTTCGATGTTGCGTGACAAGTATTTAGATGAAAATGCGTTCAGATACCCTTTGTATCCGTCTATTTGAGCCTGCTGGGCTTCTGCCGCCTTCTTCAGAGTCTCGGCAATGGGCTTCATGGCTTCATCCATGTCCATCGCCGCCTCCTCTGCTTCCTGTTCCAGCTCTTCCAGATTCCCCTTGGCTTCCCGGATATCCCAGATGCTGTTTACCTGTATGATCTTTATGTCCCCATAGTCATTTGAAAAATCCTTAACTTCCGGTGTGGCCATATTGTCATTCCTCCTTTCCTTCATCCATTCTATTATCATTCTATTGTTTTGTCAATAGTTCTTTTGGTTATTTTGGTCTACTCGGTCTACTTAATTGTCCTGACTGTAATTTCACTCGAAAAACCCTTCATAATCTCTTTCTCTTAATGTGAAAATACTCCTCCTCTGCCCAAGCGCAGATCTGAATCAACTGTGTTTCGTATCTTCTCAAAAAAATATTGACAATCCCACTTTTTGCTGTTATCATTCGTTTATCAGTTGCGTATGTTGCGAAATTGATTATAACAATCGCTCTTTGCTATGTCAATACGAAACTTGCACAATTTATGAAACTGATTCAGAAAGGAAGGAATCACATGGAATTCAGCGAAAAGATCAAGAACGCCAGGACGGCAAAAGGGATATCCCAGAGGGAGCTTGCGGAGGCATCGGGCGTCACGCTGCGGACGGTCCAGAACTATGAAACAGGAGGGCGGCTCCCGCGCCACCGCGAAACCTACGCGCGCCTCGCCGCGGCCCTGGGCATAAGCGAGGACGTTCTTTTGGACGAGAACGCCGCATTCGTCCTCCGCGCGAGCGAGCAGTATGGCGGACGCGGCGCGAAGCAGGCAATGGACATGGTGAACGACATCGCGGCCATGTGGGCAGGAGGAGAAATGGACGAGGAGGACATGGACGCAATCATGCAGTCCATGCAGGAGGCGTACTGGGAGGCCAAGAAGAACAACCGCAAGTACATAAACAAGCGCTACCTTAAGGATGACGGGGAGGACGCCAATGAATGACAGGCTTGTCCTCGAGCCGGCGAACCTGATCATCGAATACGGCACCCGGGATCCGTTCCAGATAGCGCATCTCAGGGGCTATGCCGTCAAGTTCCTGGAACTGAAGCGGCAGAAGGGATACTGCACGAACATCCTGAACAATTACTTCATCTTTATCAACGAACACCTCTCCCGCCAGATGCAGCGGATGACCTGCGCGCACGAGCTTGGGCACATCATCCTCCAGCCCGAAAGGCTGAAGAGGGGTAATGACGGGAGGTTCAAGAGGATCGCGGAGATGGAGCTGTTCGATATAAAGGACAGGACGGAATACGAGGCCAACCTGTTCGCGGCCAACCTTCTGATTGACACGAATGAGATGATGGATTACCTGCGCGGGGGATACGACATAGTTCAGGCGGCAAGCGCGCTCGATGTGAACGTGAACATGCTCGCCCTTAAGTTGTCCCAGATGAGGGACGTTGACCTGCCTTTCCAGGTAAACAGCAGGTTCCTCGGGAGAATCGAGGATCGGGCAGACAGCATTTGAGGGAGACGGACAATGGACTCAAGATCATATATCGCTATCGACATGAAGTCATTCTATGCCTCCGTGGAATGCGTGGCAAGGGGACTCGACCCGCTGACCACCAACCTATTAGTTGCGGACGACTCCCGCTCCGACCAGACGATCTGCCTGGCCGTGAGCCCAAGCCTGAAAGCCATCGGCGTGCCCGGAAGGCCGAGATTATTTGAAGCAAAAAGAGCCATAGCCGACTACGAAAAGCGCCATCCTAAGGTCTCATACATAACCGCAGTCCCGAGAATGGCGCTGTATGAGCAGGTTTCGGCGCAGATTTACTCTATCATCCTGAAATACGCAGCCCCGGAGGAGGTCCATGTGTACAGCATTGATGAATCATTTATCGATGCCACGCCTTACCTTGGCCATTACGAGGCGGAAGCCCTGAAACAGGGCGTGTCCCCGTCACATCTGATGGCGATGACCATAATTCGGGACGTCCTGAAGACCACAGGAATCACAGCCACCGTGGGCATAGGCACGAACATCTACCTTGCGAAGGTGGCGATGGACATAGTGGCAAAGAAAGCACAGCCCGATTCCGACGGAGTCCGTATCGCGGAACTGGACGAAGAATCGTACTGCTACAGGCTGTGGGACCACCGCCCTCTCACCGATTTCTGGATGATCGGTCCCGGAAAGGCGAGGAGGATGGAAAGGGCAAACATACGGACTTTGGGCGAGGCCGCCGAACGTTCCCAATGGGACGAGGAATGGTTCTATAGGACTTTCGGAATAGACGGGGAGATCATGCTGTCCCATGTCTGGGGACAGGATCCGGTGACGATGGAGGACATCAAGAACTACCACTCGGACTCACACAGCCTGTCAAACGGCCAGGTGCTTCCGAGGCCGTACAAATACGCAGAGGCGAGGAACGTATTATCGGAAATGATAGATTCCCTGTGCGGGGACATGTTCGCAAAGAACCTCACCTCCCCCAAGTTCACATGGTGGGTGAGCTACGATTACAAGTCTCTGGAGGAACTTCCGAATTATGACGGGCCCGTTTCTGTGGACTTTTATGGACGGCTCCATCCAAGGCACAATAACGGGACTGTCAGGATGCCGATGGACACGAACAGCGAGTCAACCGTTGCTCCACTGATACTGGATTCGTTCGACAGAAAGACCGACCATCGGCTCTTATACCGCAGGCTCGGAGTCTGTGCGGAAGGCGTGCATGAGGACATGGGCTCGTACCAGATGAGCCTCTTCATCGACTATGACGCGCTGGAAAAGGAGCGGCATTTGCAGTCGGCGATTATTGAACTGAGGCGCAGATACGGCGCTAATTCAATTTTCAAGGGAAAGAACCTGCTCGAAGGAGCGACGCAGATGGAAAGGAACATGCAGATAGGCGGTCACAAAGCCTGAAAATCACCATTCCTCTCCCACTGCTCTGACGAGGGGAAGGAGCGGAAATGGTGATGCCATCCGGATTTAAATACAAGAGCGTGTACGAGAAGGGAATGCCTCGGCATTATGGCTGGGACAGCTTCAGGATCAAGCACCCGCCGATGCCCGCAAGCCGATGGGCTAAGATCTACGCCCCGTTCGACGCGCTGAAGGGCTTTGACGAGGCTATCGAAGCGCAGGAGGAGCTGTTCGTGTGCAAGCCGGATCTTGGCGAGTTTGAGAAGGAGGAACTGGATCGGAGGCTGGGAATTCTCGCAAGGTTGACACGGAACGGGAAAGAAGCCCGGAAGAACCAGGTCATGGCGACCGTGAAGTATTTTGAGGGCGTGGACGGCGGGCAAGACTGTGAGGAACTGGGGAAGATAAGGAAACTGAGCGGACAGGTGTGGAGCGTGGACGCTGTTCTTACGCACACGATCAGGATCAATGAGGAACTGATCGATATGGCTGACCTGCTCTCGGTTGAGAGTCCTGTGTTCGAGATGTTTGATGATGTGCCGTAGGATCGCCAGAATGAGGAATATAAGATGTGCTGCAGATATTACATAGAAATGTCGCCGGAGCTTAAGCCCTATGTGGATGAAGCTAGAAACAGCGTACTCGGAAAGAAGATGGTCATCACCCTCGGGAAGCCCCTCAAGACGGAGGGCGAGATATTCCCAACGGACATGGTGCCGGTGATCGCCACCAGCCAGAACAAGAAGCAGACCGTATTCCCGATGGTCTGGGGATTCGATGTGAAAGGGCTAGATCGCCCGGTCGTGAATGCAAGAGTTGAGACGGCGAAGGATAAAAGCTCTTTTAAGGATTCCTGGCTCACACGCCGCTGCATTATCCCTGCGTCTTACTATTTTGAGTGGGAGCATTTCAAACGCCCGGATGGAAAGACGAAAACGGGCGATAAGTATGCAATCCAGCCCAGAAACAGCACCATCACCTATCTTGCAGGGCTCTATCAGCTACAGGAATACCGAGGCCTTACCTATCCTGTGTTCACTGTCCTGACCAGAGAGCCTAGCGAGGAACTCAAAAAGATCCACGACAGGATGCCTGTGGTCATGCCAGAGGAGGCGATAGCCGATTGGATCAACCCGGAGATCAAGGCTGAGGATATAATCAGTGCCGCCTTGACAGAAATGGTAGCGGAAAAGGCGTGAATACGGTAAGATATTTCAGGCAACCGCAACAAAGGAGAATGAAATGAATGCTATAGATATTCTGAATAACATGGACGAGCTTGCCCAGATGATTGATGATCTGAAACCGGACACATCGGATCTGATAAATACGATCCTCGAAAGTGATGACGAGATCCTGCGGGAAAAGGCCACGGAGATCCTCGACATTGGCGAGAAAATGATGGATGTCAGGCACGTATCCGATGAAGAAGAAGAGTTTTATAACTCGGTCACGGAACACAGCCTCGACCACCAGAGGTACAAGCATATACTTCTGCTGTCTGAGAAGCTGAAAATGCCAGAGGAAGATGCCGCCAAGCTGCTTGACACCGATCCAAAGGAACTGACCTACCTGAAATTCAACTACCAGATGATGGAGATGATCCATGGAACCGCCGATGAAGTGGCCAGGAAGTACATAGAAAAGGTCACGGGGAAACAGAATGCGTAAATCAGCACTGGAGGTGTTATGATTTCAAAGTACGGTGGCGGAGCAAGGCTCAAAGAAGCACGAAAAAGAATCGGCATCAGTCAGAAGGATCTGGCAAAAGCCCTGGAACTGAGTCCTGCTTATCTCAGCCTGATCGAAACGGAACGGCAGCCCATATCAGAGCCCATTGCCGTGAAGATGCGTGATTTATACGGAATCGATGCCAGATGGCTGATGTACGGAATCGCCCCGAAGGGTGAGAAAAGCAGACTACGTCAGGCGAGGGATGAACTGGGATTAAAACAGAAAGATATGGCAGAAAAGCTCGGCATCAGCGCACAGTATCTGGGAATGTTGGAAAGAGGCGACCAGGAAATCTCACAACCTGTGGCCATGAAGATGCAGGCTCTCTACGGCTTCTCTGCCGAATGGATCCTGTTTGGGAAGGGGCATCCAAGGAAATGAAAAGAGAATCCGAGATCCTTAAATCCTACGCCGATTACCTTAAAGCCTTGGGTATCACTTTTTATGACCGTCAGGGCTTCTCCGTTCGCTATGAGCGTCCTGCAATCGGCTGGGGATATATAGACCTTATAGACGGCTGGCATACCAATGTTCCCGGTAGCCTGTATATCCACGACTATGTGGGACTTATTGATGGTGGCAAGCGAAGACAGCAGAAAACGCTACGAGAGCTTCGCTCCCGCTTCCAACCCGCTTATGAGTTTTATGAGGAATGGCCGGAATTTGGCATGGGACAGGCGTTTACGTTCACCGGCCTTGATGACCTGCATCAGCGTGTGGTGAAGCTTGCCGATAAGCTTGATGAAGCGTATAAAATCGCAAAAGAACTGATAGAGGATTTACACAGATGAAGTATGACGAACTGACCAGCATCATCGGCGAATTGGAATTCGATGCCGATCTGCTTGAGAATATTGCCGCAAACGGCAAAAATGAGAAGGCAAACCGTTATATCAGGAATGCGATAACTGAACTGAAACACGCCCTCTCGGATCTGTCCGATGCAGATTTTGAGACATCCACATCATCGGACGCCATTAATTATGGGATTGAAGATTTTAATGAGGAATGAGGTAAACAGGAATGAGCAAAAAATCAGATAACTCAGAAGAATACATTGTCAGCAAGGAGAACCCGTCAGTACACCTCTCCTCTTGTCACAAGTGTGAGCGCAGGCTTAAGATTGAGTGCTACAGCGACAACTTCACCAGAGAGGAAGGCACCTTCATGGGAGCTATGGGGATTGAGACCTATACCTACTGCCCATACTGCGGAGTACAAGGTACCGGATTCAGCCCATATGACGACGAGCGCGGGAAATTTGATTTTGAACGCAAGAAATCCCACAGCTGGGATGATGAGGACGAGTACGAGGATGAATGGGATGACGATGAAGATGAAGACTATGATGACGATGGCTGGTGGCCGGAATCTGATGGAGTAGAACTTGTGGATGAAGAAGCCGAGGATGACACTGACGACGAGGGCGAGAATCCTTGGGAAATGAGCGCGGACGCTGAATTATTCGAATGCAAATCCTGCGGGGAATCGTTCAGAACCAGCCGGAAGGGTTGTGATAAGATTTACTGCTACTACTGCGGGAAGGAAATATCCGCTGCAAAAAGCAAGACGGCAGCAAAGAAATAAGGAGATACCCATGTACTATCAGTGCTTGAAATGTGAGAGGTCTTTTGATGCAGAGTCCGCTCCAGATGCCTGCCCCTTCTGTAAGACCGAAGGCAGGATCGCCATCATAAGCGATGTGGACGAGGACGGGAACGAACTCACCTACGCCGAGCATATCAAGTCGCTCCGTGAATACTACCTCGCTCATCTCCCACACGGTATGAGCAGATCAGATATCACCGCCATGACCGATCAGGAGCTTGAAGAGATGGATGATATACTGAGCGAGTGAAAACTGTCGATGCCGGCACTGATATGTTTTGATACACACAGAAATGCTACCGACTTTAGACTGTGCCGCTATGTGAGATGCAGAGATGCAAGGAGAAAAATGTGACCTCCCCTTACACCTTAGATGATTTCAAAAATCTCATCTGTTACCGCTTGAGTCCGGGAGATACGGATCTGCCGTCAATCCCCTTTTTTGATATGGCGATCACGTTTTATATGCTTATCGGCAAAGGAAGGGTGGAGAAGGACTTGTCTCCCACAAATCCTCCAGATGGCTGCTCTGAGGAGGACGCGGACTGCACTGCGGAGGACGTGAAAGACTCTGCGAACTCTGCGGATGCGGTGAACTCTGTGGAAGATGCGATAAATTCTGTAGAAGGAAAGGTAGCGGATACCCACTCCTCAGAAAACGAATCAGCCACCACCCTTACCGAACTCTCCGGAGAACTATTCGCCTCCGGCATCTTCGAACTCGTCAATGGATGTGTCATATCTCCTATCACAGCAGACTCGCTTGCAGTTTTAAATTGTACCGTTGACGATCTGCTCCCTTTAGCCAAGGCAAACACTCCCATTTTAAATCCCACCACCGGCTCCGTAGTCACATCAGATGGCGTGTTCCTGACAGCGGATGTTTATGCCTCTTCCGGATTGCTGGATGGAGGCGTTCTTAAAGAGGCTGTGGAATATCTGGGTGACGGATATCTGATCATCGCTCTAAATGACAGGCTAATTCTCCTCACTAATGGCCTGAGTGTGGAGCAGGCAAGGAATATGTTAAATCATGAAGGAACGCTCACAAAGACTGTGTATGAATATAAGGGTGGAAAGATTACCGCAACCCCCTGACAGCTTTCCACACTTCTTCGGGAACAGAATTGGCAAAATCTATCGTCTCATCTCATCTGTCAGCCCCAGAATCCAGTCCATCGAGACACCATAAGTTCTGGCAATGGCTATCAGGGGCTCTGAATAAGCCATCTCATCCGTGCCATTTAATATCCGCTTGACCTCAGCTTCACTAATCCCTGTTTTTTCTGCCACCGTGTGCGCATCATCATCTCCTATCCCAATCCTGATCCTTTCAGATGCAATTTTTCTGTCAAATATCTTCTTCATAATTTAAAGTTCCTTTTGTCTCTCACAGTCATGCTTCCTGCTTCCCCTCTGAGGGCTTGTGAGGGCTTTTTAAGCCCCTACGAACTTGTTCTTCAAGGTGCTGTTGCTCGGCAAGCGATCCAATGCCCTCCCTAAATCGTAGCAGTAGGTGTGGTTCTTGCTCGTCCACTCGGTGCTCTTGATTGCCTTCCAGAGCAGGTTTCCTTCCTCTTTCGTGAGGGTCTTGACCATCTGTGCCTCGTGCGCGAAGTAGTTACCGGAAAGCCTGTCCATGAAGTGCTTCCTGATGCTTGAAACCACCGCGTAGGAAGGTCTGTCCTCTTCGGTTCCCGGCGTGCCTTCCTTCTTCTTGATGAAGGTCAGTGTGGTGAAAGCTCCGTTGTAGATCATGGTGCTGAAGTGCCCGCAGTCTTCATAATCCGGGAAGTCAGTGCTTATCATCCAGCTTCTTAAGTCCTCATTGCTCCAATGCCTGTGGTCTCTGCTCATCTTCCGCTCCTCCTGTGCTTATCGCTGTGGTTTTCTGCCTTTCGGCATACACATATATCACTCTTTTCAAGGGTTTTAGCAAGCGGAAATGTTGTAATTCTGCGGCATAAACTGCACAAAGATGTGGCTCGGCTGCGACCGGATTTCTGGTGGATAAGTACAAGAAGTTTCGTTAGCCTTTGCTAACCAAATGGCACAAAAAAAGACCGTCACCGGCGAAAAATCCACAGATGACGGCCTGTTCACCGGGAGCGGAGCCGGGGAAGCGCCGGAAAGGCAAAAAAGACCCGGAAGCAGCTCATCGCCACTGCCAGGTCCTTTCTTAATACCTATATCTTCTCCTCTCCTCGCCTACCGATGTCTGTCCTGAATGCCCGGAACACAGCACTGTATCATCCGGAAGCGTGAATATCCGCTTAATAATACTCTCCTGCAGGTCTTTCTTATTCCCGCCCGGATACTGGTAATTCCCGATGCTTCCTCTGAAGATCGTATCGCCGACAAACGCCACGCCATCCGCCTTGGAATAAAACATCACGGAATCCGTTGTATGGCCGGGGACATATATCACTTTAAGCCGAAACTCAGGATCTGCTTCCAGACATATCTCATCCCCGTCATCCATATACTGGACACCCTCCACAATTATCGCTGGTCCGCAAAGCGCTGACAGGTTTTTCCTCGCATCAAGCAGGTATTCATCGGAGCGCCTGTGGGCAAGGACAGGAATGCCAAGAGCCGCTGTTACCCCATCCACCGCGCCCATGTGATCAAAATGCCCATGCGTCAGCAGGATCTTCTCAATCATCCAGCCTCTCCCTTGGATGATGGAAAGAAGCCTGTCCGCCTCCGCTCCGGGATCGATCAGGAATCCATGCTGTGTCTTATCGTCAATATAGAAAAAGCAGTTCTCCTCGAAATATCCCTTTACCGCAACCTCAGCTACCATGGCTTCACCTTATGCGGCAGCCTTCAGGACCACAGGCCATGCCCTGACTGACCGTTTTCCCTGCCGTCTCGTCCAGTGTCTTCATGATCGCCGCTTTCATTCCATCCACGCTCTGCGCGCCAGAGATGCCGTTCTGACCGATAACAAAGAAAGGTACCGCATGAATGCCATATCTTGCCGCTTCCCGCTCGTCCAGAAGCACTTCATTCCTGTACTTATCGGAATCAAGGACAGCCTTCACTTCTCCGGCGTCAAGCCCGCACTTCTCACCAATATCCTGAAGCAGCCCCTTGTCGGCAAGTTCCTTATTGTCGGTGAAATAGGCTTTGTAAAGTGCCTCTTCCAGCTTCTCGGAAAGAGCTGGATCATTCTTGCTCTGTGCCAGCTTAGTCAGCCTATGCGCATCCATCGTGTTGGTAAAGAGAGTTGTCGCATATTTAAAATCCAGCCCTTCCTCTCTCCCCATAGCGGAGATATGTTCAATCGTCTCCCCTGCCTCTTCCATGGATATGCCGTACTTATGTGCAAACCTCGTCTGCGTGTCTCCCGCCGCATGATCGCCCGCTGTCGGATCCAGTTGGAACGCTTTCATCTCAATCTCCACATCCATGCCGCTGTACTCGGGCATCTGCTGAATCTGGCTGATAGCCTTTTTCAGCCTTGCCTCCCCGATATAGCAGTATGGGCACGCATAATCAGACCAGTACGTTATTTTCATTGCTTCCATTGCCTCTGCCTCCCTTCCCACACGTTTCACAAGCTCCATTCGCTCCATTCGCTCCATTCATCTTTTAATAGAACTTGTTCTATATATTTCGTTTGACAGTATATCAAACACGTTCTATAATGTCAACAGATAAATAAAACCCGTTCTAAAAAAAGTCACGATGCGATTACACTCTCTTTCTCAGCGCATAGGCAGTACTTGGGCAACAGGAACGGTATGAGCACAAACACCACAAGCAGGAAGGATTGATAACGGTATGCCAAAAAGAAGCGGACGCCCGGCCAAGGGTGACGAAAACAACAGCCGGGATAAGATCATAGAGGCAACAATCAAGATAATCAAGAAATCCGGGGCTGATGCAGTCACCGTCAGAAATGTCTGCACGAACGCTGACCTGTCCATAGGGACTTTCTACCATTATTTTCGGGATAAGGATGACCTGCTCATGCACTTTCTCCGGGAAACATCGTTTGAGCTTGATCTTGAAACGCCGCTGACCGATATTGCAGGCAGGATTACGGAGCTTTACATGCACCTGATCCACAGGTACATGGATCTGGGACTGGATTTCATGAAGAGCTTCTATTCCACGGGAAACCAGTCCCTTTCTGCTTATATGGGAGAAGTGGATGGGGCATTCGCCCCGGGGACCGTCATGGCAAGAAGTGAAAAAGAAATGATGGATGCGCTGGAAGCCGGAATTATCATCCAGGGCGCAGACCTCCGCACGCTCCACACGGTCTGCATGGACATCTGCACCATCGTAAAGGGATGCGTATTCGAGTGGTGCTTAAATGACGGGAAACCGGATATCGAGTCTGCCCTGCGCAGGATTATAGAGGGTTATCTGTCCCGCATCTGCCTTGTTCATGATCCTTAATCACGCTTGACAGCATTCCTTTCCTGTGGGAGACAAGGGCTTTAAGCCCCTCAACCATCCAAACTTCATCAGCTTTTGTCTGTTACATCCACCCCTGTGAGAGTCTGACCACCTGCTTACAAGGCTTGATAACGCTTTGGAAGGAATGCCGTCACCACTTCTCAGATGTCCACACCGTTCACTCAGAAACGGATGGAGCACTTTTTATCACTCCCCACGCCAGAAAAATCCCATACAGATACGACGCTCCAAACACTTCTCCCGCAGCTTTCGGACCGCGTACATACCCACACTCATCCTGAACAGCCAGGTAACGACTTAAAGCCAGCTCAACCGAGCTCCGCGTCACTGTTTTTCCGGCTGCTCTCGTACTTATGATCAGTTCAGACGTCTCCATCCCTGTCCGGGAACTCCTTTTCAGCTCATACTTAAAAGCCGTCGCCCCAGTCCTGTTCTTCCCCCTTCCAACCGTCACGAATTCAAAGCCCTGAAACAGTTCTATCGCCTTCCATAAAGCCTCACGCCATGAAACCCCATCAACAGCAGTACCTCTCGCTCCACCCGTTCCAACCTTACCGGCTTCAATCGTGTTTTTAAGAACGGACACAGCCCTCCACCGCCTCCGATGAAGATCCACCCTATCCGCTTCAACAGTTCGGGCAGACACGACCTCACCTGCTCCACCTGCGCCACCTGCTACACCTGCTCCACCTGCTCCGCTCTGACCATTCGATGTGGTATAAGGATTAGGCAGGGGATGTGGGATGGTGAGCTTATAAACCACTTTCTCATAAGGCAGAGAAGCATTGACGGCAGCGACCGACACGCCTAACCTGTCAGCGATCTGCTTCTCAGTTAATCCATCGCTTTTCAAGCTTTGGATAAGGTCGATCTGATCCGTCATGGGATACACACCTGCTGTAATGAGGAGCTTCTTCGCCTTCAGAATCGAGACATTGAAGTGTTTCGCAACCTCTCGCAGGGATGCACAGTTCTTACTCTCCTTGACGTCCTTGCTCCCCTTAACATCCTTGTTTTCCTTACCGTCCTTGCCCCGCTCGACATCCTTGCCCCGCTCGACATCCTTGCCCCGCTCGTCTCTCACAGGAACCTCGGACTTTCCTCGCTCATCTCCATCAGGGGATGACAAGGCTGACAGAGATGACAAGGCTGACAGGGATGACAGAGATGAGGATGATGAGTAAAACGCCGCCACCTTATCCAGCAACTCCTCGGTTATAACACTTTGATTCAGTTCCGGCTTCTTCTTTCTTGACATTTATACTTCCTTCCGCACTCCCTTACATCTCTGCTCCCTTCAATGCTTTACAATGCTTTACAATGCTTTACAAAGCTTTACAATGCTTTACAATCTTTTACGTCTCTGCCCTCCCTTCAATTCCCGTGTGTGTGACAAGAATTTCAGCACCCGTTACAATCAATACATTATGGACTCTCACAGAAATCTTTGGCTTTATCAGTACCCGTTACAATCAATACGATAATGTTTTCCACAGAAAAATCCGACTTCATTTTTTCTGTGTGCTGCTGTGAACTTTGCTGATTTTGTGTTCAAATTTAAATAGGTTCTTAAAAAATCTCACTCACTACTTCCTACTCTTCCAAAGTTCAAAAATTCAAAATCCCTTGGTGGGGATTATGGTGGGGATTATGGTGGGGATTATGGTGGAGATTATATTTCCAGTTAAAGACTTATTTACTTTTTTAATGACTTATTTACATTTTTTGCTCTATCTGGTTAAAGACTTATTTAAAGCTGAACACAGATATAGCTTCGCCACCGAGCATGGCTTTGAACTATGCATCGACCGAACTTACGCCCTTAATCACCAATTATATGATCCATCACCTGATTTGCCCTCGTACAGAGCCGCAGTGGCAAAGGGTTGATGTGCTTGGAAAATATTAATACGCCGCTCTCGCAAAACTCCTTGATGAAGCCCCGACAAGCATTTCTTCTTCGTCGTCAATCTCATCATCGTCAACGATTTCGAGCGGTTCACCCAAACCAAGGAATTCGACCACTACCTTAGTGATGTCATTCGTATCCGAATCCGGTTTTATCCGAAATTGATTATCTATAACCTCTTTAACTCCGTCCTCCTGCTCAATGCACTCCATTGTGAATCTGACGAAATCATCATAACTGTAAGGCAATGAAGCCAACTTCTCTCTCATATCTATCATATCAACCGTCATTTTCATTTCGTCACCTCCTACTCCTATCAGCAGTCGGGTATTTCCCTATGAATTCATAGTTGTCAAACCCGTAGTTCTTGAAAACATACTTATATGACGGACTATTTGCTTTATGAGTGTGGGTATAGATATAACCGATCTCCACATTCTCATACCTGGCGTGCCACACATTGTTAATATCATGCGTGACCTTCTCCGCTTCCTTCTTGGATATTTTTAAGCTTTTCATGCATTATAACTTTCACTATTTGGTTCCTGTGCTCCTTCGATCCTGCTTCCTTCTCAGGGGCTTTTTAGTTCCTTTACATTCTATTTTTGATCCTTACAAGGTTATGGGTCACGAGTCGGCTTTCACCCCTATCACATCCTGAACCTGGCAGGAAAGGCCATTACAGATTCGTTCAACTACTTCGAGAGCCACGTACTCTTCCTTGCCCATCTTGGCCAGGGTGCTTCTCGATAGCCCGGCTCTTTCACATAAGTCTGTCTTCTTCAGCCGCTTTTCTTTTAACGTATCCCACAATGGGTCATAGGTCAACTTCATAAGATTGATTATATAGGATTATGTCGGAGATGTCAAACATTTTTTGAAACTGCCAAACTGCCAAATTGCCGTTTTCAGGTACTTTCCGCTGCTCTCAGCTATTATCGGCATTTCCACAGATTTATAGTAGGGCGACATCCGCTCTGATTTTTCGCATATTAATTACTGGGTGACACCATTTCTCATCTTCCTAAAAATTATTTAACTACTCTTCGAATACTTCACCTCAAACCAAATTGTGTCATCGTATCTTACGCTTTCATCAATCAGCTGAAAAAGAATGTAATAATTCCCGGCATCAATGCTCAATACCCCTGTTGGAATCGGAACATCGTCGGAAATGTATAAATCCGCTATTATTTCCTGCTTTGCGTCAAGAAGTAAAACTCGCCATCCATCTTCATACAGATGTTTATCCTCGAATGCATCCCTATTTTCTGTGTTACATCCTACTTTTAGCGAAATCTGTCCGTTGTTTTTAATATCAAGACAATAAATTGCTTCGTCATTTTTCCCAATATTGACATAATGCCTCGTTCCTAATGCCACATTATCAGCTTGCGATTTCATCTTTCGCCAATCATGGGAGCTGTAAATCTTACCATTTACAACTGAATTATCTATGTTGTGAAATATTGTGCATGAAATTAAAATAGCAAGAAAAATAAGGATAACAAAGACTATTATTCGTTTAAGCTTTTTCGGTTTAACTTTCAGATCCTCTGCTATCTCAACATTTGCCTTTATATTTGGTACAAGCCCAAGAAGAGCTGCAATTAGTTCTAAGAATCTTATCAACTTTGATCTGCCTCATAGTACATAGTCAGAATAAAACTCATATGATTATCACTTCACAAATTTAATCAATGCTTTATAGTATATATTCAGCCATACGCCAAGAACGATGATTCCCGGTAAAGTAGCTGCAATCACAGAAATCAACACATTCATCTCACGGCCGCTTTGCGCCATGTTCTGCCCCATTAAAGCAATAAACATCATTAAAATGATGGTAATGATACTGATAGCGTTTCTCAATGTGATATACTTCCTGCGGTACATGGCTTCTAAGTCTTTATTAGAAATGATAGCGCCTTCAATCAGTGTTCCAGTGATTTTAACGGTTGCAGGCCTATCAACATGAAAAACTACTACTTCATTCTTTAGCCAGTATTGGAAATCAAGCCGGAGTCCGGCATCTACTGGTTCCAACTTGAAACCATTGGGGTTCTTCTCTCCTGATTTCATTTCGGTGTTGAACTTGAACGCAATGGCAGCGACGTTTTCTGCCCTGATAGGAGCTTCATTAGCCCCAGTTATATCGTTTCTGTCTCCCTTAATCTCTATAGTAATCGGATTAGTTTGGGATATGTCATCTTCTGTCAGTTTTGTTTCGCATAGATTGTGGAAGATAATTCTGATTCTCTTCTTCGGCTCTGATCTAGCACTGGAATCTTCCGAACCGCTTTGTGGTGGAATTTCATAAACCTTTACCCAATAGACAATGTAGCGGCGTTTACGCTCCCATCTTTCCAGAATCTTGGCAAGAATGACACCACAAACAGCGCTAAAGATTGCCCAGAAGAGATTTGTAAGGATGGAGGTCATGCTCATTCAGATCTTCATCACCTCAACCGGCAAATCTGTAACCGCTTTAACCTCAGCCTTATATGCCTCCATAAACTCATCGCTCATGCCTTTATACTCTGGCAAAGCTATATCACTTCCAGCAGCTCTTAAGCTCTCGTATTTGGAAAGTCCCAAATTGTGTTCCTTAAGCAGTTCAATTTTCAAGACATTATTAGATCGATCTTTTAAGCTCTTTATCAGCTCTGCTACTGCTTTTCTGTTCTCCACATCATCAGTAAAGCCACCAATCACTGGAACTCGAAGAATCACAGGTTTACCAGAATTAAATACTGTGGACAAGTTATCATTATAGACATTTATATTGCCATTAAGTATATCCCTGCAACGGTGTTCGTCCATTATCTTTACATCAATATAGAAGAAGTCGATAAATTCAACAGCTAAAGCTATAGACTCAGGAGAAGAGAACAGGCTCGTCTCTAATGCTATGTGAACCCCCTCCTCTTTCAGTCTCTCACAGACTGGAACGAGATTCTGCATTTGCAATAGTGCTTCACCGCCTGAGAAAGTGACTCCTCCGGGAAGACGATCTATCTCAGATGCAGATGTTATAGAATAGTCCTTTGCTTCAGTTATATCGCCGCCATAGAAAGGCTTATCTTTCAGAAGCTCAGTTAACAGTTCGTCAGGTGTAAGTTTTTCACCGTATATACCTTCGATGCCGTCCTTAACATAAGGTTCTGGTGAAAGTGTTAGATTCTCAGGATTGCAACACCAAGGACAACGTAATGGACAGCCTTTTAAGAATGCAGTTGTACGGATCCCTGAACCATCATGAAGAGAGAAACGCTGGATTTTGGTGATTAAAACACTATCATTTCCCATAACTTATCAAGATTCCGATGAAAATGGTATCTTACAACATATATCTTGTGCTTCTTCAATCACTTTATCCATGTCATAAACCTTATAACATCCAAGAATAAGAACCTTATACCAATTATCAGTTAATTCCCTTGCTCAAACTGATCCAAAAAGACCTACGCCCACTATAATTATCACTAATGCTTTCCTCTTCTTACTAATGAGATACTCATATGAAGCAAAGACATCATATCATCCTTAAACATTACCAGTGCCACAAGGAAAACAAGTGCCAAATAGCTAATAAAGCCGATGATAGATGTAAACCTGCATGAAATGAAAAAAATACAAACTGTCAAAATGACATATATCCATTCTCTCGTTTCCAGCCTATACTCCCTCAAATCAATCTGACATCTGCACAACCAGATAAACATAGTCAAGAAAGTGGCATATGAAAACGAAACCATTGAAAAATCAAATATCCATCCGAAAATAAAGTTCGCCACCACAGCTATAATAGATGTCTCTATCATAATCCTCAAATACCTTTTCTGCAGATTTAAGGCTTTATATAGATTCATATAAATCGAATTAATAATGACCACAAAAAGCTGGGACAAGATCAGATACATCATCACTGTCTCCGATGGGATATATTTGGTAAGAAAAACATCTACCACAAGCCTTAATGGAAATGAACAGGAAACGATAATCGCACCGATAATGATTATTTTCTTCCTTATATCCTTTACCTGCTTATTATTATGATGCTCACAAAAATAATTGTAAAGCGTAACGGAAAACGCTCCAAACACGGCATTTACCAGCTTCAACATAGATACGGCAAAAGAATAATATGCAAACTCATTCTCAGAACATCGGAATTTCACGAACCATCTGTCTATACTTGTAATCCATATGGACATAAAGTTCCCAAACATAATGATCATGCCAAGACCAATATATTCTTTAAGCATTCTAACAATATCTACCAGCTTTATCGTGGTTTTTACAAACAAGTCTCGGATATCATAAGCAAAGAGCAACCATACAATGACGCTAATAACAAAGTAGCCAATAGCATAGACTCTGGCATCATCGTTTCGCAAAGCCAAAATAAGAAGTATATTGAAAACGAAAACGGTTATAGATTGTGCATTCAATATCCTCCTATATTGCTTAAACTCCCCAGTCGCTTGAAACAAGATACGAAAAAACATTTGCAGATTAGTTGGCATTACGCATAGAACGGCGATGAATAGATATATATCATGAATGAAGGGGGATACGATAACCCCTATTGCGGTTATCAGGAACTGAAATACAAAAAGTGTCTTCTGAATAGAGGATAATTCTTTTCTTGACAATTCTTCTAGGTTCTTTCCCCCATATCGAATGTATACTCCGTCAATAAACCCAAAATGTAAAATACCAACATAGCTTGTATAGAGTAGAAATGTTTTGTAATTTGCATATGTTGGAATGGATAGAAATTTTGGAATTATAAAGCCGTTAAAGACAGAAATAATTAGATTTATAGCATTAGCTAAAAGAACCTGAGCAATGCCCTTTCTTAATTTACTTCGCATACATTTTATCTTTTTCTCTGAGGTTTTATACTGACTTTATTCGTGTTTGAATTCACATTATATCTGTCATTATTGTGCCATTTACTTCTGTATTGCAATCAAAAGAATCATTCTCTTCGAAATGTACAGAGATTAGACAAAAGGAAAGCGCCAACAGAAAATTTGGTGTAAACCATGAAAACATTTCATAAAAAAAACCCGAAATAAAAAGGCTCAAAATACTTAACCCACACATCTTATGCAGCCTACTGCGACTGTGTATGCTCTTAATAGAAATGTATATAAAATAGAAAAGAAACAACAATCCGCCGATACCATAATCCAATAGTGCGGTAAGATATGAATTATCAACCGCTGTTGTCCATCCTCGTATTGAGTGTCTTTGAAGCAAATTATACGCATACAAATATCCCTTGCCGAAAATCTTGCTTAATACACCCCATCCGGCGAAATCCTGTAGCCCATTTCTTATCATTGTTATTCTATTATAATTCCCCGCATCATCAGCATCTAATACAAGCATCCAACGATTTAATAACACTCTACCCGCACTCAATATATAGTCTCTTTGGATAATAAATATAACAATCATAAAAATTGCAAAAACTAATCCATAGAATATATTACCAATTTCAATAGTGCCTTTCTTTTTTGATAGCCTTTGTACGAGGTAAATAACATTTACAATAGCAAAAGAAATCCAGGAACTTCGGGACTTCGTCCCCATAAGGCATATTATCAGAGCAATCTGAGATATCGTATTTATCCATTTACCCTTCATTGGATAGTACAAAAGTATACACCAAATATAAGTACAAAACACTGCACAAATAATTGGATGGAAAAAAATTGTCCTTGCCCTGTTATTTTCTGTTCCTAATAAATTAGAAAATTGTATTCGGTTCTCAACATCAATAAATCTCATAAAAATACTAGAACGGGTAATTGTCTCATAAACTCCGAGGACCGCATTTACAATTCCTATATTCCGAAGAGTAATTATTATATCTTCTGCATTTGTAAGGCAAACTGCAAAATATAGAAGAAACAGAACGCCTACCTCATAATACAATATCTTTTTGGTTCCATCGTAAAGACTCCCTGTTATAAGCGCAGATACAAATATTCTGTATATCATAAAGAAAAAATATACGTATATCACTCTTCTAACAGATACACCATTCAGTCTTCCATCCTCAGTTTGTCTGGAATACAGTACAAATGCAAATATAAATTCAACCGGGAAAATTATATAGCCCATACGTGATTCGATATTATACTTGCAGAAAATAACGAGAAGTATGAGCATAGAAATCATAAAGATTGGTATATTGATAGATATTTTATATTTCCTTTCCAATTATCCTCCTAATATTTTTCCTAAGATGACACCAAAAAACATTATATTTATGTGCCAATATCTCTACGACATTTCATAAAGAATACAATTGTAGTTATATAGGTAAATTGGCAGCTCAACAATACTGACTTAGGTTCATAAATGCTATTCATCAGATAATAGATGCCTGCCCAAGTATTCCAAGTACACATCTGTACCTTCGATTCCACGCCTATAGCTCTGTTCCTTCTTCTGGCAGAATTCCTCAAAACCCATCCGTCCATTATATGTCGATCCGCTATCAAGATGCACGACTTTCAGTTGCGGAAAATATATCGTTTTCCAATTGTTAAGATAACAGTCCAGACAAAGAATCTGCTCCTCAAAATACATGAATGTCAGAGGATTGAAAAGCACATCTCTCTCTGCAATATAACGCCTATCGAAGATAATACAGGGCCCTTGCAAACACACGTTCTTGAGCTGTTTTTTGTACAGTCCAAGCTTATTGATATCAACCGTATCTAAGAGCTGTACATTTTCATTCTCTATTGGTGATGATGCTGTAGAGTGGAAGCTGTCAGAGGATGCTCCGAGCTTTATGGGGCCCTTGCTTTTATGATGCACGGAACTCACCGTTTGTTCCAGCGTTCTCTTTATTCTAAATAACGCCCGCATCCACCATGTGAAGCGATATCGTTCCCTCACATATTTCTTGAAAGCAAACATATCCCGGTCATGAAGATGCTTTGCGCTTGCCTCCCATTCCCTCTTCATCGTGTAAACCTGTTCTACAGATGGATATCCATCTACTGTCATGCGGGGATTCTGGTGAAAGCATCTGTCTGGAATCAAAATATCCGGACCCGCTACGTGAAAGGGGTATTCCTCATATAAATCAAATAATTTCCTGACAAAGCCGTGCTGAATAAATAACACGTCCGAATTGACCGCTATAATGAAATCAGCATCTATATTTTCCTTTGCATAACTGAATGCAATGTTATTCCCGGCAGCGAAGCCGGAATTTTCTTTATTCAGTATTACCTTTACTCTGTTATTACTTTCATACTCCTTAAATAATTGCTCCCCGCATCCGTTCGGAGATGCATTATCCAGGATGATAACGTATGGTTCATCAGCCTGTGGTGCATCCGACTTGTTGACAGCGGCATTCTCAAGCTTAAATATTGATTTCACACATTTTTTTGTAAGCTCTATTTCGTTGTAATTTAAGATGATAAAACATACAGAACACCTCTGTTTTTCCCGATTTTCCATCAGAGATACCCTCCCTACAAAACGGGCATCTCACAAGTCAATGGATCTCCAGGTGTTTTACCTCTGTGTTAGCTGATTTAACAGTTTGAATGGTATAAACTGTATTTACAGTATAAACAGTATTAACGCATATGCATATATGTCGGCAGCTTACATGCCGGTTGAAGCATTGGCCACTCAGCTAATAACCAAGCGATCTCAAATAATCAATATAAGTGTCCACTGCCTTTATCCTCTGCAAGTATTTACCGGCTCGGCATTTCCTATATTCGCTGAAGGATTGCTGACCGAAATCTGCGCTGCCTTCCTGCGTATGCCAGACTTGGACATCTGGATAATACGCCATACGATAGTTATTTAAGGTGCATCGCAGCTTCAAGAAAAACTCTTCCTCATACATAAAAGTATGCGGCTCGAACAGGACGTCGTTATCCGTTATGAAGTCCTTGTCAAAAATAAGACACGCGCCAAAAAGAATGCATTCGTCACTACATTCAGACCAGCACCCACCATCCGGCGTCATATTCCTTCCTGTATAACCGACAGCATGATCCCTGAGCGGTATCAATGATGTTATGGTTCGTTTCAGCCTCAGCAAAATGCCCGTTACTTTATTTCGATATTTTTCTTTCAAGTAACCTTTGAGCGCAAAAAAAGAGAAGTTCTTCTCCAACTTCTCGACAGTTCTTTGATATTTCTCCTTTCTTGCACTCATTTCGTTTATGCTGAGGAACGATACTGAATGTTGGATAGGGTTCTGATGCAGATACCTGTCAGGCACATACACATCCACCCCCCCCCACATTGAACGGCGATCGTTTGTACAGATTGCTTATTTCTTCGATGAATCCAGCATTCGGAAACAACACATCGTTATTAGCGGCCACTATAAATTCCGAATCATAATTATCCTTTACGTATCTATATCCGACATTATTCCCTTTCGAGAAACCGCCATTCTCATTGCATATTATCACATGGATTATTTCGGATTCATATTTATTCCTTAACTTCTCTCCACTGCCATTTGAACTTGCATTGTCAACAACCACTATTCTGCAATCGTCCACGCCTTTTAACTCAAGAATCGACTCAACTGCCCTTGAAGTCAATGCTTCGTTCATGTAGTGCAACAAGATAAATGCCATTCTTATATGGACTTTTTCATTATTATAAGCCATTATCTAAAACTCTCTATCAGTTCGTACCACTGTCTTGCAGATTTCTCCCAACTGTATTTGTCAAGGATCTTCTGCGGATCTGCCACAGGTTCCTTCAATATCTCATCCAAATCATAGTCATATTTGTACGGGTCAATGTAATGCGCTGCATCTTCATACACCTCCGGCAAAGACGATGTATTTGAAATGATAATTGGCGCTCCGTAATATAGGGCTTCCATCGGAGGGATTCCGAAGCCTTCCATCAACGAAGGAAAGAGAAAGGCTTTGCAGTGCATATATAGTGCCGCCATTTGCTCATCCGTAATGAAGCCTGTATATATAATATTATTATTTTTTCCACTATAGAATGAAAACTTCTCTGTTTTTCGCAACGCTCCTGCTATCACAAACAATGCTGTGCGATTACTGTCAGCAATCCTAAAAATCCAGTCTATATTCTTGTTTCTTACAAGACGCCCTAGGAAGAAATAATATTCTCTATCTCTTAGTTTATACTCATCTATTATTTTTTCATCAGGGATGATACTTATAATATGTTGCCAGCTATTAGGAATTACTGTGATTTTTTTCTCATTAACATGTAATTTGTCAATCATTGTACTTTTACTATATTCAGAAACAGTAACCAGTGATTTTGATAACAATATAGCTTCATATGTTTTAAATTTCAATTTAAAAGTATTATACTTATTTAATCCCATTACACCATAGAATGGAAATAAATCATGCCATGTAACGATTGAATTATTCTTTCCTACCGCCATACCATTTAACAAATTGATATATAAATAATCACGCCTACACAGCTTAAATAATTCAATATATCTATTTATTCCATTTTTACTGGAATATTCCATCATTGAGATGTTCCTCAAATTCAAATTCCAGTGTCCAATTAAATCCTTGTCAACTATCAAGTAATACTCTTCAGATTTAATTATAGAATCTAATCCCACCACAATCTCTCTTGCATATCTCGCTCCACCAGAAAAATTACGGTCAAAATTTCGCCCATCGATCAACACTTTTTTCATTCCTGTTTTCCCTTCAAAACATAGAAATATATTAGCATCCTCTTAAACATCACTCCAATACCCCCCCATACGCTCTCCATCCTAAGTTCTGGAGCAGACTTGTATCCAAATCCATAAATAACGTTTGTGGAAATCCGTTGCTCTTTTCATCCTGTATATCATAAACCACTTTCACTCCTGCATCTTTTGCAACTTCCTCAGCCATCTGCTTTATTGAGCAATAAGTAGCTTCATTTGCAGCATTGTACGCTGCCCCCGATACTCCTTTTAACAGGACAGTCAATATAGCTGTAACTGCATCCGTGGTATAGAGATAGCTTCTTTCCGTTTCTCCTTTGGTCTTTAAAACAATATCCTTCCTCTCATTCATGCAGCGCAGGAAGTATGCAAAGATTCTGTTATCGGTATAGTTCACTCCCGGCCCAAATGTCTGTGTCAGACGTATTATTTTCGTTGAAACACCATACTCCTTTGCAAAAGCCACGCACATCGATTCACACATAACCTTGCTGATCGGATAACTATTTCTGACATCAAGTGGTGTAAGATCTCCAATTTCATCCTCCGTCACCTTATGCCCCTTCTCAGGGTAACCATAAACTTCCATGGATGACAGGTATATAAATCCATCCACTTTATGTTCCTTTGCAATCTCAAGCACATTCCTTGTACCGATCAGGGCAGTGTCAATTGTTTCTACTGGATTCGTCACGAATCCTTTGCTACTTGTGTTTGATGCACCGTGGATAATGAAATCGATCTGATGGCTGTCCAATTTCCTGGGAACTAATCCTTCAACACTATTCTCTATGAACACAATATGTCTGCCATCCATGTCAATGACATTTTCAAACCGATTCTCTGCTTTTTTACGATCCCTCACCAGCAGAATAAGGTTAATGTTTAAGTCCTTCTCTATGTTGGCTTTTACGAGCGAATTTACAAGCGTATAACCTATCAGCCCTGTGGCTCCTGTAATAAATATAATCTTATTATTCAGTTTCTCCCAAGGTATGAAATCAGCGTTTACAACCGTTTCGATATCCTGCTTAAAAATATCACTCATAACTTGTTTTGTTCCTTAACATCCTTTCGTGCTCTGTGTTTACGGTCGTGCTCAGTGACTCCCGCCATGCTCTGTCAGTCCAGCTGTGAATTCTCTCTGGCATCATAAAGCGCCCTAAATATATAGAAATCATTCGGTGTTGTGATTTTTATATTGTCTGAGCCGCACTCAGTTATTGCTGGTTTTAGCCCATAATGGCACATAAGGGTCACAGAATCAATCATGTCATCATATCCATCCTTAAGCGCCTGTTCTTCCTTCTTCAGGATATCATGCAAATAGAAACTCTGCGGAGCCTTGGCTGATTGCGAGAGATTTCTGTTCATAATATGGTCGACTTCAGCATCCTCATTTAATATGACGAAAGTCTCACTTGCCGGCGCGCAGGTGATGCATGACCCGTTCTTCTTTACGCATTCTATATTACGGCTGATAAGGTCATGATCGATGAATGGCCTGACCCCATCATGAATAAGAGCCACAGTGGCTTCGTCCTCATAAAGCTCTGCGGCCTTCTTCACTCCATTGTATATTGAAAGCTGGCCTGTCCGTCCTCCGGGAACTATGGCTTTGACCTTGTCCAATCTGTATCGATAGACCAGGTCATTCATATGCCCTATATACTCCTCAAGACAAGCTATCACAATGCCGTCGATGTCGGGATGTGTCTCAAATATTTCAACAGTATGCACGATGATAGGTTTCCCATGCACAAGCAAGAACTGCTTGGGCTTCTCGCTCGTCTTCATCCTCCTGCCTGTTCCACCTGCAAATATTACTGCTACATTCAACTTCTTATGTCCTCTTTCCAGGCATTAAATGTATGCATACCAGTTCTTTGATTCTCAGGAGGTAATTTCATATAATCATCACCGTACAAAAGTCTTAAATGTTCCTTATACATTGCTGTCGTAAAAAACTTTCTGTCTCTAAAATCAACTTTTACTTGTTCAAGATACTCATTCTTTGGTAAATAATCTTTAAATCTATTAAATGTTAAAATTGCCCCAATATGTTTAGCACTAGAAAAATCAATGTGACGAGCAAGTAAATCTGACCACTTGCTCAATCTGTCTTTTCCGAATACTTTTGCTAATGGATATAGTGGCACCCTTGCCATTTTCTTAACTAACGTTTTACCTACAAAACCATGATATAACACCCCCTGCATTCCCATTAAGAGGGACATCAGAGTACACTCTAATCTAAAGAGACTCTTTTTTTCCGGTAATCCATCAAGAGGACAAATATCAATATATAAATTAGTTACAAGATCCTTTCTTTTTTCAAAAAAAAAGCCTTCATATTTCATATGTATAAATATATTCGAATCTGATAGTCTTACGTAATTAAGATACAGTCTTTTGTCTATCCCCAACATATATTTACCTATGTAACCATCAGCTATTTCACATAGTTTATCATAATCAGGTCGAGGCATATTAACATCAATATCATCATCCCACGGTATAAAACCCTTGTGTCTTATGGCTCCAAGTAGCGTTCCCCCTGTAAGATAATATCTTAATCCATTATCTTCGCAAAAATCAGCAAATGCACACAAGATTTCATACAGTGCATCTTGTATTTCAGTTAAGTCTAATCCCTTTTTTTCGTTCATCATCACCACAATAAATCACTCATAGATTTTCTCTGCACGTTTAATTATCTGATCCTGATAATCTTCTGGAAGTTCTACAAAATAAGCACTAAATCCCCAAACCCTGACAATTAGCCCCTTATACCTTTCAGGATGCATTTTGGCCTCTTTCAATGTTTTGCTATCTAAAACATTCATTTGCATTTGATAAAATCCTAGCTTTATTGAACTCCTTATAAACTCTATGAATTTTTCTTTATTAGTGAGAATAAAACTAGGAGGTACAATCAGATCAATTACATTTCCATTCACGCACGGCGAATCATATTGGATATTTCCTGCAAAACTAACCAATTCCGTGTATGACACATCATATGCTGATATATGTGTTTCATATGGTTGACCAGACAATCTCCCAGCAAAGTCAGCACCCGTTTTCTTTCCATTTCTCACATAATCAGGAGAACTTAGTCCATATTTCACCATTCCACCCAAACTATTAATATGCTTGTCCACAACTTCATTGGATTTAATTATGATATGATTGGTTAATTCAATACTTGAATTGCTGTCATGTGCAAAACATTTTGAAGTCTTCAGTCTTTGTAATAGTTTCTTGTTAGTATTATAATTTTTAAGGCGAAAACCATTAATTTCATTTAATTTATATTCTTTATCCTCAAACACATATTTCTTTATATTTAATAGCGAATCTACAGTACTAGCTATGCCGACAGTAGTAACACCATAATTATTATACTTGGCTCCACCCTCAGAAATATCTTTCCCGGACTCTGTGCATCCCTCCGTCAATATAGAAAAAAAAGGATCTACCGACCATTTTTGCTCGTTTAAGGAATCTAACGCATCCTCCCAACTGTCCTTAAGCTGCTTATCATACAGATTTATTAATTCATCATATTCACTAACCTCACTTAATTCATTCTGTGATAAGACTTTCTCGAGAACTTCAAAAAAATCAAACTTGAGTACATTATTCTGATCTAGGCATTTTCCCGGAATAAATGGCTCCCAACATGCAGAAACTCCATAATTATATACATCACTTTTTAGGAAAATACCTTTAGATAGTACGGGAATAATCACATCATCATTTGATAAAAGTGGGCTTCCTGTACTTGACATCAATGCCGCAACTGCCGCCTTTAACAAATCCCTTGGCATCTGGCTGCTAACTCTGAGTAGCGTCTTCGGATCCGGTCTTTTCAACTCTGCTTGAGCCTTCAGAAATAAATATGTTAAATCGTTACAAAAATATTTGTCTTTTGATTCCAATCCACCAAGAATGATTATTTGTCCAATATCCCCCATAAGCGATGAACTCTTAAACTCATACCATTCACATAGACATTTCAGGAAATCTATTATCATTTCATATGCATCTTCTTTTGTAATAATTCCCTCCCTTATATCATGATGATATGTTTTATCAAGCACCCTATCCAGCAGACCAAGACCATTTAATCTATGCCGTGTTTGCCAAAGATACTGATTAAAGAACAAAACCCGCTGAAGAGCCTCATGAAAATGGATAGCAGGATTATTCAATATTCTCTTAAATTCCCAAATAAGTCTTTCTTTGTCTAAACTCTGAGTCGAATTCTCTATTGCTATAATTGAACGGTCAATTAATACTTGCAATCCATATATCGTATTTTTTGCCCTTTCACCATAAATTCCACCAACAGCAATTGCCTTTTCCGCATAATCAATAAAAGCATGGTTTATTATCATATCAAAATCAATTGCGCAATTCCCAATAAATGAACCCTTTGCAGCAACTGTCTTATATTCATCTAATGTATAGAAGAAACTAGAACCCTTAACTGGATTCATTCTTATCTCCTGCATAAGTTTTATAATATCTTTGGATAAATCCCGATTACCGGTTCCTTTTACAACTCTAAGCTTCATAAAATACGGTAATGCTTTTTTAACATAATTTACTTTGCCGTTTTGAAGATACTTAAGCGTAAAAGGGATTATGTAATTGATTTGATACAAATCATTTTTGATTTTTGATTTTATGCTCATGTTATCTATGCAACTATATTGCCTGCACCTTTTATTCTATGAATCTCACAATTTTTTATCCTTACAGAATTCACTCAATTCCGAATTCATGAAAGAGATTTCGATACTCCCTTTCGATAAGTTTTACATTGTATTTAGCTATAATATCTGACTTTGCATTCTGTCCTAGTTTTTGCAATAGATCCTTATCATTAATAATGTTCCTTATGGCTTCAACATATTCTTCCTTTTTAACACATAGATATCCATTCACCCTTGTTTTAATCACATCCTTATTGCCATCACATTTACTGACTACGCACGGCTTTGCCAAATACATTACTTCCATAAGTGCTATAGAGAGGGATTCCCATAAAGAAGTGAATAAGAATATATCAGAACTCATAATTTTTGCAACTGCTTCAGGTCTTCTAACCCATCCGGTTATCGTAATATTAGGACTTTTAAGCTCATGTTCTAAAGGTCCAGCTCCAATCCAAAGAAAATTATATTCCGGAAGGGCTTCTGCTATTTCATTAAAAAGTTTTGGGTTTTTTTGCGGGACGATTTTCCCTGACAGACAAACTGTAGTTTTATCAAATTTCTCTACTAATGGCTTTGCTTGTTCTATTATTTCATCCATTTCATCTGGATTTATACCATTAGGGATGCATATCGCATTCTTTGTAACCTGCTTGCTTGCTTCTAACTCTCCGTCTATATCCGCAATTGTTAAGCAATTCTTCCTATTAGATAACCTCTCTATCAACTTGTATAGATTTCTTTTCCTAATACTCACATCTTGCATCAAAAAACTATAAGCATGTGGTGAATAAAAAACCTTATACTTATCGCAATTAATAGCCCATCTTCCTAATATTCCGGCCTTTGTGGAATGCAGATGTATCAAATCTGGATTAAGCTTCTTAACAATTTTCTTAATATGTATGAATGCTTTCAAGTCATTTTTTGGTTCTATCTCTCTTGTAAAGCCATTAACCTTTATAAACTGTACTCGTTTATCAAACTGATTTTTGAAATTTTCGGGAGTCTCTGGACGCGTGGAATATGCTACCACAACTTTATAGTCTTTAACTTGCCAAGTGGTAATATTCTTAACATAATTAAGAACTCCACTTCCCAAACATTCGGTTATATGCAATATTGTTTTCATCACACCGCCCCATGCTTCCCGAGAACAGCCAGTACCGTAGCCCACAGCAATTTCAAATCAGTTCCTACACTCATCTCATTTATATACTTTAAATCCATCTCCACCCATTCATCCCACGGAACTTCAGCCCTACCGTCAACCTGCCAGAAACAAGTAAGCCCCGGCTTCACGCACCATCTTTGGAAGTCATAAGGATCACCATCTTCCTTCGTTGTCTGTATCGGTCTGGGACCTACCAAACTCATCTCCCCTTTCAGCACGTTCCAAAGTTGCGGTAATTCATCTATCGTAGTTTTCCTCATAAACTTTCCGACCTTCGTGATTCTTGGATCATCCTTAACCTTAAAGGCCATACCATTTTTATCATCCTCACCGACCACCTCAGCAGTGCGACTTTCTGCATCCACGCACATCGATCTGAACTTATGCATCGGGAAGTACTTAAAATCTTTACCCCATCGCTGCCCAGAGAATATCACCGGACCACCATCTTCCATTTTTATTGCTATAGCCATAACAAGGAACAAAGGAGACAGAATAATGAGACCTAAAGCAGAAGCGATAATATCAAAGAGCCGTTTCACAATCTTGTAGGCTATAGGCTTTGCTGCATACACTGCTTTCATATCCATGCCTTCATAAGCACGGATGACTCTACCCATGGAATCAAACTGAATATTACTGTACTTTCTCTCCACCCGCTGTATAGGTTTCATGTCATGCTTTAGTGCTAATGCCCTATTATGCGAAACACCATCAATTGCCTCCGCCGTCGCTGAATTCATTTTTTCATCTCTCCTATCGCTCAATCCTCAGTTCCTCTAAATTGTCCTCTTTGCCATTACACCATGTCATCCTCTGATGCCCATCTATATTCAAGTCTCAGCACTACAGTTCTCTGCCTCATCTAAGAATGTAGGTTTTTCGTCAGTTTTCGTCAGTCGCCATTTCAATATACTTGGCAGTCTGTCGTAAATGGCTCTTTCCCACATCATCTGCCGCCCTATAGGTCTTTATCAGCCATATTTCTGCCTCTGATAATGTTTCGACCCCTATTTCTCCGTCTTCGCCTCTGATAAGGTAATTCGGAGAGACATCCAGAAATTCAGCTATCTCATCAATATGCTGCGTGTAGGTCTTAACTCCCCTATAACGCCATGCCGTAAAAGTCCCTCTTCCAAGTCCAATATATTGGATTAGTTCTTTTTCCTGCTTCCCCTGTGCCTTCAAAAGATCAGAAATCCGCTGCAAGACCGGATCAATGGACTCCTTCGATTTCTTTCCGTTATCCCCTGTGTTTTCAGGCATTTTCCACTCTTCCTTCCCTATCGAATCATATGTAAGTTGTCTGAAAATTTACATATTTCCCACATTTTTTCGCTTGACAGACAGATATATTCTGTCTATAATGTGCCCTATTCGACAAGGAATGAGCTCCTAAGTATTATTTCGGTGTACAACCAGAATCATGCTAATGTGTTTTATTGTCAGCTACGATGTCACAATAATGAGTCTCCTTTGTCGGATGTTTCGAGCCCCGCGGTTTTCGTTAGCGTCCTCGTAAGAGTGAACGCTCTCTCACAGCCTGGGCCTGCGGTATTAGCGAATTTTTGTCATGAAGTCTGCGAACTCCTAGATGAGTTTCGTCTACTCGATACCGCTTCAATTGAAGCATCGTGCTAAGACGCTGACATTATGTCGTTGCAATCGTGCCACAGCACTCATGATCAGTTTCGTTTACTACCGTTTACAACTTGCACTTCCAGAAAGGAGGTCTGGACTTCATATATGTCCAGGATTATTTGTTATGTCAAAACATCAATCACCAAATCTACTCAATACCTCTATCCTCGCAAGAAATGAAACTGAGGTCCAAATCATTGACGATGGTGTCGAGGTTCAAAAACTTAAGTCCTATGGTGTCGGTATCGACTGTCATTCCCGTTTTATCGTCATCTGCGTTCATGTCAGGCGCAATAATAAGGTGTTCAAATACATCAAGGAATTTGACACCGAATGGTCTTCGCTTGTCTCTGCCAGGGAATGGGTCATCAATGTAATCAAAAAATATTCCGACCCAGTGCCAGACACCTCGAAGCCTCTCCATTATGTTATTGAGGCAACAGCAACATACCATATGCCCATACTTCTCGCATGGGAAGGCAACCCTTCTGTAATCAACCCGACAATAGCCGGGGCAACCAAGCGTAAGACTGATGTGCTCGATGCGGAGCGCCTCTCTTTTCATGACTTATCAAATATTTGGCCTGAATCATATATAGTTCCAACTCCAGTTCAAGAATTGCGCGTCCTTATTTCAGAACGAGAGCATTTCGTCAAGCTTGCCACGCGGTGCTCCAATAGGATAAATAACATGATCGTGCGCTTCGGTATTACCTCTGCCTCAAAGGGTAGCGTAGTCAAAAACCAGGAAACTCGTGCCCTGATCGAAGATCTGGCTTCTGATCATCCATCCAAGCATGAGGGTGTCTGTCCAAAAGGTCTACCAGCCGATGTGAAACAAGTCATCCGGCGCGAATATGAGCAATACGACATATTCACAAATTATGCTGCCGAGTACCTTGACCGCATCAGGGCTAAAGTCGGCTCCATTGAATGGGAAACCAAGGACGGCACCCTTCCGGGTTCAGAAATGGTGCGCATCCTACTGACAACTCCTGGCGTTGGCGAGATAACATGTTTCACTTGGCTTGCATATGTTTCAACTCCTCGCCGTTTTCCAAACGGCAAAGCCCTTAGTGCCTATTGTGGACTTGATCCAAGCCTTAAGGTCAGTGCCGGTCATGTGACAAGTGTCAAAAAACGAGGCGGTTGTCGCCCTCTTCACAATATCCTCGTAAACAGTGCCGATAAAATCATGCGCGGCCATTCAGAGGCTTTCGGAAGATGGGGTTATATGTATGTCCAAAGTGGCGGCAAATGGAAGAAAGCAACCCATGCCGTCGCCCGCAAACTGGCAATTGCCATGTACTACATGATGCTGACCGGTCAGGAATTCTCATATGAAAAGTATTCCATGGTCAAGGATGCTACCGTCCTCGATATTCCAGTTGAAGCCCTTCCAGAACTCAATGGAGACTTCAAACGCTATATCAAAATCCTTCAAGAACATGACCTGAATACCACGGGCGATGTAATCACCTCATATTTGTCTTGCAACCTTGCCAGCATCAACGGTCTTGGGAGAAAGTTTTTCACCACTCTCCAGGACTTTATCACTCATCAGCGGAAATACCGCGAGGAATACCAAAAACTGCATCCAGAATCAAAGGACGCTTCCTTAAGCGTCACCGTCACCGCGTGATGACTAAATAAATCAGGTTTCCATATTGTAGGCATATTCAACCACAAAAGGAGGTTACCCATGCCAAGGAAAAATTCACATCACAATCAAGAGGTGCGAGACGGCTTTCTCGCATATGGTGTTGAAGCACCAACTACTCAGGATGACTATGACAATCAGCATTTGTCCGGCCTTTTTATCTTCGGTTTCGTAATAGAACGGACGCGCCGTACAATTTCAACCAGAGATAACACCCAGACTGAGATAGTCACATATACGATTCAAGATAATGATGGCCACAGATTCTATGTCGATGAATACGCTCCCAAGGACTATCACGATATTGGAAGTTTTGTAGACCTTCCCGTATATGTTAAAACATTCCGTAAAAGAAACGGAGATATCGGTTACTCATTCGGTGTCCAGGCAACTTCCTCCCAGACGCGAGGTGAACATTTCTAATTGATCCTATCATCAAACTTCAATCTAAAAAAGCCTTGACGATTGATCGCCGAGGCTATTTTTCACTCTTCTATTATTCAATAATCAAAATCGACCTACATTCTTATGTGGACAAAATATGCCGCCAAAGGTGGTATTAGGGGGCTGTGAGAGACAAGAACATCCATTTTATGATTAGGACGACAAAAGCCCCTTTTTATTGGAATGTCAGTCAGCAAACCCGCATAAATACTGGATTCTTGAAAGGCGATTTCAAGAAAAATACCCTTTTGTCGGGTTAATCATTTTATTGCAATTAAAAAAGAGCCTTTCAGCTCCTCTTCATCATCATCATTCCTACAGCGGTCACAAGTCCGATACCAATCACCGCCCCAGCCATATCAAAACCGATATCTACAACATCAAAGTGTCGCACAGGTACGAAGATCTTAACGGTCTGGTCTAAGACACTGATTATCATGCACAGCCCTATAGCCTTTAACAATCCGCTTCCACTCCTGTGCGAGTCAAGCATTGCTATCCCACTCGCAATCCCAAGCACTCCGTATTCAAGTATATGACCCAATCGCCTCACAGCCAGCTTATCGTTCCACCACGCTCCGTTGCTATCAATTCCGAGGCGTTCGTAAACCTTCACAAGCACCGCTCTCAGCCCTTCGCTCAATCTGGCGTTATCATTTATGTTCTGAGTGGTGAGGAATAAGATCCCAACCACTACAAGTGCTATCGGTATATATCTTATTATCCGTTTCAAGAAAAAATTTTAATCTGTGTTTATTTTGCTACCTTTTGAGGATGGCACTATCCTCAAAGATTTTTATGCCCTAATACTTCTTTGTGGAAATCTCAATCTATATCCTCAAGTCCTTGCCACTCTCTTACTATCTTCCACTCCCTCAATCCTATCCTTTTGAAGTCTCTGGCTGTGTCGGCATCAGCCCCCTGAATGTTGATTCTTATACCGTTCTGCTGGGCTTGGATTATCGCTTCCATCGTCCCACACCCCTCACAAACTGAGATGTCTGCAATGCGGCTTAATGCTCTGGTTCTGAAGCTACTCTTCTTCCCACACCGTGGACATGTGAAGCTTTCATCCCTGTCAATCTTCTCCTGCTCTTCTCTCAGGTGAGCGAGGGATGTGTTTATCTCTTCATCAGAGCTGATTACGTGGTAACGATCAACTGATGGAATGAGCTTCAGCTGCGAACCGTTATCCCAACTGATGAGCAAGTCTCCCACGCCATCATATCCTTCAAATGATCCCTGACTCCCCTGAGCCAAGGGCTGTGGATCGTTCATCTTATCAACTACCATCCTCATTCCGGGGAAAAGCTTCTCTCTCATCGCTCTTCCTCCAGAATCGCCTCAAACACTTCAGAATCGGAAAGCCCATCCATCATCCTGCTCTGGCAGACGTGGTAATCAACCCTTACTTTAGCCCTGCTACTGTCTGTACGATCGGACTCTTCTAACAGCCCTATCGCTCCTACCGTCAGCTTGTGGTCATCATCGAAGAGAGGTTCGCTACTTTGCCCACTCTCCAGTACCACCAAACTGTCCCACTCGGATTCATAGGCATAAACGTAAGTAACTGTAGCCTCATCAACCTGTCGCTCTATCATCGTCCAAGCAGTGGAGGGGGCTTGATCATACCATTCAACAATCTCCCCATCGACTGTGCTATATGGAACAGTGACAGTGATGAAACTGTAGATGCTTACATCCCCTGTGTTCGTTACAGCCGGACGGATGTTGATCTCTTCTCGTGGTACCAGCGGCTCGGAAGGACTTTCATACTCAGAACCGATCAATTCTCCTCGCACGTTACCAAACGTGGTGCTTATCTCGTTCCCACCATGGTTGAAGAGAAGATAGCCTGCTCCAAGTAATACCAGTGCGGCGAGCGTAAGAATTATTACCGTGGGAAGCTTTCGTCTCCCACGCCCTGACTCTCCATTAGAGCTTGTTTTATTTATGTCTTCAAGGAGTACCCCCCCCGGGAACATTTGTTCGATTTGCCATTTCTGTCCTCATTTCTGCGGTTTCTTGCGTTTTTGATCTATTTCCTACTGAATTTACAGTTGTTGCCAGTTTCAAGTTTTGCACTTCGCGTAGTGCCTGTGTGAGTCGAGTGCCTTGACCGGGAGCGCAGCGAGGCACATAAGCCCGATTAACGGTTCGCTGATCTCCAGCCCTCACTCACCAGCCTTATACCCTTTGTCATTTCAGGATTTTTCTCTCACACTGAGCACCGGACTACAAAATGTATATTTGTGGCAGTTCAGGGGCTAATCTGGCTTCAGTCTCACACACTCCCCAGCCCTTTCAGAACTTTCAGCCCTTCCCAAGCTTCAATGTGGGGAGAACCTTATTACATGTATAACCATTTCTCTCGGTCTTAACTTCACCCGTGTTCGTCTGTGTTCTAACTGCCGTATCCCATCAATCCAAGAAGAAATGGTGATACTTTCAGTCGCGTCTCACCAGCGTATCCTCTTAAGCTCAGGAAAGCGGGTTATACCTTCAAATACTTATTGCATGTATAACCATATCTCTCGGTCTTTCCACCACCCTGAAATCAAAAACCCAGTAAAATAGCGGTCTCGGCGTATCATATCAATCCAACCAGATATGGTTATACATTCAAATACGCATGTAATTAAGCTCATGGGATATGGTTATACATGCAGTACGCGAACTGCTCAAATAACCCTCTTTCCTTACATTGGCATGGGGCGTGTATGTTTTTCAGCGGCATGTATAATACCTTTCTTATGGTCTTAAGATGAGGCGGTTTTTTTCACTGCATGTGTATTACCTTTTTAATGTACTTAAGATGAGGCGGTCAAATTTCGGTACAAGGTCGAGGGGCGATTGCTGGAAAGTGCTTAAAATAAGGCTTTCAGCCGCGTCCTCTTAAGACCGAAAAACATTTCTACACCTTATTTTGCAATGAGTGTAGCAATTTGTGTAGCAAACCCAAACCAACCGCTTTTCACCTCAAAATGCCATATCATCGCATGACCTTTGGATAGCCAACTCAAGCAATAAATGTTTAATTTATACCAGTCTTCATTTTCGGAATAAACTCTATCTTAAGGGTTGAATTCATTGCCTCTGCAAGACGTTTAAGCAACCCAAGGCTGGGATTCCTTGTCCCGTTCTCCAATCTGCTGATATCTGCCTGGCTGATTCCCGATGCCTCTGACAACTGCATCTGTGTCATCCCAGATTGAATCCTGGCCTGCATCAAGGCACGCTTTATATCCAATTCCGGCTGAATCTTCTCATATTCCTTGCGAAACTCCGGCTCTTCCATCAATTCCTCTGTAAGGATATCCAGATCACTTTTTTCCGCCATCTTATCGCTCCTTCCTCGCATAATACTGATCACGTCTCTTCTTTGCGAGGTCGATTTCTCTTCTCGGTGTTGGTTTCTGCTTCTTCACGCATCCATTCGTACAAATGATAATTCGACCTTCGTCAAAGAAGTAAAGAATGCGAACCGTATCTCCACTCTCCTCTGTACGGAGTTCAAATATGCCATCTCCTAATGGCTTGCTCAAAGGCTCGCGCGCGTAATTGCCGAATTCTTCCAGCAAATGTAAATCACCGACAACCTTTGCTTTCAGGGACGGTCTGAGTGATCTGATAAAATCCCCCAATGGCTTATCACCATTTTCATCCCTATAAAATACGGTTCTAAACTTCTCCATTCCTATCCTTTCAATATGCTATATATAACATATTACATGACCACTGACTGTTTGTCAATATGCTTTGATAGGATAACAGAATAGACTTCAATATCAGCTATTCCTGAGCCTTCCTTTCATCTCATCCTGCCTGAATGCCGTGGCAAGCGTCGCCGCCACCACTTTCTGCATCTCGTCGCTCAGCATGCTGTACTCCCTGGCAAATCTCGCTGCTGACATTTTGATAGACTCATTGCTGATCCCGGCGATGACTTCTTCCAAAGATTCCCCTTCTTTTCTGTCCTCAACAGCGACCAGAAAATCGAACGGCACATTGAATTCTTTTGCTAAAAGCTCCAGCGTATCCAGATCGGGCATTCGCCCTGCCCTTTCCCAGACAGAAACCGTATTCTTCGTCACGCCGATTCTCTCAGCGAGATCCACCTGCCGGTATCCTTTTCCTTCCCTCAGCTCTTTCAAGCGGCTGGCAAAGGTCATCTCCCTTTTGTCAGGAAGGACTTCTTCCTCTGGAATTCCTTCAGAAACCCACTGCGCTTCTGAATCGATAATGCCGTCTTTGATCTTTTTGCCGTCCATAACGCCTCCTTCAAATACACCTGCCAATGCCAAACTCTCTGCCTGGCTGGCTGCTAAACTGACTTCTAAACTCACTTTTAATATTCTACCACGATTACTTGACAATCGCAAAAGGATATTTTATACTATCCTCATGGTATTCATATGCGATTACTTAATAATCGTATCTGCAGTTTTCTTTGAGTTTTGAAAGGAGTCTATTATGTACACACCAACATTCCCAAGGGTCACCATCAGGCTCGAATCCCTCAATCTGGCACACGGCAAGCCAAAACTGCTTGACTGTCAGGCACAATCCGTTGAACTCGACGGGCGCATCACATTCTATCTGGATCTTACCAACTCCAAACTGAAGCAGAACCACTTCTCGTATGGATTCTTGAGCTCTATAATGTTGTGTTTCTCGAACAGGAACGCTATGGCATTGTCCATACGATCATCTTCAGTGCCATCAGTTTTTTTCAACCACCTCAAGTCCAAACGTCAGGATTCTTTCCTCTCCCAGCAATCTGTCGAACTTTACATAAGCAGTCCTGTGATGCCGGTTGATTTTAACGATCCTGTTCTCCATACCCTTAAGCGGACCATCCAGAATATTGAGTTCACCGTTAATGATCACGCCCAGTGACATATCTACCGCTCCGTCTTCTCCTGTAAAATGACTGATGATCCTTTGTTCGGATTCAGATACCGGGGCATATCCTTCGCTGTTTTTAAGGACGCATATGTAATTGCTGTATCCCCTTAGCCTTTCATGTACATATTGCGGATCAGCGGTATCTATGAATACATATCCCGGAAAGGCCGGTTTTAGCTTTACTGACTTAACCCCGTCCTCTCTCCAGAATACCTTTTTCTGAGGGATCCAGGCTCTGAGATACTTATCCGGGTTAAAAGTCACTCCTATACAGTCAAGAACATCCTGCTCATTTCTGGTAATAGTCCATATCACATACCACATGTCATTTTCACCGCTGCTTCTTTCTTTGACAGTGCTTCCCCAAAGTCGCCATCGCAGTAAGGATCTGTACAAAAAATACATATTGCCTGTTTTTCCCACCAATAGCACAGATCTTAAAGCATAGCTTCGCCAGCCGGATCCACATGAGCAAACACGGACTCACATTTCATGTATGCCCATGTTCGATCACATAAATCCGATTCCATACTTCCGGGGAACTATTCCGTATCAGTTCCTTATGTCCCCTTCATGACCCGAAAGGTGCCGTGCGCAACAATCCCGGGTCTCCGGTTTTGGATTATCTCTCCCGCTCGATATGAACGGGAGAGATTGCGTATTTCTTCAAGAAATGCTGATCCGGATCAGCAGGTCTCAGGACCTGCCGGCTCTCTGTGTAAACAGATAAGGCCGCAGTTCCTTAGTTAAGGATGAATCTGACAGGACCTGACTTGGTCAGATCAAGCACTACATGATTCTTCCTGAGTTCCTTGATGGTCAGTGTTACCCACTTACCTTCAGAGAACTGCTGTACGGTGAGTTTCTCATTGCCCGTGATCTTAGGCAGATAGAAATTAACCGTTACAGTGTTGCCGTCTTTTACAGGCAGGATGGCATTAAATACGTTGATCAGCTTTGCGCCTTCGGGAATGTCAGCCTTGACCTGGCTGTACCCGGGAGTCTTTGTAGTCAGCTTTCTTAAGTAAACATGCTGGGTTGAAGCCACTCCGTTGATCTGGATCTTGTCACCCTGAGAAACAGCGTATACGTCTGCCGCAGGAATGCCTGCAGGTGACGATACAGCGTTGTTGGCTACTTCCTCATAAGTCATACCGTAAGACTGCGCAACAGCCTGAATTGCAGCCGGCGAACGATAGTCCATAGCCTTCTGCTCTGTGCCTGACATAGCCGATGTTCCGATCGTGGTCGAAGCAACAGGCACAACTGCTGTATCAGCTACGTCAGCTGCGGTCGATGATGGTGCTGCCAGAGCGGTCATGGAACCGGCCATTACGCTTACGGCAGCGATCAATGCAACAAGCTTTTTCTTCATCATTCTTTCCTCTCCTTTCTATAGATTTTTGAGACGGTTCGTCTCCCCACATTCCCGGTGAGCAGATTATGTTCTGCGTCACCGGGATTCAATGATGTGGTATATCAACAGACTTGCGTCCATAGATATCAATCGGTCTGATCCAGGCTTTCGTAAAAGCCGTCATCCTCGTCGGACAGGTATCTGGTCAGCTGCGCGCTTCCCGAATCTGTCAGCGACGCTATGACCACGAACTGCCGGTCACTGTCCTCGTCCCTCAGTCCGTCAAGTGTCACGATAAATGAATTCTCAACATTCAGAGGCACAACAGGATCTGTTCGGACCATTCCCAGGCTTCGGTGGTTTTCATAATCCGTTATCCATTTACTGCATCCGGATACCGTAGTATAGTCATGACGTCTCATTATGTCTGACCCCTCGTCATAATATGCCGCGATGATCTCATAGGTTAAGGTTGTATACGGAAGCACAATGTACATGGTCCTATGGGCATCGAAATAATCCGGATCCTCATACATATGCAGATCATAGAAAGGACCTGACTCATCGTCATCCGCTCCATGGATGATCGTATTGAAGTCGCTCATATCCATGTTGTTGTACATTTCAGTATATACGCACCCATGTTCATCAGGCTGACCGTCTGACCCGTGAGTCTGATAATGATCATCTGACTGACTTGCTCTCAGGATGGGATAATCCAGATCCGTACCCGGTATGTAGAGCCATGCATATATATCCGGATTCTCTGCCTTAAGGGCTTCAAAGTCTATCAGGTCATCCTCGGCGCTTTCCGACGCCGTTCCTGACTGATTTACCCAAGGAGCGGCTGTCTCGGCTTCCGAAATATCTTCCGCGGGGTCCGCCTCCTTTTCCTGATGTGTTTCCTCTCCTATTGAATCAGGCTGATCGTCATTGCCGGTCCGTCCGGAACATCCCGTCCCAAAAACGATCGCTGCACCTATGATCATGATCAGACCGCATATACAAAAGAGTTTTTCGTTCATGCCTTATGCCCTTATTGATGCACTTCCTTATAAAAAACCTCAATAATAAGCCTCTGCAGGGCGTCCTCATCCGGATAGAACTCATCAAATACCGAATCCGGATTGTCCTCTGCAGCCACGTACTCTCCCTCCAGGGTATATATATCACCGGAATCAAACCTGAAATTCCCGGCCATGCCCGCCAGATATGCAACTTCACTGGCTGTTATGTTGGTCACCATCTGTTCGGCCAACGCATTATACAGCTTCACCGGAGTTGTGATGTCCGACCTCGTCTGTTCCTTGATCCTGTCGATAAGCTCCGTAAGATATTGCTTCTCACGTTCCAGGCGTCCGTTTGCGCTCTCTCTTACCGCGGTGTCTCTGACGGTCACGTACCTGTATGCGGTCTCACCGTCCATATGCAGCTCGTCACCCTGTTTGAAGATCAGCTTGTGATCTCCGCTGGTCGTCACATCCTCCAGCACTGTCAGATCCACGCCGCCGACAGCATCCGTAATAGTCCTGACCGCGGCCATGTTTACAGCCACATATCCGTGGATCGGTATGTTATACATCAGATTGTCCACGGCCCTGACCTGATACTCGCAGCTCTGCTCCAAACCGTTCCCAAACCCATGCTGAGTGTTGATCTGTCCCGTAACGGTAGAAACATACGATCCGTTTTCGTCATATACTTCAATCGGCACCATCGTATTACGGTTGATCGCAATAACACGGACCCTTTTATCTCCCGGATCGATAACCATCAGGAATAGTGCATCCGCCTGTCCGCCATTGGTCGCTCCCACGACCTCCCGCAGTGTTTCATCCCTTTTGTCCACTCCCATAAAAAGGAATGTCAGCAGAGAGTTGTCATATTCATAAATACTTCCGGCATATCTGATCCAGCCCTCCTGCCACTCAAGCTGTTCCTCTTCAGTCAGCACGGTTTCCGCTGTCTCTGCCGTGACCAGCGTCGGTGTGGGGCTTGCCGCCTGCACACTGAGGTTGTGCCGTCCTATGATGCCTGCTGCCGCGACTCCCCCGGCCACACCCAAAATGATCACAGCAAGTATGACCGCAGTGATCAAAAGCATACGTTTTCTTTTTTTCCTCTTCCGGGCTTTCGCGCGAGCGGGATTCAGTACCGCTTCCTTTTCGGCGTCAGCCCTCCTGTCGCGCCATCGCTTGGTTCTTGTACTCATTTTACTGTCACCCGAATCCGTGTTCATGTGTCATTTAACGGTCACATTGACATAAGCAGTATTGGACACATTACCGTCCGAATCCGTCACAGTCAGCCCAACGCGATAAGTACCCTTTGTATTTACGTCAAATCTGGTATATTTCAATGTCGGAAACAGCGTCATGTAATTATCCTTATCATCGCTTAATGTCCCGATGACATTTACCCATGCGGGATAGGTTCCGACGGTGGTTGATATTGAACTGCTTTTGAGTGCTATGGCAGGTCTGGCACCGGCTTCCGCTGCTGCTGCCGCGGCGATTTCGGCCTCTCTCGCCTGATTCGCGGCTCTGGCTGCCTCCGCCTCCGCCGCTCTCCGGGTTTCCTCCAGAATTTCGGACCTGATCTCATCCTTCAGACGCTTCAGGTCGTCCCTGCTCAGATCATCCAGACTGACCGGTTGCTCCGTACCGTCATTGTCAGTTTCCCCTTCATCCCCTGCCGGGTTTTCGTCTGTGTCCGGATCTTCATCCTGAGGTACTTCCTCCTGATCGGAGTCATCCGATACACTCGCTCCGGTTTCATCCGCCATCATCACTTCGCCCGGATCCGAATCAGCGTTCAGTTCCCCGCTTTCACCCTCAGGTACGGGTACGGACTCAGGCACGGTCACGGATTCCGGCTCACTGAAATCCGCCGCAAAGACTCTTGACTGCTTCGCCACGTTTCCGGACTTGTCGCTGACGGCATAGGTTACTATCGCTCTGGATCCATCCCTGTCCTCGACGATCTTTTCCACAAGGATCCTGTCCGTCACGTCTCCATCGCCGGAATCCATGGCGGTGACCCCTTCATACAGCAGGCCTTCATCCATATCCCGTTCATAAACAATATCATTGCTGCTGAATGATATGACCGGAGGCTTACTATCGCCCAGAAATCTGACGACCGCGACCGATACGATCAGCAAAACATTTATGATTCCGATTGTAACTATAGGCCATTTCCTGTTATTCATCTTTGTTCAGATCGATCATTTCCACTTCCGGATGATCATTCATATTCGAAGCAGCCGATGCTTTGACATTTTTTCCGGCTTTCCCGGACTTCTTTTTGGTGTCTGTTCGATCTTTGACGTCAGAATTCGTATTTTTATCCAGAGAGGAGTCCGGCAGATTACCATATTCTCCGTAATTACCGTAGTATTTGCCGTAATATCTGCCATAATACCTTCCATAATATCTTCCGTAGGTACCGTAATGACCTCCGGACGACATATCCACCTTATTGAGTACCGCTCCAAGTATCCGACAGCCCGATCTGTCAAGCTGCTCCTTTACATTCTGTGCAAACCGGTAGCTCACGGCGTTATTCTCTATGACCATCACCGTTCCGTCACATTTCGTGGCTATTACAGCGGCATCGATCACACTTCCGAGCGGTGGAGTATCCACGATAATGAAGTCAAAGATCTTTCTGGCATCCTCCAGGAATCTGGTAAACTTACTCCCTCCCATCAATTCACTCGGGTTAGGTGGTACAGGGCCGGCAAACACAACAAAAAGCGAGGGAAAATCAGTCTTGCAGAACACCTCCTCTGCCTTTCTCTGCCCAACCAGAAAATGCACCAGACCATACCTGATCTGTCCGGTTCTGTATCTGGACACCAGCACGCTCTTGCGCAGATCCGCATCCACCAGAAGAGTCTTCTTGCCGGCTTCTGCAAATGCCTGGGCAAGCCCCATGGATACACTGGATTTTCCTTCATTCGGAGTACAGCTGGTGATTGCTATGACCTTAACGTCCTCCCCGCAGAATTCCACGTTCGTTCTGAGTGATTTATAAGCTTCTTTGATCCTGAAGGACGATCCTTTTGTCTTAAGTATTACTTCCTGCATTTCTTGATCTCTTTTTTCTTTTCTTTTTGGTTGATTCCTCCTCCAACTCACTCTCGTCGATAGGAATGAGTGCCAGAGTACTGAGCTCCAGATATCGTTCTATGTCGTCGGATGACCTGATGGAGTCATTAAGCATATATCTGATGAAAATTCCTGCTGCCACAAGCACACAGCCTGCCATTCCCGCTATCAGTGCGCTCTTAAACCCGCTGGGACCGGCTTTTTCCTCCGGCATATTAGCCGTCTCCACAACATTGACGGCATCGATGTCCATCACGTTCTGAATGTGTTCACTGGCCACCTCCCTGATGGAGTTGCATATGTTCATGGCCACAACAGGATCATTGTCCTCCACCGTGATCTCCACTATTCTGGTATCGGTAGGGGTATTTACACTGATCTTCTCCAACATGTCATCATAGTCAACCTCGAGATTATGCTCCTGTATCACCTGTTCGATAACATACCGGCTGGTGATCAGTTCGGAGTAATCCTTCGTCAGCTGTGTCGCCAGCTGCGTGTCGGAATATGTGACTGCAGCGGTTTCGGTCTTGTTTAATATGTAGATCTTCGTCGTGGACTGGTAGTACGGCGGGATCACATACGTAGCCAGCGCATAAGCCGCTATCGCAAACATCATACCCACCCCTATGATCAGAACCGCATGATGCCACAGCAGCATAACGATCTCAAGCAGATCTATTTCTATTACGTCGTTTTTTCCGTCTCTTCTGTTCATCTTATGTAATGGTTGATAGAAATCCCTTTATCCCGGGCTGTGCGTCGGATGAATTCCCGGCTCAACGGATCTCGTCTCCTTCGATAAGCTTGCTGGCATTGCCTTCAAATATCCTTGCCGCATAATCTGCGCCATATTTTCTTTCTACATAATCGGCGCATTTCTTTATGTGCGGTGCCCGGGTTGTATCCGAATGCGAGTCTGTGGCCACAAAGTCCGCAAAGCGTTCTCCAAGTATCCTGTTTGTAAATACCCGGACGACGCGCCCCTCCTCTCCCATAACAGCGGACGCATTAACCTGGATAAAACATCCCATATTGTGTATTTCCTCTGCCCTCCCAGGCTTATCAATGATGCAGGAATACCTCTCTATATGAGCAAGTACGGGTCTGTAACCCGCATACATGAACTCCCGCAGCCCGTTGTATATACGGTCGAATTCACTCCATGGCTCAAATTCAACAAGTACGTAATCCGTGTTTGCCAGGGTGCAGATCCTGCCTGACTCAACCTTCGCGACACAATCATTGTGATACATGATCTCGTTTCCGGGATAGAATCGCATATCCCATCCCCGCAGATCGGAAATATGGGTCAGGGTATCCGCAAATTCCCCTATCTCCCCGGGAGTGACATGTCTGTGTCCCGGCTTATAATGTGGAGTCAGTATGATGGAATCTATACCCTCATTGCTGGCTGTCTGGAGCATCCTGCCGGTCATTGCCATATTTGCTGATCCGTCGTCTACGCCGGGCATCATATGACAATGTATATCAACGATTTTCAGCATGGTACTTTCTTTTAGGAACTGAAGCAGAATTACTTAATCATTTCGCTACAGTTCCTTATCCCTGACAACAATTACGTGACCACCACAAACACGACCCCGTACTGGCAGAAGTCCGTAGGGTTGAAATGAATAATTCCGGGACTGTCTGCCGTCGGGATCGAATCCGTCTGTTGCCACAAAAAAAGCAGGATGCTAAAGTTTACACTTCACATCCTGCCTGTATAAAAAAGGCAATTTAACAATACGCACGTCACAGCGGGAACAGATCAATTAAACATATACAGAGACAAGTATAATTGAAATCCCCAAAGACCGATATGGTCTGCATTGCTTGAAAACACTGAACCTATCGACTATAATGATGACAAGCGTAGTGTGACCTCGGTCATGTGAAAGTGCTCCCTAAAGCACTCTTCACGGCTGTGCGGTGTTGACGGCGCCGCACAGCCACTATGCTTTTTCTTTACTACTTTATCATTTTTTGGTTATCACTGCAAGCCCTAATAATTATCCGGCAGATCGTTTTCAAGCAAAATATACTTCTCCGTATCACAAGGGATCTGTGATGCGTAGGCGAAAGCATCCTCAAAGTGATCAAAGGTACGGATCTGACTTATCCGGTCAATGCAATCCTCTGCACCCCTGCGTATCGCATCCGTTCTGCCGTGTCCTACGAGCAGCAGATGATCGCATACTTCAGCGGCATGACGGCCGAATTCATAGTTATATTCCTCCTCCTTGTCACCCAGTTCAACCATACCGGGAGTGATCATGATCTTCATACCGTCAAAGAGGGCCAGCGTGTCGAGAGCGGCTTTGCTTCCGACCGGATTGGAATTATAGGCGTCATCAATAATGTTTATTTTACTGTTCCGTTTGAGTTCCAGCCTGTGAGGCACGCTTCTGAGTCTCCTTACCGGGATCCTCAGATCCTTTAAGGCTATCCCCATTGAGTGTGCAACGGCTATCGCACCGGTGATGTTCACTATATTATGTGCACCGATGAGTGATGTAGTGTATGTTTCGCTTTCACCATCCGGCGCCGACACTTCGAACGTTGTTCCCTGAGGCGTAAGTATTATATTATGCGCAGAGTACCGGGGCTGTGTCTTTGTTTCTCCGGGCATATGGGCTTCCGTACTCTGAGATATGCCGGATGAAACCACGTTATCCTGCTGTTTATCCGCGGCGTCAGGATCATGAACCTGTTCCCGTTCGGTACCCGAATACCCGATCACATTGCTGTATTTGCCGGCGTTTCCGCGAACGTACTCATTATCCCAGTTCAAAAAGAGCATTCCATCCTTCGGAAGCGCATCCGCAAGCTCGTACTTGGTAGACACGATATTTTCCATATTAAAGAAGGTCTCCAGATGCTGAGGACCGATCGAAGTGATAATACCATGATGAGGATGGACCAGATCACAGAGCTCCTTAATATCACCCACATGTCTGGCTCCCATCTCACAGACAAAGATCTCCGTGCCGGGCTTCATTCTCTCTCTGAGCGTCCTTACCACTCCCATGGGGGTATTGTAGCTCTCCGGTGTGATCAGGACATTGTATTTCGCACTCAGCAGCTCTCCGAGATAGTACTTGACGCTTGTCTTGCCGTAGCTTCCCGTCACGCCGATGATCGTCATATCTTTCGCTTCCCGCAGGATCCTTTTTGCATCATTGATAAAATGATCGCTTACGGCTCTCTCTATCGGCTTATTTACGATATTGGCTATAATACATGACAGGATCTTAAGTCCCACGGTTATCATCAATATGCCATCGAGTCTCGCCAGCGTCCCGTATCCGCCGTAAAAAAGCTTAAAGCCCAGAACTCTGGCAAATACTCTGCTGCCTGCAGCACCGGCGATAAAAAGTCCCTCCGCCTTGTCCCACGCCAGTATACCGGCACACAGAAGTATCACATCGAGCACGATCACTGTTGCTGTCAGTCTCTTTACACGCGCCGTATATACAAGCGGCTTCTTCTGAGACATACCGCACAGCGCCTGATACACCGCGATGATGAGCAGAAACCACAGCAACGTAACCCAATCTGTTACCGCTCCGGGAAAGATAACAGTCGCAATGCCTATGACAACTCCCGCGATCAGCACCCACTGTCTGCGGATGAACTTCCGGATCCATACAAAATGCTCCCCGTTCTTGTAGCCGTTCAACTGAAACATATGCAGGTTATAAAACAGTGCATATCGATATGCGATGACCGCCAGGATAAGTGAGATTATTATTCTGATGCTGATCAATACAACCCTGATCATTTATACCGTTCCTCTGATCTTCTTTTTATGCAAATACGCTTTAATCAGCGTTTCCCTGAATAATCAAACGCATATTCATCGATCATTCAAATATGCATTCACGATCTGCCCGAACAGTTCCGGATTCCCGGCATACGAGAAATGTCCTGTTCCCGGTATCACCGCCAGACCGCTGTTCGGGATCTTTTCATCCATGATGTGAGCGTCTCTCACAGGTGTGGCGGTATCGTTCTCACCCCATATGAGCAAGGTATCCTGCTTAATATTCGACAGACAGTACGTCAGGTCTTCATTAACCGACTTCACCAACGTCCCCTTCATGATATCCGAAGCTCTCCGATAGTCCTCGGAACCCTGACGGCTGCGCCAGTCGTCGATTATCTCCGGGAAAAGCCAGTAGATCAGTTTATTGGCAAACACCTTCTTAAGGATCTTATATGACAGCTGTCTGCGCTTCTGCGCCGCTGTCCTGACAGGAAGAATACCCGCCGCATCTATCAGTATCAGCCGGTCAACGGTTATGGGATCCCTGCTATCTGCCGGATCAGCCTTTCCCGGATCATTCACATCAGTCTTCTGAAAACTCCCATCACCTGTATCACCTGCATCTGTCGCAGCTACCCTGTTCCTATACTTCGGATCTCCGGTAAGCTTAAGTATGATCCGTCCGCCGTATGAATGCCCGATCAGCATACATTCATTTATCTTAAGTGCCCGCAGAAACTCCACAAAAAAGTCCGCATAGTTCTCAACGTTCCACGGCTCCTTCGGTTCCCCGCTGGCGCCGAACCCGGGCAGATCGAACTGTACGACCCTGTATCTGTCACCTATCAGATCGGCGATGGGATCATAGAGACTGTAATCGGTTCCCCACCCCTGCAGGATCACGGCCACGGGCACATCACTCTCTGCCCCCGAAACCTTATATGCAATTTTAATTCCCTGTATTTCTATATATTCCGACATACAACAAACAACAAAAGCCCCCGGCTCCCCGAGGGCTCTCATTTGATCTCTTACTTTACAACCAGTTCATCCCACGTATCATCAGGCACGATCGCAATATATGTCTTACCTGTGTTAAGCGTGATCTGCTCTCCCGTACCGTCATAGTAGCGGGTTATATCGGTCTCAGCCAGCTTACTCCATGTGATATCGACTGCTTCTCCTCCCGTGATATAGTAGCCGGGCATATTCTCGGCCAGGATATTGAAGATCAGATATCCGTTCTCATCAAGCTGTGCAAATGTACACTTCTGAATGATCACGTTGGTAAACGCAAGTATCTCGTTGTCCTCTGCATCCCTGTGCTCTGAACCGTACTCGGAGTACTCATACAGACCGGTCTCTGCATTATAGGAAAGCTCGCTTCCGTTATGAGGGAAAGGAAAATCAATATATGTTGCGGGCTTGGTATATCCGGAATATGTTTCCGACAGCACGTTTGGCTTGCTGGGAAGCGCGAATGTATAATGTGTGCCGGGATTGTACTTATCATATTCGGTAGAGTAATTGGAATCGGCAAATTTCTTCTCCAGGTCACCCTTCATGACATACTCGGTATACTCGGTAGCCTTGCCGTTATTTACTCTGGAGAAACCTCCCGAGAAGTGACAGCAGTAATCTCTGGCTACATACTGGTCAATATAGTAGGGTCCTCCGTCATGTACCAGGCAGGCATTCCACTCAGCTGTCAGGAAAAAGTTGGTGGGACGCGCGGATCTGATGGAACCGAGCTGCTCGATGTTGCCCCAGTCCTTGACCATAACCATCAGTCTGGTTATACGTCCGTTAAGCGTGGAATTCATCAGCTCATATACGATATCGGCCTCGGCAATACCATAGTGGGGAAGCGCAAGCGACTCGTTATCGACCATTGCGGCAATAGGTCGCTGATTTGCGATAGCCTCAGGGATTGGAAGGTTTGTGAGTTCGGATCTGACATAACCCTCAGGCAGATCATCCGATACCTCCTCTTCAACCTCTACAACCTCTTCTTCAACCGGTGCCTGAGCAGGTTCATCGGGTATCGGTTCAACATTTATCGTAACCTCGGGTTCCTCCGCAACTTCTTCCTTGCTTCCGCACCCCATCATAAGAGTAGCGCCCATGGTCACGATCATTAATCCAAGCAGTATTTTTTTCTTCATTTGAATCTCCTTACATTATTGATGCAACGTTTGATATCATAACTCAAAACACAAATAAAATCAATGACTAACCGTCAATCTTGATAATATCCATAGGATCGATCTGTTCTCCGTCCAGATATACCTTATAGGCAATTTTAGACTTATTGGATTCCACCAGGCTCAGAATGGCGCCCTGCAAAACCTCATCGCCCTCTTTGATCAGAGGTGTGGATGAAAGATAATACTCTGTCACATACCCGTTCTGATGGTCGATCTTGATACAGTATCCGTAGTCGGGATCGGGGATCACCTCAGTAACCTGTCCGGCTCCGGATGCGATAACGCTGGTGCCGGCGTTGCTGACAAAGATCACCGTATTGGGATCGTTTTCATCCGGCGACATCGAAGCCGATGATGATAACGGAAAGCCTTCCGGAAAATGCGCGGCGTCCGATTCCTCCCGGATGGCGTTCTGTTCCTCAACCTTGGTATTGACCGTATTGCTCAGGATCGTTACCTTATTTGAAAGCTCGTTATTGCTTGCCGTGATCCGGGCCACTTCGTCCTCAAGAACCGTGACCTGTGCCGAGAGCTCTTCCTTTTCGGTTTCAAGTTTTCTGCATGTATCCGAGCTGATCTTCCATCCTGTTACGGTCGTGATCAGTACAAGCACGATCAAAATACCGAGCGTATTGATAAAGGTACTGCCTATGCCCAACTGGTTAACACCGCCGACCTTTTTGTCCGTAAAAAGCATCAGGTGATATCCACGCCTGTTTTTTTTCTTTTCTTCAGCCACAGTCGTATCCTTCCGTAAAACCGCTGTATGAGGTAATTGATGCTTCGCATCGAAGACCCGGCGCAGGAAACGCCTTAATCATCGTTTCCCTGAGGAAAGCCTCCATTACAGTTTCAAAGTCACAACGTAACAAAGTCGTAACAATTCTATCACACTAATTTTATATATGCAAATTTCCGTTCTATCCCTTTACATTAAAAAATTTCTGTGATAAGCTACACTTTATGAATGTGAAAAGAGTTTCCGTTCATAGTTGCATTTTGTTTTACTTGGAGGTACATGATGAACAAGGGTACAGTTAAGTGGTTCAACAACCAAAAGGGTTATGGTTTCATCTCTGATGAGCAGGGAAACGATGTATTCGTTCACTACTCCGGACTGAACATGGAGGGCTTCAAGTCTCTTGACGAAGGCCAGGCAGTTGAGTACGAGGTAGTTGACGGAGAAAAAGGCCCTCAGGCTGTAAACGTAACCAAGTTATAAATATTAATCCATTTTCCATTAATAGTTATGACAATCCAAAATCCCATCCTGACGGATGGGATTTTTATTGTCTGTACGCAGCCGCTGTCTGTTTCCGGGAACCGGTCAGATAGTCTGCGAGCAATATTCAATGACCTGCTCCATGTCCAGCGATCCGCCGAATATATCCAGGGACGACCCGACCGTCACATTAACCCTTCCCGAGCCAAGTGCATTGATCAGATATATGTCGTCATAGCTGTGTATGCCGCCCGCATAGGTAATGGTTTTTTTATTCCAGGAGCCGAGTATTCCCACCAGTTCTGCCTCGATACCGTTCGATCTGCCCTCAACATCGACTCCGTGTACCAGAAACTCATCACAGGATCCGGAGAGATCGTTCAAAGTATCGATATTAAGCTCCACCTCAGTGTATTTCTGCCATCTGTCCGTAACGATAATGTAACTGTCACCTCTGCGTCTGACAGAGAGGTCAAGCACAAGTCTGTCTGCGCCAACCGTGCTGACCATACGATCCAGGGCTTCACGGTCTATGCGTCCGTCCCTGAACACATACGAAGTGACTATAACATGGCTGGCCCCTGCGTCAAGATACTTAATCGCATTTTGCGGATTAACTCCTCCGCCTATCTGGAGACCACCGGGATAAGCCCCAAGCGCCCTGACCGCCTGTTCCACGGATGCTTCATACAGGGGCTGTGACGGATTGTTAAGCACGATCACATGGCCGCCCTTTAATCCTTTTTCCTTATATAAAAGCGCATAATATGTACTGTCCTTTTCGGACACATAATTCTCGGTCACACCTGCCGTGCTCTCATCAAGTGCGCCGCCGACTATCTGTTTGACCTTGCCGTCATGTATATCTATACATGGTCTGAATTCCATTTTTCAATCCTTCTCGGGTATCAGGCCCTCACGGAACGCCTTGAGGAGTTCCTCGAGCTGACTGATCTGATCCCTGATATCAGCACCTATGTCCGTATCGGCAACCCTGTGTCTCATCGGATATACCTCCACGGTGATCTCATCCGAAAACATATCCGCTTCGGTAGTCACCGCGTTCTCCGCAGACTGAAACGGCTTATGCGCGACCAGCCGCATACCGTGAGAGTTGCTGACAAGTGTATATCCCGCGATACCGGTTTTGGCCTGATATGCTTTTGAGAATCCTCCGTCTATTACCAGAACCTTGCCTCCGCATCTGATAGGGCTCGCCCCCTTTTTGACCTCCACGGGCACATGACCGTTGACGATCCTGGCGTATCCGGGCTGAAGTCCGAATTCCACGAGGATCCTGTCAACCACGGTATCATCATCCAGAAGTCTGTAATAGCTGCACTTTTTTTCGGTATGAGTCTCCTTATCTTCGATGAAATATCTCTCGAAGGTGGTCATCTTGTCCTTACCGAACACCGGCGAGTTGGGGCCTGTCCAGATATACCACATGATGTTGCGTCCGTATTCACGCTCATCGGGATCATCCGAATAATATCCCTTTCTGGCATAGTATTCCAGCTTGTCATAAAGGGCTCTCCCGTAGTATTCCTTTCCCTTGAGGGTAACCTTTTTGAACTGTCCCTCATCATCAAGCGGTACGCAGCCGTGATAGAGCAGATTTGAATTGTGGATCTTATACAGGCTGCCCTTTGAAAAGAGGAATCTCACATGCTTCTGCAGCTTATCGCATCTGACAAAGGCTTGTCTCAGTTTTTTTACCACATCCTCTTCCTCGGGACTGAGCGCATACGGATCCGCCGGATCTATCGTCGGCAGGAACTTATCCCTCAGCTCATACCATTTACCGTACAGCTCTATCCGTCCGTTTTCATGATCGATCCTGTCCAGAAGCAGTCTGTCATCCATATGAAACTCGGGATTTTTTTTGATAAGAGCCCCCTCAAGCTTAAATTGAATGATCGAGATCGCCTTATGCATCTTTTCATCCAGTTCGAGATTGCTCTTGTCGTATTTCTCATCATATTTAACCTTGAAAACTCCTGTATCCGAATTGCCGTATACAGCCATCGCAAAAGTAGCCAGCGGTATCAGATTGATGCCGTAGCTTTCCTCCAGGAGACTCAGATTACCGTATCTGGCCGAAAATCTGATGACATTGGCGATGCAGGCATCGCATCCCGCCGCAGCCCCCATCCATACCATATCGTGATTTCCCCATTGAACATCCACGGAATGATATGCCATCAGGGTATCCATAATGATATCCGGTCCGGGACCCCTGTCAAAGATATCTCCGACTATATGCAGATGGTCTATGACCATGCGCTGGATCAGATTGCAGAGTGCGACAATGAAATCCGGTGCCACACCTACCCGTATTATGGAGTGGATGATCTCGTTGTAATAGGCCTCCTTGTTTTGTATCTCGGCCTTTTCGGTAATAAGCTCCTCGATCACATAAGCAAATTCCCCGGGCAGCGCCCTGCGCACCTTGGATCTCGTATATTTGGAAGACACCCGCTTCGTCACCTGCACGAGTCTGTGCAGGGTGATCCGGTACCAGTCATCGATGTTCTCCTCGGTCTCCTGAACTATGTCCAGCTTTTCCCTGGGGTAGTAAATCAGTGTCGCCAGACTCCGCTTATCCTTATCGGACAGGTTAAGCCCGAATTCTTCATCGATCTTGCGGCGCACGGAACCGGAGCCGTTCTTCAGTACATGATTGAACGACTCGTATTCTCCGTGTATATCTGTCAAAAAATGCTCTGTGGATTTCGGCAGGTTCAGAATGGCCTGCAGATTTATGATCTCGGTAGAGGCCGCGGCAGTATTGGGATACTGTTTGGCCAGGCTCTTCAAAAAAGTAAGTTCAATATCATCCATATGCCTTATCCTATCACGTCACTCATGCTGTACATACCCGGTTCGCAGGCGGACAGAAATCTCGCTGCCTCTATTGCCCCCTTTGCAAACACGGTTCTTGAATATGCGGTATGAGAAAGCGTGATAACCTCATCCGTCCCGGCAAAGATCACATCATGATCTCCGACGATCGAGCCTCCTCTGACCGCTGAGATCCCGATCTCCGCTTTGGGGCGTTCCATTCTGCGTCCGCTCCTGTCAAATACATACTCATAATCGCCGTCAAGCGCGGAATTGGCTGCATCCGCAAGCGCAAGAGCGGTACCGCTGGGGGCATCGAGCTTATGCTTATGATGCTTTTCCACAATCTCAATATCAAACCCGGCGGGCTGAAGCGCTGCAGCCGCCTCGGATACAAGCTTAAGCAGAAGGTTTACTCCGAGACTCATATTCGCGGACCTGAGGATCGGAATACTGTGCGCGGCCTCATCAACCAGCTTAAGCTGTTCTTCACTGAGACCGGTAGTACACAGAACAATGGGCAGATGCTGCTCCCTGGCATACTCTATCAGTCCGTTCACTGCACCGGCAACCGAAAAATCTATTATGACATCGGCCTTCACATCACAGTCCTGTATCTTTTCAAATACAGGATAATCATTCTTTCCAAAGTCGATCTTATCTATACCTGCTGCGATCTTCATTGCCGGATCATCCGCAAGTAAAGATGTTATGGTCTGTCCGATACGGCCGTTACAGCCGTGCATTATTACATTTATCATGATACTTCTCCCATATACCTCATTGACGGATCACAGTATTCCGTAGTTTTTCATTGCCGCAGCCAACTTCTCCTTATTCTTATCCTCCATCGGAGAAAGTGGCATACGCAGAGGACCTGCCTCCTTGCCCATCAGATTGAGCGCAGTCTTGACGGGTATCGGATTGACCTCGCAGAACAGGGCATCGATCAGTTCGATGGCATCAAGCTGAGCCTTTGCGGCACCTGCAATATCACCGTCAAAGAACTTCTGGCAGATATCATGTGTCTGACGGGGTGCAACATTGCTGAGTACCGAGATAACCCCGATCCCGCCCAGACTCATCAGAGGAATGATCTGATCATCATTTCCGGAATAAAGATCCACACATCCGTCAGCGAGACTCATCAGCCTGGCAACCTGAGAGATATTGCCGCTGGCTTCCTTGACACCGACGATATTGGGAACATCCCTGCACAGTCTTACAACGGTCTCGGGAGCTATATTGCAGCCGGTTCTCGAGGGAACGTTATATAAGATCATCGGAATCTTAACGCTTTCCGCTATCTTTTTGTAATGAGCATAGAGTCCGTTCTGAGTGGCCTTGTTATAGTACGGGGAAACGGTAAGTATGCCGTCGGCACCGTCCTTTTCCGCTTCCTGTGAAAGATATATGGCCGTCTCGGTACAGTTGGATCCGGTTCCGGCTACTACAGGGATACGCTTGTTTACCTGTTTGATACAGAAACGGATAACCTCAGTGTGTTCTTTTTCGCTCAGGCACGCCGACTCGCCGGTAGTACCGCATACGATTATGGCATCGGTTCCTCCTGCTATCTGTTCCTCGATGCTTTCAGCAAACTTCTCGTAATTAACACTTCCGTCCTCATGAAAGGGTGTTACGATAGCTACACCTGCTCCTTTAAATACAGCCATTTTTCTTCCTCCTGTGTATCACTTCTTCTCTGTCGTGATGGTAGTAACCTCATCTGCCAGGTCATACCACTCATCCGAAACTACATTTCCGGTCATTATAACATCGATGTCATCGCCCTTAAGAGCGAGCAAACCTTTAAGTTCATCTCTGGTGATTATCTTATTTTCCACCAGCCCGAGAACCTCGTCAAGCACCAGCATATCACATTCGCCGGTATTTAACACCTTTCTGGCAAAACCCATGCCGTTACGGATATTTGCGATCTCATCTTCCCTTTCCGAGGGAGAGAGAGCATCATATCCCTCCTCGGATTTCTCGAATCTGAAAACCTTGATATCCGGCTCAAGTCTCCGTAGAAATTCAGATTCAGACAAACCTCTTCCCTTCAAAAACTGGATGATGACAACCCTGCCTCCGCGGCTGGCGGTCTGAACCGCTCTTCCCAGCGCCGCAGGCGATTTGCCTCGTCCGCTTCCTCCGTAAATCCTTATTATTCCTTCCGCCATATTACCTCCTGATTCCTATATCTTCAAAACCATCGTTGCTATCCTGAAATACACCAGCAGCGATAAAGCATCTACAATGGTAGTAATAAACGGTGAAGCCATAACAGCGGGGTCAAAACCCATCTTTTTGGCAACCAGAGGCAGCGTGCATCCGACCAGCTTAGCCATAATGACCGCACAAAGCAACGTCAGACATACGACCAGTGCCACCGTGACCGTCAGCTTATCAAGCAGCAAAAGCTTCAGAAAGTTTGCTCCGGCCAGAGTAAGACCGCACAGCAGAGCAACCCTGAGCTCCTTCCATATACATCGCCAGATATCCGCAAATTCTATCTCATTCAGACTGAGTCCGCGGATTATCGTGACCGAAGCCTGTCCACCGGCATTTCCTCCGGTATCCATGATCATCGGAATATATGCGGTAAGTATCACACATGCGCTCAGCGCATCCTCAAACGAGGTGATGATACTGCCGGTAAAGGTGGCAGATACCATCAGGAGCAGGAGCCATGGAATACGCTTTTTCCAGGTTTCGATTATCCCGGTCCTCATATACGGCTTATCCGAAGGAACGATAGCCGCCATCTTCTCCATATCCTCGGTAGCCTCTTCTTCCATGATGTCGACTACATCATCGACGGTGATGATACCGACGAGGCGGCTTTCGTTGTCCACAACGGGCATTGCCGTGAAGTCATACTTCTGGAACTGTCTGGCAACCTCCTCCTGATCCATCAGGGTGTTTAAGGATATGACATTTTCGTGCATTATGTCGGAAATGACGGCATCGGGATCCGACAACAGCAGGTATCTTAAAGCAACCGTACCGATCAGCGTACGTTTATTGTCAAGAACATAGCAGATATTGATGGTCTCCGAATCCACTCCCAGCTTGCGGATACGTTCGATAGCCTCCGAGACCGTCAGATTCTCCTTGAGGTCGACATACTCGACCGTCATGATACTTCCGGCCGAATCCTCGGGATACTGCAGCAGATGGTTTACATCCCTGCGGGTCTCGGGTGAGGCCGATGCCAGCAGCTTCTTTACGACGTTGGCAGGCATCTCCTCCAACAGATCGGCGGCATCATCGGCCATCAGGTTATCGATGATATTACCCGCATCCCTTTCGGACAGTGATGTGATGATATACTGCTGGGTATCTGTCTCAAGATGCGCAAAAACATCTGCAGCCATACTCTTCGGCAGTATACGGAACATCTTAAACTGCTCCGCATCCTCCAGTTCCTCCATAACAGCTGCGATATCGGCTTCGTTAAGTTCTGCCGCTTTCTGTCTCAGACGGGTGTACTGTTTGGATTCAAGGAGTTCTCTGATCTCTTTATTCAGTTCCAGTTCTTCTTTTTCATCCATATCGTCACCCTCATGAAGCAGCTACTCAAGCACTTCAAAGTACCCGTTTTCGATCACGGAAGCTTCAGCGCTTCCTCCGGTTATCTCGGTAATACGGTTCATTACCTCCGAAACCGCGGTTTCCGCAACAGTTATACGGTTCTCAACCTTATCGGTGTATATCGTATCGTCTAAGGTGATATGATCTGTTTCAAAATAATACTTAAGCTTGCCGGCAAGATTATAATCTGTAACTATCTTTATCCTCACGGCCTTTATCAGGTGTCTGATATTGGCATTGTCCAACGCCTCTCTGGTAGCCTGGGTATAAGCCCTTACCAGGCCTCCGGTGCCGAGAAGCGTGCCACCGAAATATCTTGTCACTACCACCAGAACATTGCGCAGTCTTAAACCGTTAAGCACATCAAGTATCGGTCTGCCCGCAGTTCCTCCGGGCTCTCCGTCATCCGAAAATCTGGCGATCTCTCCGTTATCTCCCACTATAAAACCATAGCAGTTATGTCTGGCATCCCAGTACTTGCGTCTGACCTGATCTATCAGGGCGATAGCCTCGCTTTCGCTGCCGACAGGCATCACATGTCCTATAAACCTTGATTTACGGTCTATGTATTCTCCCTCACCGGGAGAATGTATCACATAATAATCATCCATCATTCGGGATTGGCCGGCTGCTCGGGGGCGGGCTCAGGAGCGGGAGCGGGTTCGGCCGCCGGAGCTTCTCCGGCTGCCGCTGCCGCTGCAGCTGCCGCAGCCGCCGCTGCCGCGTTTCTCTGTTCAAGCTCGGCACGCTGTGCGCCGATGATACCCTCTGCTTCGGGATTTGCAAAAAATTCGGGAGTATGCTGACAAACCGTCTGTGTACCCTGCGTAACCCTTACCTCATTACCGTTTTCATCCACCGTGGTCACGGTTGTTGATGATCCGGACAGAAGTGAAGGATCTTCGGCAGGAAGTCTTTCCACGATGCCGTGGTATGCAAACGGACATCCCTCCGCTGCAGGACAGTTGTCATATGCGCAGATCTCACCCTCATAGTGCACATCACACGAATCGGTAGGCACTGTTCCTTCGGCAAAATACTCCGTCCGAACGGTTCCGTCACACAACCCGGCTATGGGAAGCTTGCCGGAACGTGAGCATACCGTAGCCGTGATGATCCCGCTGGGAACAGCAAATGATGTGCCGTCGAGATCCTCATGTATGCGTGACATTACCTGTCTCCAGAGTTTCTTGGCCAGATTCTTCTCATCCGTGGATCTGAGTTTGACGTTATTATCAAATCCTGCCCATGTGGTAGCTGTATAATATGTCGTATATCCGGCAAACCACACATCATTGTAATCCGACGTCGTACCGGTCTTGCCGGCGATGGCCGTGCCTCCGAAATTGACAGATCCTCCTGTTCCGCTGGTCACAACATCCTCCATCGCATCCGTCAGCAGGTATGCCGTGGTTTCCTTGATAACACGATGAGCGTTAAGTTCGGAATTATCCAATACCACATTACCGTCATGGTCTACGACCTTGGTATAGAGCTTCGGTTTGATATACAGGCCGCCGTTGGCAATAGTGGCATATGCGGCGTTGAGTTCCTCATTGGTCACGCCGTCCGTGATCCCGCCCAGTGCCAGAGACTGGGTAATATCCGAATAAATCTTAACACCCTCGGACGTATTGACCTCTCTGCTGTCTACCAGAGTCGTAAACCCGAAATTCAGCAGATAATCAAATCCAAGCTGGGGCGTGATCTGGGTCAGGGTCTTGACCGCCACTATGTTCATGGATTCCCTGATACCTTCTCTCAGGGAAGTCAGACCGCGGTAGGTCTCTCCGTACCAGTTACGTACCGGTGTTCCTCCCTGATAATTGAACGGAGCGTCATTCTGTATATATGCAAGTGTCAGACCGGCACTGTCAAAGGCAGGAGCGTAGGTAGAAACGATCTTAAATGTCGATCCGGGCTGACGCATGGTGTCGGTGGCCCTGTTAAGGGTACGGCTGGCCGTCTTGCTGCCGCGTCCTCCGACCATTGCCGCCACCTGACCGGTGGTCTGATCCTCTACTGTAATTGATACCTGAGGCTGGGGTGTCAGAGATATCTTTTCATCAAAGACCTCATCGCCGGGTTCAAGGATCGCCTCCTTGTAGCTCTCGATATCGGCATAGGCATCCTCCTGGCTGCTGTAGATCAGATTATAGGATGAATTGGTCTGACGATAATATGATCTGAACATTTCGGTACTGGTGTTGTACATATCGCCGTTAGCCTGCTGAACTGTCATTTGATAATTCAGATACCATTTTGTATCGGCCGGGAAATTCTCGTCGTTTGAGAAAACCTCATCGCATATGCCCTGGATCCCGGGATCCTGGGTTGAATAAATCTTGAGGCCGCCGCTGTAAAGCAGTGTATAAGCCTGAGTATCGGTATATCCGGCTTCAATAAGATCATCCAGAACGTCGTCCGTAAGAGCATCCACAAAATACGAATTGATCGTATCATCCGTGGTCTCGGCATCTATGAGTTGGATCCTGGAGTACACGTCATCGGCCATTGCATCATCATATTCGGCCGAGGTGATATATCCCTGATCCCTCATATCCCTCAGTACCTTCTCACGTCTTTCGGCGTTTTTGTCAGGATGTGATATGGGGTTGTATTTGGAGGGATTCTGGGTGATGCCGGCGATAACGGCACTTTCGGACAGCGTAAGGGTCGAGACATCCTTTCCGAAATATCTGAGCGAAGCAGCCTGCACACCCAGAGTATTCTGTCCGAGATTGATCGTGTTCATATAGTTGATCAGGATATCGTCCTTGCTCATGACCTTTTCAAGTTCCAGAGCAAGATACTGTTCCTGAAATTTACGTTTGAATTTATCGAGCAGGGAGGATTCGCTGGTCCAATCCGTAAAGACGTTGTTCTTGAGCAGCTGCTGTGTGATCGTGGAAGCTCCCTGGGAGAAATCTCTGTGTACCACGGCGGTGATACCGGCACGGATGATACCCTTGACATCGATACCGTTGTGCTCATAGAATCTGGAATCCTCGACTGCAACAAAGGCATGAGCGAGATCCTCAGGTACCTGATCCATGGTCACCGGGATTCGGTTTGAATCCGTCGAAACCAGTTTTGCTATCTGATTTCCTTCTATATCGTATACGAAAGTGGAATAACCCGTAGGGGTAACATCAATATTGCCTATCTCGGGTGCCGTGGCAATGATACCCTTAAATACGCCTATTCCTCCGCTTGCGCCCCATATAGCGACCGCAAGTATGGCCATTATTATCAGCTCAACCGCAAAAATTCCCAGTTTTCTGGATAGCTTAGGACCTATAGCTTTGAGCTCGTGCTTTTTTTTAGCTATTCCTCTGCTGCTGAAATCCATAACTCACCTGTATTGTATGAGTATAAACCCAAAGATAATTAATCATATCATATTTTTGCGATAAGGTCTATTTTTTAGCAAAAGAGGCGCGCTTGCGCAATGTGGAGTCAAGTATCTTCTTGCGTATACGCAGATTTTCCGGAGTAACCTCAAGCAGCTCGTCAGTATCTATAAAGTCGAGGCACTGCTCCAGACTCATGATCTTCTTGGGGGTAAGTCTGAGAGCCTCATCGGCGCTTGAGCTTCGTGTGTTGGTCAGATGCTTGGTCTTGCATACATTAACCTCTATATCCTCGGGTTTGCCGGACTGGCCTACGACCATCCCCGGATATACCTTTTCTCCGGGGCCGATGAATAGCGTTCCCCTCTCCTGAGCATTGAACAGACCGTATGTGATAGCCTCACCCGCTTCAAACGCGATCAGGCTTCCCTGCTTACGGAAGGATATCTCTCCCTTAAACGGTGCATACCCCGCGAACTGCGTATTCATTATGCCGTTACCCTTGGTATCGGTCATGAAATCTCCGCGATAACCTATAAGTCCGCGCGAAGGCATACTGAATTCAAGCCTGGTATACCCTCCGGCTATCGGGTTCATCGCCCTCAGTTCGGCCTTACGTATGCTCAGTTTTTCTATAACTACCCCCGAGTACTCATCGGGTACATCCACATATACATCCTCCATGGGCTCTAAGAGCTTGCCGTCCTCATCATTTTTATAAATGACTTCGGCTTTGCTGACCGCAAATTCATATCCCTCCCTGCGCATATTCTCGATGAGAACCGACAGGTGAAGCTCGCCGCGTCCGGAAACCTTATATGCCTCGGTAGTATCGGTCTCCTCCACTCTCAGGGATACATCTGTATTGAGCTCTCTCATAAGTCTGTCCCTGATATGTCTGGATGTGACATACTTGCCCTCCTGACCCGCAAGAGGAGAATCGTTAACTATAAAATCCATGGAAATCGTGGGCTCGGATATCTTCTGAAACGGGATCGGTACAGGATTATCGGGTGAGCAGAGCGTATCTCCTATACTGATATCACTGATACCCGAAATGGCTACTATGGAGCCTATCCCGGCCTCCCTGACCTCAACCTTGCTCAATCCGTCAAATTCATAAAGCTTGCTGATCTTTACCTTCTTCTGGACGCTGGGATCGTGGTGATTGACGATAACAACCTCCTGATTCACCCTGACCGATCCGTTATCGACCTTTCCTACTCCGATCCTTCCCACATATTCGTTATAATCTATTGTACTGATCAGAACCTGCGTACCGGCATCCGGATCACCCTCGGGAGCAGGTATATGCTCAAGAATAGTCTCAAAAAGCGGGGTCATATCCTTGTTTTTGACAGTCAGATTCGTGGTCGCCGAGCCGTTCTTTGCGGAAGCATATACAAAAGGCGAATCCAGCTGCTTATCATTGGCATCCAGATCCATAAAGAGTTCGAGAACCTCCTCCTCTACCTCCTCCGGTCTTGCCTCCGGCCGGTCGATCTTATTGATGCAGACTATCACGGAAAGATCAAGCTCAAGAGCCTTTTTAAGAACGAATTTCGTCTGAGGCATCGGTCCCTCAAAAGCGTCAACCACCAGGATAACACCGTTGACCATCTTGAGAACACGCTCAACCTCACCGCCGAAGTCGGCATGTCCCGGAGTGTCGACTATATTGATCTTTGTATCCTTATATGTCACAGCCGTATTTTTGGAAAGGATCGTTATACCCCTTTCACGCTCGATGTCTCCCGAGTCCATAACACGCTCGGTAACTTCCTGATTGGCTCTGAAAACGCCGCTCTGCTTAAGCAGTTCATCTACCAGGGTAGTCTTGCCGTGATCTACATGGGCGATTATCGCAACGTTTCTTATATCGTTTCTGGTCTGTTTCATCTTATTCCTCCACGCCGTCTTTGACTATATATAGTCAACGGATTTAGTAATTGCCGTATGGCGAGCCATAATGCTTGAATTTATGGCAGTTATGGCTCGGCAAAGTGCAATTACTTAATTCGTTTACTAT
>JAFUAB010000052.1 GCA_017460885.1 Lachnospiraceae bacterium
TGCTTGCTTGCTTGCTTGAGCGTAGCGAATCTCGACATACTTGTCAACCCCTTTCTGTAAAACAATCAGCTATCATTGCTTACACTGCTTCATGCACTTCCGAAACATGTTCAAGTGCGTACAATGTATGCGGATCAATGTCAATACAGCCCGCTATGTCGTTGTTACCGCTCACATCCCAAGCTAATGTATTATTCATGATCTTACAACTATTAATAAAAACATCCTTATTCTGAAGTGTTTGAAATACGCCCCTTCCAAGCTTGGGTTTGACATCATATACAACGATTTTCCCATCCACAAAATAAACGGATACTGTATAATCTGGATGCGGAACAACCTGCACAATATCAGGAACATAATTCATCATAACACATCTCCTCCTCTTTACATGAGCGGAGCAACCTTCTTCAAAGGAAGATCCTTCCTTGCCAAATCCCAATTCTCCATTAATTCATCTTGATGTATCTCGGCCCAAGCAAGAACAAATTTCAGCTGTCGTGAAGGAAAAGCACCATTCAAGATTCTTCCCTCCATTATATCGACAAGAACCTTCTGTCCATTATACTCAGCATGAAAATGCGGAGGGTTATGATCATCGTAGTACATCGTAACTCTAATTCCAAAAAATAACGAGATTTCCGGCATTGATCATGCTCCTTTCAGTCAAAAATCTGAGAAAAACCCAGATTCTCATCTCATGTATCGGCATGCCTACGCGGATTCTTTACCCCGCGCAGGGCATAAAGATACATATATATTATAGCAAAATCTGGCGCTGACTGAAAAGAAAATTTGATGAAAGACTATCTTGATATCTAATATCTTAAGTAATATCTGACTAACTTTTAAGACATATGGCACTAACATCTCCAGAATACCACTCAAGGTCACAAATACTATATGTCCGAGCAGTGTTTTTTAGTCCTTAGAAAAAATAAAGAGTCCGCGAAAGCCGGATAAAATGGGCATTTCACGGACTCAGTAAAACCAAATATCAAGTGAAGTTATAGTAGGAGACAAAATACTCAACCGCGTTCTCCGGGAAAAATTCCTTCATCTCGCCGTACAACTGACCGGCAAGGGTCTTGTTGTGCGAAATGATCAGGGTCGGCTTGTTGAGTGCCGCGATCACGTTTGCCATCGTGAAGGTCTTGCCGGAGCCCGTAACACCCAGCAGCGTCTCGAACTGGTTGCCCTTTTTGAAGCCCTCCACCAGCTCCCTGATTGCCCGGGGCTGGTCGCCGGTAGGCTGATATTCGGAATGAAGCTTAAATTCCATAGATCCGTATCCCTCAAACTGTACAAAATCAAAATGGCACACTATTGGGAAGTGTACCATTTTTGCAGGGCTTTGTCTATATGTTTGAGAACATTTGTTCGAAACGATCGATTCCGGTTTCAGCCGCAGATCATTCATTCCGAAGGAGAAATATCCCCGTTTGTCCGTGATCACGATCATTGAGCGGATATCGACACTGCGTGATAATACTCGTCTCCGCCCCTCTGGCATACCACCTGCACCTTGCGCCCGCTGACAAGTACGGAGCAGGCAGAGAAATCCGTTCCGGCATCCATCCTTATCTGCATTGTTCCGCCGCTGGTAACCAGATACAGCGTACCCTCGGTGGTATTTGAACCAACCGTTCCGGCAACTGTCAGCTGTGAACCCTCAAGCGATGTGGTATCTGCCTTTTTGGAGGAATTATTGGTAAGTGAACTGACATGATTCCACTCATCGGCACCTCTGTAATATGCCGCAGTTACAGTCTGCCCCGGTATAAGCGCCCTGCAGTTGGCTACGGCATTCGAATCGATCTTGAACTGCATCTTCCCACCGGAGGTATCCAGACAGAGAACCGAGGCTGTCGTGGCTTTTTCAACGGTTCCCATCACAGTAGTAGTTGAAGAGGCTTCGGGAGTCTGTACCGGCTGCTGTGCAGCTGTCTGCGGAGCCTGTGCCTGTATCGTATCCGTTGCTGCCGCAGCAACCGCTGCGATCGCTGTGGAATTGGTCTGAGCAGCGCTGTCCGAAATGCTTATGGCATGCATATACGCATCCGATCCCCTGGAGCAGACTACCTGCAGAGATCTGCCTATCACAAACATCCTGACATTGCTGACGTCGGTACTCTGATCTATCTTGATCTCCATTGTACCGTCCGAGGTACTGAGATGAAGCATTTCCTCGTTAGTTCCCTTTTCAACCTTACCGCTGACGGTATACTGTTTGGATGAATCCACAGCGGCTGCCCCGGCTACGGCTGATCCGCTTACTCTGGTAGCGTGCCAGTATTCATCCGAGCCGACGGATCCCGTAACCGTTACCTTATATCCCGGCAAAAGAAATCTGGCCGTACTCAGATCGGTTCCGGAATCGATCTTAAACTGCATCGTTCCCCCGCTGGTCACAAGATACAGGATATCTGCCGTCGTCTTGTCAGACACGGTTCCCGAAAAAGTCGACTCGGCCGCCTCTACATTTACAGGTGCGTCAATGAATGCGGCAAAAACCAGTACCGCAGCAAGCATACCGCTTAAAATACCCATAATTCTGGTTTTCATAATATACCTCCTAAGCATTGTAAAAATTGCAGTTTTCTGCGATATCAATACAATATATGCTAAAAATTTAAGGCTATTATACATCATATAGATTCAAATTGGTAGACATAATTCTATAATTTATGTAAACAATTTCAAGACAGTAATCAACAATGTGGGGACAGATCTCGTTCAGAGAACTGTCCCCGGCTTCATAACAACATACAAATTTGGGGACAGTCCTTCGCAGAAGAACTGTCCCCTTAGCCGCAATTGTCCCCATCGGACAAATTTACAATGTTACACCATCCTTAAAGATCGCGATCTCACGATATCCGGATTCCTCCTGGCGGGTCTTCCTGCCGCTTGCGACCTCAAGTACGTAATCCAGCAGTCTGTCGCCTGCCTCATCCAGAGTTTCCGTACCGTCCGCCACTCCGCCCGCATTGAAATCGATCCAGTTGCCCTTTTTCTCAAAGAGGGCGGTATTGGTCGAGATCTTGACGGTAGGTGCGGGTGCGCCGAATGGCGTGCCGCGTCCCGTGGTAAACAGTATCATATGAGCCCCCGCCGCGGTAAGATCCGTCGTGGATACCATATCGTTTCCGGGACCGGACAAAAGTGAAAGTCCCTTAGAGGTCACCGGCTCTGCATACTCGAGGACATCAACTACCGGAGCGCTTCCTCCCTTTTGTACACATCCGCAGGATTTATCCTCCAGCGTAGTGATGCCACCGGCCTTGTTGCCGGGACTGGGATTCTCATATACTACCTGATCATGACTGACGAAATATTGCTTGAAGTTGTCAACCATCCTGACGGCCTTATCAAATGTCTGAACATCCTTGCAGCGGTTAAACAGAATTGATTCCGCACCGAACATCTCCGGAACCTCGGTCAGCACGGTGGAACCTCCGAGTGCGATCAGTCTGTCGGAAAAACGTCCAACCGTAGGATTTGCGGTAATTCCCGAAAGCCCGTCCGAACCGCCGCACTTCATTCCGACTATCAGCTCGGAAGCATCTATTTCCTCCCTCTGTGCCTGACCCGCAAACTCGGCAAGCTCCTCCAGCAGCTTTCTGCCGTCCGCGAGCTCATCATCGGATTTCTGGCATGTCAGGAATTTTACTCTTGATTCATTCCACTCACGAAGCTCCGTTTTCATCTGTTCATCGGTCAGGTTTTCACATCCGAGTGAAAGCACCAGCACACCTCCCGCATTGGGATGATGCATAAGTGCTGCGAGAACCTTTCTTGTAGTGGCGTGATCATCTCCCATCTGTGAACACCCGTAAGGATGAGTAAAGGTATACAATCCGTCTATGGAGCCTTTAACCAGATCCTGATTATCACGCACCAGCTTCTCGGCAATGGAATTGACACAGCCTACGGTGGGAATGATCCAGATCTCATTTCTGATCCCGACCTTACCCTTGGCACGGCGATAGCCCATAAAGGTCTTTCTGCCTACATTGGGCAAAGGATAGGAAACCGGATCATACTCATATTTCGCATTTTCGGAAAGGGCTGTTTTTACATTCTGAGTGTGCACATGACTTCCGGTTTTGATGTTCCCGGACGCGGTACCTATGCGGCATCCGTATTTAATGATCTCGGATCCCTCCGGGATATCGGTAAGAGCGATCTTATGACCGCGGGGGATATCCTCGACTGCTGCCACTCCTTCGATCGTTTCTCCGGTTTTAATATCCTCGAGAGCTACCAGAACGTTATCCAGCGGGTGAATCTTGATTGTTTTCATATTTAACCTGCCTCTTTATCTGATCATATAATAATCCGGGGAAATGCCGGTATATTCAGCATTTCCCCGGTCCGAATCTATTGCTGAACAGCCTTCATGGCTTCATACATACCCTTTTCACGTATGCTCTTAAGGTCTGCCTTTACGGCATCCGCGAAGCCGGGAAGCTTCTTTAAGGAGTCATCCCACATCTTCTCGTTATTGATGATCGCATCGGCAAGTGTATCGTCATCTGCATCCTTCAGCTCGAGGAACGCTTCAAGCACCCAGCCGTCATCCTTGATCAGGAATTCATTGCTGCCGTCAGCCCCTGTACGGGTAGCGACGAGTGCACCGTCCTTAAGCTCCCTGCCCAGATGATAGAAGCACAAAAATGCGGCAAATGAGAAGGTAAGAACGGGCGGAAGAGCCTTCTTCTGCTCATAGTATTCTATAACGGTAGGCATTACCCTTGCCTTCCACTTGGAAGCCGAGTTAAGAGAAATGCTGAGCAGCTCGTGATCGATAAAGGGATTGGCAAATCTGTCTGTGACCGCAGCGGCGAAATCCTCTTTATCCTTCTGATCGAGTCCTGTCAGGACGGGAATGATCTCATCATAGAGCGCCTTGTTCATGAAGCCCTTTATAACATCATCCTTCATGCAGTCTCTGACGATATCCTGACCTGCGATATATGCTCCCATGATCATCGATGTGTGGGCACCGTTCAGGATACGGACCTTACGCTTTTTGTAGGGATCGACATTATCAACCACCAGGATCGGAAGTTCTGCCTTTTCAACCGGGAACTCATCCTTGATGGACTGAGGACCCTCGATGACCCATGCGCCGAATACCTCTCCCGTATCGATGATATTATCCTGATAACCGAGTTCCTCACAGATGGATGCAGCCTCAGCCCTCGGATATCCGGGAACGATCCTGTCTACCAGTGTTGAACAGAAGATATTTTCCTCTGCGACCCACTTCCTGAAATCAGAGGAAAGCCCCCACTGATCGATATACTGATTGACACACTTCAGCAGTTCGTCACCGTTGCGGTCGATCAGCTCGCAGGACAGAATGATGAAGCCCGGCAGCTTGTTGTTGAAACGTGCATACAGCAACTGTGTGAGCTTGCCCGGGAAGCTTCCGGCAGGCTTATCATCAAGCTGACACGCGGGATCATATGCGATACCTGCCTCGGTAGTGTTGCTCACGATAAATCTGAGTTCCGGATTTGCCGCACATTTGATAAATTCATCATACTGTGCATAGGGGCTTATGCATCTGGAGACGCAGGAGATCACACGCTTTTTGTTGACCTTCTCACCATTCTCCTGACCTCTGAGGAAAAGTGTATACAGACCGTCCTGCTCATTGATCATATCCGCAAGGCCCTGTCCTATGGGCTGGCAGAGAACTACCTTGGAATCAAAGCCTGCACGCTCATTCATCAGGTCGATAAAATAATCCACAAACGCACGAAGGAAATTGCCTTCCCCAAACTGAAGCACGCGCTCGGGTGCTTCCTTAAGGAGATAACCGTCATACCCCTGTGCTTCCAGTGTCTTATAACTTAATCTGTCCATTTATAACCTCCACAAATAAATATCTGTATCCTGCTCTTATAAGCCGAAGTATCTCTTTGCGTTATAATAAGAGATACCCTCTGTGATCCTCTTTAATGCAGCATCATCATTCGGATACTCACCGTTTTCTACCCACTCACCGATCAGATTGCACATGATCCTTCTGAAATAGTCGTGTCTTGTATATGACAGGAAGGATCTGGAATCCGTCAGCATTCCGATAAAGTTGCCAAGCAGACCCAGATTGGCCAGAGACTTCATCTGATTCTCCATACCTGACTTTGTATCGTTGAACCACCATGCGGGACCGTGCTGGATCTTGCCGGGAACCTCGGGAGACTGGAATACTCCGAGAATGGTACCGATCTGTTCGTTGTCGGCGGGATTCAGGGAGAATAGTATGGTCTTGGGAAGCTCGTTTGTCCTGTCCAGCTCGGACAGCAGCTCGGCTATGGATCCGCCGCAGGTATTCTGAGAGATCATATCAAAGCCCGTATCGGGACCCTCGAGTCTGAACATTCTCTCATTCATATTGCGGAGGCATGAATAGTGAAGCTCCATGGCGATGTTGTGCTTATGATAAGCCTTGCCTATGGCGATCAGCAGCTGGGTCTGATATACCTCTGCTTCTTCTACGCTTATATCTCCTCCTGCCATAACCTTCTTAAAAGCTTCATCGGCGATCTCGATGGTACCCTTACGGAAGGGTATATAGTCAAGACCGTGATCGGATGCCACACAGCCATGGGCGGCAAAAAACTCGATACGGTTTATCAGAGCATCTATTACATCCTGTGCGCTGTTTAACGTATCCTTGCCTACAGCATGAGCAAGTGACTCGATATACTCCTTAAACCCGGCCTTGGTGATATTGATGGCCTTGTCGGGTCTGAAGGAAGGCCTTACCATAAAATCTATACTGTCATCGGCAGCGATCTTTTCATGCCATTCAAGAGAATCCACGGGGTCATCGGTTGTCCCTACATAAGCCACATTGCTCTGACGGATCAGACCTCTGACCGTGAGATTGGGATCACTCTTCAGCATATCATTGCACTTGTTCCAGATCGCCTCGGCATTATCGGGATTAAGAGGCTCGGTCACACCGAAGTATTTCTTAAGTTCCAGATTGCACCAGTGATACATCGGATTGCCGATCGCGAGTGTCAGTGTGTCCGCGAAGCCTTTGAATCTGCCAAGCTCATCGTTCCTGCCCGTCACCTGCTCCTCGGTCATACCGTTTGATCGCATCAGACGCCATTTATAGTGATCACCGAAATAGTGTCCGTCAGGCTGCTTCCCACCGAACCACACATCGCCCAGGCTGTCGAATCTCTTGTCCTCATAGATCTCCTGAGGCGATATGTGACAGTGGTAGTCAATTATCGGCAGTTTCTCCGAATAATCATGGAAAAGATGTTTTGCTGTGTCATTTCCGAGTATAAAATCCTCATCTAAAAATTTCTTCATAATTCTCTCCATTATCTCTGTACACGACCCGAAGCGTCTCCGCCGGCCAGCTTCTGAACCTCTGCTACCGTCACACGGTTGAAGTCACCCTCGATGGAGTGCTTAAGAGCCGAAGCGGCTACCGCAAACTCGATCGCATCCTGAGTTGAATAATTGTTGACAAGAGCGTATATCAAACCGCCGCCGAAGCTGTCACCGCCGCCTACTCTGTCTACTATGCGCAGATGATACTGCTTGGAGAAGCAGTAGTCCGTACCGTCATACAGCATACCCTGCCAGTCGTTGTCATTGGCGGAAATGGATGTACGGAGTGTGATGGCAACCTTCTCAAAATTGAACTTATCGGCAAGCTGCTTTGCCACAGACTTGTATCCTTCAGTATTGAGCTTACCGCCTGTGATATCGGTATTCTCAGCCTCGATGCCGAATACGTCCTTGGCATCCTCCTCGTTGGAAATACATACATCAACGTATTCGCAGAGCTTTGTCATGGCCGCGCGAGCCTCATCCCTGGTCCAGAGCTTTCCGCGGTAGTTTAAGTCACAGCTGATCTTTACGCCGTGAGCATGAGCTGCCTTGCAGGCCTCTATGCAGATATCAACAAGATTCTGTCCTAAAGCGGGAGTGATGCCCGTAAAGTGGAACCAGTCAGCTCCCTCAAATATCTTATCCCAGTCAAAATCCGAAGCGGATGCCTCCTGGATGGCTGAATGTGCTCTGTCGTAGATGCAGACGCTTCCTCTCTGTGAAGCTCCCTTCTCCAGATAGTAGATACCGACTCTGTCACCGCCTCTGGCGATATGGCTCGTATCTACTCCGAAATATCTGAGGCTGTTGACTGCAGCCTGACCTATGGCATGCTCGGGAAGCTTGGTAACGTATACGGAATCAAGTCCGTAATTGGCCAGTGATACGCTCACGTTTGCCTCGCCGCCGCCAAAGGTTGCCTGAAGCTGGTCATCCTGAAAGAACCTGTAATAACCGTTAGGCGCAAGTCTCAGCATTATTTCTCCGAATGTAACTACCTTACTCATTTTGAACCCTCCTGTTTATTTTCTGATCAAATGTATTGCGAATCCACCGAATTCTCCGTCCAGATAGATGAACTTTGTTCCCTTTTCGTCAGTGGTTCTTGTGCTCTCATCAAAGGTTGCTCCGGCTCTTCCGAAGTGATAAACGGCTCTGTCCACATCATTGACCGCCAGAGCGATATGACCGTGGGTTCCCTTTCCGCCGGGCTTCATAACCTCAAAAGGCTTGCCCGCAAATATCGAGCTGTTGCCGGGTTTGTATTCGAGATCGAACATCGCGCAGAGGCATTTAGCCAGATCTGCCGTCTCATCCTCGGTGGAGGTATTGATGCCGATGTGTCTGAGCTCGCAGCCGAGCATATTCTTAACCGCAGCCTTACAGATGGATGTGATCTCATCCCACTTTTCGCCTTCGATCAGGTCCTTCTTGACCATCCATGTACCGCCGCAGGCAAGTATCTGATGGAAGCTCATATAATTAGCCAGATTATTGGTATTTACTCCGCCCGTAGGCATCCATCTGAGATTCTTGTAGGGACCTGCCAGTGCCTTCAGCTTCTCGATCCCGCCGTTCTGCTCCGCAGGGAAGAATTTGACCGCTTCGAGACCGAGAGCCATAGCCTGCTCCATCTCTCCTGCGGTAGCTGTACCGGGCAGCATGCACACGCCCTTGTCCAGCACATATTTAGTGATCTCGGGATTAAAACCGGGGCTGACAACGAAGCTCACGCCTGCATCTATGGCGCGGTCAGCCTGCTCCCTGGTAAGTACCGTTCCGGCACCGACAACCATCTCGGGAACCTCTTTAACTATAGCCCTGATGGCATCCTCGGCTGCCGCAGTACGGAATGTGACTTCCGCTGCGGGAAGACCTCCTGCAACAAGTGCCTTTGCCAGCGGTACGGCTTTGCTCGCATCGTCGATCGCTATGACCGGGACAATGCCGATGTCATGAATTTTCTGCAATAATTCGTTCATCTTATAACCCCCTTAACTGAAATACCGGATAAAAATCCACCTAAAATTAAATGTACCCCTTTTATGGCACAATAACCACAAAAAGGGTACAGAATTGCAAATTATACAACAAGTCAAGCAATATTTACAAGGTTTTCAGGTCATATTCGGGATGCCGTTTTGGCACATTTGTCGAAAATCACATGAAATCCTGCATTGCCACATCATCCATGTCATCAAAATCCTGGTTTTCACCTACCATTCCCCATATAAAGGTATATGCCTGAGTACCGGCTCCGGAATGGATCGACCAGCTGGGACTGATCACTGCCTGTTCATTGCGCATGATGATATGTCTGGTCTCCTGGGGCTCGCCCATGAAATGACACACGAATGCATCCTCGGGTATATCAAAGTAAAGATAAACCTCCATTCTTCGGTCATGTGTGTGACAGGGCATCGTGTTCCAGACGCTTCCGGGCTTAAGCTCCGTCATACCCATTTCCAGCTGACAGGTCTCAACCTGTCCGGGAAGGATGTATTTGTTTATGACTCTGTGGTTGGAGCCCTCGAGTGATCCAAGCTCCTTCTTGTTCTCATCCTTGATTATGACCACGTCCTCGGAAGGAGTGCCCTCTCTCTTGATGAGAACCGTAGGATAGGTCATATGTGCAGGTGCCGAGTTGATATAGAATTTTGCAGGCCTGGAGGCATCCTTTGAGGTAAAGGAAATGTCCCTTTTGCCCATGCCGATATACATACCCTGCTTGTAATCAACCTCATAGTCACGTCCGTCAACAGTGATCACGCCGGCGCCGCCGATGTTGATCACACCCATCTCACGTCTTTGCAGGAAATATTCCGCCCTGAGCTCCTCTCCGGCCTCAAGCACCAGCTTTTTCCGGACCGGTACGGCAGAGCCCGTGATGATCCTGTCGATATGGGAATAAACGAGCTTGATCTCATCGGGGTGAAAGAGATCGTCGATCAGAAACTCCTGACGGAGTCTCTGTGTGTCATAGTACTTTTCATCCTTGGGTGAACATGCGGTTCTGAGTTCCATTTTCTTTTCTCCTTTTCGTATTATGATTAATTTACTATATGTATTTATACTCTGTCATACAGACCCTGAATATATTCCCGGGTCTGTACCGCGTTGTCCGGGCTCGTATTCTCCAGGGTACACTGAACATAGGGCTTGAACTCTTTTATCTTTGAAAGGAGAAGCTCATAATTCAGTCCTCCGCGGCCTGCCGGGATCGACTTCAGATCGTCACCCTCCACAACGAAATCCTTCATGTGAACGACCGCGATATCATCCTTCAGCAGCTCAAATGTCTTCTCTATGATCTCGTTCTGTTTATCGATATTGCCCGGATATAACATGTTAACAGGGTCAAAAATGATCTGAAGATTGGGACTTCCCACCTCATCCAATACATATCTGGCCTGCTCGGGGCCGTATACTATGTGCTTCCATACAGGCTCGATAGCCATGACCACTCCGAACTTCTCCGCAGCCTCAACACAGGGACGCACATTCCTGACAAAAAGATCCAGTGCCTCGCGCTCATGGTTGGCGGGTTCATATTTATATTCCGCATTGACGGCACCCGTCTCGGTCCCAACTACACTCGGACGAAGTATCGACGCGAAACGCATATGAACAACGTACTTTTCGGTGATCTCGCGAAGCTTATCCGGATCGGGATGGGCAAGATTCAGATAATTGCCCAATACAGCGATATCCACGTGGTTATCGTCACAGAGCCTTCTGATGTAAGAAGCAAGCCCCGGAGTCATGGCCGAAAGAGTCGGTTTAAACTCCTTTATGGATTTGGACAGGGCTATATGCATACATGTAAAGCCCTGGCTTTTGATCCTCGGTATCAACACGTCCAACGGACCGTATTCCACATCATGCGCCCGTATTCCTATCTGCATTTGTTCTCCTTCCAAAAACAGCCCTCTGCCGTAACGGCAAAGGGCTGCTCACATTCAAGATATGTTGCCGTTACATGGCGACAACTTCACACTTCTTATTGGTAAAGGCTTCTATCTTGTAGAGGTTCCTGTTAGCAACGGTCCTGCTCATTCTGTAGGCAAGTCCCCTGTCCTCAGGCTCCTTGATCGTAATCTGTCCCAGCCTGTTCCAGCCTCCGAAGTACTCGTTGTCTACCGTTTTGATCACATAGTTGTCATTCATTCCGTTTTCCTCCTTTCCCTTGATGATCGGAACTCCCTTTTATGCGGGGCCGATATCAAACCGGTCATCCTTGACCCGTGACAAGCTCATTCCCGAGCTTTCACGTTATTTTACGGATTAAAACGAATAATAACAACAGATGTTTTGTACAAATCGTTGTAATTCTTGCTATGAAATTTGTCAATGTTGTCCATTACGAAGCAGGAAATCCCTTCGAATACACAACCGACACTGCCTGATCAAAGATTCAAAGGATTGCCGCCCAGATCCAAAGGATCCCGCTCTTCAAAGACTACCTCCGGCTCCAATTCATCTATGGATTTCCATCCGCTGAACCTCTTCGGATGTATGCTGTCATCGTACCGGCAGTTCTCAAAGGAAGCTCTGGCGGTCGGTCTCCAGGGACGTCCAAGAAATACCGTTCCCTTCATATCCATGTTCTCGCCGCGAATCACACAGTTCCTGAATACAAAGCCCGTCCCTCCGGGGCATTCGCAGGGAGCCGTAACGTAACCGTTGATATCCTTTCCCCTGTCATAAACTATTATCTCGCAGCCCTCAAATACCGCATCGGCTCCGCCGAAGATGAAATCCACATCGCCGCGGATTATACAGTTATTAAAGAACTGTCTGGTAGGCTTTCTGTCCGAAAGCATCCTTGGACCGAAAAAGCCGCGGGATTGTCTTTCTTCCTTCGGAAGCGGCGCCATAAAAAGCGTGTCCTGATGTGAGGACATTTCCACATGATCCATATGTACCTCGGAAGCGTCAGAATATACAGCAAGCGCCTGTCCCCTGATATCTCCGTCACCTGCCGTGTTGCGTATCGTCAGATCCCTGACCGTACATTTCTCACCGCCAAGGAACACCGTCTGGGTACGAAATGTCCCTCTTCTGGTTCCGTCAGGCATTTCGTCCAACGCACCGTCTCCCCATTCGATCACTGTGCGTCCGCGTCCGGATCCGATCAGCGAAATGTTCTTCTTTTCTATAAACAGCTTCTCTCGGTAGACTCCCGCCGCGATCCTGACCTCGGTTTCACATTCATACTCGGCAGCTTCCACCGCCTCGGTTATTGTTGTGTAATCGCCCTCCGGGCCGACAGTAATTATTTTCATTTTCCACCTTCTTTTACATCATCCTATATCCGGCTCCGTATCCACGCTCCCGCGGATGTTCACATTGTTCAGTGTAAGCTTCTCCACGTTCCGGACAAAGATCCCCCGTCCGCTCATGGGTTCCATTCCGTCCATCATCACCGGGACCGCCGGCACTCTCTTTTCCTCAGGCAGGAAATCTGCCTCGATATTTTCGAGAACGACCTCTCCGACCTTTTTTTCGGGAAGACCGTATACCGTGAGCAAAGCGGCATCCACGCCTTCACATGTAATGTTACGTGCAATTATGCTGCGAATCTCCGGAGTAAGCTCATCAACAGGCTGCGGCTCCTTAGTCTGTACATACTCACTGTGTCCGTCGGGATCGCAGAAATAGAACATATTGACCGTGAAGGGCATCCTTACATTGATCATACGGATACTGTCAAAAACTATATCCTCAAGCACAGACCTGCTGCCGCGTCCTCTTCTGGTCTTGATACGCAGACCTCTGTCGGTACTGTCAAAGATACACTGACTCACATGTACATTTTCAACGCCGCCCGCACACTCACTTCCGACCGTCACACTGCCGTGTCCGCGGTTCAGCCTGCAGTTGCGTACAATGAGTCCGCTGGTCCTTCTGTAGTGCTTCCTGGCCATATAGATCTTGCCCGACTTGATCGCGATACAGTCGTCACCTACAGAGATATCTGTACCGATGACATTGAGGTTGACACAGCTCTCGGGATCTATGCCGTCCGTATTCGGTGAATCGGAAGGATTGCGGATCGTAAGCCCGATCAGATCCACATTGTCACAATAATACGGATGTATGGTCCAGCAGGGGGTATTGCACACCGTGATGCCGACCAGTTTTATATTTTTACACCGATTCAGAAATACAGTGCGCGGTCTCCACGCATCTCTGCGGATCTTCGGATTGACCCACCAGTCACCGTTCTGGGCATTTCCGTCCAGCTTTCCGCGCCCGTAGATCCGTACATTTTCAACCTCGATCCCGGTGATCAGCGAAGCGTGGCAATCCAGCGGATTTCCCTCCCAGCTGCCGAAATTATAATCCTCCTTTTCATCTGTGGAATATACCATACCGGGAAGCACGGGATAGTCACCGCGGTCGGTCGATCCCAGGATAACAGCATCCTCATCCAGCCAGATGCTCATATTACTCTTGATAAAAAGGGGACCGCAAAGATAAGTACCGCTGCCCAGATATACGGTTCCCTCCGGAGGACATGCCATGATCGCAGCCTGTATCGCTGACGTGTCGCGTGTCTCACCATCGCCCTTTGCTCCGAACCTGCGAACATCCAACAACACCGATTCCTTAGATGTGGTGAAGCTTCCGTTTCCGATATCGCCGCTTTCATCCTGAAGCTCCAGGGAATAGGTTGTGTCGGGACTAAGACCGTCTATGGTAAATACGTTGGTAGTAAACTCGTATTCTCTTTCTGATGACCTCACTCCCGGAGTTTGGGAAGCAATACATCTGGCCTTTGCGCTCACCTTTGAGGGAGCCGTATAGCAGGTATCGTTTTCGAGTTCGATCGTTATCTGATGCGGTTCCGTATCGATTATATTTAATTTCATGTTATTCCTCCTGCGCGGATACTCTTTGATCAGAGCTGCACGGATCGGCTTATCTGCTGAGCAATTCCGTATATGCCATTATAAGCGGTCCCGTACCCTTGGCATCGTTCTCGACTACGGGCTCGCTGAAATAGTATTCCAGTGATCCGTCACGATGCTGGGCGCCGCCCAGTCCGGCAACCAGGCATATACCTCCGAGTCTTGGCGTTCCGTCTGCGTTTCTCGAAAGATACTTATCGGTAATGCCAAAGAATATCTCCTCTCCGACCTTACCAAACCTCTCCGGCAGATAACCGAGTCTTGAACCCTTGAGCAGCGCATACGCAATAAGGGCGGAACCCGATGTCTCGAGATAATTGCCTTCAGCCTCCGGTTTGTTGATAACCTGATAAAACATATGGGTTTCCGGATCCATATAATTCATCAGGGTATCCGCAAGCTCCTTCAATGTATCCTGAAGAGTACGATACTCATTGTATAATTCCTCTCCCATAGCCTCAGCCGTATCGATAAGGGCAGCCATATACCAGCCCGTCGCCCTCAGCCAGAAATTGGGACTGTGACCGGTCTCCTTGTCTGCCCAGTACATCTCACGTGATTCGTCATAACCGTGATAGTACAAGCCTGTCCCGGCGTCTCGCATTAGTCTGTACACATTCCGGAACTGCTTAAAGGAATCAAGGCATCCCGTCATCTTGTTGTATCTCCGTTCGTATTCGGTATAAAAAGGCTGTGCCATATACAAGCCGTCCAACCACACCTGATTCGGATATATCTTCTTGTGCCAGAAGTTTCCCTCGTCAGTGCGGGGATGCTTCTCAAGCTGTCCCCTGACGGTATCCATTGCCAGCCTGTATTTCTCCTTGCCTGTCAGATCGTACAGTGCAAAAAGATTGCATGCGGGACGCACATTGTCGAGATTATATTCTTCGGGATCATAGGTCTTGATGCTTCCGTCTTCCTGCACAAAGAAAGAAACAAAGCTGTCTGCGAAATCAAGATAATCCTTATCTCCTGTTATCCCATACAGACGAAGCAGCGCCGTGATCATGCATCCGTCGATATAGTTCCATTTATTGGGTTTGCCGCTGCGCACCTTTTCGATATTCCACATAGGGTGCTCCGCATCGGATTCCCGCATCAGAAATTTAACATATTCATCCAGCAGTTTCTTTGTTTCTTCATGAGTCATATTTCTTTCCTTTCCATCTTCATACTCAGATCTTTGAATTCCGGAATATTATATTCTATAGTGAACGTCAAAAATATTTTGACGTTCACTATAAAGCCTCCGGCAGGATGTTGATCTTTCACTCAATCCAGTCCCCGAGCGGTTCGTCATGAAAATGATGGCCGCCGGGACGGATGTCGTGTGTCAGTGCATCTTCAGCTCCAAATAATGTGTATGCCTTTTTGATGATCCCGATCTGTTCATATACATTTTCCAATCCGCGTGGCCCGTTTAAGTGGTCCTCACTGCAGGACTGGATCAACAGCGGTCTGGGAGCGATGAGCATCGCTATATCTCCCATATCCAGATGCTCCCACAGTCCCGGGATATAATTGCAGCTGCAGTTATTGTTAAGGATCATCAGGGAATCCCTGACGCCGTACATATAACCGCTGATGAAAACTTTACTCACTCTCGGATCGAGCGCAGCCAGATAAAGTGCCTGCATTCCCCCTCCGGAGAAGCCCACGCATCTAAGACCGCTTACATCGTATCTGCCGCTTTTCTCCAGATAGTCGATCAGACGAATGTAGTCAAACGTACACAATCCTATTACGGAAAGTCCCATCGGTATCGCCATATTGGCGATATTCCGGCAGCTGCAGCCTAAGAGCTTCTCGTCGCTGTCGCCCTGATCGGCGGACTCACGTCTCTCTCCGAAACCACGCTGATCGGGACATATTGCCGTATATCCCATTTTAGCAAGTTTGAGTCCGTAATCATAGTTAAAGAAGTCTATCTTATCACTGATAGACCTTATGTCCCTGACTCCCGCAACGGATTCCTTACCGCCTCCCTGATGGCCGGCAGGGCACAGACAGGTTCCTTTGCTTTCAGACCCCGGTTCCAGTACTATCATCGGCATATACGTATATTCGTCAACCCTGAAAACAGCCCTTATCCTGATAATACCGTCAGAGATGCTTACACGGGAGGTTTCTATCCAGATATCATGATAATCATCGGATCCGGATCCGCCTTCAAGCAGCTTATCCAGTCCCGTTATCCCTGTCAGGGACTTCCTCTCACGTTCCTGCCACGCCTTCAGTTCTTCGACCGTATTCCCCGTGAACCGGTCCCTGACGGCATATCTGCCAAACCTGTCCAGCATACCGTTCAGAGATTCATAATACTTTTTTGTTTCGTGTTTTTTGAATAACATTTTCCTGCGCCTCGCCGATAGTGACAACGGAAAGTATTACTGCTACACTATATTTTCTTCCAATTCGTAAAAGTATCCCTTTAGAGCCATAAGCTCGTCATAGGTTCCCTGCTCCACTACACGTCCGTCCTGCATTACTACTATCAGATCCGCCTTGCGTATTGTTGCCAGCTTATGCGCCACTATGAATGTCGTTCTGGACTCGGACATATTGTCCAGTGCCCCTGAAACCTCTCTCTCGGAGATCGCATCCAGAGCGGATGTGGCTTCATCCAATATGATCACCCGGGGATCCCGGATCAAAGCCCTGGCTATGGATATACGCTGCTTCTGCCCGCCGCTCAGCTTGTCTCCGTGCTCGCCCACAGAACTTTCAAGACCGTCGGGCAGCTTTTCGATCACGGATTTAAGTCCGGATTCCGCTACTACCTCCTGCAGGACTTCTTCGGAGATATCACTTGTTCCGTACAGTATATTGTCTCTGATAGACCCGGAAAAGAGTGCCGTCGACTGCGGGACTACCGCCAGAAATCTCCGGTAACTCCTTAAGTTTATCTCATTCATCGGTCTGCCGTCTACAAAAAGCCGACCACCTGTTGGCATCATAAACCCGATAAGCATATTCATTATTGTTGTTTTGCCGGCACCGGACTCCCCGACAAAAGCCACTGTCTGTCCCTGCTTTACTTCCAGATTCAGGTCCTCGATCACTACCTTGTCTGTTTTTGGATAGGTATAAGATACATGCTCAAACCGGTATTCTCCCCTGAGCTCATCGATCGAGGGTTTGCCGTAATTGTCCTCGATATCCTCGACCTCCAGCACCTCTCCGATGCTTCTAACCGATTCAAGTCCTTTTGAGATCGTAGGCAGAAGATTCAGCATACCGGACACCTGTCCGACGATCGTCGTAAAATAGCTCTGATAGAGAACCACATCTCCTGTTTTGATCACGCTTCGTAATGCCAGGAACGCCGTGAATGCCAGACAGATCACCTGAAAGATCTGGAAGCATGCCCAGCTGACGGCACCGAAGTTGGTCTGTATGATATCAAGCTGATATCCCTCTTCGGCGATCTGAGTCACGCGTTCATTCATTCGTGCGATCTCTTCTTCCTCAAGAGCGTGTGCCCTGGTGACCGGTACCAGTTCCACCATCTCGGAAACACGGGCACTGGTCGCTTCAACCTCTTTACGGAATCGCTGGTTATGAAGCCGTATCGGTCTCTTGAAACCATATACCAGCGCCCCCGCCAACGGAGCCATCATCAGGAAAAATATAAAAACAACCCTGCTCCTGGTTATCGTTACGGCAAGCGCCACGGCCACATTAATGATGATATTCATAAAGCTTGTAAAGATCTGATCCGATAATGTTTCCACAGCTTCAACGTCGCGAATGATCTTCGACTGAAGCCGGCCCGATTGAATGTCCTTTTCGGAAAGAATGGACATTGTCTGGATCTTTTGTACAAGCATGCTGCGTAGTCCCGCTTCCACATCCCTGACCGCCGATGCCCTGAAATGCATATGCAGGTAATTCATCGGGATATTGAGCAAAAGCAGAAATACCAGAACGCCCGAATTGATCAGGATCAGCTTTGCCGCCCCGGGATCACGGTCGGTCACATAGTTGATTATATTGGCTGTGGCGATGGGAAGCACCCAAACCGGACTGTGCTTGATGATATAAAAGAATACCGACAGCAGGAAATTATGGTAATAACCCTTGTAAAATCCCACAAGGGTCATCAGGGAATTCCCTTTATGCAGGCGGTAGCTCTCCTCAAATATCTCGGGCTCCGCCCTGTGCTTCATTTTCATGATACTTCCTCATATGATCTACAATCTGTACTTTATACACCTCAGGCATACCCGAATTCCGTAAATCTGACCGGAGGGGTGTTGTCGTCCCGGGTGCTGCAGACAGCATAGATACCTGCCATCGCCCCCGTGAACCGTTTGCCCTTTTTTATTCCTTCATCGCAGAGATAATAAACGTCCGGTAATGTATGTATGAGTCTTTCTCCACAGTAAAAATCTCTTTTTAAGCCGTCTGCACGCATCTCAAGAGGAAACGCCTCACCTGCGGTAAGAAGCTCCGTTATTTCTGTCACATCCGCAATATATTCCGTATCCTCATCTCCTATATGTTCACCGACACGCAGGACGATCCGGCCGTTCCTTTTCGTCAACCCGAAGACACAATAGGTGTTTTCATCATAGTATCCCGTCAGTCCGAATTCCATGCCCTCCGCAAAAAACTCGGGAACAGTGACGACAACCGATACTCTGCATTTAAATGCGATCTGCCTCCTCAGCACTATACTCCTGCAGGCCGTGGAGGACATGGGAGAAGCGGATGGGCAAAGAGTAAACTCATATACCCCGTCTCTATGAACCTTAGCCACGATCGTACCCGGAGCGTGAGGTCTCGGAGTCATAAAGCCTGCGGGAAGTCCCCCGGGCTTAGGATCAGTGTCGGCCGGACGGGCGGAACCGTCCCTGTGATCCATTTGGGGAAACGGCTTTCTTTGCAGTACCGACGGCCCCCTGAGGTCGTTGACGATCGGCCAGCCGTCAGCAGTCCAGGTTACCGGATCCAGTGCCGTCTCCCGTCCAAGCATACTGTATTTACCGTCCAGCATACGTCCGCAGAGATAAACCATATACCAGCGCCCGTCGGGAGTATCCACCAGATCGCCGTGTCCGCATCTCTGAATGGCGGCCGTGGGATCGCTCTGTCTCATTATCGGATTATACGGACTCGGCTCATAATCGCCGAAAAGCGTTTTTGATCTCTGAACCGTCACCATGTGTCCGGGGCCGGTTCCTCCCTCGGCAAGGATCAGATAATAATAACCGTCCTTTTTGTATAAATGCGGTCCCTCCGGAGCGCGTTTTCTGTCTCCGTAATACAGCAGCTTCGCCTCGGAGATCTGTCTGGTACCGGTCTCATCCAGCTCCAGTATCCTGGCGCCGCGGTTTAACAGCATATAGCGTCTGCCATCGTCATCATTAAAAATGCTTGGATCTATGCCGTCTTCCTCTATATACACCGGTTCGGAATAAGGTCCCTCCGGTCTGTCGGAGAAGACCACTATCTGCCGCCTGTATGGCGTAATGCCCAATGAACCCGTATCATCATTGAATCTCATCGTTGCGGTAATATAATACCTGCCGTCATGATACGAAATATCAGGCGCCCAGTATCCCCTGCCGCCTTCCAGCTCATCGAGGTGCGCCCATTCGGGATTGGTGATGGCATAGCCGATTATCTCCCAATTGATCAGATCCCTGGAATGTGACACCGGTATACAGGGAAAAAATATAAAGGTCGAGTTGACCATATAATAGTCTTCACCGACTCTGACCACGGACGGATCCGGGAACATGCCTGTCCGTATCGGATTTTTGTAGTAATCGTCTATATTTCCAAAGTGTTCTGTCATATAACGGCAGATACTGTTGCTGCCGGACGATACGGCCACCTCCCACGGAGTGATCAGTTCACGGTCACCGCGAAAAGGGTCCATTCCGCATTTTCCGATCAGATAATCCCAAAGTCCGGTATCATCGGATACAGCGGCATAATGAAGTACATCGCGTCCGTTTTCATCCCTCTCATCCAGACTGATCCTGGAATACTCGACCAGATAACGCACCACATCAGATCGGCCGGCTTCTGCGGCCGCGAAAAGATGCTCTCCGCGGATCATGGCAGGATCCCTGACAAGCCGGCTGCGTACGGTCTCGAGATCGCCGGCTTTTATGGCTTTGTATAATATATCACTTGAATTCATCTTCTTTGGTTGGATCACGGGGACGGTTCTTTTGATCCATTTGGATCACGGGGATGGTTCTTTTGACCCAAAATCGTCCCACTCATAGGCGTCGATCACGGCATACCCGCCGCGTACTCCCTTAGAAACCGCATATACGCCCACTCTGGCTCCGACCCAGGTATGATCGGAGGGTTTAAACTCTTCCCCGATATCCCTGAACGCAGCATCTCCGGTCCCGACTGTCACATCATCAGGTAAAGCCTTACCGGTCATGTATTTAAAGCTCGCCACGGGATGGCAATCCTCCACCGAAGTGAACTCCTTTGCACTCTCTCCGTTTCCGGCTTCGCGACAGACCATCGAAACAATAAACTCCGTCTCTTCGGCTCCGGACGTTTCGATCACTCTCAGGTTTTCCTTTTTATCTTTGGTCCCGGTTATGCTTTCACTGGTGCCGTAACGGATATCCAGGCCGCCGTCCTTCCTCTTTGCACACTCCAGAAAGGCGTACTCTCCTCCCATAAACGTGATACCGATACGATCACCGGTCTGGAGCTTATTTACTTTAAATGCTACAGTCACTTCAAACTCCCTGCGGTCAGGCTTTCGCGTCAGCACGTTCGGACATTTCCAAAGCACCGGATCCGCTCCCTGACTGTTGAGAGCCTGGAGCTTCAGTCTGTATTTACCATGATTTCCCAGATATGGACTGTTGCCGCCGAAAAGATATGACATATCTTCGGAAACGACATTTTCGTCCGGGTTAAAAACGGCAAAATATTCTTCGGAATAATTGCCCAGCCATTGATAGTCATGATATGTTGAGAACCGATTCTGAGATATCTCTGCGACTGACCCGCCCGATACAGGCTCTCCCCATGTGCCTTTACCGGCAGGCTCTCCGATCACCGGCCAGCTGTCATTCCAGACCACCGGCTGCAGATGGCAGACCCTGCCATACGGACCAAGATCCTGGAAATGTATGAACCAGTCACTTCGGTTATAGGATACCAGACCTCCCTGATGAGGGCCGTTGACTATGCTCGAGCCCTGTCTCATCACAACTCTGCATTCATAGGGACCATGGATATTCTTTGACCTTAGCGCGAGCTGCCAGCCGTAACGGACACCGCCCGCGGGAGCAAGTATATAAATATATCCGTCGCGCTTATAAACCTTCGGGCCTTCTATCGTGATCGCAGGTGCATTGTTATCGTCGGGCTCCTTTGCCTTCGAACCCGCAAATCTGTGTACATAGTCCTCCCGGTGTATCATACCGTTAAAAGCTCTCTCATCTCCTGCCCTGCCGGCATCCGATGAAGCCTGTAGTCCGGGACCTCTTTCTCCGGAATCCGGGTTTCCGTCAGAAGGCAATGAAACCAGATTACCGTTAAAGATGATGTGATCTGGAGATATCGCCTTTATCCCCTGAGCGTCAAGCTCAACCATTCCGAGTATGCTCTTGAAACCGATCCTGCTTTTTGCATATGCATGCACGAGCCAGAACCTGCCGTCTTCGTCTATAAACGGGCAGGGATCTATAAGTCCCCTTCCCTCCAGCACGCATACCGGTCTGTCCCATATAATCGGTATGAATCCCGGAATGTGCAGGTCGCATCCATGATCGAACTCATATCCACGGTCTTCAGATCCGTCACCTTGCACGGGATCGACACAATGATTTCGAAAGCCCTCGGTTGTCTGAAAACGCCCTCTCACCACATACAACCCTTCGTCGGGCATACCGTAATAAATGTAAAAGGTATCATTGTAGTATCTGATGGCGGGCGCCCATATTCCTTCGGAATGTCTGGGATAATCAAATGTCTGACCAAGCTCCCTGACCGCATATCCGGTCAGTGTCCAGTTCACCAGATCCCGGGATCTGAGGATCGGCAGCCCCGGAGTATAGTTAAAGCTGGATGCCGTCATAAAGAACATGTCCCCGACCCTGGTAACATCAGGGTCCGAATAATCGGCAAATAATATAGGGTTTTGAAAATTCATATCGTTCATCACTGCTTATATTCTTCTCTGAGTCCGTCTTCCAGAAGATTCGAATCGTACACGGAATCCAGATCACGAAGTACAGCCTCATCCACCAGCGTGGAAAAAGGAGCTCCGAGTTTGATCAATTCCCGTGCGATCAACTCTCCGAACTTCATCGCACCCTCGTATTTAAGGTGCGTATTGTCGGTAGACAATCCCTCCGGCAGCCAGAACGCCTCTCCCGGCTTAACATGCATATAATACCTTTTGGACGGCTCATCACCTGTCTTCTCCAGAAATTCCCGGCTTGCCTTAAACAGATCCGCAACCGGTACTCCGAACCTCTCAGCCGCCTTATGATACGCTTGTACATAGGGAGTGTGCTGTGAATCCTCAAGGGTCACATGATCATCCTTGAATTCCCTGCGTTCAAGCGGTGTGATGAACAGTGGGATGGCTCCCTTATTTCTGGCAACATTTACAAACTTACCGAGGTTCTCTATAAAATCCGTATCCGGATCAGTGTACCTGGCCAGATCGGTTTCTTTTTCATCATTGTGTCCAAACTGGATGAAAAGGAAATCACCTTCTTTGATCTCGTCATATATAAATGCCAGTCTGCCCTGATCTATAAAGCTCCTGGTACTTCTCCCGTTGATCGCATGATCGTAGACCACCACATCAAAAGCCGTATATCTGTCAAAAGCCTGGGCGATCCCGGTCTGCGGATATTTATTTGCCTTGTTGCAGGTATTCGTCGAATCTCCCGCCCAAAATATCACTCTCATAGAATCTCCTGTTACAAAAAAGCCCCGCGCCTGGCGCGGGGCTGAATTTCTTTTTTACTCTTTGACAGCTCCCACATTTACACCCGTTACAAAATACTTCTGAAGGAACGGATACAGAGCCATGAAAGGAAGTATCGCACAGATGATCGCCGCATAGTACAATGTCGTCTGCGACACACTGTATTGTGTTACCGGCGTATCTCCGTCCATGACCATAACCCTCAGGATATACTGGAAGTTGACCTGATCACGGTTTGTGATGTAGATCTGTACCGTTGAATAATCATTCCAGACAGTAACAGCGAACATCAGACCGATGGAAGCAAGGGCTGCCTTTGACAGCGGAAGCACGATCTTAAAGAAGATACCCATCGGAGAACATCCATCGATCTTGGCTGCCTCAAACAGCGATCCGGGGATTCCCTCGAAGAAGTTACGCATCAGTACCAGGTTATATACGTTCATGCCGTGCTTGACAACCAGGATCCACATGGAGTTTACCAGATGGAGCTTCTTCATGACCAGGTATTCGGGGATCATTCCTCCGGAGAAGATCATCGTGAAAAGAAGGAAATATGCGATGATGGTTCTGCCGGGAAGATCCTCCTGAGCCAGTACGTAGCCGCCGAGAGTGGACATTACCAGTCCGAGCAGCGTACCCAGGATCGTCGTAATAACCGAGTTGACAAACGGTCTGTACAATTTGGAGGTCGTCATGATCACCTTATAGCCATCCAGCGTAAATTTATTCGGGAAAAGCTGGAACTTGTAAACGCCTACCGCATTGAAGGAGTCTGACAAAACCTTCCAGATCGGTATAAGGATTATCAAGCCGATCAGAATAAATACTATGTAGTTTACGACGTCAAAAACGCCGGTCTTTTTCTTTCTTCCTGTACCGAAATCTTTACTCTTAGCCATATCACATCACCTCACAGTATTCCGCGTCCGCGTACTTTCTTGCTAGCCCAGTTACATACGATAACGAGGAAGCAGCCTACGAGTGACTTAAACAGACCGACCGCTGTTGTATAACCGTAATTGGGGATGGCCGTCATAAAGGTCTTACGGTAGATGTAAGTTGAAATAACATCGGATACTTCAAATACACGGTTGTTGTACATAACGAAAACCGACTCGAACAGGTTCAGAACCTTAGCAAGGTTAAGGATCAGAACGATGATGATCGTATTGGCAAGCTCGGGAACCGTTACATACCAGATCTTCTGCATGCGTGTGGCACCGTCAATATCCGCAGCCTCATACAGCTCGGGATTGATCCCGGACAGCGTCGCAAGGAATATTACGGTTCCCCATCCGGTCTCCTTCCAGATGTTTACAATATAGTAAACAGGCCGCCACAGATGCGTTTCGTGCATGAAGTCTATACTTTCCTTGATCCATCCCCAGTTCTTTAATGTCTCGTTAACGAAACCGGTGGAAGAAGTGGAAAGGAACAGGGTAAAGATGGCTGCCGTAACTGTCCATGACATAAAGTGAGGCAGATAGATAACGGTCTGCAGCACCTTCTTTGCGAACAGATTGGCCATCTCGTTAATGAACACCGATACTATAACGGATGCCGCCGTAGTGATCAGCAGCTTGGTGATCGACAGCACCAGTGTATTGGTAAAGGCTTTCCAGAAGTCCTTCTCGGAAAACATCTTCTGGAAATGTTTCATGCCGACAAATTCAATTTTCTTAAGCGTGTAATCATAAAACGAATAGCGTATACCGAGCATAGGCCAGTAATACACGATCAAAACATAGATAAGAACAGGGATAAACATCAGATAAAAGCCCCTGTTGTTCCATATACGTAATTTCAGAGGTTTTTTATTTATTTCCCGCCCCGTTGAAGTTTGAGTTTGCTTTTTTGCCATAAGTCATACCCCGTTTTTAGTGCTTGTATGGGCACCCTTAATCGGGCGCCCATACATTTACTGGTTTTATTATTATCAAATATTACTCAGCTGAATTGAGTTCCTCAAGGATAGCGGAAACTGTGTCTCCCCACTTCTCCTGATACTCAGCTATGGCATCCTCTGCAGTCTTCTTGCCGGCTACTACTTCGTTCATAAGAGTAGTCTTGTCTACTACAAGGTCAGCCTCTACCTCTGTCAGCATCTCGTTGGAGGGTGACTGAGGAGCATCTACACAGTTCTCGGTGAAGAACTTGTTGCCCTCTTCGATAAGGGGATCGTCATCAACGAAACCATTTGTAAGAGGAGCGATGACAAGCACGGGATCCAGGTGATTCTTCTTCCATACGGAGTTAGGATCGTTGGGAGCCTGCTTAAGATGGAACTCACCGTCAGCGTACTCATAATCCTTCTTCTTCTCGGGATCATCAGGGTTGGTCGTGAATGTCTCAGCTTTGGTTGACCAGTGAACGTCCTCTGCGCCATAGGTCCAAAGGGTCTGAACGGTATCGCCGTCAAGCATGGTCTCAAGCAGTGCGTCAAAGATTGCCTGTTCACGAGCGTTGTCGCCGTCAAGGTCATCGGTGATTACCCAAACGGGAGCCTCACGGTTGAGGTATCCGCCCCAGGTGTCCTTGATCTCCTTGATCGGAGGAAGCTGTACGAGCCTGTCGTCGCCGAGTTCTGTGTCAACCTCGTTCTTGTCAAGGTTATCGGTCAGGGTACGAAGCCACGTACCTGCCCAGTAGGTGAATACGCCTTCTGAAGTGGTCTGGTCATTGGAGAACCATTTCTCTCTTGCGGTCTTGGTGGAAGCTTCCTCAGTATCCTTATCGATGACACCGTCAGCATAGCCCTTGGCAAGCCTGGTCAGTGCATCGATCGTAGCCTGCTCCTGGAAACCGTCTACCCAGGTTCCGTTGTTCTGATAGATTGCCGGATAAGCGCCCTGCCAGAATTCAGGCATGTAGTTGATGTAAGGAGCCTCGTCAAGCTTACCGAAGCCGGCAGCGATAACGCCGGTCTGTCCGCCCTGAGTGAAGGCCTGAAGAAGTGCATAATAGTCATCAAAGGTCTTGATGTCGTCTACGGTCTTGCCTGCCGCATCCAGCCATGACTGCTTGATATAGGTAACGCAGCCGTTGCCGTAAGTAGGCGCGAATCCGTAAAGCTCACCGGATGCCGTCTTCATGTTCTCATTGATCGAAGGAAGGGTGATCCTGGACTGGAACTCTGCGTTATCATACGCATCTGCCATGTTCCAAAGGATTCCGGTGTTCTGATACTGCTTAAACATGGTTGCGCTCATGATGAGTGCGTCGGGATACTGTCCGTCTCCGGGCTGACCCGTGGTAAGGAGCTGGGATACGTTATCCTTGTATCCGGAATGCTCGGGCTGATTGATGTGAAGCTTGATCGGATGACCGAGTTTCTCGGAAACAGCTGCTTCCCACTGCTCGATGAAAGCGTCCTGACCGCTGTCCACGTTAGCTGTAAGAGTACCGTCTACAGTAATATAAAGATCGGTAAGCTCGTAGCTGCCGGCTGATGCAGTCTCGGCTGCAGCGTCGGAAGAACCGGACTCAGCTATAGTGTCTGCTGTTTCTGTTGATGTTGTGGTTGTTGAATCGCTGCTGCCACTTGAAGCGGAAGTATCGGATGATCCTGAATCGGAACTGGATCCGCAGGCTGCAAGAGATACTACCATTGCAGATGACAGAAGGATTGCAAGCAATTTCTTTTTCATTATTTTTACCCTCCTAAAAATTAACCAGACTTCCCTTGAAATCTGTACCACTATAACGGATTATAAAGCCGTTACGCGATTTATTATAGTGATAAAGTTGTTTCCTACATTGCAAAATTTGCTTAAACTTGCATTTTTCTTTGCTCTTTTTAGTTAAATATGATTATTATGTGTCATAGTTGTTAATTCAAACTATTCAATTTGAACAAAAACGGAGGAAAAATTATGTCAGGAATCTTAGACAGCTTCAGACTCGACGGTAAGGTCGCATGGGTGACCGGTGCTTCCTACGGACTTGGATTTGCTTATGCAAAGGCTTACGCAGAGGCCGGTGCAAAGGTAGTATTTAATGATGTAAATCCCGAGCACTATGAGCGTGGCATGGAAGAGTACAAAAAAGCCGGTATCGACGCATATGGTGCTCTTTGTGATGTTACCAGGGAAGATCAGGTGCAGCAGTTCGTTAAAGATGTGGAAAAGAACGTCGGTCCCATCGACATCCTGGTAAACAATGCAGGAATCATCAAGCGTATTCCAATGGTAGAGATGGAACTCAAGGATTGGCAGCTTGTTATCGATATCGACCTTACGGGTCCTTTCATATGCTCCAAGGCGGTCCTGCCTCATATGATGGAGCAGAAGAGCGGCAAGATCATCAACGCCTGTTCAATGATGAGCGAATTCGGACGCGAGACCGTATCCGCATATGCTGCCGCAAAGGGCGGACTCAAGATGCTCACCAGAAATATCTGTTCAGAATACGGTCAGTACAATATACAGTGCAACGCCATCGGTCCCGGCTATATAGCCACTCCCCAGACAGCTCCCCTTAGAGCCAGAGGCGAGGACGGATCCATGAATCCCTTCGACAGATTCATCCGTTCCAAGACTCCCGCACAGCGTTGGGGACACACAGAGGATCTGATGGGTCTTGCGGTATTCCTTGCTTCACCTGCCTCCGACTTCATCAATGGTCAGGTCATCTATATCGACGGCGGAATCTCGGCCTACATCGGACAGGATCCCAGCAATCTGGATGAGTCAAAATTCGCAGCAGAGAAGGAAAACGAGGACATAATCGTCAAAGACTGATTTCATGAGGATCATATAGGATATGCGCGAAAAGCTTACATCCAACTATGACGACAGACAATATATGGGAGCCGGTGATTTTGAGCTGTACTATTATCAGGACACCGGCCAGAACAAAAGGACGGGACTTCATTCCCATCCCTACTACGAGTTTTATTTCTTCATAGAGGGTCATGCGGAGGCACAGGTCAAAAAAGAGCATTACATGCTATCTTACGGAGACATCCTGATCGTGCCTCCCAAGACCTCTCATGGCATTTTTGTCAAGGATTTTGATATTCCGTACAGAAGGTTCGACCTCTGGGTCAGCACCTCGATGTTCAACAGGTTGCTGGGGATCAGTCATGACTACAGCTATGTTATAGACGAGGCCGTTACCGAGAACCGTCATGTCATCCATACCGACAGGATCACCTTTAATTCCGTTCTTTCCAAGCTTTTCTTTATAATCGAAGAGGAAAAGGGCAACCGGTTCGGACGCAACACCCAGCTTCAGATCAGCGTAGCGGATCTGATCCTGACCATCAACCGTCTGGCCAGCGAGCAGTTTTCACCCCACAAGGTTACAAAAGACGCACTCTACCAGAATATCTGTGATTATATCGAGCACAATATCGACGGAAATCTCTCACTTGACAACATCGCCGATCACTTTTTCCTGAGCAAATATTACATTTCCCATGTGTTTAAAGATAACATAGGGATTTCCATCCATCAGTACATCGCAAAAAAAAGGCTCCAGCTCTGCCATGATGCGATCATGGGAGGGGAACCTATTTCACAGGTCTATAATACCTACGGTTTCGACGACTATTCCAGCTTTTACCGCGCATTCAAAAAAGAATACAGCATGTCTCCGCGCAAGCTCGTGGCACAGTCCAAAATGGACACCTCGGATGCGATGCACCCCGAAGAAAACGAGAGTTAGGGAAAGACTTTAATCAGCGTTTCTCTGCAGTCCCTCCGTCCGGATCCATCCTCCGAGACGCTCCGACGGAGCATCCCGGAGAAGGGATCATTGCCGGGCTTTTACATTGCGGTATATCCCCCATCAACGGGAATAATGCTGCCGGTTACGTATGTGGTCCGCGGCGAGGCCAGGAATATTGCCGTGGTATCCAGTTCGCCTTCATTGCCGTATCTTTCCATCGGGATCATAGTCCTGGCATTTGCCTGGAAAAACTCACTGTCCAGTGTCTCCTTTGTCAGAGGAGTATAGAAATAGCCGGGGCAAATGGCGTTTACGGTGATCCCATATCTGCCCCACTCTGCCGCAAGAGCCCTTGTAAGATTTACAACCCCTCCCTTGGCGGCATGATAGGGAGAAGCCGGTGCCACCTTATTTCCTACCAGTCCGTACATCGATGCAATATTGATCACGCGTCCGTATTTCGCGGGGATCATAGCCTTTTTGGCTGCTGCCCTTGTAACCTTGAAGCTGCCGAAAAGGTCTATATTGAACTCATTCTCAAACTGCTCATCCGTAATGTCCTCGGCGGGTGCAACAGCGCCTGTTCCGGCATTATTGATAAGGATATCGATACGTCCGTATTTCTCTATAACCTGATCGATCGCGGACTCCACGCTTTCCGTATCGGTAATATCGCACCTGATCCCGACTGCCTCCACGCCGTATGTATCATGTATCTCCGCAGCTACCTCATCTATCAGATTCTGTCTTCTGGCCATACACACGATCGTTGCACCCTGATTGGCCAGAGCCCTGGCCATCTGCACACCAAGTCCGCTGGATGCACCTGTTACGATAGCTACGTTTCCCGTCAGATCAAAATAATTGTTTGTCATTAAATTTTCCTCCTGTAATTCTAATCCACATACCGGATGGTATACTTCCTATCCGTCCTGACATCACCGGTAACCTCACCGCCGCGCTTTGTAAATGTTGCCGTAAGTGCAATCTCGTTATTCATGTCGTAAACAACAGTCGAGGCGGTCTCTCCCTCTTCAAGTCCGTATACGCGCAATTCAGTTCCGTCGGCATAATCGTAATCCGGTCTGTCGTCACGTGCACCTATGGCTATGACGGAACCCGGGCGAACAAAGAGCGGTATATCACAATATCCTCTCGTCTCCTTATACCATCTGCCGCCCTCGTATTTCTTTTCCGTGAAAAACTCGGTCCAGGTGCCCTCAGGCAGGTAGAACTCCGCTCTGGATTCGTCATTAAAGATCGGTGCCACCAGCAGCGAATCTCCCAGCATAAACTGCTTGTCAATATACGGAACATTCCGATCCCCTGTAAACTCCAGTATCATGGCTCTCATGGTCGGTATTCCGGTATGGCTGGTCTCGACGGCGGTCTTATAGATATAAGGCATCAGCTTTGCCTTCAGCCGTGTGAAAAATCTTACCACATCCACGGCCTCCTCATCATAGAGCCACGGCACTCTGTAGGAGGATGATCCGTGCAGCCTCGAGTGCGAGGACAGCAGGCCGAAGCCCACCCATCTTTTATATACATCAGGGGTGGATGTCTGTTCAAAGCCTCCTATGTCATGCGCCCAATATCCGAAGCCTGACATCTGAAGCGAAAGTCCTCCGCGGATGCTTTCCTCCATGGACTCGTAATCCGACCAGCAGTCTCCTCCCCAATGAACGGGGAACTTCTGTCCGCCTGCGGTGGCCGATCTGGCGAAAAGCATACCCTTACCTTTGCCGAGCCTGCTCTCCATGATATCAAATACCGTTTTATTGTACAGGTATGTGTAATAATTGTGCATGCGTTTCGGATCGGACCCGTCGTAATACACGACATCATCAACAGGTATCCTCTCGCCGAAATCCGTCTTGATGGCATCCACGCCCATATCAAGCAGCTCTCCAAGAAAGCCCTGATACCAGCTTACCGCCTCGGGATTCGTAAAGTCAACGAGCGCCATTCCCGGCTGCCACATATCCCACTGCCACACATCTCCGTTTGTACGGCGTACGAAATAACCCTTTTGCACGCCTTCATCAAAAATATCGTTGCCCTGCGCAATATACGGGTTGATCCATACGCAGATGTTTATACCCTTCTCCTTGATACGTCTGAGCATGCCGGCGGGATCGGGGAATATCTTTTCATCCCAGGTAAAATCCGTCCAGTGATAATCCCGCATCCAGCAGCAGTCGAAATGGAATGTCCGAAGCGGGATACCCCTGTCAAGCATTCCGTCGATCATACTCATGACGGTATTTTCGTCATAATTGGTCGTAAAGGATGTGGAAAGCCACAGCCCGTAGGTCCACGGTGCCGGCAGTGAGGGCTTACCGGTCAGGTCGGTGTAGCGTACCAGCACATCCTTCATACCCTCACCGGCGATCACATAGTAGTCAAGGTAGCCGCCCTCAACGGCAAATTCACACTTAACGACGCTGTCCGAGCCGATCTCGAAATCAAATGGTTCCGGGTGGTTCACAAACACTCCGTAGCCCTTGTCGGAAATGTAAAAGGGGATGTTCTTGTATGCCTGGTCGGTAGAGGTTCCGCCATCCTTATGCTCTATCCTGACGGTCTGTCCGTTCTTGACAAAGGCTGTAAATCTCTCTCCGCAGCCGTAAATATGCTCATCAACAGTGATCGACAGATTTTCTCTCATATAAGTATCGGCGGTATCCCCTGCCCTGTCATAGGCCATGCCCTTGTAATCCTTCTTGATACAGGCCAGATCACGGCCCTTCGAAGATGTGATCGGCTTCCATTCCGTATTGCGGGAACCGTCTTTTGATTTGTAATATCTGAGCGTAAAGGGATACTTATCCACCTCAAGCCGGATATTTCCGCTGGTGATCGTGAGCATTTTTTCATTCTCATCCACATCCAGAGGAAGCTCATCGGAGAGCTCAAGCTCAAACTCCGGAAGCTTTTTCCTTGCTCCGGTATGATGCCAGGTCTGCAGTCTCATGATCCCCTCCGCGGGAGAAGATATACGGACAGTAAGATTCACACCTCCGAGAGTATCGCCTTTACCGGTGATATGCGTCGTCGGCACCGTGAGCAGCAGCGCATTGTTCTCCTTTTTTACAAAATATACCTGCGTCGCCGGGAAGCATGTATATCCTTCATCAAATATCCAGCAGCCATTTTCAAATTTCATATTTCTTTCCCCCAATGCTTTTTTGAATAGAAAGAACCACCCCCCTGCCAGACATAAGCCAGGGGAATGGTTCCAAAAAAAGTCTCTTATTTCTTGTCAGTCGTAGGCTTTACCAGGAACAGGCAGGCGCACAGCGCAATGACGTACAGGATGATCGTAAAGATCAGCACGTTCTGATAACCCGTGGGGTTAACGGTGGCGGTATGCGAGGCGCCCTTTTCCATGTAGGTGATGGTCTCCTCTACACCGGTCCTGCGAACGATCAGCGAGGCAACCTGGTTGCCGGTAAGGCCTGCAAAGGCCCATGCCGAAAGGGTGATGCCGTGGATGGCGCTTATACTGCCCATTCCGTAGTGGTCGGAAAGCAGCGTCGGCACGTTGGAGAAGCCTCCGCCGTATCCTGCGTTAACGACATATACCAGCGCGAGCACGAGAATGGCCAGTGCCATATTGCCCGATCCGGTCTTGATGCCCTGAGTAAGCATTACGAGTCCGGTAAATGCGATCGACAGGATGAAGATCAGCTTGTAGATCGTGTTCCTGTCCTTCATGGTATCTGCCCATGCGGAGAATCCGAGACGTCCGCCGGCATTGAATATGGCGGAGATGGTCGACAGGATTCCGGCAGCGGCTGCAAAGCCAAGGCACTTAAATATCATTTTTTCCTGAGAGATCAGAGCCAGGCCGCAGGTGATATTGATGTAGAACATCAGCCAGATTCCGATGTAGTTGGTGATCGGACGTGTCTTGAGTGTAGCCATGATGCCGGGCTTTTCACCCTTACCCTGAGGCTCATGCCAGTCAGCAGGCTTGGCCAGGAGCAGGTGACCTACGAACATCATTACGAAGTATACGCATCCGAGGATGATGAACATCTTCCAGATTCCGCCTTCTCCGAGTCCCGACAGCATGGATGTCATGATCGGGCTGGCTATGGCCTTGGCTGCACCGAAGCCTGCAACGGCAAGTCCGGTTGCGAGGCCCTTACGGTCCTGGAACCAGAGCATGAGCGTCTTGACGGGTGACAGGTATCCGGTACCCAGACCAACGCCCATAATGAAGCCGTAACTCAGGTAGATTCCGATCAGTGCAACGGGGCTGTGCTGATGAGAACCGCCGTACATAATGAACACGCCGGTCAGGATCATACCTGCCGCGAAGCAGATCGAAGCGATCAGGGATGATTTATGTATGTCCTTCTCCACGACATTGCCGAGGAAAGCGGCGGACATACCCAGGAAAAAGATCGCGAAGCTGAATGCCCATTCGGTAGCACCCTTGCTGTATCCGATGTAGTCTGCGATCTCCTGACTGAAAAGCGACCAGCAGTACACGGTACCGATGCTACAGTGCAAAAGCAGTGCCGGAATAGCCGCGCGGACCCATTTGTTGGTACGCCAGCCGCCGGACCCATTTTTGTTGTCTGACATGATAATTCTCCTCTCTTAATAAAACATCAAGAACTTACTTAAAAAGACACAAAGTATATGATACAACTAATCCGAGGTTTTTTCAATCATCACCACTCTTTTATTCATTACCCTGCTGCCCTATCATCTTCTTAATTTCTTTGATCGCGGCATCCAGCTGATTATCGAATCCCTCATCATAATATGCGTCCGGATCAAATTCCACCTCTATGTCGGGTTCGATTCCCGTACCCTGTATATTGATACCTTTTGGTAAAAAATAAGCTCCCGTTGTCATTTTGACTGCCGAACCGTCTGACAGTTTGATCGTGTTCTGTACGATACCTTTTCCGTATGTTTTTGTACCCAGCAGGGTACCGATGCCATAATCCCGTATCGCACCGCTGAGGATCTCCGAAGCGCTGGCAGACATTCCGTTGATCAGGACTATCAGCGGGATATCGATCTCATGGGAGCCGTCACAGTAGTGCTCTTCCCGCTCGCCGGAGCTGTTTTCCTTATAATATATCACTCCCTCCGGAAGGATCTGTCTGCCGATCTCCTCAACACTGTACACCAGTCCTCCGGTATTACCCCTCAGATCCAGGATCAGGGCTTTGGCACCGCTGTTTCTGACCTCGGTATATGCTTTGGTAAACTGTTCAACCGTAGTCAGATCAAATTCCACGATACGGATATAGGCAATGTCATCCTCCTTCATTTCGCTGACTACGGTTGTGGATGCAACCTTGCCTCTGGTAACGTCAAATCCGAGATAATCATCTTCTCCGTCACGGTAGATCGTGAGGTGAACGACCGTGCCCTCGTCTCCCCTGACAATGCTCGCCGCATCCGATGATGTCATTCCGTAGGCCGATGTTCCGTCTATCTCCACCAGAACATCCCCGGAGCGCAGTCCCGCTTTTTCAGCCGGAGTTCCCTCCATAATACCGGTCAGATAAGGATAATTGAGCTCTTCATCAAAAGAGATATATGCTCCTATTCCGAAATATACCCCTTCGTTATCGATCATCAGTTCCCGCAGTTCCTCCGCTGTAAAGTAATCAGCGTATCTGTCACCCAGCGAATCCATAAGGCCGCGATACATGCCGTCACGCTTGTCCTCAACCGTAAGCTCATCTTCCGTATAATTGTAGAAGTTCTTATCGATGATACTCGATATGAGCGACAGCTTCTGCGCGGCAGCCGCATCAAGCGCCCCTGTAGGATCATTATAGTCCCTGAGTCTCATTGAAAAGATTGCGCCCACTATTACTGCAACGGTAAGACCGATGCAAAGGCCGGCAATAAAGCCGGCGCCGAATCTGTGCTTTGTTCTGTTTTCTTCCATTGTAATCCCTTCGTCCGGCATGTTGGGTCAAAATGAACCACTGACTCCGTCCCCGAGTGTCATTTTACTTCAGGTAGCCCCACGGACTGACGTAGTTACCGTCCTTGCGGACCGAGAAATGCAGGTGATTACCGGTTGAACGTCCGGTGGAACCCACTGCGGCTATTACCTGTCCTTTGCTTACGCTCTGTCCCTTGGAAACCTTCAGACTGGAGGCGTGCATATAGATAGTATAGATGCCGCTGCCGTGACTTATCATCACATAATTTCCCATGGAGGATGAATAATCGGCCGCAACAACATCGCCGTCATAAGCTGCCAGTATCGATGATCCGTATGGCGCTGCCAGATCGATCCCGTTGTGGAATTTCTCAACCCCGAGTATGGGATGCACACGATTGCCATAATCATCCGAAATCCTGGTATAAGACGGACACGGCCAGGCAAAAACTCCTCCGTTATACTGACGCCTGTTTGCTTCCTCCAACGCCGCGATCTCGGCCGCTATGGCCTTTTCCAGAGCTGCGATGGCGGCATTCTGCTCGGCTATACTGTTCTCGTATTCCTTGATCTGGGCTTCCTTATCTGCGATCTCGGCGGATACGGAATTTACCTGCTCCGTCTTCGCATCCATCAGTTCATTTACATTTTTCTGTTCTTCTTCAACCGTCTCTTTGGCTGCATCAAGCACTTCCTTCTCGGATTCGAGCGCAGCCTTACAGGCGGCAACGTATTCGGTGGTTTCCACATATTCATCCAGCTTGCGGCGGTCATATGCAGATAACATCTCTATATAATCTGCTTTACTGATCTTATCGGAAAAGCTGCCGTCTCCAACGAGCATATCCATGTACATCGAATCACCGGATTCGTACATGAACTTGATGCGTTTTTTCATCGCCTCATACTGCTCCTTCTGGATACGCTCGGCTTCGGCAAGATCGTCGGTAGCCTGCACTATTTCAGCCTCCTTGGTTGTAATAAGCTCATTCAGTTCGGCGATCTTTTCGGCCATATCGGTAAGCTGGGCATCCAATTGCGCAATATAAGCATTCAGATCACTTTTCTGAGACTCCAGCTGCTGCTTTATCTTCTTTACATCGGAAAGACCGTTTTTGAGACTGTTGACCTGCTCCTTATCCTTTGCCACCTCACTTTGCTTGGCCTGTATGCTGGCATTGGTGGGCGTGGCATACGCTGGAAGGGGTAAACCGAAGAACACCGGCAGTGCCAGTGTGAGAACCAGAATATATGAAATTGCCCGGAGCTTACTTATCCGGGCAAATGATCCATACCTGAACGACATATCAAACTCTGAGATGCTTGCGCACCGTTACGATACTTCCTACAAAACCGATACCGAGACCGATCAGAAACGATACCGGCACAAGTATGCGGAAAATCTCATTTACCGACAGGAAAGTGAGGAGCTGTGAAAGCACCGAAAATCTTTCCTGGATGAACCTGATAACTACATCATAGAGGAAATAGATCAGCAGCAGCGGAATGATCGTACCGATGATACCGATCAGCATACCCTCCACAACAAAGGGGGCCCTGACAAAATAGTCCGTCGCTCCGATATATTTCATGATCTCGATCTCCTCGCGTCTGACAGAGATACCAATCGTAATGGTATTGCTGATCAGGAAGACCGATACTGCCAGCAGTATCACTATAATTCCAATGGAAATGTAAGCCACCAGCCTGTTGATACCGGTCAGTGTAGTCGCGGTCAGCTCACTCTGATTTACCCTGCGCACTCCTGTAAGTCCGGTAAGCATATCTACCAGCTGCTGCTGTTTGGAAACATCGCTGAGATAGATCTCATAATGCTCGGAGTCAGCCAGTGGATTCTCGGTAAACCCGTCTGCGTACTCTCCGAGATAATCCTCTTTGAAGCTGGCCCACGCTTCCTCGGCGGAAACATATACCACATGATCCACCTCGGGACTGTTTTTGATCAGATCACCTATACTGTCTATCGATGCCTGATCGAGACCCTCATCAAAAAATACGGTAACACTGACTCCGTTCTCGGCATTCTTGATAATATACTGGAAGTTGGCCAGTATGGAATACATGATGCCGAAAAGGAACAGGCACGCTCCGATGGTTGCAAGAGAAGCAAGTGTAAACAGCTTGTTTCTGAATATGTTTTTGAATCCCTGATGGAGCGTATAGAAGAATGAACTAATCTTCATCGATATACCCTCCTTTCTCTTCGTCGCTGACCACAACGCCCTTATCAAGTGTAATAACTCTCTTCTGCATAGAGTTTACTATATCGGCGTTGTGTGTGACAACGATCACTGTAGTTCCCTGCTCATTGATGGTCTCAAGCAGCTTCATGATCTCCCATGTGGTCTTGGGATCAAGATTACCGGTGGGCTCGTCGCAAAGAAGGATCGACGGCTTGTTGACAAGCGCCCTGGCAATGGCAACTCTCTGCTGTTCGCCACCGGAAAGATGCTTGATCTTTGCTTTATACTTACCTGCAAGCCCGACTCTCGCGAGCACGGCCGGAACGTTTCTGCGGATATCTTTGTTGGATTTCTGTATTATGCGCTGTGCAAAGGCCACGTTCTCATACACGTTTCTGTCGGGCAGCAGCCTGAAATTCTGAAAAACGATACCGATATTACGTCTGAACTTCGGGATCTTGCGGTGTCTGATATGGCCCAGATCATAACCCATGACATTGATGGTGCCTTCTGTAGCCGTCAGTTCCCGCATCAGAAGCTTTATCATCGTCGATTTGCCGGAACCGCTTTCACCTACGATAAAAACAAATTCTCCGGGTTCTATCTTAATGCTGACATTGTGAAGTGCGTGCTGCCCTCCCGCGGCTGCATTTGAGCTGTCGCGGTAAATCTTGGTCACATTATTGATCTCAATAATGTAGGGGGATGGTTTGGCGACTTTACGTCTCTTAATCTCTGCCACAACTAAATCCTCTTTTTACAGGGAAATGCCTGATCAATCGGCATTGCCTTCCCTTAGAACTCAAACTTCTCCATATAGTTCATATATTTTACCACCATCAATGCTATCTTGAAGGTGATCGCGTCCTCGAACACCCTGATGTCAAGATTAGTGGATTTCTGAAGCTTATCCAGCCTGTAAACAAGTGTATTTCTGTGTATAAAAAGCTGTCTGGAGGTCTCCGACACATTCAGGCTGTTTTCAAAAAACTTGTTGATGGTGGTGATCGTCTCCTCATCCAGGTCATCCGGACTCTGACCGTCAAAAATCTCCTTGATGAACATTTTGCAAAGAGGTATCGGAAGCTGATAGATCAGACGTCCTATCCCCAGCTCGGAATACGCAATCACATTGCGCTCATCAAAGAATATCTTGCCGACGTCCATAGCCATCTTGGCTTCCTTATAGGAACGGCTGACCTCCTTGATCTCGCCGACCGTCGTGCCATAGGCGATACGGACATTCTTCTGTCCCTCGGATTTGAGGTATTCAACCATATTTTTGGTGATCCGGTCGATATCCTTATCGCTGTCGCACTCGGATACATCCTTGACAACAATTACATTGTGCTCATCCACCGCAGTCACAAAATCAAGACTGCTGGCACCCATATGCATCCTGAGAAGCTCCAGCGTATTGCTGTCCTTGTCAGCGATCGTTTCCACAATTATAACAACCCGCCTGGCGTCGGTACGGATATGAAGCTTTTTGGATCGGCTGTATATATCCACAAGCAGCAGGTTATCCAGGAGCAGATTCTTGATAAAATTATCCTTATCGAATCTTTCCTTATATGCCGTCAGCAGGCTCTGCAGCTGAAAAGCGGCCATTTTACCGGCAAGATAAACATCCTCGCCGTCTCCTGCGGCTATCAGTATGTATTCAAGTGTAGACTCGTCGAAAACCTTAAAATACTGAAATCCCTGTATTTCCTGGGAATCCGCATAGCTGGAGGCGAATTCGTTCGCCGCCTTTTTGCATTTCTCCAGACTGTCCAAGGTAGTGGACAAAGTATTGCCCTCGGTATCCATTACGCAAAAATCTACGCGGGCGATAGCCTTTAGTCCGTCGATCGTATTCTGAAGTATCTGACCGGAAACCATAAATACCCCCTTCTAAATTTTGCACAAAAATGCAACCCCAATAATGTACACATTATAACAAAAGATTGTTGCATTTTCAACAAAACAGCGACGGTATTTACGTTTTGTGGAAACGCTGATTAATCGGTCTGCATATGTCTTTCGGCAAGGATCAGTGCGGTTTCGGTCTTCACGATCAGTCTTTCCTTGAGAAGATGTCCGACAGCTCGTTTAAATTCGTTCTTGCTCATGCCGGTATGGAGCTTGATAACCTCAGGCGACGCTTTATCCGTAAAGGGCATCGCGCCGTCATAGCTTCTGATGATCTCAAGTATCTTATCCGCATCATCGCCGATCTGTTCATAAGCTTTGCGGCGCACGCTCAGATCAAGCTTGCCGTCCTCACGAACCTGAATGACTCTGGCTTTGATATCCTGGCCGAGGCTGATATCTCCGTAGCATTCACGTCTGGGCACAAGTCCCTGATAAATATCGTCAACGGCTACAAATATACCGAATCTCTCACTGTCTTCATACGCCCTGCCCTGTACCTCGTCTCCGATGATATACGGACTGCCGGTCTTCAGACAGGGATAAACATTCATGGTTGCGCAGAGTCTGCCGCTCTTGTCGGTATACATCGCAGCCAGGACCTCATCTCCCTCATGTATCGTATAGGTCTGCTCGGCATATGGCATAAACAGATCTTTTTCGAGCCCCCAGTCGAGAAAGGCTCCCGTTTTGTTGATCTGGGAAACACGAAGCCGCGCCACCTCTCCGAGACGGATATACGGGGTGCGTGTAGTGGCAATGAGACGATCCCCCGAATCGAGATAAAGAAAGACCTCAAGTATGTCTCCGGTCCGGGTTCCCCCGGGCACCTGTTTTGCGGGCAGGAGTACACGCTCCGAAGCCTCCGCATCCTTTGTCTGTGCCAGATAAATGCCGAAATCTACTTTTTTGACTACTGTTAAACTGTATGATTTTCCCGGTAATAAATTCACTGTCAATCCTCGCGTTTACAGAACCGTTCCGGTGACACATTCTATCAGAACATAGGGTTTGCTGCCGGTATCGGCAAGTACTATCGTACAGGTACCTGCAGCTTCATCGTGAGCTATGTAAGGCATGATCAGATCGCCCGGCCGGGCGCTTGATCTGTACTCCACACGGATCTGCCGGGCTCTACGTATCTCGGGAAACAGATCCTCGGCGATAGCAACATACTGGGCATTGTTTACGTGTCCGTTCGAATCCAGATGATGGTACTGCACTGTCACCGGAGGAAGAGCGGTAAGCTCTGTCGGATCGGTGATCTTGCGCGGAGCATAATCCATGTCAAGCTTTTCCTCGAGTGTATATGTTTCCATCAGTTCCTTCGGGGCACGGATCAGCATCTTGGACTCGATATTGATCATTGACCATATGGAATTGGCTACGGACAATACCTCACCGTCCATGGTCTCCATACGGAAATTACGCATTCCCATCGCAGCTTTAAATTCATAAGGTGCGGTACCCACTCGGATCTTTTCATCAAGTTCGGGGTAGCGGTTCACTATTACCTGCCAGGAACTTGCAACCCATCCGATCCCGCGTTCTCTGAGGTACCTTGTTCCGATACCCAGATCCTCGGATTGAAACGTGCAGACATCCTGGTAGTAATCCAGCAGATTGGTGATCTTGATACGGTTGTCGGGGCCCGTCTCGCTGAAGGCCACGGTTCTTTCTATTGTGTACATTTTTACTTCTTTCCTTTTAGTTTATCTATCCAGTCGGGGAAGTGGCTGTCTATCCAGTCCTGCACCGGTGCCACAACCTCGGTTTCCACTTCCGTTCTGAGATTCTGTTTGGCGTCACCCATCAGAGAATTCATCAGACCCCTCAAAAGCTCCGCCATCTCGGGATCCAGCTCCCTGAACGCTGTCAGCACCTGCCCCATATTGCCGGTGAAATTGGACATGAAATCAACCCGGTTATCGACTTCACAGCTGTTAAGCACCTGATAGATCACATCTGCTGATCTCTCGCGATGCTCCTTATCCAGCTGAAGCATCCAGCTGTTGATCGTATTCGCGGCAAATCTGGATCCGTCTCTCAGTATATCCGGTTCCGGCTCTCCGTTTACGATCTGCCAGGTGTACATGTTGTGCTGGTGAAGACCCCACGTACTGCTCCTGACCACGCTGTAGTTGTTATCCTTTTCCTGCAGCAGTCCGATAAGAGAGGACTGCGGTATCAGCTTGACGATCCTGTCCCTGATCCTCCCATAGCCCTCGCGGTCAACCATTTTTTCCATAAAGCCGGGGCCGTCCAGACAGTAGATATTGATGAGCCTGTTCTGCAGCTGTTCGGGCGAATGCATGGAAGAATATATCGCCAGGTGACCACCCTTGGAATGACCTCCGACATAGAAGTCCCCCTTTATCCGGGATGCTGCCTCCTCAAGATACATCACGGAATAATTCTGTCCCGGAACCTCATCCATAAACGAAAGATTGATATCCTCTTTCCAGCCCACCAGACTTTCGTCGGTTCCCCGGAAAGCAACAAAGCATACATCTTCCGGCAATGTAAATGTTATCGCCGAAAACTGGGTTTCCGTCTCCTTATCCACGATATTGACATATTCCGAAAGCCGAAGATCGCAGAACCTTCGTCCCATCGTCATCCTGGCAAAGAGATTTTTGTTATCACGTTCGTATTTGGGATCGGAAAAGAGCCCGTCCAGCTCCGGATCGTTCAAAAGATCCTTCATATATACGGGATCATCGCCCATTATAAGCCCGTCAAATTTACAATAAACAAGCTGACTCAGAAGGATGGCATCCGCGGTACAGAAATGTCTTTGTGAAAAAGGGATATCTCCGAATTCCTGAAGATAATCAAGCATATTCCCCGACATCCGTCACAACCTCGTTTCCACCATACGACCGTTTTCAACACGATAAATGATATCACATTTTTCGATCGTGTTGAGACGATGGGCGATGATGATCATTGTCTTTTTGCCATGGAAGGAGTTGATCGCCTCCATAAGCGCAGCCTCGGTCTCATTGTCCAATGCACTGGTAGCCTCATCAAACACAAGGATCTCCGGATTATGATAAAGAGCTCTCGCAATACCGATACGCTGACGCTGTCCGCCTGAAAGTCTGACCCCGCGGTCTCCTATGAACGTATCAAGGCCCTCGGGAAGAGACTTTATGAACTCATCAAGCTGGGCCTCTCTGAGTACCTCCCAGATACGTTCCTCATCTATCCTGTCGGCGTCGATCCCGAAAGCTATATTGTCACGGATGCTTTCATCTACCAGATATATGCTCTGGGGAATATAACCTATCTGGGCCAGCCACGATTCGTAATTGTCAAAGATATTCACACCGTCGCAGGTGATCGTACCCTGCTGGGCGTGAAGAAGTCCGAGCAGGATATCCACAATGGTGGATTTGCCCGCGCCGGAGGTTCCCATTATACCAACCGATTTACCCTTGGGTACTGTCATATGCGCATCGGTAAAGATCATCTGGTCGCTGTTCGGATAATGAAAAGCGATATGGTCGAGTTCGATCCTGTCGTTGAGAGTTATTGGCTCGGTGCGTTCCGAAGTCCTGAACTTGCGCATCTCGGCATCCAGTTTCATGCTCTCCTGCAGGTTCTCGTAGACAAAATCCAGGCTCGGCTGGTTGTATGCTATCTCGGTCATATATGTATTGATACGGTTAACACTCGGCAATACCCTCATCGCTGCCACTGCGAATGTGGTAAGGGTAGTCATCATCGCATCCATATCTCCGCCGACCACGACGTATACACCAACATAGCTAAGCACCGCCACTATGAACACTGTTTCTATCAGCAGTCTGGGAGTTGAATTCAGCACCGCGTATTTACACGACAGGTCAGCACCCACCTTGCCGGATTCGTAATAATTGCGTATAAAGAAATCCTCACGCCCGAGAACCTTAACATCCTTGAGTCCGTAAATGGACTCGATGCGCCACTTGGCAATACGCGAGGAAACCGACTGGCTTTCCGCGCCGATACGGTTAAGCCTGGGCTTCAGCAGCCTGGTGACGATCAGAGTCATGATCAGGAACACTGCCATGATAAACAACGTAAGTTTATAATCCTGCAGGAACAGTACAACGATGATGAGCAGGGAAACCACAACCTCCGTAGAAAGGTTCAGCAGCGCGATCATCATTGTGAACAGCTTGGGAATATCAGAGTCCGTGATACGAAACGTAGTCGGAATATCCGCACCCAGATAATCCTCATACGGGCGGTTCAGAAACTCCCTCATCACACGGGAGATCATGTCATTGCGTGCCGTCGCGATAAATACATTCTGTTTTTTGATCAGATACAAAAGATAAATATTCTTGGTGATATAGATGATTATCAGTGCGGCGATCAGCGGAACGGCGATACCTCGGCCTCCGTTCGGATCGATATTCAGCGCGGTAAATATCCTTTTGAGCGCAGGCGTTTTGTCGATATAGGCAGCAATCTTGTCGGGACTCAGGAGTGCATTGACCACGGGTATGATCGCGCTGACGCCCAGCGTTTCAAGCATACCTCCGATGAAGATCATCACACCGAGCCCTACCAGCTGGCGTTTCTGACGCTTATCAAATATGTATCCTATTTTTTTTGAAAACGATACCTTGTCCATTCTTTCGTTGAATCATATGACGATGCAAAATGAACCCCTGACTCCGTCCCCGGGTGTCATTACCGGGGAACACGGGAATACAGCTCGGTGAGTCCCCTGATGCTCCTCTTCAGATCCTCTGACAGGAAATTGGGACGAAGCCTCCACTCCCAGTTGCCCTCGGAGGTTCCCGGTGTATTGAGTCTCGCCTCACGTCCGAGGCAGAGATAATCCTGCAGCGGGATTATGCACAGATCGGCCACGGATCTGTACGCTTCCCTGATGATATCCCACACCAGCTGACCGTAATCGCTGTTCAGTGAATTGATATATCTGCGGCAGAAATCCCTCTCTCCCTCATTTATCTCTTCTACCCATGCCCTGGTAGGGGTATTGTCATGGGTACCGGTATATACCACACAGTTATTGATATGTCTGTGATTTACGTAATAGCTGTCCCAGCTGGTGAAGCCGTACTGCAGCACCTTCATTCCCGGGAATCCGGAATCCTTAAGCAGTGCCTCGTTCTCCGGTGTATTGTTCCCCAGATCCTCAGCAATGATCCTCAGCTCGCCGATCTCCTTCTTAAGCGCGTTGAAAAGATCCATGCCCGGTCCCTTGTGCAGCTTGCCGTTCTCGGCGGTCTCATCGCCGTAGGGTACCGCATAATACTCACAGAATCCATGGAAATGATCGATCCTGATCACGTCGTAAAACTCATAATTCCGGCGGATGCGACGTACCCACCAGTCATATCCGGCCTTCTTCTGGGCATCCCAGTCATATATCGGATTGCCCCAAAGCTGTCCCGTTCTGGAAAAGGCATCGGGCGCACACCCGGCCACGACCTTGGGATCCAGGTTTTTATCCATCCGGAAAACCTCGGGATGCGACCAGCAGTCTGCACTGTCAAGCGATACGTAAAAAGGCAGATCTCCTATGATCTTGACATTCTTCTCGTTTGCATATTTACGAAGCTTGTGCCACTGTTTGTCAAATTCATACTGCTTGAAATATACAAACTCTATATCGTCCTTAAGCTCCCCCGATATCTTCTTAAGAGCATCCGGGGTTCTCTTTTTCAGTCCGTCCTCCCATGTGAGCCAGCTCGCGCCGCCCCGTGAGGCCTTTATCGCGGTAAAAAGTGCATAGTCAACAAGCCAGTCCTCTTCCTTCCTGAGAAAGGCTTTGTATGCCTTTTTATCCTCATCGGAGGCCTTCTCCGTGAACCGCTCAAAGGCCTTCTTCAGGAGCTTATCGCGATTCTCATACATTGCACCGTAGTCAACCCTTTGCTCATCGGAGCCGAAGTCATACTCATTGCACTCATCCCACGTCAACAATCCCTCCTCGATCAGGTCTTCGGGAGATATGAAATAGGGATTGCCCGCAAAAGCGGAAAACGGCTGGTAAGGAGAATTGCCGTAACCGGTGGGTCCCACAGGCAGGATCTGCCAATAACCCACTGCCGCACCATACAGAAAATCCACAAACTCATAAGCCTCTTTGGAAAAGCATCCTATACCGAATTTGGATGGGATTGAAAATATAGGAAATAAAATACCGCTTTCTCTCATGATTAACTCCTTATTGATGTATTTCCACGCCCACAGGTACCATGGATGGGACCGGGCGTGTCCGGAAATACATGGATGTATTTCCACGCCCACAGGTACCATGGATGGGACCGGGCGTGTCCGGAAATACATGGATGTATTTCCACGCCCGATTTTATCATTTATTTCGATTTTTGTATACCGCGGGGGATCACTGCCCGTTATCGGCCGGTGTGACGACAGCATTGCCGGCACCGTTTGCTCCGTTGTCGGACGTTCCGTAAAGGATCCTTGCAAGCTCCGACTCCTTATCCAGGATCAGCGTCTTGCTGCCGCCGGTCATGGAATCCAGCGCATCCAGACTTCTCAGGTAATTGTAAAAATCGGCCTTGTTTGCATCATTGTATGCTGCCGAAAGTATCCTCATGTACTCGGCCTCACCTTCGGCCTCCAGCTTGGCAGCTTCCTTTTCGGCATTCGCCTTGATGACCGAAACCTGACGATCAGTATCATTGCGGATCTTTCTCGCATCCGACTGACCCTGTGCTGTATAGCCTGCGGCAATATTGTTTCTCTCGGAGATCATACGCTCGTATACGGCTTCCTTGTTGTCATCAGGCAGGTCCAGCGCCTTGATCTCCGCAATGGTGATCACTACTCCGTACTGGGAGATATCGGAATTGGATTCCTCTGTGATCATGTTGGTCAGCGTACTGCCTCTGGCAGCGATTATCGCATCCTGGGTCATTGAGGAAATTATATTTTTGGTTGCGTTAAAAACAGCCGCCTCTATACGCTCCTCAGCTCTGCCGCGGACTGCTCCCAGCGTCTGATAATACTTGACCGGATCGTTTACCGACCAGATCAGATAATCGTCCGCGATCATTGATTTTTTGTCGGATGTGATGACATCCGATGTCGGGATATCATACAGGTAATCGCCGGTATAAACGTAGGTCTCATTATCTATGAACGGGGCATGAAGATGCAGCCCCGTGGCTGTGGTTACCCTTGCAACCTTCCCGAATCTGGTGATGATGACTGCCTGATTGGGTCTGACCGTATAGGCCGAGCCCATTATCACTATCAGTGCAGCTATGGCAACTATCGCTATGATTATTGTTCTCTTTATTCCTTTCATGGTTTTCTCCTTCTATGGGATCGATACTATGATGTCAGGGTCAAACGCTGTTTTGCTCCGTTTCAGCTCGGGACAGTGCCGCGATCACTCTGCAGATTCCTCATCCGTTAATGTCTCGGTAATACCCATGCCGGATGTCGTATCGGAAGGAGCCGTAAAGCTCTCCAGCGGCATCATGGTCTGCGTATCTCCATCAGTGATGACAACCTTCATTCCAGGAAGTATCTCCTCCATCTTCTCATAGAACAGACGCTTTTTGGTTACCAGAGGATATTTTTTGTATTCTTCATACATATCGTTGAATCGGGCAACCTGTCCTTCGGCCTCGGCGATCCTTGATTCCTTGTACGCGTTGGCCTTCTGAACTATCGCATCGGCATCGGCCTCTGCCGAGGGGATCTGCTGGTTCTTGTACTGAAGTGCCTGGTTCATGGCCGTATCTGCCCCCTGCTTAGCCGTTTCCACTGCCTTAAAGGCTGACACTACCGACTCTACCGGCGGCCTCGAATCCTGGATAGTGATATTCACCAGTGAAAGCCCAATGTTGTTGCGATCCAGTGAATCGATGATATCCCTTTTGATATCCGACTGGATCTGACTTTTGCCCGTTGTCATGGCCTCGTCAACGGTATAATTGGAAACAACATTTCTTATGTTGGCCATTGCGATGTTTTTAAGTATCCCCTCCGGATCCTCCGCATTATACAGATAGGCGACCGGATCGGAAACCCTGTATTCAATATAAAAGTCGATATTCAGAAGGTTAAAATCAGATGTGATCATGATCGCGTTTTCCTCATCCACGGGATAAGAACCCTTCTGCGTATCATTTTCGATGGTATATCCGATACTGGTTCCGTGTGTCGTCACATCCACCTTTTTGACCGACTGCCACGGTGCCTTGAAGTAGAATCCCGCGGTGTTGACGGTCATTACACGTCCGAACTGCGTTACCACTCCGTTGGTCTGTTCATTGATGCTGTAGAAACAGCTTCCGACGACCATGAGTGCGATCACGGTGATCAGGATAAAGGAAATGATCCTTCCGATCTTCTTTCCCTTTCCGGATGAATCCTGGTAAATCTCTTTACTGTCCATAATCAAACCTCCTTTTCATCAGTTCATCTCCGTGAACCCTGAGCCACTTACGTCTCTCCTTGTAATCGGGCATGACACGGGCCACCTCTTTCCAGAAACGCTCGGAGTGATTCATCTCCAGGCGATGGCATAATTCATGTACTATAACATAGTCCAGGATCTCCTCCGGTGCCCTCATCAGATAACAGTTGAAGTTTAGATTACCTTTGAAAGAACAGCTGCCCCATCTGGTACGCTGATGACGGATCGTGATCCTCCCGTAGTCAACTCCGACTATTTTAGCATAATACGCAACTCTGTGGGGAATGACACGTCTGGCGTCCTCTGCCAGCGACTCGAGGAGCTCATCGGTAGAGGTTTCCGCAATATCTGCATCCTCTTCCCCGAGTTTGGCCATCCTGTCCTTCATTTTAAGCACATTACGCTCGATCCATTCGGACTTCTCGTCCACAAAGCGTTTAACGGCAAGGCTGCTCACATTATAAGGGGCGCGTACTTTGATGCGCCCCTCTTTATCGATCTCTATCGAAATTGTCCTCCGCCTGGAGCGGACCAGTTCATAATCGTACATATAACTCATGGGAAACGGATCAGCAGAACCGTCCCTGTGATCCAATCGGATCAAAAGAACCGTCCCCGTGATCCACTAGTTTGTCTGTCCTTTCTGTGTTAAGAAGAAATTATCGACCTTTTCACGCAGACCTGCTTTGTCTATGGTCTTGAGCAGATAGTCCGCGGGTTTTAAGTCCAGGACCTTCAGTATGCTGGCACGGTCGCTCTTACCCGTCAGGAACATGACCGGGATCATGGATGTCTCCGCCTCCGAGCGTATCATCTCAAGTACCTGGGCTCCGCTGGTAACCGGCATCTCATAGTCCAGCAGTATCAGATCCGCATGGTTTCTGGCCAGCCACGTGATCGCCTGCATTCCGGAAGCGCACATGGATACCCGGTATTTGTCTCCCAGCCAGTCATGAATCATACTCATATACGAAACATCATCATCTACGATCAGCACACACTTTTTGCGCTCATATTCGGATGCTTCGGCAAGATACTCTTCCACGTCATCGAGAAGTCCGGTCATATCCAAAGGTCTCTCATAAAACCTGAGGATGCACTTCTCCGGAATATATTGCTCTATTACGGTCATCTCGTCCTTCGCACCGATGACGATCACCTTCTCCTCGTGGGCGATGCAATGATCCTTGAGATATACCAGTGTGTCCGCGGAATCGCCTATACTCTCATCGGTATACAATATGATCAGCGTGGTATCCGCGCATTTGGCCTCCGCATCGCGAAGCTTCGGGGTGGAAAAGGAAGTATCCACACCAAGTCCCTTAAGCTTCATTTCAAGGCCTCTGACCGAAAACGTCTCCTCACTCGAGATTATGAGTATCTTTCTGTTCATAAAAAATCCTTTCCGGGAAAATGCGGATCGATCCGGCATTTCCAAAATATATCCTTAATACCACGGCACAGACGCAGGATATCATGTTACTTCTTTACGTATGCTCTCCCAGTCAAGCTGCGACAGAGCCGTGCGTATACGTCTAAACCTTTCACTGTCTTCATCCGGCAGTGAATATTCCTTCATGGAATCAAGTACCATAAGCGTGAGGTCGTAATCCATATTTGCCGCGAACTCCGAAACAGCCGCGTAAGCATCCGCTATCTGTGTATCCGATGCCGGAGGAAGATCCCGGTCATTGTCATTCATCGGAGCCAGAATATCGATATAGGATCTGAAAAGCTCAAGCAATCCGGGGGTATCACTGCGTATCCTGTCAGTATCCAGCGCATCGCCTGCTGCCTCGAGTGCCGCCGCCTGCTCCGAAAGCTGCTTTGCCCCGATTATACGTGCGGATGACTTAAGAGCATGAACCTTGACCGTATAATCTTTCCAGTCCTCCTCATCATAATACCTCTGTATCTCGTCTGCCTTTTCCCTAACAGTGGATGCAAAGGTCTGAAGCACTGACATAAAGCCTCCTGCCGAGCCGCAGTTTGCGATACCGGTATCGACATCTATGCCTTCTGCCGAAGTCAGCCAGTCGGGGATCGATACCTCGGGCTCATCTGCTTCATCCGACATATCCGGGACTGCCGTATTTCCGGCATCTGCCGTCAGGGACGATTGCATATGTCTGATCTTACCGGAGTTCCTGGCAACGAGCTTTTCCGCAAATGCGCTGACGCGGCTCTCCGCATAGCCCAGCTCGTTCATTTTGTAATCCTTATCCTCGTCGATCATCTCCAGCATCACCTTAGCGATACCCGGATCGAACTGCGTGCCCGCGCATCTCTCTATCTCCGCGCGAACTGCCGTCTGTTCACGGACATTGCTGTAGGATCTCTTGGATGTCATTGCATCATATGAATCTGCCACACAGATGATACGCGCCTCCAGCGGTATCTCCTCACCGGCTATACCGTCCGGATAACCCGTACCATTGTATTTCTCGTGATGCCATCTCGCTCCCGTAGCCAGACCGGGCATCTCCGTTATGATCTTTAATATATCATATCCTTTGACGGTATGCGTCTTAATCTGGGCAAATTCTTCATCGGTCAGCTTACCGTTCTTGTTGATGATCTCCTCGTGAACCCCGATCTTGCCAACATCATGCAGCAGACCCATTGCATAGATGTCTGCCTGCGCATCCTCACTCATGCCCATCCTTGCCGCAAGAGCAACCGAATACCCCGCTACCCTGCGGGAATGACCCTGGGTATAGTGATCCTTGGCATCTACCGCCTGTGAAAGAGCCATCATCACCTCGTATGACAGGTGATCCGCCCTGAGTGTCTGTACCGCAACCTCATGCTCAAGCTCCTTCTGCAGATGCGAAAGCTCTATCGTATGCTCCACACGCTTGAGCAAAACCTCCGGAACAAAGGGCTTGCGCACAAAATCCCAGGCTCCCACGTTGAAGCCCCTTATCTCCGTTTCGCGGCTGTCCTCACCTGTCAGGAAAATTACAGGTATGGACGAAGTCCGCTCATCCCGCTTAAGCAGCTCGAATACCTCAAAGCCGTTCTGCTTAGGCATCTTTACATCCAGAAGGATAAGATCGACGGGATCCTCCGTCAGATGCTCCATCGCCTCCTGCCCGGAAAAATACGATTCGAACCTGTAGTTCCTGCCAAGTATCTCTCCGGCTACCATATGTATCATCTTCTCATCATCTATCAGTGCGATCCGGCTGCCCCTGATGACTTGCGGTGCCTTTCGGGGTGCATCCTTGCTGTCTTCCCCGGGAGCGGCCTTTACAACCTTTTCGGGCGGAAGATATCGTATCAGCATTTCCTCGAGCTTAGCCGGATCTATGGGCTTGGTCAGATAGTCCGCAAACCCGGCCTGCAGGTATTCCTCCCTGGCACCGGATACGGCATTGGCAGTCAGAGATATAACGGGTGCATCCGGACATCTGTTATCATCCATCGTCTTCATGATCTGCAGACATTCGATCCCATCCATCTGAGGCATCCTGTGATCCAGAAAGATCACATCATATGCGTTCTCACGCACCATCTGAACAGCCTCCGCTCCGCTTTCGACCGCATCGATCCGTATACGGGTCTTCTTGAGCAGGTTTATGACCACATCCAGATTCAGTTTAGTATCATCAACCAACAGTATCTTTGCGTCCGGAGCAGTAAAGGACTCATGGTATTTCTTAACATTCGAGTTCTGTCTGCGGAATCGTTCCGTCATATCTCCTATGGGCTCATCCCTGGAAATACCCTGAACGATCTCGAACGAAAAGGTCGAGCCCTCACCGTATACACTCTCAAGCTTGAGTTCACTGTCCATAAGGTTCAGCAGCTGTCTTGTGATATTGAGTCCGAGTCCGGTGCCTTCGATCGAACGGTTTCTTTTTTCGTCCACACGCTCAAACGCGCCAAAAAGCCGCTTCTGATCCTCCTCCCTGATCCCGATGCCGGTATCCCTGACCGAAACCGCGATCCTGACCGGATTGGCAAAGCAGGCCTTGCCATGCCTGTCTCCGTAGCCATCCCGGCACGTATCGTCCCCGGGACACTCCATACGTTTAAAGGTCAGGGTTATGCTTCCCTTCTCGGTATATTTGACGGCGTTGGTCAATATATTGGTAATGACCTGCTTGATCCGGATCTCGTCGCCGTAAAGGATCGTGGGGATCGTGGGATCGACCTCGGCATGCAGCGTCAGCCCTTTATCCCCGGCCCGCTTGTGGATCATGGTATAGAGATCGTTTATCACGGAGGCAAACTCGTATTCCACGGGTATGATATCCATCTTGCCCGCTTCTATCTTGGAGAAATCCAGAATATCATTGATTATGCCAAGCAACGAACTGCCGGCTGAACGTATGTCCTCGGCGTATTCTATGATACCGGTCTCACTGCTCTCACGTAGGATCATCTCATCCATACCCATGATGGCATTGATGGGAGTTCTGATCTCATGCGACATATTTGACAGGAAGGAAGACTTGGCCTCGCTGGCTGCCCTTGCTTCCCTGGCTGCGCCGACAAGCTGATCCGTCATCTTGCTTAAGAATACCGCCATTCTCTCCGATAACGGGATTATGTCATGATGATGCAGGCATTCTATATCAACCGGAGCGTCGCTTTCGGACGAAACCGGAACGTCTCCCTCCCTCATGGCAATGACAAGATGAGCACTGTTTAACACACCGCCCCTGCCGTTGTGATAGTATATCTCACTTCCACCATGAATGAGCGCCAGATCCGGGCATATCTTCTTGAAGCTGTCCCATTCGAGCCTGGCTTCCTCCTTGAGGAAATTGATGCGGTTGCCGCAGAGAACCATATATAAAGCCTGCGGTCCGAACCGTGCGGTTGCCTCACAGGAATCCTTGGTCGCGCTCAGTACACTGTCGTGGGATGCATATGAAAATCTGACAGTTTCGCCGGGGCGCACTGTATTGCTTAAGTATATCTCTCCGTTATCCCCGTAATCAAACGGGATCAGGCAGAAATTGATCCCTTCCCGTTCAATGATCAGAGGGAACTCACAGATATTGCTGATCAGATACTTATCCGCCGGAACTCCGAGATACTCCTTAAATATCTCGACCGCAGGCAGACCGTCGATCTCGGTCAGAGTAGTCTCTCCAAATCCTGCCCTCGGCCCTATGGTAACCGGCATGGCTCTGCCGACCGGATTCCAGCCCAGTGAATATCTGCCCTGTACACGCAGATCCTCCCCCGAATAGATCACTGCCACAAAGCCATCGTCAATGATCCTGTCTCCGATGGCGCAATAATACGATCCGACACCAAAACCGGGATTGTTGATAAGCCTGAACCCTGTGTATCTGTGTATCGCAAGCGATTCCGGCGAAGAACTGTAAACAAGCGTTCCAAATACCTCCAGGTCAGAGTGGTCTCTCATGGTCTCTTCCAGAAAGGAAGTTACATTCAACCCCATATTGCATACAAGGAGCTGGACAGCCTTTGCATTAGGATGGGCTGCGAGTCTGCCCCTGAGCACCTCCGATGCCTTTGCCTCATCCCCGGGATAGCAGGGAATCGAAACCACCTCAAGATCCGCATTTTCGGTCAGCAGCAGATTCAGTCTGAGACCTATTCCCTGCGGAATATCCGCCACTGCATAAACCGCCAGTCCCGCGATCATGACTTCGTTACCCAGGATCGCTTTAAGGGACTCGATCATTCCTTTAACCGAAACTGCAGGAAATCCACTCTCGTATATGGTAAGAAGCGCGTCCTTATGCGGCACTGACATCAGGGTTTTCTTTATATCCGCTATGGTTTTCCCAATATGATGGGGACTCTGTATAATAAAATCTTTTTGGAACATCTGTATCCTTTCAAAAAACAGGGGACTCTTCTCTGCAGCGAGTTATATAAACCCACTGATCCAAGTAAATTGCATCACTTTATATAATTTCATGCCGGCTCAGACGCTCAGATAATCGATCCCGAGTTTCGCAAAAACAACGCTATACTCCGGAGACGCCGCCAGCTCTCCGCATACTCCCACCGGGATCCCCGCTTTATGCGCAGCCTCAGCCGCCATTCCGATCAGTTTAAAAAGAGCGCACAGATCCGGCTCCGCATATACATTCCCGGAATTCAATCTGTCCCCGGCATAGGTATACTGCATCAGATCATTGGTCCCTATAGAAAAGAAATCACATTCGGCAGCCAGCTCCTCCGCGCAAAGCGCTGCCGCCGGAGTTTCAATCATCGTACCGACGCGAAACGAAATGTCCCGGCAGCACTCCGTAAGCAGCCTTTTACATTCACGCAGTTCACCGACAGTGGCTATCATCGGAAACATTATCCCGAGATCACCGTACTTAGAGGCACGGATCAGTGCCCGTAGCTGCGTCTTAAACAGATCCTTATGTCTGAGAGCCAGATTTATACCCCGTAATCCACGGTTAATACCGGAATCTGCGTATTTCACGGTATGTACACCGTCTGTGTCACCATTATCTTTACCGAACGCAGCATTGACCGGTGTTGCCGGCCCATTTAAAAACCCCGCGATCTTATCTGCGCCGAGATCAAAGGTACGGATGATCACCGGACGCGGAGCCAGCTTTTCGAGAACATGTCTGTATGCGTTAAACTGCTCCTCCTCTGAGGGGGCGGAATCACGCCCTATATACAGAAATTCGGTTCGAAAAAGACCTATACCGTCCGCACGGGCTTCGACCGCATCCGCAGCCTCGTCCGGGAGCGCGATATTGGTGTATATCCTGATCCTGTCTTTATCATATAAAAAGGGGGACTGATCCGGGTTAGGGTTAGGGTTAGGGTTGTCTCTGACTTCAATACCTCCAAGAATCGTTCGCAGATCCTGTATCCTGCGGGCTCTTTCCGACATCCTTCCGGATCCCGTTTCTTCCAATGCTTTAGCTGTTTCCGACAGAAGATTCTCATCGGGGTCGATGATAATGAATGCCCGGCCGCTGTCAGCGGCGTGTACCGGGATTTCATGGGAAGACATTCCGTGATCAGCATTTTCACCGATGCCGGCATCTTCCGGGAATCCGGAGCGGATTATCGCAATATGCCCATCCCAGTCTCCGCTCACTTCGGCACACCCGATCACCATAGGTATACCCAGGCTTCTGGCTATAATAGCGGTGTGGCTGACGGGACTTCCTTCTTTTAATGCTATCCCGGCAAGCCTCGATCGGTCAAGCCCAAGCAGCTGGGACGGAAGCAGATCGACCGCTGCGATGATATATTTTTCCGGATCGAATGTAAAAGACAATGCAGCCTCATCATTCTCCGTGATTTTACCGCCGTATCCCTCCGGGACGTTCTTTTCAGGACCGCACAGAACAGCGTTTTCCTCAGCTCCGGTCAGGGCTGCCAGCAGGGAATTCTTCAGATCGTTCAGGTCATCAGCCCGCGTAGCCAGATATTCATCACCGGTCGCGCGAAGCATATCCGCTTTGAACGTAAAAGCCTGTTCTACCGAAAACTCAGCGCAATGACCTGCCGCGATCTCATCCAGAACTGCATCTGTCAAGCCCCTGTCCGAGATCAGAAGTTCATGTGCCTCAAGGATATCGGCTGTCTCTTTCTCTCCGGCGTCTTCGGCCCTTTCCCTCATCCTGCGGATATCGGATATGACCCTCTGTCCGGCTTCTTCAAACCTGCCGGCCTCGGCAACGGTATCGGCTATCTGTCTGTCACCCGTATCAAAATCAGTTTTTCCGATATATCTGATCCTGCCGACAGCCGTTCCGCTCACAATGCTTATTGCAGATACTATTTTCATCAATTCTGCCTCATATCCGGCTCTTATACCCTTTGATCCTAATATCATACATTATCGTGCGTTTTAAGGAAAAAAGCAATAATGAGGATTGTTTAATAATTGACGGTTTGATAAAATCTGAAGCAAAAGGAAAACTGCATTATCCGCAGCAATTCATGTTTTACAAACCGTAATGAGTCGTTCGGAATTGACTTTTGATTCAGTAACAGATCCTAAGTCGACTCAAAAGAGGAAGTTTTCAATGAAGAAGCTTGGTATTGGATATGAAAATTACAAAGAGTTCACGGACCTGAATATGTATTATGTCGATAAGACGCTGCTGATCCGGGATCTGGTCGACAAGGGCGGCAAGACCACTCTTTTTACACGCCCCAGACGGTTCGGCAAGACCCTGGCGCTGTCCATGATCCGCACATTCTTCGAACTGGAGTATGACCGGGACGGAAATGTGGTTGATAACAGACGATACTTCTCAGGAATGAAGATAGAGCAGTGTGAAGATATCATGCCCATGCTCGGGCAGTATCCGGTGATCAAGCTGTCGTTGAAATCGGCGAAGCAGCCTGATTTTTACAGTGCCTTTATGAAACTGAGGGAAGAGATCGTCGGAGAATTTGGCAGACATAGGTACGTTATGGATTCTGACAGGGTAAGCAGTGAAGACAGAAGCAACTTTAAGAGGCTCCATAATGCCAGATCAATATGGTACGAGAATGATCAAAAAGCCACATCGGAGAACGAACGGGATCTACTGTTCAAAAAAGAGGTAACTCTGTTCTCTACTGCTCTTAAAACACTGTCTGACTGTCTGAAGCAGCACCATGGCAAAAACGTCATCATCCTCATCGACGAATATGATGTACCCTTGGAAAACGCATATTTTACGGGCTTCTATGATGAGATGGTCGGATTCATACGGTCACTCTTTGAATCAGCGCTCAAAACAAATGACGCACTGGAGAGGGCTGTTGTCACAGGATGTTTGAGGATAAGCAAAGAGAGCATATTTACGGGGCTTAATAATCTTCAGGTAAATTCAATACTCAGCAGGGATTATGGCGAGTATTTCGGTTTTGTACAAAGTGAGACCGAGGCAATACTCGAACACTATGATCTGTCATGCAACACAGAGGCGGTTAAGGATTGGTATGACGGATACCTTTTTGGCGAAACGGAGGTTTATAATCCCTGGAGTGTTATACAATATATCAATGAACATATGGGGGCCCCGGATAGACTTAACAAGCCCTATTGGGCCAACACTTCATCCAACTCCATAATCAAAGAGCTCGTATTCAATGCGGATGAAGATGTCAAAAGAGAACTGGAAGACCTTATAGCCGGCGGTACAATAGAGAAAAGGATCCACGAAGACATCACCTACGGGGATATCCATGATTCGGAGGATAATCTGTGGAATTTCCTGTTCTTCACCGGATATATGAAGAAGGTTTCGGAGAGACAGGCAGGAAGAGATATCTATGTGACTATGTGTATCCCCAATCAGGAGGTAGCATGTATCTACGATAATCAGATCAGTGAATGGTTTGACAAAATAGTTAAATCCACAGATCGCACAGCACTGTACAATGCGATCAGAAATAAG
>JAFUAB010000053.1 GCA_017460885.1 Lachnospiraceae bacterium
GAGGACTGAAAATCCTCGTGTCATTGGTTCGATTCCGATTCCAGGCACTTCAACTGATCATTTATCGTTTTGATAGATGATCAGTTTTTTTTATTTTCAGGATTTTTCCCTTATAGAAAATAATTGCTTTTAATATAATAAGCGAATATGATTTTAATAGTGCTGAATGATGAGTAAACCGTCTAATGAATAAAGACCATGACGTCAGGGCTCTGGATAATCCGGAGTTTACCACAGAAGAGCTTGCCGCCATAGATGAGGTTCTTGCAGACAAAAACTGGTAGGTCAGACAGGAGTATCCTGTATGCTGTATTGATTTTGATAAATGGAGGTAATATGGAAAAAAATAATAAGTTTTACGGTATTCACATGGGCAAGGCCAGGCTGGCCCTTGATCTTTCCGACGGAAGTGAACGAGGTGAGTATGTCGGTCAGGATTACATCCTGCATACGCTCGGACGCCCTCATCGCAACATTAATCTGATGTATACCTATTATCCTAAGGATAAGGAGTGGCCGGCCCGCATTTCCGAAGCATGTAAGGATATGGAGGTCAATTTCGCATGGGACTATCCCTATGATGACTATTTTCCTTACGGTGCGAACGGAGAGCCTTTCGAAAGCATGAAGGATGTCAGGCGCCACGGTCAGGATGTGACATTGACACTTACTATCGACTGCTCTCTGGATGATGATACGCTGAGGCGGGTTGCCAGAGAGCTTCGTCCCTATGGCCGAATGAGACTGCGTATTAACCATGAGTGTGTGGGGGATTGGTTTACCCACAACAAGCGATTCAGTCATAAGGAGATCTCCGATTTCTTTGTAAGGTTTACGGACATTATCCACGAAGAGGCTCCCAACGTTAAGACGGTATTCTGTGCCGGATTTGCCACCGAAAAGGACGGTAAGGTTGACAGTGAGGATGAGTACGCTGATGCCTACAAGGCAGCAGACGTATGGAGCGGTGACCGCTATCTGGCTCTTAATTTCGGATGGCCCTACGATATAGCGGAAAAGGACGACCACGGGCGCAACACCTTTACACCCACGCAGACCTGTTTTGACCATGCACTTTATACGGCGGAAAGACTGAAAAAGATCACCGGACAGGACAAACCGTTCGTTATGAGTGAAATGAATGCCGACGGCGACGTGACAGGCCCCCTTCATCAGGGAGAGGTTGTGCTCAGACTGGTTGATAAGATCAAAAAGAATCAAGCTGACTGGTTTGAGGCTTTTACCTTCTATCAGTTCAGGGATCGCGGCAGACTCGGACTTGAGATAGAGGATCCAAACAACAGCAGCGTCGGTATCCCGCAGCCGATCATGAAGGACTACAGGAAACTGCTTAATGATCCTTACTGTACACCGGAGTATAAGTCATCCGGTGAGAAGGACTTCCCCATCAGGCTCAGGTGGGGCGGAGCCGAGGATGCGGACGGTATCGCTATGAGGATTAGATTTGACCACAGCCCCGAGTTCTGTGAGATCGCTTTTGAAGGCGATGATGTTGAGCTTTCACTTATGATGGAGCTGAACGGTCATTGGTTTTATAAGGCTCCCGGAACGAAGCGTGTGGATATGATGTCTGCATTTTTTGATGATCCGGTCGGAGACGGTACCGAGCTTGAGATTAAGATATTTGCCACTCCTGCGGATGGCGTGAATGTTGATGACGGCAGCGATGACTGGGCGGAGAATTACTATGCCACACTCACACAGATGCCGGAATTCCGTATCAGATACGAACCCGTGAGTGTCGTTGAGTGACCGGGCTAAGCATAATCGCAGCATAAAATCATATTCGATCCCGTGGCTGTTGTTGAGTGACGTCCATCCGGGAGGCGTAATGCAGCGATATACCTAAATGAAATAGTAATATCAAATTATTGGTATAAGTAACAATTTTATTTGCTTAAAACTATGAAAAAATGCTAAAAAAGGAGAGCAAAACAGCGTATTACGTGATATAATCTGTTTTCGGACAAGCCCAAATAAAAATGGTATCGGAGATTGGAAATACATTCGGGAACTTCCGTACAAACCGCTTTTCCGGCCATTGTAATCGGGATTGACAAATAAATGCTGACTGCAAAGGATCGCTTCCGGGTATGCCATAATTGATATTTCGGGGTTAGAGGTCGGTACCTGAGCAAGAAGGAGGAACTATGAAAATTGAAAAAAGTACTGTACCGTTAACGAAACAGATAGCTGTTTCGGCTATTCTGCTTGCAATCTGTATTGCAAGCCAGTTTTTGAAGAACCTGAGTGTCTACATCACCGGACCGATCATTAACCTGTGCCTGATACTGGCGGTTATGATGGCTGGTCTGACCTGGGGGATCGTACTGTCTGTCATCACGCCCGTTACGGCCTTTCTCATTGCGGCTAGTCCCGTTATGCAGGCGGTTCCGGGAATCATTCCGCTGATCATGTGCGGAAATATAGTGCTGGTTGTAATGGTCGCACTGTTTTTCCAGCCGGCGATCACGCACCGCAGGCCGCTGTTCAGCCCGCGTTCGATAGTTGCAGCGATCCTCTGTGCACTTGCCAAGGGATTATTCATGGGACTGACCATAGCGCTTTGGCTTCTGCCGACATTTATACCTGCCGAGAGTCCTTTGAGAGGCAAGATGGGCGTGTTCCGGATGACATTTTCCGTTACGCAGTTTGTGACCGCGATCATCGGATTCGTATATTTCTTCATCATATGGACCCCTCTCAAAAAAGCGGTCGTCAAAGAACAGTAGAAGCGGAAGGTCGAAGACCTCAGAAGCATCTCAGGATGTGATAAGTTCGTTATCGGGCAGGATAGGAATGCTGGACGGTATATCGTCGAAGGTGGTATATGCCGGCTGACGGAACAGCCTAAGGATCGGCTGATATTTTTTGACAGATCGATCAATCCGGCATTTCACTGAATTTCTAAATCATTTTGCTAACAGGAAGCTCTCAAGGGCCTGCTGCTCTTGGGAGTCTTTTTACGGACACATACCGTGTGCAATTAATGCATCTTAAGGAGGAGCTTGAAAATGAATGAATCATTAGTGTTTACCAATGACAATTGCGTTGGCTGCAACAAGTGTATAAACGCCTGCAGCTGTATGGGAGCGTGCGTATCGGATACGCCGGACGGAAGCGGAGTATCCCGTATACATGTTGACGGTGACAGGTGTATCGCATGCGGTGCATGCATGGATGCCTGCGAACACGGTGCAAGGGAGTTCAGGGATGACACAGAAAGATTCTTCTCGGATCTCAAAAAGGGTGAAGCCGTATCAGTGCTGATCGCCCCTGCGTTCAAGGCCAATTATCCCCGTGAATATGAGAGAGTCCTCGGAGGGCTTAAGAAGCTCGGCGTGAAGCGCTTCATCAGTGTTTCGTTCGGAGCCGATATCACGACCTGGGGCTATATCAAATATATCCAGACACACAATTATCTGGGAGGTATCTCACAGCCCTGTCCCGCGGTGGTGGGCTATATCGAGCGTTATCTTCCGGAGCTTATCCCTATGCTTTTTCCGGTACAGAGCCCCCTGATGTGTGCAGCGGTTTATGCGCGTAAGGAGCTCGGGATCAGGGACAAGCTTGCATTCATCAGTCCCTGCATAGCCAAGAAGATGGAGATAGATGACCCTAATAACAAGGGACTGGTAAACTACAACGTTACCTTCGATCATCTGATGAGATACGTAAAGGAGAATAAGATCAGCGGTGAGCCCTGTTCCGATGAAATAGAATACGGACTCGGATCGATCTATCCCACTCCCGGCGGACTCAAGGAGAATGTGTACTGGCTGCTCGGCGAGAGCGTGTTCATCCGCCAGATCGAGGGCGAAAAGAGAATGTATCATTTCCTGGAGAAGAATAAGGACCGGATCAAGGGCAAAAAGACTCCTTTCCTCTTTATCGATGCACTTAACTGCGAAGACGGATGTCTGTACGGTACCGGTACGAATGATGAGGTCGCTTCGACTGATGATACGCTCTACAATATCCTGAACATTCGTGAGAGCGTTAAGAAGAAAAACAGGAAGGACAAAGGAGCCTGGGCCTCGAGACTCACTCCCGAAAAGCGCCTCGAGGCTTTAAACAAACAGTTTGAAAAACTCAACCTGAACGACTATCTCAGACATTATACGGACAGATCCGCCAATTGCAGGATAAACAGACCCGGCGACAGAGAGCTTGAAGCGATATTTACGGATATGAACAAGCTGACACCGGAATCGCGCAGGATCAACTGTTCCTGCTGCGGATATGATACATGCCGCGATATGGCGACCGCTATCTATAACGGCTTTAATCACAGGGAAAACTGTGTACATTACCTTAAAGGACTTGTAGAGTCGGAAAAGGTTGAAGCCCAGGAACTTGTGGAAAGAGAGAGAGCTGCCCTGGATGCACAGAGAGTCAGTCTGTCGGATACCATAGCCGAGGTCAATAAGCATTTTGAGGGACTGCAGGAATCCATAGACGGAATGGTCAGCGGCAACACCGCCAACGCCGAGGAGAGTTCGGAGATCTCCGCAGATGTAAGTAATGTGGAAGAGTTCTGCCGCTCACTGGATGAGTCTATGCACGGAATAATGGCGGCTCTTCAGGAGCTTGAAGCCAATAACAACAAGGTCGTTGATATAGCGTCGCAGACCAATCTGCTGGCATTGAACGCCAGTATCGAAGCCGCACGTGCAGGCGAGGCCGGCAGAGGCTTTGCCGTTGTTGCCGGTGAGATCAATTCACTTGCGACCAATTCAAGAGAAACCGCCAATGAGAGCAGTCAGAGCAATCTGCAGATACGAAACTCCATAGAAAGGATTGTCGAAGATACAAAGAATCTGCTGAATGTGGTTTCGGGAGTCAATACCCGTACACAGAATCTGGCCGCCTCCTCGGAGGAGATTTCTGCCGGAGCCTCTATGATCACCGAGATCGTAGCAAGAGTAAAAAGGGAACTGAATCAGCTGGAACAGCAGTCTCAGCAGATCGATTGACCGATGGTCGGTATCGTTGTATCATAAACGATATTAGCAATTGTTTGCTTTATTGGTATTATGATATCCTCCACAGAAGAACGCGAATCAATATTTCTAAATGAGTACCTGATGGCGGCGGCATGTATTTTTGCCGTTGTCACCAGTCTTATTCTGCTGATCTTTTTTCGCAGCGAAGCCAATATCTTTTCAACCTTCGAGATACTGATCAAGATGATAACGGCTGTCAGCATGTTTTTCGCTTTCAGGCACTATAACTGGGATGTGGCAAAGGGGCTGATGGGCGGAGTTCTTTTCAGTCTTATGTATCAGGAAGCCTACTTTGTCCTTGACAGACTGTGGGGCGAGCAGGATTTTGATATATATCTGGTGGCCGGAGTACAGGGAAGTCTTTACCTTGCGGCTGCGGGCATGTCCTTTCTCATGACCATCGTTATCACTATCAACCACTTTCACATCTGTTACGGATTGCACGGTACTCCCCAGAATGTCATCTTTAACCGTGTGGCGATCATATTTAAATTCGGTGTGTACATCATGCTTCTTGCTGCCAACAGCCGGCTTGGGTTTTCACCGTCGATCCTGTGGAAAAACGCTCTGCAGTACCTGACGGACATGGCTGTTTTGTTGCTGACGGTCAGCATAGAGTCCCAGTTTGACTCATTCAAACTGCTGCGTCAGGAGCTTATGATGTCCAAGCGCAAAAAGGAAAAAGAGCAATGAGTATGAAAGAACGCCTTTTCGGAATATGGCTTATGGCAATGGCGCTTCTGTCGCTGTGGGCGTATACGGCCTTTTTTGTCGCTCAGATGTGGTTAAACATATTGCATGCCGTATATCTTTCACTTGCGATACTCCAGTTTGTTGCGCTTAACCTGTATCTCTGGGGCCCCGAAAAGCTTACTTTCGGGCCTCTTAAGGTGCTGTACAGGATTTTTTACGCATCTTCTTTTCTTGTGATACCTTCCTTCGTATTTATCTTTATGGGGCTCATTTCACAATATCATATTAATATCCCCGAGAGTATCGACGCATCTGCAATGGCAGCGGAAGAGATCCTGCCGGGGGAGGAGACCGTGATCTATAACACCGGCACCGTATATGTTTTCTTTCCGGGTTATTCTGAGGTTGAGCTGGTATGTGACAGGCGTCCTTCCAAATCCGATGATTCGATCGTGTGGTGCAGCGGAGCAGCGTTTCAGCATACGGTGAGTCTCGGATTTACGCAGGAAAATGTGGAGGGAGATCATGCGGTCAATGGAGATCTGTACTTAAGTCCTTATAACAAGGATTCTTTTGCGGCTTTTACTTTTGCGGACGGAGAGTTTTCTTTTGAATTTGATGATCCCTCTGCGGCAGTAAAGAGAGCGGCCGATGCGGGAGGAAGCGGTTTTATGCAGTTCGGCCTGATCAGGGACGGAGAGACGGTCATGAATTTTGACAGACCGCGGTCGCGCTGCTACAGGACGCTTGCGGAGCTTAACGGACATCTGTGCATCATCGATTCGGTCAAGATGCTGCATTTTAATGAATTTATGGATGAACTGCACAGGCTTGGTGTAACCAATGCTGTGTATATGGATATGGGAGCAGGATGGAATTATTCATGGTACAGGAGACCCTCGGGGAGGGTTGTGACATTATTCGGACTGCCTGTGCCCTGGTCACATAACTGGGTGGTTTTCAGAGACAGATGAGGAGTTTTGTATGAAAGTAACCAGAATTACCGAAAAAAACAGAGAATTTTTTGAAGAGCTTATTCCCGAGGAGCTGCTTTACAGTGAAGACCACCTTCTTTTGGGAGCCATCAGTGACGATGATGAGGCCTGCGCGGCTCTGGCGGTGGAAGCCTTCGAATCCCTGGCCCTGATAAGGTGGTTATATACCGATCCCGATGTGCGCGAACAGGGTGCGGCGACGGCGATGATGGATGTTCTGACATCGATCCTGAAGCATACTGAGATTGAAGGTATTGAGATAGACTTTGAAGACAGAGCCGGGGGGCTTGATGATTTTCTGACGGATTACGGATTTCTTGTGGGAAGTGATCCCGGCATCTACAAAGTCCCCATCGCAGATCTCGTATACGGAGCCGTGATCGAAGAGCTGGCCGAAAACGACAGGTACGAAAAAAGGATACATCCGCTTTCTGACGGAGATATAGGCAAAAAGACCGTCGAATTCGTGCAGAGATACGGCATGGATCCGACATATCTTACCGGGATATCCCTGAGGTACAGCTTTTCCGCTGTGGACGAGGATGGTAATATCTCATGCTGTATCCTGATAAGGGAGCGAAACGAAGGGGATCTTGATGTGGCTTATATGGCTTCCGACGGATCTTTCCAGCTGCTCGCCTCCACACTTTGCGCGGTATATGATGTGATACTGGAGGATAACAGGACAGAGGGGTATATAACTTTTACCGACCGGACGGATAAGGCCGTTGAAATAATAGAGAAACTCACCGGCGCAGACAGTGAAGAATACCGCATCCCGGGAAGAAAACACGGGATCATGCTTAATCTTATATAGTATAGGAGAATAATTATGGATTGGAACAAAGAAGAGATCAAAAAGTCACATACCGTCCGGAATATCCCCCAAAATGCTCCGACCGGCGAAGCCCAGGACATTAAGAAGATCCGTTCGTCCAAAGATCTGGCGATGGATCTGGGAAAGAACCTGGAATCCGAAAAGAAAAAAGATCTGAAGGAATCCGGACAGAAGAAGGCGCAGAAGACCGTCAATACCGCAGAGCTGAAGGAGAAAGCCGGCAAGGTTCCGGTTCTTATGCCTAAGAAGAAGACCAAAAAGGAAAAAGCGGCTGATGCAAAGAAAGAGCTTAATGACGCAAAGGCTGTCATAAAGGATATGCATACGTCTCTGAAGGCGGAGGAGCTTAAGCATTTCTCGAAATCCCAGTATCAGAATATCAACAGAAATTATTATGAGAATCTGTCGGAATCCGATATCAAAAAGCGAGCCGAGAAGGCGCTTGAGCGTAAGAAAAACGCCCAGGGTATCATGGAATATGAGGCAGCTCATGTGGAAGCAGAGCGTAAGTATGCGCATCTGACCAGGGAGGTCTTCATCGGGAAGATCGCGAAATTTAAAGAGCTCAGGGATAAGCCCTTTGATATGGGCAGTGATGAAGAATTTGTCAAAAATCTGGCAGCGAATTACTCCCTCTGTGAAGCCGCCGACTACATGAAGCACTGGATCGACGAGGCAGTTGAATTGGGATACATGCCTGAAGATGAGGATATGGCGGCGCTTCAGACCAGGATCGCCACCTTCGCGGAGGTTAAGGAGTATCTGGATGCCCAGAAGGGTCTTATGAAGAATCCCTATTACCAGTATATGGCCAGGGATGATATTTCATATACCGACGAGGAAATCAAGAATCTCCTTGACAAGACGGATAATGCGGTCCTCAAGGACTATCTTACCGGTGTTTCCATCATCAGATCCCTGCATTTCGTAAGGCACAAGGGCATGGATTCCGCCAAAAAGCATGCGGAGCAGCAGGGCAAAAGAATGGCTGAGATCCTGGCTACAAAAGAAGAAAAGCGCGGGATCATTGACAGGCTCTCGGATAAGGCGCTTCAGTTTGCCGGAAACAGGCGATTCCTTGACAAGGATTATGACGCCCGCTTTACGCCTAAGCTGCTGAAGGAGGCCCTGGGCAGGTTTAGGGACTTAAAGATCGAAAACCTGCATTTTGGCAGCCTGAAGGACATCGCCGAACATTATGACGAGAATGAGTATGCCTTCGAGCAGGTGCATGACGTGGAGCACCTGCTGTTCGTGGCCGTTCAGCGCGGACTTGCACCTGCCGACGACGCGCTCATTGAACTCCGTGCCAAGATAGAAGCCTTCACCATGGCGGAGAGGATGGTAGCCGACGTACAGAAGAAGGTCCTGGATAATCCTGATGATCTGATAAACGGCAGGACTTATAAGGAATTTGAGAATGAAGTGTTCAGCGGCATTAAAAGCGAAACCGATCTAACCGAAAGGCATGAGCCCCCGAGGATCGGCGGAGACCTTAAGAAGTACTTAAAGTCCATGACCAGACGCTATAAGCAGGAGCACAAGGACCGGGAGAAGACCATACGTCTCATGTACGGCCTTACCCATCCGGTGCAGGGAGAGGAAGGACTCATTCCCGGAGACGTCCCTGATGAGGAGCTTGAGAAACGCAAAGTAAATTATCAAAAAAACGCCTACGTTAACGAATACTTACGTAATACCGAAACCTATATGCAGAGCATATATGGAACAAAGCTTACGGCCATTGCCTGCGCCCATGCCAGACAAACCGGTCGGGCCAAATTCGGCAGCTTCGGACGTACCCTTACGCCCTACCTGACCGGCAGGTCCGCGGATGAGGTCATAAAGGTCATAGACGTGATGCAGACCGGCACGGATAAGGAGAAGGAGGAATTGTATAAGTCCGTGGCAGAGGAAGTCATGGGATATGATTTCTCCCGCCTGGACGCGCGTGACCCTGCGGAATCCTTTAGAAACGCGGCTTACAGGCAGAGGATCGAGAAGATAGGTGCAAACCTCGGAGGCTCCACCACGGAATTCCCGAATTACGTCAAGGACAAGGCACTCCTGGCTAAATATGAGGCATATTACGGAGCCAACTGCTCGGGAGCTTTTGCAAGCGCCGTTGCCCAGGCGGCAAAGGACGTCCGCATGGCTGCCATCGATTATGCGGATTGGCATAAGATAGACTCCGGGTCGGTGGATATGCTGATCAATTCGATCGACGTAGACAAGAGCATTGACATCAATGCCGGCGGCGCGGTGCACAAGGTGTCCGAAGCCAGCTTCAGCCTGCTGGATAAATGCATCGGCAGGATACCGTTCATGCATCAGTCCGGATTCTCCAAGGTGGCGGCCCATGCGGACCGTGCCGCAAAGGGCATCAGGGAGGAAGTGGCCGTTACGCTGTATGACGAGCTTAAGAACAACGGCGTCGTAAAAGCCGTGACTCCTGAAGAGGCTAAGGAGATCGCCGATTTCTGCAGCAGGTTCGCAAAGGACTTTGACGCGTCAACAAGCATCCTGTATGACGACGTGCTGAAGGAACTTAAGAAAAACGATCCTGCATATAAGCCTAAGGGACAAGTCCGGCCGGGATTCCTGTCCTACATGTCCGTGCTGAACAGATATGGTGAGAAGGAAGAACTCTCAAAGAGCACGTCCATGTACAAAAGCATCGTCGTCGACGGGGAGAAGACTGATGCCGTCTCCAAACAGAATAAGGCCAGGGCCATCGAGGAGATGTTCAGGACCATCATGGCCTTTGATCTCAGGCGCTTTGACTTTAAGTCGTACAAGGACATAATAACCAACCCCGCAGACGATCCCACCAGGTACGAGGATTGTTTCGCCGTGTCCCATCTGGCCATGGAGGCCGTCAATTACATAGAAGCATACAAGAAGCTGAGGATGGACGAGGAAGTAAGCTGCCGCTTAAACGGGGTGCACGTGGATGAGATCAAGGCCAGGTGCGAGCTCCTCATGAGCGCCGAGAGCTTCTATGACGAAAAGTTTGGTCAGGTATTTGGTTCCGAAGAGCCGGCAAGGATGAAGGTGAGCGTTGACGACGTCATGCACATGACCCGGAAGGAGATAGATGATAACCTGAGTCAGGCCATGGATAGCCGTGACGCCAACAGAATCAACTTCTGGACCGCCGTAAAGAGCCTCACGGATACACTGTCGGGCTTTGACATACAAGTGCCATTAAGCGTGATCGAGGACAAGATCAGGTTCCGGCAGGGACTCCATGGTCAGTCTAAGGCCCTGGAAGCCTACAACCTGCTGAACGGCACGGAAAGGGTGCTCGATGGCGCTGAATTCGGTGACCTCAAGGTCTCATATGCCGAAGGGGAGTCTTTTAAGGATCAGTTTGCCGGGGATTTCACGTACGTGAATTACACCGTATCCGAGCGGGAATCCAAACTGTACAATTCCAAATCCAGGATATGCAAAAAGCGCATTGCCGCGGAGAACCTGAAGAGGAAGGCGGATTTCTTCAGAGGCGAGTCAGCCGCTGCACGCAGATCCATATCGCTTAAGAACCGTATGGCGGTCGGAGATAAAAACATCGAATATTTAAGCGCATTTATGGAAGGCGATGCCGAGGTCAACAATTCCATGGCAGAACGCTATGCGGATGAAAAGACCCGTGATGAGATCCTGGACATAATGACCATGGAGATCATGGAAATTAATCTGGATATCAAAATCGTCACGGACGAAGATTTTGCCAAAAACGCCTATGAATTGGAAAGTATAAGCAGCAAAGCCCTGGCCTATGATAAACTGTTGAAGGCCAATCCCGGGTATAGGGAACGCCTGATGACCAGGAGGATCGGCGCCAGGTTCTCCGATCTTGAGATGGTCGAAAAGAGACTGAATCAGATGCTGGCAGTTTCGGATTATTACAGAGCCCGCAAGGCACTTATCACGGATCCCTATTACGTCCTGCACTACAATGAGGAATTATCCGCCGACAAGGATGAGGTCAGGGGAGACGAAGACAGGCTCAGGATCGCCGGACTGATCAACCTGGTATCACAGTGTGCGAGACGCATGCAGGGTTCGGAGTACCGCACAAGGGAGGATTCCGGGATCGAGGCCGTGCTTGAACGCGCAGAATCCATCGGCAGGCAGAATGCCCATCTCATCGGACGTCCCGACTTAACCCGCGCGGAACCCTCAGCCGTAAGGGATGCCAACAGACAGATCGGCAGGTTTGTCGAAGCAGCCGGATTAGGCATGGAGACTACTAAGGAAATGATAGCGGCCACGGATGACGCGGTTCCGTTTCCCGAGGCCCAGAAGTATTATAAAGGATCCGCAAAGAACTTGTTTGATGCCGTCAAGACCTATTCAAGGTATTACTCCCACGATCCTAAGCAGGTTCGCAAGGTGATCCCAAATGAGCGGCTGGATCTCTATGATAAGCTCTTTGAATTATTTAAGGATAAAAATGGAAAAGAGGTCACTACGCCTACGTTTAAGGATCCCAAAACCGGAGAGGTGTTTAAGCTGACGACGGACATCCAGAGATTGCCGGCGATGATCTGCACTCAGTACGCGGGGGATCTTACCAATGAAGAAGTTCTGGATATCTTTGAGGGACTGATGATCACCTATCGTACGGACATCAATCTTAACGATAATGATCAGAGACTATACGCTCGTGAGAGATTCCTCAATTCACTTGCTGCGCTTTTCCGCATGGAATATGAGAACATGAAACGTTACCAGAATACCTACGGAACCCTGGGAGACGATCTGCCCTTCGGCGTATTCATGGAGGCCCTGAGGGACGGCCAGAAGGATTTCTTTCTCCGAAACCTCTTTGGACAGGACATGGCTAATCTCGTTGATACGGAGGCTGAGAGGGAATCAAGTTCCGACGGTAAGCCGATGACGACGGCCGAGATCCTGGTAAAATACGGCAGGATAACCTTTGAAGAGATGAATGATGCCATGAATCTGGGATTGGAATATTATCAGAACATGAATGCGGCTCAGAACCCCAGGTTTTTCAGCTTTAAATCCTACGATACCAATATAGATGAGCCCGGTCTGAACGTATTCCTGACGGAGAATCTCATAAATCAGGAGCATACCAAGGATAATCACAAAATGAAGGGTCCTAAGGTATCTGTGGCCGAGGCCAGAAATATATGGAAAAAGGCTCTGAAGTATACCTCTGACAATAATCTGACCGGGGGAAGGAACCTGGTGGATTTCAAGAAGGCGAGCCTGAATCTCTATACCGCCGCCGAAAAAAAGGCCATCAGGGAGCAGCGTAAGCAGGATGCCAATCTGATGAACTACTATAATTTCTACCTCGATGAGCGTGAGGAGGTTCTGCTCAAAAAGACCGGGGATGCACTGGGAGGTGAGGTAAGCGATGATCTGCTGAAGAAGCTGATAGTCTTCCATCCCGGCATGCTGACGAGCGGCAAGATCGGTGAGAAGGGGGGCGAAGAAGACGTAAAGGGAACTGCCGAATTTATCGAAAACGTCAGGAAATACGCCGGCATCGGCATAGCCGATGACCAAAAGGCCGAAGCCAGGAAGCAGGCTTCAGAGGAGTTTTATAAGGCATGGAACGATCAGTTCCTACACGATGCCACCGTGGCCGATACGGAGACCCTGATGGGCGGTTACGATGGAAATGAAGCCACGGAAGCCCGGGCAGACGTTACAAAGATCAGGGAGGGATCCAAACTGCTGACGGGCGAGGTAAGACACAGGTGCTTCGAGAGCATTAAATATCTGGCCAATACCCCCGGACTTGGTTTCATGGTGTCCGACAAAACCCGCGTCAGCCTAAAGGGGCGTTTTAAGAATCAGCTTTCCCAGGAAATACTCAGAAGGATGGTCACGAACAAATTCTATCTGGAGCTTAAGGACATAGGCTCCAGGAGGCGTTCGTATCCGGAGAGGATGCATATTGAACTTATCATGCTGGTATCAAGGCTGGGCAGGACCCACATGACCATTGATGACATTATCAACGATCAGGACTTCAGGACGAAACTTGGCTATTACGGCATAGACCTGGATGACCTGAGGGCATTTTCAGAGCTTCCGGCCGGGGAGGCCGTGAACGCGGAGAAAGCCGGACAGGGTGAGCTTGTATTTGACGAGAAGCTCTTTGAGGAAGAACTGGACGAGAGCGGGATAGATTATTCCGACGAGGAGGTTGCAGAAGAGAAGAAAGAAGAGAAGATCAACGTAGACGAGGAGATCGCCGCACAACAGCAGCAGGATCTCCATTATGAGATACCTCCCGTTTACAGGGAGTTTGACATAAATGCTCCCGAAAAGGGTACCCACGTCAAGTATGAGAGCCAGGGCAAGGGAACCTCGTACTGCTGGGCCTGCACGATGTCGGGCCTCATGAACGCGTATGCCGGCAAGAAGGTTTCTGACCTGAACATGATCAAAAACAAGCCCCTCAGCATACCGAAATTCGAGGAGTCGGGAGTGAAGGACAGGGCAACCTATGACGCCGGCGTTAACCTGGTCAACAGCATGTACGCGGGTACCGAGTACGGCAACCCTGCCATCTTCGGTGACTATATACAGGACAAGCTGCCCACGGCTGCGGTCAGGACCGCAATCATCAGCCGTGAGGAGGGCAGGCTTGATTACTGCAAGCGCAGGTTCCGCGAGACCCTGGGAGCAAGCCTGCAGAAGGGGCCGGTCGGCATGCTCGTCGACGGACACTTCATGCTGATAAGGGAGATCAGGAATGATGACGTCCTCATGGTCAACGATTCGCTTGAAAGCAATCCCGATGCCGTGCTGCCGTACGTGGATTCGGTAGATGACATCTTCGCAGAGACCGGACAGCAGGTGGAACTCGTATGGCTGGAGGATATGACGAACCACGAAGCCGAAATAGCCAACCAGTTCGAACTTAACTATGATGCTCAGAATGGTACGTTCTCATTCAAGAATGAAGCCGGACGTGAGGCAAACGCTCCCGGACAGGCTACTTATAAGCAGGTTAAGAACGAGCAGACCATCCTGCACAAAAACGGCATCGAGGCCATGACACAGCTCTATGACGACGTGGTGTTCAATTCCGTATACCTGCCCAGACAGCTGAAACGTCAGGCAGGAGCACAGGGTGCCGGACAGGGCGGTCAGCAGGCAGCAGGGCAGCAGGTACCTGCCGAAGAGGAAGTACTGGTTACCAATAAGCAGAGGCTTGATTCAGTCTACCGTGAGGAAAAGAAAGCCGGAGGTCAAAACGCCGGAGAGGCTCCGGGCGACTGGGGACCGGGCATTGACGACGAATTCGCCGAACTGGATGACGTGCATGTAATGAACTTCGAGAGCGACGTCGAGGGACTGGAAGAATTAAATGACGTGATGGAACCCATGCAGCTCGTAGCCGACATGGATAAGCTGGATTTTGAGGAGCTGGTGGAGGACAATACCATAGAAGTCCATTCTTCAGGTGAGTGGGAAGCCAAACTGAACGAGGCACGCGACAAGAGATGGGCAAAGGAAACAGGTGAGAGGATCAAGAACCCCGGCATGGCATTCCCCGACGGATTCAGCGCCCTGGCTCTTAAGGAAAAGGGCAAGAAGGGCTCCTTCTCCAAAAAGTTCAAGGAAAGCGCCGAACCGGTAATAAAGAGCATCGAGAAGATCGGCAACGGTACGGCGGATGATGAGGCCCTGTACAGGAGTATGGGCATAGAGAGTCCGATCGAGATGATTTACGTGGGCGGAGAACCCTTAAGTATTTACGTCAGGAAAAACTATAATTATTCAGGCAATGACTTAAACGTACTAAAGAATTACGCGGCGTTCATCGCGGGCAGGATGGAGGTACCGATCGCATTCTTTGCGCCCAGGATTGTTGACGGCCGGCTGACATATGAACCCAGGAACCTGGATCTGAGCATAGGCAGCGCGACAAAGGCTGATGACGAAGCTTTCAGGAAACGCGGGATCAGGAACGAGCAGCTGCTCAGGGATAACGTGCCCCTCTTTGTTTCCGAAAAGGCCGGACGCGCATACAGGGAACAATACAATGTGCCGATCAACGGATTTAAGGAACTTGAGAGTATCGCGGACCGCATCAAGACCGCGGACAGGGGCAGCGATCCGAGGTACGCGCAGTTCCTGCAACTTTTTGATTCATATTATCAGGCCATGGAGAGATGGACCTATTACAAGCTGGAGAGGAAGCATTTCGCGAGACTTCATTCCTATGCTTCACAGGCCAGCAATCTCGCCCTCAATTACATGAGGGGCAAGAAGGCCACGAAGGAACGTCACCGCATAGCGATCGATGCTTCAAGGATGCTTGACAAGCACGTCAAAATTCTGGGATATGCGCTCGATAAAGGCATTCTTAAAGATGAGCAATCCGGCGCAACCTTCGTCGAAATATTCGGAATAAACGAGAAAGCGGAAAGGAACCATAAAGGCTATCAAGGCCAGGTGTAGGAATATGACATGAAAAATGAAGGCTTTAAATCCAGGATGGGTTTCATACTGGTGAGCGCAGGATGCGCCATTGGGATTGGAAATGTATGGAAATTTCCATATATCACCGGACAGTACGGAGGAGGTTTGTTTGTGATCATTTATCTGATCTTCCTCCTGATAATGGGCATACCGGTGATGACGATGGAACTTGCTGTGGGCCGTGCCTCCCGCAGGAGCGCGGTGCAGAGCTATAAAACTCTGGAGAAGCAGGGCTCCAAATGGCACATTCACGGATGGTTTGCCATATTCGGATGCTATTTGCTGATGATGTATTACACCACGGTTTCCGGCTGGATGATATCGTATTTTGTAAAATTTCTTACGGGAACCTTTGATTCGACGGGTATTGATACCGGTGCCGTGTTCGGTGAGATGCTGGGTGATCCCGGGAGTATGGGACTGTTTATGGCTCTGACCGTTATTCTGGGGTTTTTGGTCTGTTCCTTTGAGCTTCAGTCAGGACTGGAACGCATCACAAAGGTGATGATGACTGGTTTGCTGCTGCTTATTGTCATACTGATCGGCCGTGCGTTCACTCTGCCCGGCGCCGTGGAGGGACTTGAATTTTATCTGCTTCCCGATATCGACCGGGCCGTTGAAAACGGTATAGGCAATGTGATAACAGCCGCGATGAACCAGGCATTTTTTACATTAAGCCTTGGAAATGCGTGCATGGAGGTGTTCGGAAGCTATATGTCTAAAGAGAATACTCTGATCAGTGAATCCGTCACCATATGCGCTCTCGATACATTTGTTGCGATCTGCAGCGGACTGATAATATTCCCTGCCTGCTTTTCGTACAATATCCAGCCTGATGCAGGCCCGTCGCTTATATTTATCACCTTGCCTCAGGTTTTCATCAATATGCCCGGAGGTCGGATCTGGGGCGCTCTTTTCTTCCTGTTTATGACCTTTGCCAGCTTTTCGACGGTTATAGCGGTATTTGAGAACATCATCAGGACCAATATGGATAATTTCGGGATCGGGCGAAGGAAAGCGTCTGTGATCAACTGTATCATCCTGCTGATCGCGTCTCTTCCCTGCGTATTTGGATATAATATCTGGAGTTCACTGCACCTGATAGGCGGCAGAGATGTGCTCGACAGCGAGGACTTCATAGTATCCAGTCTGGTACTGCCAATCGGATCCCTCATATACCTTTTGTTCTGTACTACCGGATGGGGCTGGGGATTCGATAAATATCGCGAAGAGGCCAATACCGGACGGGGGATAAAGCTCCCCCTGTGGTTCAAACCTTACTTAAAATATGTGCTGCCGGTTCTGATAATCTTTATCATAGTGCGGGGACTGGTGCCTGACTGATAATGACAGCTTTTGTACATCAGCGTTAACTATATTTTTGCTGTCAGCGTTAACTATATTTTTGCTTGACAAAAGAGCATACCCTATTCTAAAATAATTTTTGTTGCCGATGCGAGCCATCGCAGGCAAAATAATATGTGTGTGTAGCTCAGCTGGATAGAGCACTTGGCTACGGACCAAGGTGTCGGGGGTTCGAATCCTCTCACGCACGTGAATATAGAAAAAGGCCGGATTGCAAGGATCCGGTCTTTTTCTATGTTCGAGTCCGGATCGGACTCGAACGGGTTCGAAGTCTCGCCGGACGCTTCGCGCCGGCTCGGTCGGTGCCAAACAGGCTCCACCGGAGCCTGGCACCCTCTCACGCACGCTGCTCCGGATGGGGGAGTAGGTTCGGTCTCCGCTTAATGCTATTTTATGGTACAATTGAATCGATCGGATCAGCGAAGTGCTGCACACGATAAGTAACAGGGGGCGTACTGTGTGTATGCACCGGGGACGGTTCTTTACGCCATGTTATGTCAACCAGATACTCCGTTACAGGTGCATCCGGTAAATAGATATTTAATAGAGTAGGAGGAAATCATATGAAGATCGCACTTATCAACGAAAACAGCCAGGCGGGCAAAAACGCCGTCATCGAGGCAGCACTCAAGAAGGTGGTCGAACCTATGGGCCATGAGGTTGTCAACTACGGTATGTATACCGCCGAGGATGCCTGCCAGCTGACATATGTCCAGATCGGTTTTCTGGCAGCCGTACTTCTCAATTCCGGAGCAGCAGATTATGTTATCACCGGATGCGGAACCGGAGAGGGAGCAATGCTCGCATGCAATTCCTTCCCGGGTGTTATCTGCGGGCATGTTGAGGATCCGCTGGACGCTTACACCTTTGCACAGATCAATGACGGCAACGCCATCGCCATTCCTTTTGCCAAAGGCTTTGGCTGGGGCGGAGACCTGAACCTTGAGTATATTTTCGAGAAGCTTTTCGGTGAGGAGAGCGGACAGGGATATCCGAGAGAACGTGCGGTTCCAGAGAAGCGAAACAAGAAGATCCTCGATGACGTAAAGAAGGTTACCTATCGCAATCTGTGCGATATCCTGAAGGAAGCAGACAGAGAGCTTGTGAAGGGAGCACTTTCGGGTGAGCATTTTGAGGAATACTTCTTTGCCTCATGCAAGGATGAAAAGATCGCTGCAGCGGTTCGCGAGATTCTGGGATAGAATTATTCAGGCATCGGGAGTATAATCTATTGGGAAGATGCGGTGCGTCTTCCCATTAACACAATTTACGATCGGAGGAAAACATGAGTAAGAGTTTTGATGAATTGCTGGCACATCTCGGAGAGTACAGCACCAAGAAGCTGTCAGTGGCAGTGGCACAGGACAAGGCCGTACTTGAGGCCGTAAAGGAAGCTAAGGAACGCAGGATCGCCGATTCGATCCTGGTCGGCGACGAGGACGCCATCCGCCAGATCGGCACTGATCTGGGCATGAACATGGATGAATATGAGATCATCGACGTGAAGGATCCAATGGAGGCCGCATTGAAGGCCGTTTCTCTGGTTCATGACGGCACTGCTGATATGTATATGAAGGGACTGATCGACACCAAGTCCTTCCTTAAGAGCGTGCTGGACAAGGAGGTGGGACTTCGTACCGGTTCGCCGCTTTCACATGTATGCGTATTTGAGATTAAGGGCATCGACCGCCTGCTGTTCCTGACGGATGTTGCATTTATGCCTTATCCGACTCTTGAGGATAAAAAGTGGATCATTAAGTATACGGTTGATATCGCCAAGGCATGCGGAGTCGAGACTCCCAAGGTTGCTCCTCTTGCAGCTGTCGAGGTTGTAAATCCCAAGATGGAGACCACTGTTGAAGCGGCAGAGCTCACCAGACTTAATGAGGAAGGCGAGATCACAGGCTGTATCGTTGACGGACCTCTTTCTCTTGATATCGCTCTGTACAAGGAAGCTGCAGAGGAAAAGGGCGCACTCGGACGCAAGGTTGCCGGAGATGCAGACATCCTTCTTTTCCCTGACATACATGCAGGCAATCTGGTTTACAAGGCCATCGTTCACATGGCTGATATGAAGAACGGCAACATCATCACCGGTACCAAGGCTCCCGTTATCCTGACCTCGAGATCAGACAACTGTGAGACAAAGGTTAACTCGATAGCATTGGCTGCCGTTGTTGCAGAGAGCATGAAAAAATGATTACAGTGACCGGATCCTCCGCAGCTGCCGTCCGACAGGAGACAGACTGTGAGGCATCCCGGGCAGAAAGGAAACAGATATGATCAAATCATTAATTATCAATCCCGGTTCCACTTCCACCAAAATAGGTGTTTTTGAAGACGAAACCCTTATCTTTGATGAGACGCTTCGTCATTCCACCGAGGAGATCGCACGTTACGAAACGATAGTGGACCAGAAGGATTTCCGTAAGGACATAATCGTCAACTTCCTGGAATCGAAGGGTGTTGATCTAAAGAGCTTCAATGTTGTTGTGGGACGCGGAGGTATGCTGAAGCCTATTCCGGGCGGTACCTATCCTGTTACCGATGAACTGCTGAATGACCTGAAGGTGGGTGTCAGCGGACAGCACGCTTCCAATCTGGGCGGCATCCTGGCACGTGAGATCGGTGACTCTATCGGAGTTCCCTCGTATATCGTGGATCCCGTGGTAGTTGACGAGCTTGAGCCCGCATCCAGACTTTCGGGTGTTCCCGAGCTGCCGAGAGTATCCATTTTCCATGCTCTCAATCAGAAGGCGGTTGCCAGACGTTATGCAAAGGAGACAGGCAAGAATTACGAGGATCTCAATCTGATCGTTGTGCACATGGGCGGCGGCGTGTCCGTAGGTCCTCACAAGCACGGACGCGTTATCGATATCAACAACGCACTGGACGGAGACGGAGCTTTTTCACCCGAGAGAGCAGGAGCAGTACCTGTGGGAAGTCTGGTTAAGATGTGCTTCTCCGGCAAATATACCGAGAAGGAAGTATACAAGAAGCTGGTTGGAAACGGCGGCTTCAATGCGTATGTAGGATCCAACGATATGCGCGATGTTGACAAGATGGTCGAGGAGGGCAACGCGGATGCCAAGCTTGCCAGAGACGCGTTCATCATGCAGATGAGCAAGGATATCGGATCCATGGCCTGTGTACTGCAGGGTAAGGTAGATCAGATCATCGTGACCGGCGGTATCGCCTATGATAAGGTTGTGGTTCAGGCTCTCAAGGACAATTGCGAGTGGATCGCACCGTTCACGGTATATCCCGGAGAGGACGAGCTGCTTGCGCTCGCGCAGGGCGGACTCCGCATCATGAACGGCGAGGAGAAGGCCAGCGAGTATTAATTCGTTAATAATTTGTTATGATTATTATAGGATAGCTCTTTGTAATACAGGGGGTGATGATTATGGGGGAATGGAAATAATGACAGATTATCAGTTAAAAGTCATACTCCAGTTGATCATCGATAAGCTGGAGAGCTGTAAAACGATCGAGGAATTTCAGAAAGCAAAAGAAGAGCTTAAAAGAATGAAAGAGGATCGGAAAGACCAATAATTCATCGCGTAGCAAATCCGGCGCAATAAACGACGAAAAGTATGAATACTTTTCGTCGTTTTATATAGCAGGCAGGTGGTGGGCGCCGATATTATCCTTACGCCTATACAGAACAGGGATGCGGCTGATTTCAATGCACAGTATCCGACATTGACGGTGAAGAAGACACAGGTATTTCATGACAGATTTATTATCCTGGACGTAAAAACTGTTTACCACATAGGCGCATCCATAAAAGATGCAGGGAAGAAGTGCTTTGGCATTTCGTTATTGGAAGATCCGGGAATGGTAACAGATTTGCTAAATCGGTTGAGGACGGTACAGGCATATGGAAATAAAAGATAGTCGAATAGATTCAGGAAAAGCCTTTGACTGGGGAAAGACTTCAAGGGAATATGCAAGGTACAGAGATATATATCCGGAAGAATTCTATAAGAAGATTGTGGACAGAAGTCTCTGTATAAACGGGCAGAGAGTCCTTGATTTTGCAGAGAACTGTGCCCTGAAATCAGATCCTCGACTTCATCATCAAACAGTCCTTCTTTCAGTCTCATTTCACGGACAACAAGGCCTATTCTCTCTAATTTAAAGACCTCGTTGCTTATTCTGTCTGCTGACAATCCGTACAGGTTGCCTTCGAGATAGTTAAAATCTGCATATCCTTCCTTTTCCCACTTCGACACAGCCTGTGGCGTTACGTGCATCAGGTCGGCGAGAGCCTGCTGGCTTAAACCCTTGGCCTGCCTGATCTGCTTGTATCTGAGACCGTATTCTTTTGCGTAATCTTTTTCTTCCATAACCTTTCTCCTTGTCGTATGAACAGTAATGTGGGCGCCCTGCTACATTACAATCGTATCGTACCGGATGCTCTTATGCTATCAAAACAGCGTTGGATATTGCAACGGTGAGTTGATATGGCATAACAGAACAAGCGTTCGATTATACAGTCCGTTTTATGGGACATGTAGCATGCGTATACTGTTATCATAAGGAACCGCCCCCGACCGGGGGAGGGTAATCCTTATACGGAGACTACCTTTCTTCGAAAGAGGAGGAAGATTTCTACAGGAATCTTGAGGAGCAGAAGATCCGGTCTATTGAGAAGGGAGACAGCAAATGAATGCGATGACTTTTTCAAACTGGTGCGAGAGCATAGTCAGTGAGCTCATGGAAGACGAGTGGTATAGGGAAACCTCGTCCAAAGAGAAGATCCGCGAACAGGCAAGGGAGTTTGCCGAGGATCTCAGGTTTTACTTTAACAAGAAGTTTACTCCTGCCGATATTGCAGGCAGATGGTGGGCGATAACGTTGTAATATGATAAAATACGCTTAAAAGTCATTTTGACGATTTCGGATGGGCTTTTATGCTATTCCAGAAAAAAAGAGTCGAACAGAATAAATGTTACGAGGTGAGAAGATGGCAGACGGCAAGGAATTATTGGCGGTATTGTGGAGCGGAGCGGACGTCCTGCGGGGCAAGATGGACGCAAATGAATATAAGACCTATCTGCTCGGACTCGTTTTCTTTAAATACCTGTCGGATTCATATCTTGTGTCCGCATACGACCTTCTGGAGGACAAACAGCCGGACTCCATGGAAGAAGCTCAGGCCGTTTATGAAGACGTTTTTCAATCTGAGGACAGGGATGATCTTCTTGATGAGATGAAGAATTCAAAGCATTTCATCCTGGATCCCGACATGACGTACGTCAGGCTTCTTAAGGAGGCAAAAAACAATTCATTTGACAGAGCCGGGCTTCAGGCGGCATTTAACCGCATAGAGGAATCTGATGAATTGTTTGAGGGATTGTTTAAGGACGTGGACCTGTATTCCAATCGTCTCGGAACCAACGACCAGAAGCAGAGCGCGACCATAGCGGAGGTCATCAAGGTTCTTGAAGGGGCTGATCTCATACATAGCGAGGGAGACGTGCTTGGCAATGCCTACGAATACCTCATAGGACAGTTTGCCTCCGAAACCGGCAAAAAGGCCGGAGAGTTCTATACCCCTCACGGACCGGCTCAGATCCTGTGCAGGATCGCCATGTCAGGGCAGGAGGGCAAAAAAGGCCTGCAGGTTTATGATCCATGCATGGGTTCCGGTTCTCTCATGCTAAGTTGCCGCAATTATTCCGATGAACCTGATTACATCAAGTATTACGGACAGGAACTCATGCCGTCCACCTATAATCTTGCACGCATGAACATGTTCCTTCATGGAGTCGCGCCCGAAAACCAGCACCTGCACAATGGTGACACGCTGGATGCCGACTGGCCCGTGGGGGAGGATACGGAATTCGACGTCGTGGCCATGAATCCGCCCTACTCTGCTAACTGGAGCGCCGCAGAAGGCTTTAAGCAGGATGAGCGCTTCATGGATTATGGCGGGAAGCTCGCGCCCAAGTCAAAGGCAGACTATGCGTTTCTCCTGCACGGTTTTTATCATCTGAAGCAGACGGGAACGATGGCTATCGTCCTGCCGCACGGCGTGCTGTTCAGGGGCGCGGCGGAGGGCGCCATCAGGGAGATCCTCCTGCAGAACGGCTCAATATATGCCGTGATCGGGCTGCCGTCAAACATGTTCTACAACACGTCCATTCCCACCTGCATCATAGTCTTAAAGAAACACCGGGAGGGCAGGGACGTGCTCTTCATCGACGCGTCCGGCCTGTATGAAAAAGAAAAAAAGCAGAACGTTATGAATGAGGAGCACATAAACAGGGTCGTGGAGCTCTACAACAACAGGGAAACCGTTGATAAGCTGACTCATCTGGCCTCATTTGATGAGATAAAGGCAAACGGCTATAACCTGAACATTCCCAGGTACGTGGATTCCGGTGAAGAAGAGGAAGAGATAGATTTAAACAGGCTGTCAGACGAGCTTCAGTCCACGAATAAGGCCATCAGAGAGGACGGGGATGCCCTGATGAGGATGTTTGATGACCTGACGTTTGCCACGCCCGAGACGCAGGCTGCCGTATCCCGTTTCATTGAAGTTTTCCGTGAGGGCTGATGAGGAGCATGACGTTGGGAATAAGGTTTATGGCATGAGATAAAGAATGGAAACGGCGACGATGGAGGATAATGATCATGAGAAAGGAAACGATAGATAATGCCATGAGAGATTTGTCGGCAGGGGCAAAGGTCGTTTACGGAGATAAGCTCCGCGAAGTCATTTTGTTTGGTTCGTGCGCAAGGGGTGATTTTGATGAGGAAAGTGACGTGGACGTCATGATACTGCTTGACGTAAGTAAACTGGAAGCGGTAAGCGAAAGGGATAAAATTCGCACCGTTATTCATGGACTGGACAGGAAGTATGACTATGAGCTATTGTTCTCGCCCATTGTGCAAAGCTATTCGGAATTCAATTATTGGTCGGATGCTTTACCTTTTTACCGTAACATAAAGAAAGAGGGAGTAAGGTATGCGTGAATCAGGAAATACGGCAAGCGATCTTGCGAAATACAGGATAGAGAGGGCTGAGGAAGACTATAGGAGCGCAGTGCTGCTTTGTGAAATCCGGAATTTTTCGGATTATGATGACATGTTTATAGCCAGCAAAAGCCAGACAGAGGAGCAGGTGAAAAATCCCAGAATAGTGATAGATACGGTTAAAGGATTTCTTGTTAAGGAGGGTATCATAGATGAGTGACGCTACTCCGAATATAAGGTTTAAGGACTTTACTGATGATTGGGAACAGCGTAAGTTGGGAGATATGGTTTCGTTTTCCAAAGGATCAGGGTATTCCAAGGGAGATTTGAAAGAAGATGGAATCCCCATAATACTATATGGCAGACTCTATACAAAATATGAAACTGTTATATCGGAAGTGGATACTTTTGCTGACGAAAAAAAAGGCTCTGTTTTTAGTAAAGGTGGCGAAGTAATTGTACCTGCATCTGGGGAAACTGCTGAAGACATTTCGATTGCCTCAGTCGTTGAAAAATCAGGGGTTTTGCTCGGCGGAGACCTTAATATAATAACGACTCCCGATGATATGGATTCTGCATTTTTGGCAATCAGTATTTCAAATGGAAAACCGCACAACGATATGGCAAAAATGGCTCAAGGAAAATCAGTAGTCCATCTTCATAATTCTGATTTAGAGAAGATAGATTTACCATATCCAAGCTACGACGAACAGAGAAGAATAAGTGGGTTCTTTTCTGATCTTGACAACCTTATCACCCTTCATCAGCGTAAGTGTGATGAGACAAAACAATTGAAGAGATATATGCTTCAAAAAATGTTTCCCCGAAACGGAGCAACCAGGCCAGAGATAAGATTCAGCGGTTTTACTGACGATTGGGAACAGCGTAAGTTGGGGGCTGTGTTTGAGGAATACTCAGAAAAGAAACACGAGGAGCTTCCACCTCTTACTATAATTCAGGGTAACGGAACTATTCTGAGAGAAGAATCCGATAGAGCTTTACAGTATGATAAGAATAGTTTATCCGGATACAAAATGGTCAAGAAGGATGACTTCATTGTACACTTGAGATCCTTTGAAGGCGGGCTCGAAAAAGCAAACCAGGACGGGATAATTAGCCCAGCATACCATACTTTTCATGGGGATAATACTGATAGCAGATTCTACTATCCATTCTTTAGATCAAAACGATTTATTGATGCTCTTCTTAAGCCTCATGTTTATGGAATCAGAGATGGAAAAAGTATAGATATCGAGGGCATGAAAACCATCTTGATTCCTGTACCATCATATGATGAACAAAAGAAAATTGGAGAGTTTATTGAGTCCATCGATAATCTTATCACCCTTCATCAGCGTAAGTGTGATTCTTTTAAACAGCTGAAGGCATATATGCTGCAAAACATGTTTGTTAAACAATTGAGACCTGTAATGGATATAAACATACGGAGAAACGGATGCCGGAATTAGAATCAATCATCGAACAAAAACTCATTGATCAGCTATGTTGTGACGAATCTCAGTGGACCTACAGGGGCGACATCACGACGGAAGAGGATTTATGGGCAAATTTTAAATATATCCTCGAGCAGAACAATAAGGCAGTTCTGAATGACGAACTCTTGAGCGATTCGGAGTTTGCCAAGATTAAGAACGATGTCTCCCATTCGTCTTTTTACGAAGCCGGAACCTGGCTCGTGGGAGAAAACGGCAAGGTACAGGTTCACGTACAGCGCGGCAATGAAACGCTGCACCTCACCGTGATGAATAATGAGCACATCGCGGGAGGAACCAGCGTATATCAGGTTATAAACCAGTATCGGGCATTTAAGGAAGATGAAGATTCCAGGGACAGAAGGTTTGACGTGACTCTTCTGATCAACGGCATTCCGTTGATTCACGTTGAACTCAAGAACAAGTCCCATTCATACATGGAGGGCTTCAATCAGATCAGAAAATACGTCAAGGAGGGCAAGTTTCACGGCCTTTTTTCCAACGTCCAGATGTTCGTGGTAAGCAATTCGACGGACACGAAGTATTTTTCATCAGCCAGGGACACGGAACTGAACCGCGAATTCCTGACCGGATGGCTGGATGAGGAGAATCAGCCGGTCACGGATTATCTTGATTTCGCAAGGGCGGTCCTAAGGATACCTGAAGCCCATGAGATGGTGACCAAATATACCGTGCTGGACAAGGACAAGAAGAGACTGCTGATCCTGAGGCCGTATCAGATACATGCGATCGAAGCCATGCGCAATGCGTCCAAACACGGTGAGTCGGGATACATCTGGCATACCACGGGTTCCGGCAAGACCATGACGTCCTATAAGTCCACCAGAAACCTTCTCATGGACATTCCGGCCATAGAGAAGACGGTTTTTCTTATTGACCGCAAGGATCTGGACATGCAGACCAAAATGGCGTTCCAGTCATACGCGGAAAATGACACGATAGTCGTGGATGACACCGAGGACGTGGACGAGCTGATAAAGAGGCTTTCCGACGGTAATCGTCAGATGATAGTGACGACCAGACAGAAGCTACAGATCATGATCGGCAAACGCCTTAAGGAAGGTTCCAGGCAGTACGAACGGATAAGATCCCTTAAGGTCGCCTTCGTGGTGGATGAATGTCATCGGGCCGTGTCGCCGCAGACCAAACGGGACATTGAGAGGTTCTTCGGTAATTCGCTATGGTACGGCTTTACCGGCACGCCCATATTTGAAGTGAATAAATACGAGCAGAAGGGAGACCTTCCTCAGACCACGGAGCAGATGTACGGCAGGTGCCTCCATCACTATACCATAAAAGAGGCAATACACGATAACGCGGTGCTTGGGTTCATGGTGGAGAACCTGGGACCGGTTGACGTATATCCTGATCAGGAGGAAGCAATCTATGAGTCCGATGCCCACATGAAGCGCGTGCTGGACGTGATCCTTAATCATTCCGCTGAGAAATTCTGCACCAAGAACGGCCGCGGGAGGACCTATGAGGCGATCCTCACCACCGGTTCCATCGCGCGTGCACAGAAGTATTATGAGATGCTGAAGGCGATCAAGGAAGGACGGGATGAAGAGGTTACGATAAGCGAGGAAATGCTGAGGGTGCTTCCGGACTTTCCGAAGTTTGCCATTACCTATTCTCTGAGTGAAAATGAGGAATCCTCAACGGTCAATCAGGATAAAATGAAGGAATCCCTGGATGATTACAATATGACGTTTGGCACAAAATATGGCATAGATACGATAAATGCGTACAACAGTAATCTTAATGACAGGCTTTCAAGAAAGAACCCAAAATACAGGGACAGGAGCGAGCAGCTTGACCTGGTGATAGTGGTGGACCGTCTTCTTACCGGATTTGACGCTCCGTGCCTGTCCACAATTTTCATAGACAGGGAACCCATGTCGCCACAGGGACTGATTCAGGCCTTTTCACGCACCAACAGATTATATGAAGCGGCCAAGCAGTACGGACAGGTTACGACGTTCCGGTATCCTAAGGAGTTTAAGCAAAAGATAGATGAGGCCATAAAACTCTACTCCAGGGGCGGGACGGGAGATCCCATCGCCGAGGACTGGGAGGACGTCCTGAAATCCTTCCTGTTGTCGCTCAGAACCCTGAGGGGACTTGCTCCGAATGCATCCGACGTCGCCGGACTGTCCCAAAAGGGAAAAAGGACGTTTGTCATGCTGTTCAGAGCGCTTGACCATGACTACGCCCACCTGAAGGCATTTACGAGGTTTTCACCGGATGTTCTGGATGGTCATGCGTTTTCGGAAGAGATATATGAAGACTATGCCGCCATGTACCGGAACGTGGTGGCCGAACTGAAGGCGAATAATGATGATGAAGTCAGTGATGATCCTGACCGGGGGCCGGTCTGGGACGACTATGAACTGGTGGCATACAGCAGGTTTAAGGTAGATTTTGAATACATAGTCGGACTGCTGCAGGGCTTTGTTGACAATCTGAAGTCCGGAGCGGGGGATTATGACCGTGAGCATTTCGATGAAGAAGTGGAGAATCTCCGTAAGATCATTTCGGAATTCTCGGAATCAAATCCCAAGCTTAGCGCATTGCTGAACAGGCTGCTTGACGACATCGTCGGGGACAAAGACAAGTACATGGGCGTGAACGTGTCGGAACTGTTATACAGGAGACGGTCAGAGATCGTGGATAAGGAGATCCGGTCATTTTCCGAAAAATGGTACATAAGCTTTGACGACGTAAAATATGAGGTTATGAACTTCAGGGACGGAGAGATCTCCAACGAAACGAAGTTCAAGGAGAGCACTGATTACGGCACCTATAAAGCGCAGGCCGTGGAACCGATGCCGAAGTTCAAGTTTTACAAGGCCATGGTGGAAGACTTTAAGAACGTATTGATGCCTGAGATCGGGGATTTGCTAAACTGAATGAAAGGTTTCACATGGGGAAAATACAGCAGGGTAACGGAGTAAAAGATGAAAACAAGCTTTATAAATAAAACTATCATCATTCTGGTTTGCGTTTCACTCGTCGTGTGTTCTTTTCCTATGACGGTGCGTGCAAATAAATCATTCGTATTGGATGACTTGATCGACACGACAACGAATGTTACAGAAGGCGTCACGCAAGGGGTTAAAGATGCTGTTGGAGCGGCATCAGATGCAGCAAAGGACGCAAAAGATGCAACGACAAAAAAGGGGGCTGAAATTGCGTCATCTGTACGAAGCAAATTTGCAAACGTATCATACGAGGACTTTTACAGCGGCTGGGAGTATTACTCTAAAATGGTTGGATCGACGATAGCCACATCAAATGGGCAACAGTATGTAAAAGAGGTGTCCGCAGCCATAAAAAATCTGGAAACGTCAATGAATTCGACCGTATCTAACCGGGGGATCAAACAGGAGAAGGGATTTGTGGCGGAGAAATGGCACTCCGAAACATTTAATATAGATGCCGTAGCAAAGGGTGTTGAAACACGTGCTAAGCAGTTGGGCGAGACCGGACGCGCATCTGTTGACGTAGCTGCAAGCACGGGCGAAAAAGCCAGCATGAAGTATATATCAACAGCTGAAAAAAGTGCTAATGAGCAGGCTAAAAACATTCTTGAAAAGTATGGTGACTATTGTAGCAAGACATCGCCTGAGAAAAGGATGAGCATAGATGAATATGTCGGCAAGGTCGATTGGGATCAGTATCCAGAGACCTATTGGTCCGTGTATAAGGATCAGCAGAGAGTCATACCCAAGGAGCAATTGAAGGACGCACAAAAGCATATTGAGAAATTGATAGAACAGGAATCAGGAAAGGCTTCGGCTCACAGGCAGGCAAAAGCTGATGGATATAAAGAGACGCTGGAAAATCTTTCAGACAGGCTCAAGGCAGCAGACGGAACTGAGTCCATTCCTTTGAGCAATGCCGAAGCAGAGGCGATAGCAGAAGCTAGCAAAGAAGGCAAGTTTAAACCCAGCGATTATGGAGTTACCACAGATGCTGTTGTGAAACCCAAGTATATCGTAAATCAATCGCTAAAAGCAGGAGGACAGTCAGCAATTATGGAAGTTGCCATGCAGACCGGTCCGCAGATATATCAAATCGTCAAGACATTAATAGATGAGGACAAGCTTGATGAAAATCAGCTAAAAGAGACGGGCTTTTCTGCACTTAATGCGGGAGCCATGGGATTTCTTGAGGGTTCTGTCAGCAATTCAATATTGATAATGTGCGAATCGGGCAAATTAGGCAAAGCATTTACCGGTGCATCTCCACAGACTATCGGAAATCTTACCGTCATTATGTTAGATGCCTTTGTTTATGGTTATAAGTTCTATTCGGGTAAAATCACGGCGGATGAATATGCGGATATGCTTACCGAAGAGATTATTATAGCAGTGGCTTCACAGTCAGCCGGAACAGTAGCGCAACTGCTCATACCACTTCCGGGAGTTTATTTTGCGGCGAGCCTGGCTGCATCCCTGTATGTTTCTGCCAATTATACACAGGGAAAAGAGTTTGTGCTTGCTTTAACGGACGATTATGGCTTTGACATAATAGCTCCGACGAAAAACATCGGGGAAAAAACGGCCAGCAAATTTGAGGGCATAAAAAAATCACTGACAAACACGATCCCGTTCCTTAAAGAAAAGTTAGACAAGGATTATGTAATTACGCTTATAGATATAAAAGCGTAGATTAGTATTGGAATGCCATCGGTAAAGTCGATTAACTGAATAAGAGGGCAATAATTATGGGAAACAGAAAATCCAAAACAGTGAAGCTGTTGCTGGAGGATGGCACACTTAAAGGTGTGATGAGCATTGTTGATTCAAGTTGGAATCCCGGAGAAATGTATTCTGCACCCAAAGAATCAGTAGATGCTTTATTATCAACTGATGCGTGTAAGAAATTTGGAGTATATCTCCTGTTATCTGATGACAAGGTATATATAGGTCAGTCTATGGACTTAGCAAAGCGAGTAAGTCAACATGTTGCATCAAAGAAGTGGTGGGAAAGAGTTATAATATTGACTACTGCAGATGACAGTCTTAACAGGGCAGATATAGACTATTTGGAGTATTACCTCATACAGAAGGCGCAGGATAGTAATCGCCTTGATAGCGAAAATAAAAAAAAGGGTAATATGCCAAAGGTTGATAAGTTTAGGAAACCGGAACTTGAACAATACTTAGAGGAAGCACTTTTTCTTTTAGAATTGATAGGAATCTCCGTATTCTCATCAAAACGTTCATCCCATAATGATAAGAGTGAACGTCTTCAAAAGAAATCATCAAAGGGAGCAGTATTTTACCTTAAGCGTGAAAATACGGCTGATGATAGAAGAGTGGATGCCCAACTTGTCATTGAAGATGGCAAATATATAGTAAAACAGGGGAGCCTTTTAGCACAAGTACCTACACCAACCTGCCAGGCATATATAAAAAAGAGGCGTGAAGAGTGTTCTGAGGTGATAAAAAACGGAATTTTACAAGAAGATATGGTATTCGACAAGCCATCAGGAGCATCAGGGTTTGTTTTATATGCATCCTCAAACGGAAAAATAGAGTGGCGTACGCGCGAAGGAATAAGTATTGGGGCATGGGAGGAAGAACATAGAGAGTTATAGGCTGAAAGGGAGAGGGGAAATTACGATGCGGCGTACGAAAGGCAGTACTTTGGAAAGAAGAAGCCGGATCTTGTTGACTACCTGCTCTGGACTAGCTACTTTGTAACCCATTCGGAATATGTAGAGTGGTAAACCATGGGGGGATGGCAATGAGTTTGAATTATTCGCAAATAGAAGAAGACGTAAAGGGGTTTTGGAAGTTCATAAAGGAGAAAGAACCTTCGAATGATGAAATAGCGCATTACTTTAGGGAGTATAGTGCCAAACATAATCTGTCTCCTGAAGAAGAGAAGGACTACATGGCGTTCTGTATTATGAGGGATCCAGATAGAAAGCCAATAATATATGACTATTTATTATGCGAAACCGCAACGGAAACGCTGTAGTGAGTACTTCACTAATAGCGTGATTTGATTCAATTGAGATAAGGAAACAAAATATGATTACCTTAGAAGAAGCCATAAAAATCAGAAACGATTGCGGCGATACGGCAGCCACTGACTTAATAGAGTATGAAGATGCATACGAGTTTTATCAAGATGGCGTTGATGATTCTTCCATTGTTATCATGAAAGATACCGGAGAGGTTCTGGATTTATCGACATATTATGCTAAATACGATATTCCGAGAATAAAGAAGAGGAAGAAAACCCGTATCACCATCATTGTGATTACCGTTGTTACTGCGATTGCATTGATCTTGTCCCTGGCTGCAACTGTCTCAAGTTTAGTTAAGCATGGGAAATTGATGAAAGGATCAACAGATGATTAACAGAGAAGACATGCTCGAACTGACAAGGCGTATGACTCCGTCCAGAAACTGCTTTTCAAGGATAGCCGGAGCGTACATGGACGAAGAAGGATATGAAGACGGGACCTTCAACATTCACTTTGGAAAGCTTTCTGCCGCAGAAACAAAAAGGAACCTTGAGATCGCCAAAGCCATTCCCTTTTCACGGACGAACGAACAGCTTAAGGAGTACAGTTTTCCTGAAGGCGCGGCCAGACAGAGGGGAATGTGGCCCATCCTTACCGCCCTTAAGCAGAACCGGCTCAAGGACGACGCTTTGCTTAGCATAGTGTATCAGGTAATCGGAGAGAATTACCACAGCAGTAAGCCGTACTCCATATTCATGTTTTCGGGATCGTATGACGTTCCGGTCAAGGCAGCGGACGGAGAATGGCTCGAGGGATCTGAAGAGGTATACGATTTCCTTATATGTGCTGTTTCTCCGCTTGTAGGAGAGTATGAGCCCGGGAATCCGGAGTTCGGATTTCTGTTTCCTGCATTCTCTGACAGGAGCAGCGACGATTGCAGGATAGACATCTTCAGCGCAGATCCCAAAAACATACAGAAGGAAACGATAGACAAGATTCTAAATGGATAGGAGGAAATGACATTGTTAATAGTGACAACAGAGGAAATCAGCGGAAAGAACCTTGAGACGCTTGGATTGGTAAAAGGTTCGACGGTTCAGACCGTGAACGCATTCAAGGACATCGGAGCAAGCTTCAAGACCCTCGTGGGCGGCGAACTTCAGAAGTACAATGAGATGATGGAAGATGCGCGCCGGATAGCAAGTGACCGAATGGTTAAGGAAGCGGAGACTCTTGGTGCAGATGCAGTCGTGGGAGTGCGGTTTTCCTCCGCGTCCATAATGCAGGGTGCAGCCGAGATAATGGTATACGGCACGGCGGTTAAGTTCGCATAGTTCCACCTAAAGAGGACAAGCCGATGCTTGAACTGCCTAATCCCATAGGAGATGAGAAAGCCGATCGAATTGTGGGCAGCTTTGTCAACAACAGGCTTGTTGCGCTCATGGAAGAGGCCATTTCATCGGAGAGATATGAGAGAATAGTGGCATGAGGATACGATCATGATAGAAATAAAGGGAAAAAGAAATACAGCTATATGGCTTATAAGTCATTAGAGGATATTATTGATTTCTTGGTATAGATAATAAGCTTTAGAGAGTATATAATTGAGATGAAGGAGATGCAATTATGACTTATACGGCAATGGTTAAAAGGGATGAAATAAAAAATATACAGATTCCGGATACGATTGCGGGTACAACTTTTTGGGTATCCATTACCCCCATGACTGAGGCTGAAGCTGATGAAATGGAATTCAAGAGCCTTAAGGGGATAGCTGGGAGAGAACTGACCCTGGATGATGTACGCATGGAGCGTTTGTGTCTATGAGAATTCTTTTGGATACAAATGTTATACTGGATTACCTTGGAGCGAATGTAGGCTTTGCGGACGACGCAGAGGCTGTATTTGATCTTGCGGCAAAAAGGGAAGATATCAAACTTGTATCATCTTCTGCAATGACAGATATCTTTTATGTTCTGAAAAGAGCGACTAAAGATTTGAATGAGGCGCAGAATAAGTTTGCCAGTCTCAGAAAAAGAATTGAAATATTACCTGTCACGGGCGAGGATATAGATAAGGCTTTTTTGCGGAATTGGAAAGACTTTGAGGATGCTGTACAGTATACAGTGGCCGAGTCTAATGGCATAGATTGTATTATCACACGAAATAAAAAGGATTTTGAAGAACAGGAGATTCCTTGCTTGAGTCCAAAAGAGTTTGTGGAAAAGTATAAACGGTAGTATTATTGTATTTACAAGGTGTGGGTCTGCAGTGGATAAATGCGGTTCGCCACGCCATTTTTTTTGCTTAAATTAGCTCTTTACACTAGCGAACATATGTTCTATAATCACATACACGGGGGTATGGAGCATGAATCAGGAGAATCTTAATCATCATGACATTACTCGTAACGAATTCATGTTATGGTTTAAGGTCAGAGCTTTGGGATAATCTGTCGATGAAGCTGCGATATGAAACGGAAGATGTAGTCTTGCATACATTTTTTCCACAACTATGTCGAATAATGTAGTTATGGAAAAAATAGTTTATCCTAGTGCGTTTATTTTTTTGGTATCCTAGTGCGTTTATTTTTTTGGTTGACGATGTACAACATAGGTGGTATCATTATATGAGCAAACGGTTGCGCACAAAGAAATACTGCTTTATCAGTCGTTTCGTACTTCTAAGTCAATATATCAGTTTTGAGTGTTGCGCAACTGACACCGATCCTCTCTGCTTTGGGAAGCAAACGTTGATGTCCCCGTTGTTTACATTACATAAATATACCAACTATCAGTTTACATAACGTAGATATGCATATAGATCATGACCATAGATGATATCGCAAGAGAACTGAATATCAGCAAAACCACCGTTTCGAGGGCCCTTTCAGGTAAGGGACGTATATCGGATTCTACAAGAAACCGTGTTATGTCCTACGCCAATGACGTGAATTACAAGCCCAGCGCAATTGCGCAAAGTCTCGCAACGTCCAGGACGATGAACATCGGATTTGCGATGCCCAGCGACTACGACATAGTGGATATGCCCTTTTTCCAGACCTGCCTGTGGGGTGTTACCTCGATGGCCATGAGCATGGACAGGGATGTCTTTATTTCCATGGTTGACGCAATTGACATTTCCGGGATCATCAGACTTGTAGAAAACCACAAGGTGGACGGTATGCTGCTCGGACGTACATACAGTGATGATAAGGCGATCGCATATCTTAAGGATATGAAGATTCCGTTTGTGACGATAGGCTCCTCCGGGGTTCCCGGAGTTGTACAGGTGGATAATAATGACTATGAGGGTTGTGCGGAGCTGACCAGTATCCTGCTCCTTAAGGGACTTAAGAGACTCGCCCTGATAGGCGGCAATTCGACCTACATAGTCAACAATAACCGCCTTAACGGTTTTCTCGACGGACACAGAAGGGCACAGGTCAAGCCGGATGAATCCCTGATCTTTATGGATTCCCACGGCTCCTTTGTTATCGATAAGATCGTGGCAGGTCTCCTGGAGGGAAATGTCGACTGCATAATAGGTATGGACGATGCCATATGTGAATCAATTTTGACCGCATTGTTCAGCAGAGACGTGAGGATCCCTGAGGATATCAAGGTCGCTTCATTCTTTAATTCTTCTCTGTTGGAACACCATCAGCCGCAGGTCACTTCGCTTAAATATAATGTCGAGAAGCTCGGGATGACTGCCTGCAGTACTCTGCTGGATGTCATAGAGGAAAGGTCGACCGTAATGGTCACTTTACTGGATTACGAGGTCGCTATTAAAGAATCGACCAAAATTATGTAAACCCACAACGGAGGAAAGAAATGGACAAGTTTGTTGTAAACATCATCCATCGTCCGGAAATGGTTCCCGAATACGCGGAAAAGGTGACCGGACATGGAAAGACCGAGGATATCGGGCGCAAGGCGCTGCTCACCGAGAGTCTGGATATCTTTAAGTTCCAGCAGGAGACCGCGCATAAGAACGGCCTGAAGACCACGATACAGATGACCTATGCGAGTCTTTTCAATGATGAAGCGGTATCCATTGCTAAGGAACATCACGAGAAATACGGCGACGAGATAGCACTTTCGTTGCTGGGACTGCCTTGTACGGAATTCAGGGAGAAGTACAAGACCAAGGACTTCTGCATCTGGATGTTCTCGTTGGAGGACAAGAAGTCGATAGTTGATGACGTGTTCGGTAAGTTCAGGGACATCTTCGGATTCTACCCTGAGTCTACGGGGTCTTATTACATGGACGCCGATCTGATCAACTATATCAAGGAGACCTATCCGAGCGTCAAATGCGCCGTTGCGACATGCTGGGAGGAGGGGCCAAAGGCCTATCATACCTGCAATAACTCCTGGTACACACTGCTGGACGGAGGCCCGTGGAATCCCTGGATACCCTCCAGACAGAACGTTCATGCTCCGGCAGTCAATGAGGAAGAGGATTCGGGAATAGTTGCGATCCCGCATCTGTCCAGAGACCTGATCGCATGCTACGACGGCAACGGTTCCAACTTCGGAACCCATCCCCAGAACGTGCTCCGGGGCATGATCTACGATACCAAGACATGGGAGTATCCTTATCTTTATAATTTGGTAGATCAGTACAGATCTCTTGAGGAATACAACAACGGATATGCTTACAATATGATGTTCGTCGGTCCCGGCTGGCTCAACAAGATGGGACGTTGGGAGTGCCCTTACGAGCTGCTTAAGAAGTCCTATGAGGACGGGATGGCATATTACGGCAAGCTCAAGAGGGAAGGCAAGCTTTCGGATATGACCATGTCCGAGTTCGCTGATTACTTCCGTGCAAAGAAGACCTATACGGAGCCCGAATGTGCGCTCTGGAGAGATATACTTTACGGATCGGACAAGCAGCTTTTCTGGTACTGCGATCCTTATATGAGAGCCTGCATCAATATGTATCAGGGCGGTGCGCTCGTAGATCTCAGACCCTATGCGGCCAAGCTTTACTGGCCTGTGGGAATAGGAACTCCGCATGTACAGGATGCGTCCTATCCCTTCCTGATACAGGAGAAATACAGGGCAGGATATTTCACTCACTACGCAGGAGAGGGAACCATACGCTCCGCCAAGCTGGTCTGCAACGGCGAAGAAGTCGATCTGGCACTCTGCCGTACAAGCGCCGAATTCAGCGAGGAAGTGATCGAGAACGGCAGGAAGAAGCGCATACTTACGCTCAAACCGGTTGAGATAGAATTTGCCGGGCTGTCCGTTACACTTCAGACCAGAGTGATCTTTGCCGAGGATACCGGCGAGATCGTATATGAGAGAAGCATACTGTCGATGAGCGATCCGGAGGCAAAGGTGACACTGAACGAGTACATGGTTGCCTGCTACGGGACCACCGAATATCCGGAAGATATGACTTCACTTACCCTGACCGTGACCGGACGGGAAGGCAGCAGGACCATTCCCTATGAGTACAAATGCAGGGAGGATTCCATGGAGGGCGCAGAGAGTGTATCCAGTGTGGTTCCGCCCATTGAAACAAAAGTCTGCATGGGCTGTGACAAGGCGGAGTCCACCGGATACATCAGAGAAGGCTATGCGTTCTCGCCCATGTTTACTCTCGGATATACAACAGAGATCAAGGATAAGGAGGTGGTTTCCACATGGCTCAGGCTGGAAAAGGCAGATTAAACTACAGATGTCCGTCGTGTTTCCTGAGGGATCTGGATATCGATATGTTTTATGATAAGGACAAGGACGAGTATTACTGCATCAGATGCCAGTATGTCGGGAGTGAAAAGGACATTCTGGAGAAGAATGAGATGATCCGTTTCCGCTACAGGGATATGTACAGAAGATTCGAGGATTTCAAGATACGTTGAACGTCAAGATTCATTGAAGTTCAATGTAAGGGCTTCGACAGGATCCCGGTATCTGCCCATGGCACTGAACAACATAGTGCGCAACTCATGAACACATAGAGATAAAAATATAATATGTGGGTTGACAGATGGACGGACTCGCGTTAAACTAACAAAGTAGACAAACGGTTGCGCAAACGCAAAATCAAGAATTCGCGCCGTTTGCATATATGAGAAAGAACTATTATTTGCACAAAAGTGTAGGAGGAAATCAAATGAAAATGAAAAAGTTGGTAGCACTCTTTGCTACAGCAGCAATGACGATGTCACTTGTTGCCTGCGGATCTTCTGAAGCACCCGCAGCAGACACCACAGCAGAGGCACCTGCAGCCGATACGACAGCAGAGGCTCCCGCAGCAGACACGACAGCAGAAGCACCCGCAGCTGACACCGCAGCAGAGGCTCCCGCAGCTGACACCGCAGCAGACGCTGACATTGATTACGGTACAGGAGAGATCAAGGTTTGGGTTGCAGATAACGTAGTATCCTTTACCGAGAGCAAGATCGCAGACTTCGTTTCGGCAAATCCCCAGTTCGCAGGTTATACATTCACTGTTGAGCCCGTAGGCGAGGGCGATGCGGCCGGCAACATGATCACAGACGTTGAGGCAGGCGCAGATATCTACGCATTCGCTCAGGATCAGATCGCAAGACTGGTTACCGCAGGCGCACTTGAGGAGGTTGCTCCCGAGAACGTTGACGCTGTTAAGTCCGAGAACGATGCCGGTGCGGTTGGAGCAGCTACCGTAGGAAGCACTCTTTACGCATACCCGATCACTTCCGATAACGGTTATTTCTTATATTATGACAAGAGCGTGATCTCAGATCCTTCCACACTTGAAGGGATCATCTCCGATTGCGAGGCAGCAGGCAAGAACGTATACATGGAGATCAACTCCGGCTGGTATCAGACAGCATTCTTCTTCGGTACAGGCTGCGACCTTTCTTATGATACGGATGATCAGGGCAATTTCACCAAGGCTAACGTTGATTACGCTTCCGATAAGGGCCTTGTAGCTCTTAAGAAGATGATCGAGCTCAAGGAGTCCAAGTCATTCCAGAACGGTTCCGCTATCGGTGAGGCAACAAATGTAGCTGCTATCGTAGACGGTACATGGGATTCGGGTGCAGTACAGGAGCTTTTCGGTGACAATTATGCCTGCGCTAAGCTGCCTACCTTCCAGGGTTCAGACGGTCAGACATATCAGATGAGCGGCTTCGGCGGCTTCAAGCTTCTCGGTGTTAAGCCTCAGGAGGATGAGAACAAGCTTATGGTCTGCGACGCTGTAGCATATTACCTCGCAAGTGAGGAGGTACAGCTTGCAAGATACAATGAGGTTGGCTGGGGTCCTTCAAACCTGAACGCACAGGCTTCAAGCGAGGTTAAAGCTGACGTTGCTCTTTCGGCGCTGGCTGAGCAGCTTGCATACACGATCCCTCAGGGACAGTATCCCGGCGATTACTGGTCACTGGCTACATCACTGGGCGACAGCATCATAAGCGGTGAGCTTACATCTTCCTCCAGCGATGACGATCTGATGAAGGCACTTCAGAACTTCCAGGATACCTGCATATCCTACGCACAGTAATAAGTCTGATTGCCAAATAATTTCGGATAGAGTAGAATTATATTACGGATTATCAGCAGGGATCCGGTGAACGCCGGGTCCCTCACTATATCCAAAAACAGTGATTTCAGGAGGTATAGCTTATGGGCAGTGAAAGCAAAAGCAAGGCAGCGGGCAACGCTGTCGGCAACGCTGTCGGAGGCGTGTTTAAAACCATCGGCAGCACTTTTGTACAGGGAGACTGGAAGACTAAGGTCTCGTTTGTGATCCTTGGCTTCGGACAGCTCCTCAGAGGCCAGATCGTCAAGGGAATTGCGTTCCTTTTGATGGAGGCCGGGTTCATCTGGTACATGATGCAGTTCGGTACCAGATACATGTCTAAATTTTCAACACTCGGTACCGTAGCCACCCAGAAGGTTGGCAGAAAGACGGTATACGGAGACAACAGCTTTCTTATCCTGCTGTTCGGACTTCTGACGATCTTTGTCATACTATTGTTCATCGTCATATGGTATCTGAATATCAGGGAAAATGCCGAGGAGGAGAGGATCCTCAAGGCAGGCAAGCCGCTGCCGTCCAACGGCAGGGTGCTCGGCAGTCTGCTGGATTCGAATTTTGACAAGACACTGCTTGCGCTTCCCGTAACGGGTATCTTCATTTTTACGGTTCTGCCCATAGTTTTCATGGTCTGTGTGGCTTTTACCAATTACGATAAGAATCATCAGGCTCCCACAAACCTGTTTACCTGGGTTGGTTTTGAAAACTTCAAAAATCTGGTCACCTTCGGTTCATCCGGCTTCGGTACCACCTTTATCAAGGTGCTGGGGTGGACAGTTGTGTGGGCATTTTTTGCCACATTTATAGATTATTTCCTGGGAATGGCGGTCGCCATCCTGATCAATAAAAAAGGGATCAGATTCAAGAAGCTCTGGCGTACCATACTGGTACTGACGATAGCGGTTCCCCAGTTCGTATCGTTGCTGTATGTCATGAAAATGTTCGCAAATGACGGGCTGATCAACGGATACCTGCTGAAATGGGGCTGGATAAATTCGCCGATCCCCTTCTGGACGAATCCGATGCTGGCTCGCATTACGATCATAGTCGTCAACATCTGGATCGGTATCCCTTATCTGATGCTGATCGCTACGGGCCTCCTCATGAACATCCCCGAGGATCTGTATGAGAGCGCGCGTATCGACGGCGCCAACGGCTGGCAGATGTTCAAGTCGATCACTCTTCCGTATATGCTGTTTGTCACCGGACCGTTCCTGCTGACACAGTTTACCGGAAACCTCAACAACTTTAACGTTATATACCTGCTGACGCAGGGCAAGCCGCAATCCATGTCTCTGGCGGAAAATGCCGGAGCGACGGACCTGCTCGTAACCTGGCTGTACAAGATGACCGTCAATGATACCAACTACCGCATGGCAGCCGTGATCGGTATCATGGTATTCGTGGTAACAGCCGTGATCTCGCTGGTGGTATACAATATGCTGCCGTCTGTTAAGGATGAGGAGGGCTTCCAATAATGAAAACAAAGAGAATGATAGGCAATGCAGTTTCATATCTGGTGCTGATACTTATCAGTATAATCTGGCTTTTCCCCTTCTTCGGTCTGATCCTGCAGAGCTTCAGATCCTATGATCCGGCGGTCGAGTACGGCGGAATGGTAGATTATCTGATACCGCATACATTTTCACTCGACAATTACAGATTTCTTTTTTCGGGTGAGACCAACTTCCTGGTATGGTATAAAAACACGATCATAATCGCGATATTCGTGTCAATCCTGCAAACGATCATAATCCTGTGTGTGAGCTATGCGCTGTCCAGGATGAGATTTGCGGGACGTACCTTTCTGATGAGATTCTGGCTGATACTGGGGATGTTCCCCGGATTCCTGACCATGATCTGCCTCTACTTCCTGCTGAAGCAGTTCGGACTGACTCAGGCGGGTGCCGTGCCCGGCTTGATCCTGGTATCCGTGGCAAGCTCCGGCATGGGCTATTATGTATGTAAGGGTTATTTCGATACGATTCCCAAGGCGCTGGATGAGGCCGCACGTATAGACGGCGCATCCCGTGCGAGAGTATTTTTCACGATGACAATACCTATGAGCAAGCCGATCATCATTTATACCGCTCTGGTTGCATTTATGGCTCCATGGTGCGATTATGTATTTGCATCCTATGTGGCCTTTGGACATGATACCAGCTACAATGTGGCGGTCGCCATGACGAGATGGGTCTGGACAAATGACTATCAGGGGTACTTTACAAGATTCTGCGCAGGCGGTATTCTGGTGGCGATACCCGTTACCATCCTGTTCATGTGCCTGCAGAAATATTACGTGGAAGGAGTTACCGGCGGAGCCGTAAAAGGCTGATCGGGCAGGAAACTACGGAAGGCTGTCTTATATGGTGGCAGAAGGCCGCGGAAGGCAGCCTGATGATGGCGGGAGGCCGGACAAAAAGTCATGAAGATAGAAGTCTATAACGATTGGGACCACGTGAACAAGGCCGAAGCCGAAGGCGAGAACCAGGTAGTGCTTGCGTGGGACGGTGAATACCGCAAAGGGGACGTGATAGAGTTTTCCGGACTGGAGACGGACAGATTCTACGTGATCAAGGTCGACGCCGCGATCGAGGAATCCTTTGTCCTGGTGAAGACGCCCAACATATTGTACACGGTGCCTTTTTACGAAAAAAAGACGAGCTACAATCCGCTGGCCTTTTTTGGAAACAGGCATTACCTGTCCATGCGAAGGGCCAGGGATCACGAGATAGCGGCGTACAAAAACCTGGCGCTAAACCCTTTTGACCAGCATGACGTGGAGGGCGTGTATCCTCACGCTTCGGCAAACGTCGAGACCAGGGGCGAGGCGGTCTTTGCCGCCAGGAACGCGATAGACGGCTGCCTGGCGACGCTGTCCCACGGAGAGTGGCCGTATGAGTCGTGGGGCATCAACCGCCAGGATGACGCGGAGTTTAAACTGGATTTCGGACGCCCCGTTGACATAGACCGGATAGAGATATATACTAGGGCCGATTTCCCGCACGATAACTGGTGGACGAGCGCACGGATCACCTTTTCAGACGAAAGCAGCCAGACTCTTGAGCTTGACAGGCATACCACCGAGCCGCACGTGTTTGAGCACGTGGACAAACGCGGCATCACGTGGCTTAAGCTTTCGGAACTGATCAAGGCCGATGATCCGAGTCCTTTTCCAGCCCTGACTCAGATCGAGGTATATGGCCGTGAGCATTCATAACGAACTCGCAGAAAACATATTCAGTAACTTAAATCCCGGCATCGTGCCCAGCGATCCGGGATTTTTCCCTGTCTCCGACAGACAGTTCTGGACCTCCGTGGACGAGGAACTGAAGGCCGTCATGATCCGCAGGGCCGAGGAATGCCTCGACAAGGAATACCCCATGCTGCTGCTCTCGGATTACAGGAGATTTCACCGTGACGGCAACAGGTCGGCGTTTGAGGATAAGTACTTTGGCAGGCGGCTCATGCTCGTGACGCTCGTGATCGCGGAGTGCCTGGAGGACGAGGGCAGGTTTCTCGATAAGATACTCGACGGCCTCTACCTGATCATGGAGGAGACATCGTGGTGCCTGCCTGCGCACAACACCTACGTGAGGGATACGCCCGCCCTGGAGATACCCAGCGAGGAAAAGCCCGTGATCGACCTTTTCGCGGCGGAGACTGCCGAGATCGTAGGCATCACCGAATACCTGCTCAGGGACAGGCTGCATGAGATTGACGATTCGATCTCAGGTCACGTAAACGTGAGGATAATCAGGCGGATCCTGACTCCGTACCTGGAGCGTCATTTCTGGTGGATGGGCAATGGGGATGAACCCATGTGCAACTGGACGCCATGGATCACGCAGAACGTCCTGCTGGCGGTCTTCACCCGTCCCGACGGCCTCATATCGTACGCGGAGAGGATGATGACGCTGGGCCAGGCGGCCGCATCGGTTGATTATTTCCTGGATGAATACGGTTCCGACGGATGCTGCAACGAGGGCGCGCAGTATTATTCCCATGCGGGTCTGTGCCTCTTTGGCTGCATCGACGTGATGAACCGCATCACCGGAGATGCGTTTAAGTCCATGTATGAGGATCCCCTGATCCAAAACATCGCTGCGTACATAACCAAAATGTACGTCGGAAACGGATATTACGTAAATTTCGCTGACTGCTCGCCCTTTCCGGGCAAACGGACCGTCCGCGACTACGTCTTTGCCATAAGGACCGGTAATGAGGGATACGCGGCCTTTGCGGCAGCGGATTACAGGAGCGTGAGAAACGAGGAAAGGCTGATGCCTGATGAGCAGAATCTGTACTACCACCTGCTCCAGCTTGAATGGCATGATGAAATGATGAAGCGGCCGGCCGCGGAGCTTAGGCCTGAGGACGCGTTCTTCCCGAGTACCGGGCTGATGATAGCCAGGGATGAGCATTTCGTGCTCGCCGTCAAGGCGGGTGACAATGCGGACAGCCATAATCACAACGACGTCGGCAGCGTGACGCTGTACAAGGACAGTCAGCCCTACCTCATAGATCTGGGGGTGGAGACCTATACCGCCAAGACCTTTTCCGACAGGCGCTATGAGATCTGGACCATGCAGAGCGCATATCACAACACGGTCAATTTCATGCCCTCTGGTGATGCGGGATGCGTGCCCGTGATCATGCAGCATGACGGCAAGGAATACGCGGCGCGTGATGTGGAGGCTGACCTGTCGGAGGCAGGCGCCATGATCTCGATGGACGTCAGTTCGGCATATCCGGACGAGAGGGTTATCGGCAGCGGGCGCAGGGTGAGCCTCATGCGCGGTCAGTGCGTGCGGATCGAAGACGATTTTGACCTGGATGAAGGGATCGCTGCGGTGGCGACGCTCATGACCTATGAGGAGCCGGTCATCTCGCCTGCGGAGGACGGGACGTACGTGATCAGCGTCGGCGGACTTGGAACCATCAAGGCAGCAGGCTTTGAAAGTGCCGGGGTCGAGAGATGTCCCATACGGGACAAAAGGCTGCAGGTAGCATGGAAGCATGACTGCTTCCGCATCCTCCTCAGGGCGTCCGCAACAAAGACGGTCATAACTTGCTGTTGATCCATTCCCTGGGGCTTACGCCCTCGACCTTTTTGAATACCTTTGAAAAATAATATGAGGATTCGAAGCTCAGCGCATCGGCGACCTCGTATATCTTCATGTCGTCTTTTAGCAGCATTTCCTTGGCTTTTTCAATCTTTTTGGTATAGACGTATTCCGAAAAACCCACGTCCGTGCTCTTTTTGAAAATGGTTGACAGATAGGCGGATGACAGGCCGAAGGTCTCGGCGACTTCGCCGAGCTGGAGCTTGCCGTCCAGGTTCTCGTCGACGTACTGCCGGATCGAGGCGATGAGCTTGTCCTTGCCCGACCGGCGGTTGGCTCCGACGATGTGTGAGAAAAACCTGACAGGGGTGTTTTCGTCAGTTTGTTCAATGGCCGTCCTGGCCTCCTCAAAGGACACGTGCAGCTCGGTCGGATCTGACACTGCGGTCCCTATCCCAAAGCGCAGCTTCACAGAGAAATAGCTGTTGATCATGTCTATCGCGTTGTCCAGTCCGTCCTGGATCAGCTCCATCTCGTCAGCGACCGCGTCGCCTGCGCTGAAGTAGAAGATGAAGGTGAAATGCTGGCGGTCATTGGTGACCATGTATGCCGGTGCGTATTTGCTCAGGATGTCCTTGGTCATGGCGGCGGTTGACGAGTAGAGCGTCAGCATCCGTGATTCGCTTACGTTGCCTTCAAACATGAGCTCACCGTATACCGCGATGAAACGGTCGTGGTCGAGGTCCATCCTGTTTATGGCGGCCTGGGTCATCAGCGCCTCCTTGTCCGTAAAGACATTGTTAAGCAGCTTGATCGCGAAGATCTGGCGGAATTCCTCATCCGACACGTCACCGGATTCCTTAGCGCCCATGCGGATGTCAGGCACGGCGTTTTTATCCCCGGGGAGTTCGCCAAGCTTCCTGGCGGCATGATCCAGGGCCTTGCCAAGGGCGTCCGGCGATAACTCGATCTTGACCAGGTAATCACAGGCCTCGTTGGAAAAGGCGCTCCTGGCCATGTTGAAATCCTCGTAGGCGGTCAGCATGATGAAGACCGGGCGCGGACCGTGTATCTCGTGGCTCTTTTCGATGAGCTCCGGGCCGGTCATGATCGGCATCTTGATGTCCGAGATGACTACGTCGGGGCTTAAGTCCCCTATCAGCTTCAGGGCTTCCCGCCCGTTTGAGGCCGTGCCTACGACTTCAAAGGACGGAAAGTCGCGGTCCAGCATCGACTTGAGGCCGATCTGCACGAGGGGTTCGTCATCAGCTATCAGGATTCTGTACGTTTCGTTCATCGTTTGTCTCCGTTCTGTCGTGCATCGGGCTTCTGCAGGGCAGCACAAAATGCACGCAGGTGTATTCCGAGGGAACGCTTTCGATGGTGAGGCCGTATTCGTCTCCGAAGGTGAACTTGATGCGGCTGTTTACGTTGGCGATCCCGACGTCCTTGAAGAAGTCGTTGGAGGAATCGCTCCTTCCGTTCATTATGTCCTCGATCGTTTTTTGATCCATGCCTATGCCGTTGTCGTGCACGTCGATGCAGAGGATGGCGTCGCCGCGTGGCGATTCTACGTCTGTGGATGCGGCATCATCAGCCGTATCCCGTGCCGGATCATCATTTTCAGGCTGCCCCTCACGGGAAAAGATCCTGATCGTGATCCTGCCCGCGCTTCCCTTGGGCTCGATCCCATGGAATATCGCGTTTTCCACGATGGGCTGGAGGCTGAACCTGTTGACGAGGCAGTCCGTCAGGTCTTCGTCCTCAATCTCAGTGACCAGCTCGATCGTGCCTCCGTAGCGGTATTTCATGATCGTATAGTAATCATTAAGCAGCTCCAGCTCCTTTCGCAGCGGGATCAGGTTGTCCTCGCTCTTGGAGATGTTCTTTAGGAGCCTTGAGAGAGCGGTCGACATGTCGGCGATGCCGTCTGCGCCGCGGATGGTGGCCATCCATTTGATGGTGTTCAGCGTGTTGTACATGAAATGAGGATTGATCTGTGACTGCAGGATGCGGTATTCGAGGTTCTGCCGCGCGCGTTCGTCCTCGAGCCTGTTGTTGATCAGCGCGTTGACGTCGTTCGACAGGTCGTTTATGCCCTTGCCGATCCTGCCGAACTCATTGTCCCATTCGATGCTCTCGTCGCGGCCAAAGTCCCCGCCGCCGACCTTGGAGAGCTTGGCGAGGATCGCGTCCACCGGTTTGTTGATCATTCCGCGGAGCAGCACGTAGATCGCGATGCCGGTCAGCAGTATGAAGAAAAGTATGCCGATGATCGCCAGCGCGAATGAAGTGCTTCGTTTGCGCATTTCCAATTCGGACGGGACGATGGAGAGGCTGATGGACCTGTCTGACAGCTCATAGTGCGTCAGGTCCGGAGGCAGCTCGGTCTCGATGAATCTACCGTCCTTGTACAGATATGTGATCTCGTTTTCGAAGGTCATGTAGAGATTGCTGTCGGCGGGAAGATCCAGCGTGTCAATGCGGCTCGAGATGATCTCGGATGATATCTCCACGTATATCCAGCCTATGATCTGGGGAGACTTGCTGCTCCTGACGGGCCTGACCACCGGCATGACCGGAGTAGGGGAGGCGCTGTAGACCGGGCTCGGCGTGAATCCGGGGAAACGATAGCCCGGAGCATCGAGCAGCTCGTCAAAATATGGCATTTCCATGATGTTCCCGGCGGTAAATGAGGGATCCGTGGCCGGGATCCTGACGATCTGCAGGAAATCCGATCCGTCCGGAGTAGATATGAAGAAACGCGTCGTGAGGTCATACGAAGAACTCATGCGGTATTCGTCATTCAGGTGAGTCCAGACGTTCATTGAAAAGCGCCTGTAGTCCCGGACGTCGTCCTTGCGTCTTTCGATCTCGGTCAGGTACTGCTCGACCCTGGAATCGAGCAGGAGCCTGTTGCAGAGGCTGACGGCGTCGCCTATGTCGGAATCAATGGAATTGCCGATCAGCTGCAGGTTGATATAGGAAGACTGCCTCTCGGATTCGATCAGGTAGCGGTGGGCAACGTAGAAGCTGGCGACGCCCACGATGAATGCGATGAGCATAGAATAGCATGTGACCAGTATGAGTATTCTCGAGCGCAGGCTCTTTGGGCTTTTCATGGCAAAACTCATTGTCCTTCCGGTCGGTCCCGAACCAAAAAAATGACATCTTTTTTGAAAGAAAAGACATCCGGAAATATCTGAAGCAGGGTTTTTTTGGCAAATTCACAAAAAATATTTCCATTTTCAACGTGCAAATAGAATTATATGCTAAACCTAACCAAAAAACAATTTGCCCAAGTGGCAGATATAAGGTCAGGAGGTAAAAATGAAAAAAAGCTTATCACCACTTTACTGGCAACTTCAATGGTAGTTGCATCACTGGCAGGATGCGGCGGCAGCGCACCCGCACAGGAAGCTCCCGCAGCAGCAGAGGAGACCAAGACTGAGGAAGCAGCTCCCGCGGCAGCAGAGGAGACCAAGACCGAAGAGGCCGCTCCCGCAGCAGCGGAGGAGACCGCGAGCGAGGCTTCTTCAGACGAGCCCGTAACCCTTAAGTGGGCACTGTGGGACAAGGATTCGGTAGTATATTATCAGCCCCTCATCGACGGATACGCAGCCAATCATCCCAATGTAACGATCGAGATGGTTGACCTGGGATCAACTGATTATCAGACGGTTCTGGGAACACAGCTTTCCGGCTCCGATGCAAACTTTGACGTAGTTACGATCAAGGACGTGCCCGGACTCGTCACCCTGGCCAACAAGGGAGTTCTCGAACCCCTCGACGACCTGATCGCTCAGGATGGCATCGACCTGTCCGTATACAGCGGCATCACGGATCAGGTAAAGGTCAGCGATACTCTGTATGAGCTTCCTTTCCGTCGTGACATCTGGGTTCTTTTCTATAACAAGGACGTGTTCGACAAGGCCGGAGTTGACTATCCCACCAACGACATGACCTGGGATGATTATGACAAGCTCGCCAGGGCAGTGACCGACACCACTCCCGGCGCAGAAGTATACGGCGCTCATTATCACACCTGGAGATCAACCATTCAGCTGCTGGGAATCCTGGATGGCAAGAACACCATCGTGGACGGCAACTATGACTTCACCAAGCCTTATTATGACATGGTCCTGAATCAGCAGAAGGACGGCGTCTGCATGGATTATGCAACGCTTAAGACGCAGGGTCTTCACTATTCCGCAGCCTTCTATCAGGGCAACGTCGGAATGCTGAACATGGGTTCATGGTTCATCCCTACCCTCATCGAGAAGGTTAAGGACGGCGAGGCAGCCGCAGCTGCCAACTGGGGCATCGTTAAGTATCCTCACGCTGACGGCGTTGAACCCGGATCAACCCTGGCTACGATCACCGCACTGGCAATCCCCACATCCGCACCCAACAAGGATGCCGCATGGGACTTCGTTAAATTCGTCAGTGGTGCCGAGGGAGCAGAGATCATGGCCGGCACCGGCAACACTCCTGCAATGAGCAATGACGCCATCAATGCCAAGATCGCCGAGATGGACGGATTCCCGACGGATGCAAACTCCAAGGAAGCCCTGAACGCATCACATGCATATCTTGAGATGCCTGCTAACGAGAAGTCATCCGAGATCGAGACCGTGCTCAATGAGCAGCATGACAACATCATGAACGAGATCTCCACGATCGACGAGGGCGTTGAAGCCATGAACGAGGGCGTGTCCGCGATACTTGGACAGTAAAATAAAACTAAGGAAAGACTGATCAATTCAGTCTTTCCTTAGAGCTCCGCACGGATGCGCACGGATTTTCAGTGGAAATTGATGCTTCGCATCGAAAATCCGGCGCGGGAAAC
>JAFUAB010000054.1 GCA_017460885.1 Lachnospiraceae bacterium
GATCTCTTCCTCTTCCTCTTCCTTTTCCTATACCTCACCCTTCATTTTTCATCCTCATTATATCCCCGCCCTCCGGCACCTCACTCAACTTTACATATATCATCTGTCTCGAATGAGGGCAGCTCTCGACCGGATTGCGTTCCTCGTCCGTCATCTCAAGCACTTTCACAGGGATATTTCGTCCATCGGGCTTCATCAGTTCGATCCCGTCTCCGACGCAGAACTTGTTTTTCTGCTCAAACAACGCACACCCGTCTGAGCCCACCTCAGATATTATACCAAGAAATATGTATTCATTGATATAGGTATTTGAATCATATATCTGGCTTTCTTCGTCGGGCTTACCGAAATAAAAGCCCGTCGTAAACTGTCTGTAGGTGCATTTTGATATCTCGGACCGGTATTTATCCAGATTTGCACGGTATTTCCCGGGATCCTCCAGCCAGTCGTCGATCGCGCATCGATACGTCCGGGCAACAGCAGCCACGTAAAGAGCGGTCTTCATTCTGCCCTCGATCTTGAAGCTGTCAATGCCGGCCTCTATCATCTCGGGAATATACTCGATCATGCACAGATCCTTTGAGTTAAAAATATATGTGCCCCGCTCGTTTTCCTCAATCGGCAGATACTGACCGGGGCGGGTCTCCTCGACCACTGCATATTTCCATCTGCAGGGATGAGTACAGGCTCCGTGATTGGCGTCTCTTCCCGTGAAATAGTTGCTTAACAGGCATCTGCCGGAATAGGAAATGCACATCGCCCCATGGATAAAGCTCTCTATCTCCATCTCATCCGGAATGTGTTCGCGGATGCCGCGTATCTCTGCCAAAGAGAGCTCCCGTGCGGACACGACCCTTTTGGCTCCAAGGCGGTGCCAGAAAAGATACGTCTCATAATTTGTGTTATTGGCCTGAGTGGAAATATGAATATCGATCTCGGGACAGATCTCCCTCGCCAGCGTGAATATGCCGGGATCCGCTATTATCAGGGCATCCGGCCCGATCTTTTTCAATTCAGACAGATATGCTCTCACACCGTCAAGATCGTAATTATGGGCAAAGATATTCACGGTCACGTGTACTTTTACATCATGATCGTGTGCATAACGGATCCCCTCGGACATTTCCTCTGTGGAAAAGTTATGTGCTTTGGCACGGAGGCCGAATTCCTCTCCTCCTATATATACGGCATCTGCGCCGTAGTTAACGGCCACCTTCAGCACTTCAAGGCTTCCGGCCGGTACCAGTAATTCCGGTTTTTTCATATTGATTCCCTAACGCTCAGTGCAACTCCGTCCGCAACAGACAACACCGATGTGACATAATCCTCATCATGTGTGAGGCGGAACAGATACTCCCGCATCCGCGCGTGGATCGTGCGATCCCTGCGCGTCACTGCGAAGCGGCTTTCCAGGATGTCTCCTTCCTGAAGCACATTGTCTGACAGAAGGATTCCTCCGGTTTTCAGGAGCTTCTTGATATCATCATACATATGGATATACTGGCCCTTGGGTCCGTCCATAAAGATGAGATCGAAGCTTCTGTTTTCTCCTGCCATCGCCTTTACAACTTCTGTCGCATCGCCCTCGATCAGCGTGATCCGGTGATCAGTATCGTGTTTTTCCAGATTTTTGCGTGCTTCGGCAATGCGCGGAGGGTAATTTTCGATCGTAGTGATCGAGGCTTTAGCCGGGGAATACTCTCTCATATATAACGCGGAAAAACCAATGGCAGTACCTATCTCGAGGATTGCCATTGGCTTATGTATGGCCAGCAGAGTCCGCATAAAGGACATCATAGCCGGCCTGATGATCGGAACCTCTGCCGCCCTGGCCGCTGCCGCCAGTTCATCAAGATATGCGGGAAGCGGCGATTCAAGAGATTCTATATAGCTTTCTGTACGATCTGTGTTCATTGGATGTATTGATCCGGATCAAAAGAACCTTCCCATGATTCAAAATGTGTCGGCAGAACCGTCCCGGTGTCACACTATTCGACAGTTGCAGGTTCGGCGTCGGCCGCGCCCTCCATATCATCCTCCGGGATATATAATTCCTCAACGGGCTCCGGAATGGCAGGTGCTTCTTCCTCTTCCTCGGTTTCCTCGCCGGTGGGACTGATAACAGCCAGCATTTCCTCAGCGGTCATTGCCGTGCTCAGGTCATAAATGCCGGGAACCTCTTTACCACGGTGTTCACTTAGCAACTCCTGGATATAAAAGATCCTCGAGTCTCTGATCAGACCCTTGCGCTGCAGCATTTCGCCTATATCGCGGCCGGACATATCGGCCTTGATCTCAACGGAAATAATGCGTCCCTCCCCTACCGACACCGGTGCCTCGGTAAATACCCTGTAGCCATAGTCATAGGCAACCAGTGCTCCGCGGTAAATGACCATCGCAAGAAAGACGATTATCGCGATCTTAAGAACCGTATCAAGGATCGAGCCAACGACTTCAGCGATCTTGAGGAGTGTATTCTTTTTTGCATTTCTACTGCTTGAACTCATTTTTATACATGTGAACCACGACCTTACCGCGGTGCGGGATCCGTCCCCGGGGCATCATTCAAAGTCCAGATGGTCCAGGACAAGTACGTTCAGCTCCTGGATCATTCTGCAGAAGGCGAGCTCCGCCTGGAGAAAGTTCTCAACAAGCGGGTTTTCGCGGAAGGATTCGTATTCCTTTTCGTAAGCATCCATCCTGTCGAAAAGCTGGTCCGAATCGGTGTTGTTCTGCAGATCATAGGTGTTGCGGCGGTATTCGTTTACCTTTGCAAAAAGCTCGGGATCTGCCTTGAGCCGGTCCTTCTCTCTGCAATAGGTACGATATACATCCGTCTGTCTGATCTTTTCGGCATATTCCTTGGCCGCAGTTCTGATCTGTTCGTTATTCACGTCATGCCTCCGCCGGTTTTCTTTACACTTCCTGTATGATAGGTAGTATCATGGGCTTACGCTTGGTCTGTTTCCAGATATAATCGCCAAGTTCATCACGGATTATGGTCTTTAATCTGCCCCAATCCGTCTGCCCCCTGCCAAGCGCTCCGTCGATAGTGGCACTGACCACTTCGATGGCTCCGTTCATCAGCTCATCGGATTCCCTGACATAGACGAATCCACGGGAAACGATATCCGGACCTGCCAGTATCTCTTTATTATACATATCCAGTGCAAATACGACAATTATTATTCCGTCCCTGGATAATCTCTGTCTGTCACGCAGGACCACGTTGCCTACATCGCCGACTCCGAGTCCGTCCACCATGATAGCTCCGGTTGGCACTTTTCCTCGAACCTCGGCATCATCCTGACTCAAAGACAGTACATCTCCGGACGAAATGATAAAAATGTTTTCCTTGGGTATCCCCAGCTGCGCCGCTATGCTCGCCTGAGCCTTGAGATGCTTGTATTCTCCATGGACGGGGATCGCAAATCTGGGCTGCACCAGGGTATAGATCAGCTTGATCTCCTCCTGGCAGGCGTGTCCGGAAACGTGTACGTCCTGGAATATAACCTCCGCCCCTCTCTGTAAAAGCTCATTGATCACGTTAGTAACAGCCTTCTCGTTGCCGGGGATCGGATGGGAGCTGAAAATGATCGTATCGTTGGCTGTAATGCTTATCTTGCGGTGGTTGCCGTCAGCCATACGACTTAGTGCCGCCATGCTCTCCCCCTGGGATCCGGTGGTTATTACGACCATTTTGTCGTCAGGATAATTCCTGATCTGTTCTATGTCTATCAGCGTATTGTCGGGAATATTCAGATATCCGAGTTTGGAAGCCGTCTCGATGATGTTTACCATGCTTCGGCCTTCCACCACAACCTTGCGGTCAAATCTGTAGGCGGTATCTATGATCTGCTGCACTCTGTCCACATTGGAAGCAAAGGTAGCTACAAATATCCGTCTTCCCTTGTGCTCTGCAAAAAGGGCGTCAAAAGCGGCTCCAAGCGAACTCTCCGACGGAGTAAAGCCCGGTCTTTCCGCATTTGTCGAATCACACAGCAGCGCCAGTACGCCTTCCCGTCCAAGCTCCGCAAATCTCTGCAGATCTATGGCGTCTCCGTAGATCGGAGTGTAATCCACCTTGAAATCGCCCGTATGTATCACGGTTCCCACCGGCGAATATATAGCCAGTGCCGCGGCATCCACGATACTGTGATTCGTTTTGATAAATTCAACGTTAAACTTGCCCAGCTCTATGGTATCTCCGAATCCTACCTCATGAAGCTCCGCTACATCCAGCAGTTCGTGCTCCACCAGCTTGTTCTCTATAAGTCCCAAGGTCAGCCTGGTGGCATAGACCGGCACATTCAGCACCTTGAGAATATACGGAAGTGCGCCGATATGATCCTCGTGACCGTGAGTGATCACAAATCCCTTTACTTTCGCCTGATTGTCCAAAAGATACGTGACATCGGGAATAACAAGATCCACGCCCAGCATATCGTCGGTCGGAAATGATAATCCGCAATCCACGACAATAATACTGTCTTCGTATTCGAAGGCAGTAATATTCAGACCGATCTGCTCCAATCCTCCCAGCGGAATTATCTTAAGCCTGGAGCCTGCGTCACGCGCTTGTCTGTTTTTATTAGTCATACAAGATCCACATCCTCCAGGATGCTGCCGAACACCTTGCTCACAGCATCCAATTCTTCATCATCCTCCACGATCTCATACAACGCTTCTTCTTCATCGGGATCCGACAGATCCTTCATTATATAAGCCTGACCATCGCCCTCCGGCTCGTCCGTGACCAGGATATAATCGATGCCTCCGAGTCTTGTTGTCTCGAGTACGTAGAAATCTATAGGTTCTCCCCCTTCAGGGGTAAATTTAATAGTGTCCATACAACACCTCCTTCCGTTTCCGTCCGGAAAAGGAGTTAATTGTTCCGATAAATCCGGGATCATTTCCTGTTGTCCAGATAACTCTGAAGTATAAGTGCCGCTGCTATCTTGTCAACATATTCATCATGCTCGGAAGCACGCAGTCCTGCCTCGTCCATGATATCATGAGCCTCAACGGTAGTCAGCCGCTCATCCCAGAGCACAACCCTCAGCCCGGTCCTTCTGCGCAGAGTATCCGCCAGCTGTTCGCTGAGTACCGCCCTCGGTCCGACGGAATCGTCCATATTCAGAGGGTACCCGAGCACGATCTCTCCAACCTCATACTCCCGGATAAGCTCCTCGATGCGCGCAAGCGTTTTGCGCATATGGTTATCCTTGGGTCTGCGGATTATCTCATGCGCCTGCGCAGTAATCAGAAGGGGATCGCTTAAAGCCACCCCCATTGTCTTGGAGCCATAGTCCAATCCCATTATGCGCATATTTTATTTGGCGTCCCAGCCCTTGGTCCTGATATACTCACTGAGCAGCTCCTCGACGAGCTCGTCCCTTTCAACCTTCATGATCAGGCTGCGGGCTGCCTTGTGACTGGTTATGTACGTGGGATCTCCCGACATGATATATCCAACGATCTGATTGACGGGATTGTAACCCTTTTCGGTGAGAGCCTCGTAAACCGTGGAAAGAACGATCTTTACACCGGTTTCCTGCTCCTTCGGAACTTCAATAAATTGAGTATCGCCTAAATTTTCCATATATATTCCTTTCTGAAACAAAAGCTCCGGGCGTTAATTTTTCGATTCTTTAGAATCGAAAGATTAACGCAGTGTAAGGCGGCAGATCAAGCACCAGATGATACTTCTGGAATACGCACTCCCCTACCTGGGCCGACACCTCTGCGGGTATCTCGTTGCCATTTCCGCCGTATCTCTTTTCGTCAGAGTTGAGCATAAGCCTGAATTTCTTCTTTGCCGGTACCGGAACCCAGTAATTCTCCCATTTCATGGGTGTCATGTTCAGCACAAAAAGCAGATTGTTCTTGCCGGTCTCATCACGTCTGACGAAGCTGTACACGCTCCTGTCAGCGTCATCCGCATTCATCCACTCAAAGCCGGCCCAATCATTATCTATGCGGTACAGACAGGGATACTTATTGTAAAGCTCAAGCAGATCCTTGACAAAGGTCTGCATTCCGCGGTTGAATTCTCTGTCAAGCAGGAACCAGTCGAGCTCTCTCTTTTCGCTCCACTCTCTCTCCTGGCCGAATTCCTGACCCATGAAGAGCAGCTTCTTGCCCTCATGTCCTATCATAAAGGTGTAGCCCAGACGCAGGTTTGCGTACTTGTCGATCTCATATCCGGGCATCTTGTTGACCATCGAACACTTGAGGTGGACAACCTCGTCATGTGAAAGGGGCAGAATATAGTTCTCGGCGCCGTTATATGACATCGCAAAGGTCAGCAGATTGTGGGCGCCTTTGCGGAAATAGGCATCCTGCTTCATATATTCGCAGAAATCGTGCATCCATCCCATATTCCACTTAAATGCAAATCCAAGTCCCTCGCCGCCCACTTCGCAGGTTACATCGGGCCATGCGGTCGACTCCTCTGCGATCGTGAGGAAGGAAGGGTATGATCCCCTTACCACGGAATTGAGATGCTTAAAGAATTCAATAGCCTCGTAGTTCTTGTTGCCTCCGTCGACGTTCGGCAGCCACTGGCCATCCTTTTTGCCATAGTCAAGATACAGCATCGAGGCTACCGCATCCACACGGATACCGTCCACATGGAACTCCCTTGCCCAATAGAGTACATTGGCGATAAGGAAGTTCTTGACCTCGGTCTTGCCGTAATTAAATATCTTGGTACCCCAGTCGGGATGCTCTCCCCTGCGCGGATCGGGATGTTCGTATACCGGACCTCCATCGAAATCGGCGAGTCCGAAGGCATCTCTTGCAAAATGTGCCGGTACCCAGTCAAGGATAACGCCTATCCCGTTCTTATGGAGCAGATCCACGAGATACATAAAATCCTTGGGAGCGCCGTATCTTGAGGTTGGAGCATAATACCCGGTCACCTGATATCCCCAGGATCCGTCAAAGGGATGTTCCGCAATGCCCATAAGCTCGATATGGGTATAGTGCATATCCTTGAGATATTCGACCACGCGGTCTGCGAATTCCCTGTAATTGTAGAAGCCGTCCTCGGTTCCGTCGGGATGCTTCATCCATGAACCGATATGGCACTCGTAGATCGCCATGGGCTCGTGATTGTAATCCTTGTTGTCACGGCTCCTGTACCAGGCCGAATCATTCCACTTATATCCGGAGATATCATATGTGCGCGATGCATTGCCCGGTCTGAGCTCCGCATAGTTGGCAAAGGGATCTGCCTTATATATCTTTTCTCCGGTTGCTGTGGTTATCAGGAACTTGTAATACTGGTTCTCGGTCACGCCCGGTATAAACCGGGTCCATATCCCACCGGGACCGATCTTCTCACAGGGATCGGACATCTCGTTCCATCCGTTGAAATCTCCGACTACGTTAACTGCCTGTGCATTCGGTGCCCACGTGGCAAAGAAGAAACCGTTCTCGCCCTCCTCGGTTGAAGGATGAGCGCCCAGCTTTTTGTAGATATCATAGTGCGTGCCCTGTGCGAACAGGAACTGATCCGCTTCTGAAATGAATACGGTATCGTACTTGGCTCTGGCCATAATTTACCCCCTCTGTATCACTCCTAGTAGTGCATAAAGTCCTTCTCTCTGAGGACCACCATATCCTCATCGTCGTAACGCTTATGTAGTATTATATCAAATAAATGCGCAGGATTCTTCTTATCTGCGTAAAAAATTGCATCATCCACCAGATCCCTGACCTCGGCCACCGTCACCTGATGTGCATTGGTCTGCAGCTCTCCGATCCTGGTATGCAGCGCCAGAAGCGCGAATTCGTCGATGCTGTGCTCCTGGCTGTGGGCATATTCACAGGCGTAATTGACCAGAGCCTTGTCGTCCAGCGCCTGCAGGTCTATACGGACATTGAATATCTCCCCCAGTTTAGGCAGTGTTCCCACGATCTTGTCCATACCTGCGGAGGTATCCTCCAGGATAGCCAGGACTCCGAGATTTTCATTTTCCATTGCGGTGATCAGCTTCTGAACCGTACTCTTTTTCATGCCGCGGGCACTCTGGATGATAATGGCGCCACCATCCAGCTGTCCCAGCAGGTCGCTGAGATTTTTGTCGTTTAAGTTCTTGCCGGAAACTCTCGCTACCTTATCGGCCACAAAATTGGAATCCGTGATCTGCATGTGGCGGATCAGTCTCTTGGCAAGTTCGATCGTGCCAACACCTTCTTCGCCCGTAACTATACAATTGCCGGTGTAAGCGGCCATGCTCATACGATCAAGCGCATTGGCGATCTGCCTGCGCGCTCCTTTTCTGTTTAAGAAACCGCCGAACAGCTCCTCCTCTTCCTCACTGAGGACACGTTTGCCTTCCTCATCGGTATGTCCCTGTTTTGCGGGAGGATCGGTTTTTTTCTTCTTACGGGCCGTCCGGGCATCCTCTTCAAGTGCCTCTTCCACTGCCGATACGGCGATTGATTCGGTGTCGGCTCTGTGCTTCTTTTTGCCGGAAGGCTTTGGCTTTTCCGCTGCTTCGGCTTCGGAGTCCTTCGGTGTCTCATCTGTTTCTGCTTCGGCCTCGATTTCGGATTCTTCCTCAGTCCCGGCTTCTTCGGAGGTCTCTTCCGCAGCAGATGCTTCTTCGGCTTCCTCCTCTGCTTCAGCGGTCTCTTCTTCTGTTTCTTCCCCTGTTTCGTCGGCATCGGACTCTGCGGTTTCCGTCTCGGTCTCCGCGGTCACGGATTCGGCGGTTTCCTCCTCGGCTTCCGCAGTCTCTTCCTCTGCGTTCTCCTCGATCTCCTCGGGTTCCTCTACGGGCTCAACCGGTTTTTTCTTCTTTTTGGAAACGGGCTTCGAGGGAGTCTCATCCTCAACTTCTGCCATAACCTTTGCCGCACCCGCGCCTATCATACCGTCAGCTGCCATGTATTCCATGGTCCTGAGCGCTTCCTTACGGATCTTTTTGCCCAGGGCTTCATCGTCGATCTTGCCGTCGGATTCCTTGAGAATAGCATCGCGAAACGCCTTTTCGAGCTGCTCGATAAGCGTTGCCTTGGTATCTTCATCAAACTCGTCAAAAAGCGAACCCGTATGCTGTACAATACGCTGTCTGACTTCGTCCTCTCTCTTTCTCTCGTTCTCCTTTTTGGTCTCCTCCCACTCGGCCAGTACGTCGTCTATACTCATCTGACCGGTGATCTGCTTCTCGATCTTTTCGACCTCGGAAATAGCCAGTCTGATCTGGCCGCTGTATTCCTCTACGAGCATCTGGTCGTAGGCCGTGGATACCGAGCCGGCGTTGTCCAGCTGTCCGGTGATCGCTCCGGGGATCTGCTTCGCCTGGTCGTCCTGAGCCTGCATGGAGGCAGTGGAGCTCTGTATTTCCTGAACTATCCTCTGAGTCTCCAGATAGTCCACTATGGTATCGGTAGGGATCCTCTTGGTCTGTTCAACCAGAAGATCGGGTTTCTCGGGTTCCGGAGCCTTCTCCGGTCCCGGTCTGTAATCGATCTTGGGTCCGTGAACCACCGGGTCGGGTTCAGGCATCTGCTGCGTATCCGAAAAGAATTCGGTCTCGGAATGTGCGGCATACTGCGGCGCCGGATCGGCCTCGGTACGAACCGGAGGCATCACGGTCCTGGCTATAGGGCCGACCGGATCGGAATAACCCGGAGTGGTGTATACGGGCTGGGCGTATACCGGTTGCGAATACTCCGGCTGCACATATGCCTGGGGCTCCCTATAGGAAGGATGCGCAAAATCCGCCCCCGCCAGCGGTGCCTCCACAAACAGCGTGTTATCCTCTATATTTTCTTCGGGAACCGAGGGGGCGATCTCCTCGGTCTCCCCGCCTTCCCAGATATCCTTCATACTTTCGGCAAGTGCCGCCTGCAGGTTCACGGTATTGTACTGCCCGACGTCCACGATCTTGGCCTGGATCTCGTCGGTATCCGAAACATTCGGAAGCTCCGCCGTGGGTGCGCCCTTCAGATCCTCTTCATCCAGAGAACTGCTCGCCATGCCGGCAGGCTCCTCGTCAAGTGCCGGAAGCTCCTCTTCGGCGCCCTCCTGGATCTTACGGTTTCTTTCTTCGATATAATTATTGTATTTGGCCTGCTCTGCGGTAGTCAAAGGCTCGTGAAGCTCCTTGAGCTCCATGGCCCTGATCACGTATTTGCCCTCGCCGAATGTGGCCATCAGCTCATCGCACTCATCGGCGCATTTGGAACCAAGGCCCATTTTGTGATAAAGCTCGGCGAGCTCATAACCCCATCTGGGCTTATAATCCTTTCTCTTATACTCCTCCAGTACGGCCGCTCTCTCCTCCAGGCTTACATCCTGGGCTTCGTAGATCTTGTACTGAAGTATATATCTGTCGGTATCCTTGGGGGCGAGTTGGACGAATTCCTTATAATACTCGATCGCCTGAACGTACTCCTCCAGGATGATCGAAAGCTCGCAAAGAGCAAAGACGATTCTTCTGTTCTCCGGGTATTTATCATAAGCCATCAGGAGGATCTCCTTGCTCTCCTGAAAGCGTCTGTTGATCTTGTAAAGATCGGATATCTTGCAGAGCATCCTTACGCTCTTGACTCTGCTCCAGTCTATGGTATCCGCCACTTCGACAGCTTCGGCATACGCCTTTTCGCTGATCAGATTGCGTATCTCTTCTTCTCTGACCTTATATTCGTATCTATCCATATCCCCGTCCGGCGAAAACTCGCCCTCCCACACTACATACAATACGGATCAGTCACCAGATCCGGCAAAATATCGAAATCATATCTGTTCCCGGACATAATATAGTAAACGTCAAAACACTTTTGACGTTCACTATAAAGCTAACCCGCAGACTTTTATCAACGGATAATCATTTTATAGTCTATCATAGCGTTTCTTCTATGTAAATAGCAGAAGGGATCAATTCCACAATTTGTTGTAAAAAAAAGAAATCGAAATACTAGATATGGTGCAGAATGTCAGTGTGTCGACAGAACCGTCCCGCTGACACGCTAAGGAACTGTAGCGAGAATATCCGCAAGCTCCCCGAATTCCTCCAGTGTAAAAGTTTCACCGCGTACCGTGGGTGTCTTGCCCATCTGTGCGAGAGCAGATTCGATCTGATCGCGGGTAAATCCCCGGCCGGCGCTCATCAGCGCATTCGGCATGGTCTTTCTGCGCATATTAAAGGTCGCACGTATCAGATCGAACATCAGCTTTTCATCCCTGACGATAACCCCGGGCGTCTCGCGGCTCTTCAGCCTGATGACCACCGAATCCACCTCGGGAGCAGGGAAAAAGCAGTCCGGACTGACGTTCATCACTATCTCCGGATCCGAATAATACTGCACGGCAAGAGAAAGCGCCCCATACTCTTTTCCTCCGGGTACGGCCTGCATACGCCCGGCCACCTCCTTTTGGATCATCACGGTAATATCCGAGATGCTCTCTCTGTGCTCCAGCAGCCGCAGAACGATTGGCGTCGTTATATAATACGGAAGGTTGGCCACTACATGCAGCCTGCCGCCGGGAGCGTATTCCCTGCAGAGATCTTCTATGTCAAGCTTCAGGATATCGCCGTTGATCAATGTGACGTTATCGTGATCCGAGAGAGTGCCTTTCAGCAGCGGGATCAGTCCCTCATCGATCTCGACAGCCAGCACCCTGCCTGCTGCCGCCGCCAGTCTCCGGGTCAGAGCGCCGAGTCCCGGGCCTATCTCCAGAACCGTATCCTCCCCGGTCAGTCCGGCGGAATCCACGATCCCGTCCAGCACGGATGTGTCCGTCAGAAAGTTCTGTCCGTATTTTTTTCTGGGAGCGACTCCGTAAAAGGTCATCAGCGCCCTTATATCATTTCTGTTAGTAAGATCCATGTTTTTTATGTCCGCTGCGCCGTGGCATCCGGTCATGAGAAGTCAGTTTCCCTAACTCATTCCGTACATTTTCATCGCATTATCCCAGGTCGCCCCGGTGACCTCTTCTATCGTGATCCCCCGCAGCCTCGCGATCTCCGCTGCAACATAGGGCAGGTTGAGCGAGGAATTGCGCTGCCCTCTTTTGGGATCCGGCGAAAGATACGGGCAGTCCGTCTCAAGCAAAATAGATGACAGCGGCAGCTTTTGTGCACATTCCTTGAGTTTACGGGAGTTTTTGAAGGTGACCACTCCGCCGATGCCGATATAATACCCAAGCTTAACATATTCGGCTGCCATCTCATACGAGTACGAATAGCAGTGTATGACACCCATTCCGCCCTTTGCCGCGAACGCTTTCATATGATCGAAGGTCTCCGCGCCGGCATCTCTCGAATGTATGATCACCGGGAGCCCGGCCCTCAGGGCGATCTCAAGCTGCGCCTCAAAATACGCCCGCTGTTTGGCCTCATCCGTGTCGTCGTAGTGATAATCGAGCCCGATCTCACCGATCGCCACCACCTTAGGCAGCCTGCATTTATCCTCGACGACCCGAAGCACCTCGTCCATGTCCAGATCGTATATCTCGGTGGGATGAAGTCCTGCGGAAGTGTATACATGGTCGTATTTCCCGGCAAGCACAAGGCTTTTTTCTATGGAATCATAATTCGCAGTGACATTTACTATCCTGCCGATCCCTTTTGCCGGCATCCCGGACAACAACTCGTCACGGTCGTCGTCAAAAGCAGCATCATCATAATGAGCATGCGTATCAAAAATCATAGTCTGATTAAAATTCCCGAAAAAAAATAAAATTTCTGTTGCAAAACCAAAAACACTGTAATATAATAGCACTTGCGTCACGGAAAACATTATGTAAATTGTGATCGCAATGAGCGCCACTAGCTCAGTTGGTAGAGCACCTGACTCTTAATCAGGGTGTCCAGGGTTCGAGCCCCTGGTGGCGCATGAAGTCTCAGTTCTGTCGATATGTCGGCGGGGTTGGGGCTTTTTTTATGGGGAGACGCTGATTTATCCGGTCTTTCCTTAGCCCTTCCCCGAATCCCCAAAAGGGTCAGGGCTTATCAATAAGCCCTTCCCCAATAAACCATGTGTTTAGCCGGTTTTCCGCAGCAAACGCATTTGTCGCCGATCTGTTCCTGTTCAAAAGGCATACAACGGCTCGTTACCGACAGGTCTTCCTTGATACGGTTCTCGCACTCCACATCTCCGCACCACATTGCCTTTACAAATCCGGCCTTTTCATTAAATATCTGTCTGAACTCATCGTAGTCATGAGCCGTATAGGTGTGCGCATCCCTGTGCTTTCTGGCTGCTTCGAGCATATCGTTCTGAATGGCTGACAGCAGCTTTTCAACAGTTGCCTCCAGTTCCGGATCTCTGACCTCGATCTTTTCGCCGGTATCTCTGCGGGCGATCACGCACTTACCGGCCTCCATATCCTTGGGGCCGATCTCGATACGCATCGGTATACCGCGCATTTCCTGCTCCGAGAACTTCCAGCCGGGGGATTTGTCTGTGTCATCCACACTTACACGTATGGTTCCACCGGCAGCCCTGGCCAGACGGTCTCTCATCTCATAAGCCTTGTCGAGCACTCCCTCCTTTTTCTGCTGGATCGGTATGATCATGACCTGGGTGGGGGCAACCGCGGGCGGAAGCTTCAGTCCCGAATCGTCTCCGTGAACCATAATGACCGCTCCGATAAGTCTGGTAGTCATGCCCCAGGATGTCTGATGTACGTATTTGAGGGTATTGTCCCTGTCGGTAAACTGAACGCCGAAAGCCTGCGCGAATCCGTCGCCGAAATTGTGGCTCGTACCGGACTGCAGAGCCTTGCCGTCGTGCATCAGTGCCTCAACCGTATAGGTTGCAACTGCTCCGGCGAACTTTTCCTTATCGGTCTTACGGCCTTTGATCGCCGGTATCGCAAGTGTCTGCTCAAGGAAATCGGCATAAACGTTCAGCATCTGCTGTGTGCGCTCCTCTGCTTCCTCGGCCGTGGCATGCGCGGTATGGCCCTCCTGCCAGAGGAACTCACGGCTCCTGAGGAAGGGTCTCGTTTCCTTTTCCCACCGTACTACGGAACACCACTGGTTGCAGACCTGCGGCAGGTCACGGTAGGAATGCACCACGTTTTTGTAATAATCACAAAAAAGCGTCTCCGAGGTCGGTCGTACGCAAAGCCTCTCCTGCAGGGGCTCGAGACCCCCGTGCGTAACCCAGGCCACCTCGGGGGCAAAGCCCTCCACATGATCCTTTTCTTTATTCAAAAGGCTCTCCGGGATGAACATCGGAAGATATACGTTTTTGACACCGGTCTCCTTGAACCTTCTGTCCAGATCATTCTGGATAAGCTCCCAGATAGCGTATCCTGCGGGTCTGATCACCATGCACCCCTTTACGGAAGTGTAGTCGATCAGCTCGGCCTTCTTAACGATATCGGTATACCACTGCGCGAAATCCTCCTCCATGGAGGTTATCGCTTCTACAAGTTTTTTGTCTTTTTCTGCCATTTCTATTACTCTCCATTATGGTTTATTCTGTTTTCAGATCCTCGGTCACGATCCCCAAAGCTTCCAGTTTGGCTTTTGCCGCAGTTATCTGATGATCAATTTGTACATTTAAATAATTGTACCACACATTCCGAGTCATGGGGATGGTTCTTTTTGTGTCAGCGAGACGGTTCTGTTGACACAAACAGAACCGTCCCCATGACCCAAAACAGCTCCAAGCACCACAAAGAAAAACGGCGTCGACAGGATCTGCATAAACCCGACGGTTCCGACGGCTATGTAAGCTGCGATCGCCAGGTATAGTCCCGGAAACGTACCCTGATCCCGCATTCCCGCGGCCCCTCCGGATCCGTCCTGCTTCACTTCCGGCCGGTCAGCCTCCACATTCCGATCCCTTCGAATGCCGGCGGCCAGATGTGTTACGATCAGGCCCACATATGCGATCAGGCCCACAATACCCTCATTAACAAGCATCGTCAGCAGCTCATTGTGGGCGCAGGTCAGGTACTGATTCCCGATAAACCTGCCCAGCATTGTCATAAAATCAAGGCGGGAATACGCGTACGAGCAGAAGCAGTCCGGCCCTACACCGAAAAAAATCCTTTCGGGAATCATGGTCCCCAGTATCCTGAACGTAGCGATCCAGATACCGCCCCTGCTGTTGCCCCAGGCTGCACTCCAGGTAAATATCCCCATTCCGCGCACAGGCCATATCCCGCCCTCTGTCACGGAATTGAGAATAATGATCACCGCAACGGCCAATGTCGCTCCGACCGTCAGTCCGATCACGATACCTCTGATACGCGGAAGTATAACCGCTCCGACATTAACCCCGGCTCTTTCTGCTCCCGCCGGTCCTCCTCTGCCATCCCCGGTGCTCTCACCGTGCTGCCCGCACTCCGTGGCCCTCTTTTCCTTATCCGATAAATGCAAAAAGATCTCCCGAAGCAGTCCGAACACCGTCACACCGCCGACAAATGGCGCTATCCAGGCATCTTCGTAGGTAAATCCATACAAAAGCGACGAATCATACCACATCCTGTACGGCCGCAGCCAGCCTATAAATCTGATCGCAGGCAGTGCAGACAGCATTATGATCTCCGCCGAACACAGTACGGCCATCCTGTCGTATCCGGACAGAGCCCACATCAGCGCGGCAAAGCTTAATCCGAGCCACGCCAGATAGGCCGAACTCGAACCGCATGAGATCCCGGCCATCGCACATACCCAGACATATATTCCGTACAAAACCCTTGCTCCGGCCGTTTCCGCAGTCAAAAAAGCTCCGCAGCCCAGACCGAACCAGATGCACCAGTATCCGCAGAACCAGTTGATATTACCTATAGTGGATATAAAATCCTCGGCCTCGCCCATCATATGTATCGGATAGATCGAGAAGCGATTGAGGATACCCAATAACAGCACGATCCCCGTGATCGCAAGACATGTATTAAATGCAAAGCTTATAAGACGTTTGGAACCGCAGGTGCACAGAAAGCGAGCCATAAAGTACATCCCGACCATCAGCAATTGGACCAGGAGTCCCATATTCCAGCCCGCCTGCCCCCAGACCGCATCCTTCCTGAATGAGCTGGTCAGCGTGGAGAGGATCGCGGCTGCCACATAGAGCACAACGAACCAGTCTGCTCCGTTTGGCCGCACCGGCCGGCCCTTTTGCAGGAGATAAAAGCCGCATACAAACGTCCATACCGGCACCAGTGCCCCCGCCACCCTGTAGAAAATACGTGATTTGTCCTCGCCTATATTGATATACCCGTTGGTAAAATAAAAAGAAACCGCGGTCAGGATCACGATCAGACAAACAGCGGCGGAAACGGCAAGCACTTTTTCGTAAATTCCTGTTTTTGAATTTTTAATATGGTAAGATATATTCATTATGAAAAGAATAGCACACATTGAGAATGATATGTCGGAAAAATTCGGGATCCCGCGCCAGAGCGGCATGGTCACCGAAATAATCTCCACCATCATATTTGAACCCGAATACCGCAATCCCGATGCTCTGAGAGGGCTGGATGAGTTCAGCCATCTGTGGATAATCTGGGAATTCGAGGGTTTCGGAGTGCCGCTGACGGCGGAGTCAAACTCAGACGATTCCGAAGAAGACTCCGATACCTGCCTCAAATGGTCTCCGACGGTCAGGCCTCCAAGGCTCGGCGGAAACACGAGAATGGGCGTTTTTGCGACCAGATCCCCCAACAGGCCCAACCCGATCGGACTCTCCTGCGTAGAGATAAAGGAGATCGTCGAGACCGGAGACGGCACCGTGATCCGCGTCGCGGGTGCCGATATGCGTGACGGCACCGCCATACTGGATATCAAACCCTATATACCCTTTACCGACTCACATCCCGATGCAACAGGCGGCTTCGTTGACTCAAATCCCATGCACCGGCTGACCGTGGAGGACCCCGACGGCCTGCTCGAGAAGGCACTCCCTCCGGACAAAGCTTTGGCCGCCAAAGCCCTGATAGAACAGGACCCGCGGCCTTCTTATCACAACGATCCAAAACGCATCTACGGTATGAAATACGCCGGAGCAGATATTCATTTTCGCATAATCGGAGATACGGCAGTGATCGTATAACGACCGTCACGCACGTACATCCGTCAGAAGTTAAACATTGCCGCAGCCTCGGTGTTTTCGTGCTTTACGGCCTCCTCCGGAGTGGCATCCTCGTATCTTAATATGATGCCGGATTTGGGACCGAGCTTCAGAGTAACCTTACCTGTGGAAACGGAAACCTTTTCACGATCGGTGGAAAAGCCCTCCGTTGAAGTTCTGATCAGAACGTCCATCCTGCATTCCTTGGGAACGCCAAGATACCAGACCTTAAAGGTCCTCTCTATCTCATAGTCGGCATTATTTATCACGACCAGACTGTGTCCGCCATTTTCCTTGAACCGCCCGTATGCAAGCAGCTGATAGTCCTTATCCACGAATTTGTGGGAACCGGTCTTAAACTCCGAATACTGCTTGTGAATGGCGATCAGAAGCTTGTGGTATTCGATCAGATCACGGTCTTCATGGCCCCAGGGATATGTACGTCTGTTATCGGGGTCAGTGAAGCCGCACACACCGGCCTCATCACCGTAGTATACGCAGGGAGCACCGGGCCAGGTCATCTGAACCATGACAGCCTCCCTCATGACCGCCTTGTCTATGCCTTCGTTGGCTGCTTCCGGGCCAAGCGTCGCCGTACGCCCGACCTTGTGGTTGGTCCTCGTCAAAAATCTGGAGTGGTCATGATTGGACAGCTCATTCATTGCCGTCAACAGTGAAGACTCCGAAAAGCATGCCATATTGTGATACATGGATCCCCAGAAAGCATCGGCATTTCCGATGGTATCCGGTCTGAAATCATCGCTGTGCTTCTGCATTCCCGTCAAAAACCAGGTCAGCGGCTCCATAAACGCATCATAGTTCATGACCGAATCCCATTCGCGTCCCTGTAGCCAGGCCTCGGGAGAACCGTAATGCTCCGCCAGGATCAGCGCTCCGGGATTTGCTCTTTTGACCGCGCGCCTGAAATCCCTCCAGAAGCCGTGGTTAAACTCGGGAGAATGCCCGAGGTCCGCTGCCACATCCAGTCTCCATCCGTCCGCGTTGTAAGGGGGCGAAACCCATTTTGCGGCTATGCGCAGCACATATTCATACAGCTCCCCGGAGCCCTCGTAATTCAGCTTGGGCAGTGTATCATGTCCCCACCATCCGTCATAGTGGCCGTTGTAGGGCCATTGCCCGCCGGGAAGAAACTTGAAATAATCGTGATATGGACTATGCTCATCCACATAAGCGCCCTTCGCATAGCCCTCGGCGTTCTCATAGATCCGTTCTCTGTCCATCCATTTGTTAAAGGATCCGCAATGGTTAAAGACTCCGTCCAGGATCACCTTGATCCCGCGCTTATGGGCTTCCTCGACCACCCTGATAAAAAGCTCGTTGGATGCCTCCAGATTCATGCGGTTGGCCACTCTGTCGATATAGCGTGTCGCATCCTTGTTCTCACCGCCTTTCCCGTGCAAAAGCTCGCCCTCGTCGTGGACGATCCTGCCGAAATGCGGATCTATGTAATCGTAATCCTGTATGTCGTATTTATGATTGGAGGGTGACACAAAAAGGGGATTGAAATAGATGACCTCTATCCCGAGCTCCTCCAGGTAATCCATCTTCTGCAGGACTCCCTCAAGATCCCCTCCGTAGAACTCCCTGACGCCCATGGCGGCCGGATATTTGCTCCAGTCATCCACCTTCTCCACGTGGTCGCCGATATAGATATACTCATCGTTCAGAACGTCGTTGGATGGATCCCCGTTACAGAACCGGTCCGTATAGATCTGGTACATTACCGCGCCCTTGGCCCAGTCAGGCGTCCTGAATCCGGGAATGATCTTAAAGTTATAATACGGATTCACATCACGGGTCAGACCCCTGATATCGAAATAACAGATTATCTTGCCGCTATGGATCTCAAAATAATAAGAGATCTTGTGATTTTCCAGCTGGATCTCCTCAACGTAATAGTCGAAATCATCCGTTGTGGACTCACGATACATCAGATAACGCTCACCGTCTACTATCAGAAAAACGTTATCCACATTGTTATGCGCCGTGCGGAAACGTATCGTCACCTGACCGTAGGGACTGGGCTCCATTGGTGAAACATAATCCTCGGTGGTGTCCGAATAGAGTGCTCCCCTTTTCAATACAGGACGCATTCCGTTAATGTAAGCCTGGTTGATCGCTGCCTTGTTCAGGAAATTATAGTCCATACCATATCTGTCCTATCATAAAGATTAACTACAACATATTGTGTCGACTATATTCTACCACCTATAGTATTTCTTTGCAAAATAATTAAAGGATCCCAAATATATGAGCCGTTTGCGCCGAAAAGAAGTATAGGTGATACGCTTTTTCCGACGAAAAAGTGTTGAGCGGATACTGTTTTTCGATTATTATTAACCCACAGACAAGGAGCGGGGGAGTGTTTGTATGCAAAGACTATTAATGGATGATCTGCTTAAATGGAAGGATAAATCGCACCGTAACTATAGAACTTCCCACTCGTTGATATTGCGTCCGGTGGAATCAAAGTTCACGCCGACCTTCAGGATCGTACGGCTGTCTGCAGCATACGGAAGAGCATAGCCTTTATCTTCGATCTGCTGAAGTGCTTCCGCTGCTGACTTATATTATCCCCCTCACGGGTGAAAACAGTCTCGAGCTTAGAATAATTGCCCTTGTTGAAATCAAAATAAAAAACAGACTCTTCCCAAACCTGCGCGGGCGGCTCAGGAAATAAGGCGCCGGACTTTTCAACAGTTCGTAAATATATGCCGTCTTATCCACATATATACAGTTCTCCCGCCTCAGTTTCTCAAAATCCTGCACCCCGATCGGCAGTCTGCGAATATTTGAGTCCATAATGTTACCTCGCTTCATAAAGCCTTAACAAGATCCACCATTGGTTCTTCGACGCTCAGGTACTCGTACCGTCACGATGAATGATTCAGATCTTTTCCCCTGTTTCGATCAGCTCCATAAAACTTTCAAGAATGTGTAACATATTATTACCCCCTCTGAAATCGTGGTAGTGTCAATTTATAAACATTGCATACTTTCTGCAGAAAACTGCCTTGGTTGCCTTTAGGTTGCAATCATATTGTCTATCAATCTGATCTACCAGTTCAGGAGTGTATAGTACGTCCCTCATGGAAATATTCTCCCTGTCCGCCAAAACACTCATCATGTGAAGTATGCCCGAATGCGTTAAAGACACCGGTGTCAGCTCGCAGAGCCTGGCCGCACGTTCATCATCTATACTTACCTTTAGAACACTCATCAGATTAAAAAATCTCTTGTGAATGACTTTGCTCCTGGAGCGTGCATTCTTGGCAGTAATGGTAGTATAGATCAATACAAGCTTGATCACCGAATCCGAGAATTGCTTGTCGGAAAACACGGTGGTCCTATCACTTCCCGGAGTTTTGTATACTTCCTGATGTGCAGCAAGATCCGCCAGTTCCTTGAGCTTCTCCGAAACCACAACTGTTCTCCTGACTTCCTCAGGCTCTCCGGCCTCTTCATTCCTGGTCTCATAGAACAGATCTGCGTACCAGGTTCCTGCCTTATAATGGAAATCACTAAGGCGGAGGTTAAGAAGCTCCTGCTTGTCCGGTCCCAGGATGCCCTCAAACATTGCAAGCAGCATGAACCGGTCACAGTCATTCTCAAGAATCGTCATGGCCTGAAGAAGATCCACCCTGGTGATGAGCTTCCGACTAAGTGCCGCCTTATCGACAAATTCTTCAATATTGCCCCGCATACCGGCATATGGATTAACTCTTCCCTCATCAGATGCCTGCTCCATGCACCAGTCCGTGTAAATATTGAGGCGCGAATTATCATTAAGCAATGCCTCCCTGCTGGAAAAAGCAAAGCCGGAGTACATACCGCGGATCTCATCAACTGTAAACATACTGCAGTCCTTGTTGTTTTGCTCCTCATAAGGACGTGTGCGTGTAAACAGCCTCTGAAGGGGGCCTTTTTCAACACCCTTGTCCGTCACGCTCGTGTCTATATATCGCTGCTTCTGCTCAGCATTGTAATACTCATACTCTATCGATTTGGACATTGCTCTCCTACCCGAAATAAAACGATCAGTTCCGAATTCAATCCTCTTTACTGCTGTCCGGGTCAAAAAATCAGATATTCCATAATTGGGATATCTGTACAAGTGCATATATTAACATTGATTTAGATATTGTCAGCGAAAATTTTATTACATTTTCGCCGAACATCTTGAGTATATCCCTTGTTATTCTCTCTGCCAATGCAGAATTTTTCTCCCGTATTTTATTGTAACCCTATTGTCATACGACTCTTGTAATCAGCCCGTTATGGAATATTAAAAGAATCAAAGAAAAACTCCCCGATAAGAAGTATCGGGAAGCCGCATAAATACTGGGTGAATCGGGGATGATCTTGTGAGGATGGTGTCGATGGGAATATGTTTTATACATCCAAGAGTGGGTTTTAGGCAGTTTGTTTGATCAATATGCGATCAAGGAATTCATTTCCAAGTCTTATTTCCAGTTGCTCGTCACTGCATAGCTTGTGGATCAGGGCGAGGCATGCGGATACGACATTGGAGAATACCTCCAACTGGGATTTAGTGTTTCTGCTTCCATAGTACACTTCCCATGAAGTTACCTCCACCGGCCTTGGTTACTCACTCACAAAGGAATACACACGTTCAACGAACCTTGAATCCGTATTATTGTAGATTGGATTGACATAGTATTCTTCTTTCTTGTGTTCAATTTCGACGCGTGGAGATTCAACGTCCAGGTTTCGGATCGTATAATTCATGTGGGAGAAAGCCGTAGCCGGCAGGATCAGATCCGCAACCATGGAAGGTCTTAGCGTGCACGCAACCGTCATGTTCTTAAAAACTATCCTGTCACCCTGAATTCCTTCTTCTGACGGACTTTCAAGGATGATGTCGTGTATTGTATATACGTCAACAATCTCATGACCGGTTCCAAAGCCTGAAAGAAAAAACTTTTTTCCTTCAACCTTTTCTACGGCAAAAGAATCCAAAAGCCTGTCTGCACCCTGTGTCCATACAGGAGTATCGGATCCGGAATCTATAAGACATGTGATGTCTTCACCTATATTGATGACCGGTCTGGGATACCCGGACAATATTTCAAGCGTCAACAAGTTGGCCATGGATATATCCTCCCATACTACCGGAGCTGCCATAACCTATGGCGTTTCCGTTTTCATCAGCTATCCTTACGGTTTCGGTAGTCCTAAGAGATATTTTGATCTTCCCATGGTTTCTGTGACGGAATTCCACGACTTCTTCGTCAGGAAGAATGGCCATGACATTGCCCGACTGAACCTGACCTTTTTTGATTTCAGCCTTGTCAAATATTACCCACATTGCCGGATGCTGATTAACTATATCCTGCCATGAATTAAAAACTTTATCCTGATAGGTAATCATCTTCCATCACCTCCTTAGTACAGCTGATCGCTGAGATTTACAAATCTCCTTAGCCATATCATACCACATTTTGAGGCGATATGAGGGTGGACGGGCGAATTTCAGATAGAATATAGTTTCTACTACGTAGAAACAATATTATATGTGAAATAGAATTATAACTGTTATTATTATATTTATATATTATTATATATATACTATATATAACGAAATTATAGATTTCAAATATGTGAAAGCCAGGGGAAGCCACAAACGAACAGGATCCGAGAGATAAATCTTGATAAGATCGAACAGGGGAAAACGTACAGTCCTAAGGAACTCTGTGAGCTGACAGGGGTCAGGTATTATGCCAACACTTCCCAGAACACGAATGCATTTGCAAGGTACATGGATCTGGAAAAGGTCGGCAGAGGCAGGTATCTGGTACGGGAAATATACGACTGCAGGATTCCTGCTGCAGGTTCTTCAAAAGCCGGAGTCGGGAAAGCCGGGATACAAGATGACCGGGAAACCGGTCGTGACTACCATGACCTGTTCCGCAGAGGGGGTACATACATACGAGCCATTTCGAACATACTGGTGTATGAGTGCCTGAATTCTTCCGATGGGGAGATCGTCCTGAGAACAGATGCCCTGCCGGGATTCCTTGGGATGACGAAGCCGGGGTTTTACGAGGAGGGATTCGACGTCTCGCTGATCGATTATCCGGAGCTGTACGGATTCCCGTATTATGTCAGGTGGGTCTGCAACAGCATAATCAATGATTCGTTGTATGGCGGCGTTCCATACGGACATACAGCTGTTTTTCAGGGATATTTTCGAGGAAGATTATGAGGACGCGGTTCTGGTGGATGCCTATGGTCATGAGCATTATGCCGGGGACATCCGTCTGATCACCACGATCAAGGCCATGAAATGGGAGGCTTTCGGAGTGCCCTACGAGTACTGCCAAGGACATGGATGATTATGCCGAACAGGCTTTGCTCTGCAGGGAGGATTTCGACGAGCTGATCGAAGAGATCCGCAGCGTCGGACTCTCCCACAACTACGCCGGACTCATGTACTGGCTGATCTGCCGCGGCTTCATGGCCGGCCGCGCCGGATGCCATCCGAAGACGGCCACCAAGCTCAACAGAAACCGCCCGGTTTTGCTGAAAGTGCTGTATGCCGTGAATCCGGAGGCGTTTTTGGAGTGTTTCAAGGCAAAATGATGGTGCCCGCCACCGTTAGGAACTGTTCATAAATAACTTGAACAGTTCCTGAATGATGACGGGCACTTGTTAAGTCAGCTGAAAAGACCCTTCCACCAGTCAAGTATCGATCTGGTGCCGATCTTGAACGTCACGGTCTTGTATCCCCCGTAAGTTCCGGTACCATGCAGGGTAACCTTGGCCGTTCCTTTCTTAACATTGTTTTGATATGTTCCGGGAACCACCTCAAATCCGTTCTCAGCGTTAAGTGACAATGTGTCAGTTCCCAGAATGGCCTTGTCAAACTGATCCTGACTGGTAATGAGCACCTGACTGCCGGTATATGTCTGGGGCTTGATTGAGAACTTTGCCTTGCTTATGTCATGGTCCTTCGAAAGTATTGTATACGGAGCATATACTGTATCACTACTGTATGCGCCTTTTCCTGTTACAGCCGCGTACAGGACTGTACCGGCGGTGGGAGTATCAGTTTTTAACACTTCCTTTGTCCCAGCCGCATCATAGTAATACCGAACGGTCTTCTCATAATCCGTTCCCGCCTTCAGGAGCATGCCGTTGCCGTCAAATGCCTGTATTTTGGCGGAGAACCTGCCGGCTTTCGACGATTCCGTCACGTCAGATGCCAGTATGGTCATTTCCTCTCCAAAGACTCTCCCGGTTATGTCATAAGCAACCGGCCTCTTCCCGGCATAATTGCCCTTGCCGATGATCGTCACGGTCGGAGCCTTGGAGTCCTTAGCAGAAGCAACCTTGTCATTGTTGGAGAATTTGAGCGTATAGTCCTTACCGGCCTTGAGTTTTTGACTGCCGTCCCTTACGACGATGGATGGAGTGGCACCGCCCTTTGCGTATGCGGCGGAAACGTCCTTGCCGTCGTTAATGGTTATCGACTCTGCCGTAATCGGCTTGGCCGTGATCCTGAACGTGACTTTCCTTTCACCGGTGAAGGAGCATCCCGTATCGCTTGCGGATGCCTGCATTCCCTTAAGGATCACCGTCGCGGTTCCGACGCCCGTGGAATGGGCGATGCTTGCCACGCAGTAGTCCTCATCCAGTGTCAGCGGCTTGTTCTGATAGGTGATGCCAAGGGCATATGCGGCTCCGGAAGCATCCTTTAGGTCAGTCACCGTAATTCCGCTGCCCGTGTATGTCTGGCCGGGTATCTTGGCTACTTTAACCTTGCTCATGTCAACCTTGGCAAGTGATGATTCAGAAGCCTCGCTCGCGCTCTGCGGCAGGATGCTGAAATACAGTGTCTGGGAGCCCGAATAATTCCCCTTCATCTTGATCGTTACCTGCGGAGCCTTGGTCTTGTCCGCGGCAGAGGGATTATTCCTGTCAGCCATCTGATAAACGTTTTTGTTGTTTTTGTATGAGACGGAATAATCCGTTTTTTCCACGAGCATCGTCGTTCCGTCATATACGCAGAAATTCTGCTCAAGCGGGATTCCGGCATAAGACACATCTTCAATGCCCGCTACCCAGATGCCTTCGGGGATGATGCCGTCAGACGGAACGTCTCCGGGGAGGACGTCGCCATGGTCATTTTCTCCTTCACTCGGATTATCTCCAGGGTCATCTGCCGCATTCGGATCTGTTACCTTTACATGGCACTCTGCTGAGATGGTTCCACTTATGGTGCTTGCCGTTATTACAGCATTTCCAGCAGCCACGGCAGTAACCGTACCATTTGAATCAACAGTAGCCACAAGACGATCACTGCTGTCCCACATGATGGTATTCTCCGTTACGTCTGACGGAGTAATCCGTGCTGTCAGTATCTCTGTTTTGCCCTTTTCAAGTTCCAGAGTTGATTTGTTCAAGGTGATGATTCTCTCAACAAATAACAGCGTGGGATCGATTGACATGTCACGGACTAGGGTAAGGCTTTTTCCCGTCAATATGGGAATTGAATCGTAAGCCGTACCAGTTTCAGAGTCATACATTGTAAATGGCAAGTCTGTTTCAGTAACGGTGATATATGGGGTTTTAATTGCTTTTAGTGAGGAACAGTCCCTAAACATGCGATCCATCTCCGTAACCTTGCTTGTGTCAAATCCTGACAAGTCAAGACTTGTCAGGGAGGTACATTCATCAAACATCCTGACCATACCTATAACATTGCCTGTGTCAAAATTTGACAGGTCAAGACTTGTCAGAGAGTTACATCCACCAAACATCCCGCTCATACCTGTAACATTGCTTGTGTCAAAACTTGACAGGTCAACACTTGTCAGCGAGCTACATCCATCAAACATATTGTTTATATTCGTAACCTTGCTTGTGTCAAAACCTGACAGGTCAAGACTTGTCAGAGAGGTACATTCATCAAACATCCAGCCCATATGCGTAACCTTGCTTGTGTCAAAACTTGACAGGTCAAGACTTGTCAGAGAGTAACATTGAGAAAACATCAAGCTCATATTTGCAACATTGCTTGTGTTAAAACTTGACAGGTCAAGACTTGTCAGAGAGTTACATCCACCAAACATACTGTTCATATTCGTAACCTTGCTTGTGTCAAAACTTGACAGGTCAAGACTTGTCAGAGAGTCACTTCCAAACATCACGCTCATACTTGTAACATTGCTTGTGTCAAAACTTGACAGGTCAAGACTTGTCAGAGAGTTACCACCACCAAACATACCGTTCATATATTTAACATTGCTTGTGTTAAAGCTTGACAGGTCAAGACTTGTCAGAGAGTAACATTGATAAAACATGCCCTCCATATTCGTAACCTTGCTTGTGTCAAAACTTGACAGGTCAAGACTTGTCAGAGAGTGACATTCATAAAACATCCACTTCATATTCGTAACCTTGCTTGTGTCAAAACTTGACAGGTCAAGACTTGTCAGAAAGTTTTCTCCAAACATGCCCTCCATATTCGTAACCTTGCTTGTGTCAAAACTTGACAGGTCAAGACTTGTCAGAGAGAGACATTTATAAAACATCCACTTCATATTCGTAACCTTGCTTGTGTCAAAACCTGACAGGTCAAGACTTGTCAGCGAGGTACATCTATGAAACATGCCCTCCATATTCGTAACATTGCTTGTGTCAAATTCTGACAGGTCAATATCTTTTACTTTTTCCATGCCATAAAATAATTGTCCGGCATCTGTTGCCCCCGTAGATTTAATTGTTATATGCTCTACTTCCTTGCCCCAATCAGAAATCCACGGTTTATTCTCAATCTCCCCACTGCCAATTATCGTGAGTGATTTTGTTTCACTGTCATATTCCCAAGAATAGTTTTCATCTGATCCGCTTTCAGAAGATAGATTATCAATCTCTTCTGAGGATTCAATGCGGAAATCTTCCGGATTTTCATCAATAGAATCATCATTATATGAATCATCCAAATCTTCTGATGAAAATGTTTCAGCCTCTGCCCTTACCGGCCAGACCGAAGATACGGCCATTATTATGGCCAATGTCATTGCCGTTAAACATCTTTTCTTGTTCATTGATCATCTCTCCTACTCGTTTTAATACAATCCTTGAAATGTTATATGCATGATTTACAGCATATTATCTTAATGATACATCGTTGACTGGGGGGGTCAATGAGGATTTTTATGGTTTTGTTACATCATCAGCATATGAAAAAGAGGAAAAACCAATATAATCCACCGATCTTCTTATGTGACTTATTACGCACCACGAAAGGAACCGTGATCGGGGATCGGGAGATGACGGGACGAGAGGTGAGGGAATGGGTAAGAGCAGGCACATTACTACCCTCTCGCCGGAGGAGGTCAGGAAGACGCCGGTGGCGGAGCTGCGGAAGAAGTACGTGGCGCTGGCGGAGCAGTATGGGAAGGTCATGAACCGGGAGGTGCTGTACTGTCCGGACTGTGATGATTTCAAGGGGACTTATGAGTTCTATGCCGATGCCAGGCATCCGAGCGGGTACTTTCCGACCTGCAAGAACTGTCTGAAGATGCAGGCCCTGGACTATGACCGGAAAACGGATACGTACAAGGACAACCGGGATAAAACCATCGAAGTCTTCAGGAAGCTGGACCTGCCGTTCGTGGATGGCATCTATGAAAAGGGACTGCAGGAAGTCCGGGACGGGGAGAACTCCGCTTCGGGAAGCCCGAAGGGCACGGCGTTTCATTATACGCTGGTGGCAGTCAAGAGCCTGCCGCAGTATAAAGGGAAGGCATTCATCAACAGTACCATGTCCGACACTGACATATATGTTGATGATGAGAAACGCGTGGCCAGGCCTGACGTAAAGAGAATCTTTGGGGATGGCATGACCGAGGCGGATTATCTTTTCCTGCAGGATGAGTATGACGACTGGATGCAGCGGACGCCCGTGGACAGCAAGGCTCAGGAGACCATCATCATCCAGCTGTGCTTCAATCAACTGAATCTATGGAAGGCTCAGAAAGCGGGTCGCGATACCAGGAACCTGATCGACAGCTTCAACAGCCTCCTGGACAGCGGCCACCTGAAGCCCAAGCAGAACGCCGGAAACGCCGTGGCGGATACGCTGACCTTTGGCCAGCTCATAGAGAAATGGGAAAATGAGAAGCCCATTCCAGAGCCGGATCCGGAATTTCGGGACGTGGACAACATCGGTAAGTATGTCAGAGTCTGGTTCTTCGGGCATCTTTGCAAGGCATTGGGGATCAGGAACGCATATTCGGAGGAATATGACGAGGAAATAAAGAAGTATACAGTGGAAAGGCCGGACGAATCCGAAGATTCAGAGACCATGGAGATTTATGAAAGGATGTTTGGCAGCGTTGAGAAAAGCAGATAGGTGGATGAATTTGTGCACATCATATGCGGTATCCAGCCGGCACGATGCATCACACGAGTGTAGTGACCGTCCCTCGTTAGAGAAATGAGTGACTATGACAGGAACTTGATGACTGATGCTCGCTCTGTATGACAGCAACTGAACAATCACTGATTAAGCCGGAGGCGAACGTAAACATGGACACTGCCGCCAAGCTGACAGATGAAGAGATCCGGGAAGCCAAGTCGGAACGGCTCATGGAGACCATCGCCTGGCGGGCGGCCTATTACAGGGCGAATCCGCAGCGGTTCGTGAAGGATTTCACCAAGGTGGAGCTCAGGCCGTTCCAGCAGATACTGATCTGAGCGATGAACGTCAGCGACCACTTTTACTTCATAGTGGCCAGGTCGCTGGGCAAAGGCTAAGACCGGTACCATCAAGATTATCGGCCTCTTCGGCAACGGCGCAAACGACAGGTCGCTCACGGATGCCGAGGTGCTTGCGCTCATATCCGGAACGGTGCTCACGACGCCGGCTGCCGGGGAGAACAAGCCGACCGAATACACCGTGGTCTATGACAGGGACATCACCTCGGGTATCGCGCTGACAAACAGTGCCAACACCTTCCCGAAGGCGCAGATCCTTACGATGGCCTGCGCTTATACCGACCCCTGCGGCGAGACAAGGCCCTGCTTCGTCAGACTGCCCCGTTTCGTGCCCGACCCTTCCGTAAGCATCACTTTCGATGCCGAAACACAGGAGATCGAGCTGGCCGGAGCACTCAACATTGACTACTGCTCCACCCGTAAGTCCCTGTACACGATCTACTATCCCGACGAGGAACTGGTCGTAACGGGCGACGTGGATGATACGACGGGCGGGGATGAACCCTGATCGAGCTGAGCCATGACATGGGCTGGGGCTTTACTACGGCGAGGCTCTCTGATACAGATATCGGGAAAGCAGACAAGCGAAATGACTATGTTAATTCGCCACAGTTCCTTACCCGAGGAAACTGTCAGTGAAGCTGACTGATGTGGGATGATCGTCGGCATGTTCGGTGCTGATCGAGATTAAGAAAATATATGGGAGCAAAAGATGGCAGATCATATAAGAAATTGTGTTATATGCGGACAGGCTTACAAGTACTGCATGAGCTGTCCGGAGCAGTATAATACGCGGGAAACCTGGAGAAATATCTTCTGCTCCGAAAACTGCAGGGATATTTACCAGACGTACAATTCGCTAAAGGCAGGCGAGATCGATATGTCCGCGGCGAGGCAAAAGATGAAGGCTCTGGACATGTCGCGCTGGAACAAAGTGAGCGGATTCATAAAGGAAGTACTCTCTCCCGTCGTGGATGAGACGGCGATGGGCCGGAGGAAAGCAAATCCTCCTGATGATCCCGGTTCAGCCGCCGATCCGGTGTCCGTGCCGGATCAAAGTGATGCGTCTGCCGCATCGAATGAACCGGCTCCACAGACTCCGATCCCACAGGCACCACCTCCACAGGCATCGTCACCACAGACGCCGCCTCCCGAGCGAAGGGCTTCGAGACGGACGCGAAGAACAACTGACATGAACGAAAGAGGTACTTATGAAGACGATTTTAGACCTGTTAGATAAACTGGGCGGCGTTCCCACGTGGGTTTACGTGGTGTTTTTGATCTTGGCCATCTTGGGGATCGTGTATGCTTTCGTGAAAAAATCACTGATGCCGATCTTCTACCGCGCGATCAAGGTCAGGGATGACATCCGATCCATCAATGAACTCAGGACCCGACAGCTGGAAATAGTTGCCCAGTCCGCTGCGGAGGATCAGAAGCTGGCCCGGGAGATACGCGAACTGAAGGATGACATGAACATGCTGCACGACAAGATCGACGGGATCGCCGATGCCCTGCAGAACCTCAGCCAAAAGGAAGAACAGGAAGGAATGAGCCGGGCTCAGGACCGGCTGCTTGAGATGTATATGAAATACGGCCTGAACAATGAGTCCGGCAGCTGGGGCCGCTATGAGTCCGAGGTTTTCTTTAACACCCTGAATTCATACACGGCGCACAGTGGCAACTCCTTCATCGTCGATCAGGTCGTCCCGGTCATGAAACTGCTGAACGTGGTGGATGATTGAGAGGCGGTTTTCTTCACGATTGGATATGGATGCCGATGTTGAAAATAGCTGTTGACAAACCGATATGTAAAAGCCCATAATAAAAGAACAACAGATGCAGCGGTCAAGCCGTTGGTGTCTGTTTATTTCAGACAATTATATTGCAAGAAATAAACCGCGACCTTGGCGTGGGGGCGGTTTATTTCTTGTTTTGGATGTTTTTTATGTAATAAGAGATACACATTGGTATAGTAGCTACAGCCAATCCTCTTAAAAAAGTAAGTAGTTCCAAAAACAAGCTATTCACTGTTTGTCCTCCTCTCTTTTAGATTTGATAATGCCTGTAAAAGCACACTACCATGTATGTGTGTAAGCATAAACACAATGAGAAAAGGAAAACAGCTTAACCGCCGTACCGCTTATGGTACTTAGACATCTGTTGTTCTCAGGTTCATTGTAACAAAGCACCCTTAAAAGTCAATCTATTTATAATTGAAAAGATAGTGGACAGGAGTAACATCCTGTCTTTTTTAGTTGTCTTGAAAATGGAGGGAACTCATGGAAAACACTGGCAAAATCACTGTTGAAGAATTTCTGGCAGACGTTAGGAAGCTTCCTAACAACGAAGCGGCGCTGAAAAGATTCTATAAGAATCACGTTGTCAAAACCTTCGTGGATTATGAGACCAAGATCGCGGATGTCAGGCGTATCACGGACGTGGGCAATTACGTTGCCGTTACGGATCCGGTCACCGGTGAGGAGCGCGCGGCGTTTAAGAGGAACTCTCCCACTATGGAGTTCCTGCTGAGGCTGAGACTGATCCTGCACTACTCCGATCTGCAGATGGATGTTGATTCGGAAAAAGGGCTGGCGGCCCTGAATGATCTCGAACGGGTTGGCGCGGTTGACGGACTGCTTGCGGCCATCCCTTCTGCGGAAATGAGCAAGTGGCGTGAAATGATGAAAATGATGAACGACGACATCCTGCTCAATGAGCGCGACTTCGCCTCTTACATGGACACCCGCATGGATTCCATGCAGATGATGCTGAAGACGATGCAGGAGGGACTCGAGTCCGTGATCAAGGTAATGGGGAAAGAAGAATAACCATGGCCGGGCAGGGACGACAGCGAGAGCTGCGAACCGTGGCTTCCGTGTATCAGAAGGAAGTGGCCAAGTTCAACAGGGCCATCGAGAAATACGCTTCCGGCCTGGAGGAACGGCTGAATGAAGTTGGCCTGGAAGTGGTGGGCCGGTGGTACGCGGAGTACCCCGACCCTCACGTATACAGGCGAAAGCGTAGCCTTTACCATGCCTTCAGGGTTGAAAGACAGGGATACAGCATAAATGTCATATTCGATTCCGAACTAATGGAAGACTACGGGCACAGGGTAAGCAACGAGTACATTTTTGAAAACTCTTTCATAAGAGGGTTTCACGGAGGCGCCGATAAGATCTCCGACGACAAGGTAGCGATGGGACGCCCTCCCCATCCCGACCCGGGATCCCCAATTCGGTTCCCGGAACCGGAGATTCGGTCAAGGGATTTATCCGCGGGGCATATTACAAAACGCTGACAACGCTGACGGATCTGCCTTTTGCTGGATGCTTCTACCTGCTGCACAAGGCTTCGGCCGGCGCCCTGTTAAACGGCTCGGTCCCTGCAAGAACCGGTGCAAGAGCATATCCAACCTATCATTGTTATCGCATAGGGGAAGGTGCCGGATCCGATGCAGAAGTAGCTATCATAGGGATAGTGCCCTATCGAGATGTTGCATCGGCGATTCAGAGCAATAATACCTTTTATATTCCGGAAACATCTACGGCATATAAATCCATGTATGCCCAGATAAACGGGGAAACGATCAACAGTCAGAACCTGATCTATGAGAAATACTCGGCTCCCGTATATGCTGCCAAAAGGCGGTACGAATCAGGAGGATCAGTTATCTCAGAAGAAGGATATTCGGCCGTCTACGGCGAGACCGGTATCGGCGTTGGACTTACGGTCAGAGCCGGTATCAATGATGGCGGCAGACTACGGATCGATGACTACCAGAAAGGGATCCTTTGTTCAAAAGCCATTATTCATTTGCGAAGGGTCATAGCCAGATCAACCGTATGCTCATCAATCCCCGATTTGATGATGTCTTCGCGGC
>JAFUAB010000055.1 GCA_017460885.1 Lachnospiraceae bacterium
CATTGACGCCGAAACCGTCCATCTCCACGAGCATCTGGTTCAGCGTCTGCTCTCTCTCGTCGTGACCGCCGCCGAGACCCGTGCCTCTGCGCCTCGCCACGGCATCGATCTCGTCTATGAAGATGATGCAGGGGCAGTTTCTTTTGGCCTCATCGAACATATCGCGGACACGTGATGCGCCCACACCGACGAACATTTCCACAAAATCCGAACCTGAGATCGAATAGAACGGAACCCCGGCCTCCCCTGCGATGGCCTTGGCCAGCAGAGTTTTACCGGTACCGGGAGCTCCCTCCAGAAGCACTCCCTTGGGGATACGGGCTCCTACTTTGGTATATTTACCGGGATCCTTGAGGAAATCCACGATCTCCGCCAGATCATCCTTTTCTTCCTTAAGACCTGCCACATCGGCGAAGGTTATAGGTTTGTCACCCATATCCAGGCGCGCACGGCTTTTACCGAAATTCATCATCCGTCCGCCGCCGGAAGCGCCTCCCATGCCGGCCTGGCCTGTCAGTATCACAAAAAAGAACACACACGCTATGACCGCGATCAGCACAGGCAGAACGGACGTCAGGAACCAGCTGTCTTTTTCGACCTGTCTGACCTGGGGATCCAGTCCGTATTTATCCCGAAGCTCATTCTCTGTCTCCGTGATATCGGATACGTACAGTGTTCTCGTCTCGCCGGCCTTCAGGTGAACCAGCAGTTCTCCGGTCGGGGTCTGCTTGTATGGCGTGATGATCACGGACAGCACATTGCCCTCCTCGATATCATGGATCATGTCGCCCTTCGTGTAGCTGATATCGGTCCCGCCCCTGCTGCCGATCCAGGCGGTCAGCACCAGCAGTCCCAAGATCACTGCGAAATATATCAAAAACCCCGAGTTTCTACGTTTATCCTGATTCATTGCATCGTTGTCTCCTTAAAAGGGATATTAACCACGGATGGCTGTGAGGATCTGTCCGTCAATCGAACCTGACAACTCCGATATAGGGCAGATTGCGGTATTTCTGAGCATAATCGAGTCCGTAGCCAACCACGAATTCATCCGGGATCCGGAAGCAGGTATAGTCGACATTCACATCGATCACGCGTCTGTCCGGCTTGTCGAGCAATGTACAGAGCTTAACATCCTCGGGCCCCCTGTCCCAAAGCATATCCAGCAGATAGCTGAGCGTGCGGCCGGAATCCACGATATCCTCCACGACCAGCACGTTTTTGCCCTCGAGAGGTTCATCCAGATCCTTGACGATCTTGACAACTCCGCTGGATTTGGTCGAGCCGCCGTAGCTCGATACCGACATGAAATCAAGGGAAACCGGCACCGTGATCCTCTTTGCGAGCTCGGTCATAAAGAAGCTTCCACCCTTCAAAACACAGATCATATGGATGGATCTGCCTTCGTAATCCCTGCTGATCTGTTCGCCGATCTCTCTGATGCGGGCATCGACTTCTTCTTCCGTAAGCATAACTTCAATGTGTTCAGCCATTGTTTCCCTCCGTAAATTCGATGATAAGCACTCTTTTGGTCCCGTTATCGATCCTGTAAGCACAGGAATCCCTGTAACCTGTGACCCAGACCGCATCCGCTCCGTCACAGACCAGCAAAATGCTGTCTCTGAGCCGCCTCGGCACCTTCTCATCGATAAGATACCGGTTAAGGGACTTGGTGTGTCCGGCCGGATCTATGGTGATGCGGTCGCCCTCCGCGGGAGTTCTGAGTGTCAATAACTTATTTATTTTATCATAATCAAAGCATTTAGTATATTTGTTTGTGTGGATAAAATCCGATTTATCCACATTTTCGGCGAGTCTGACCAGACTGATGCTTATTTTTCCGCCGGGCAGATCCCCGGTCGTCGGGATGATATACTCCTTTACCCCTGTCGGTGTGTCGCTGAAGTCAGAGATATCCATTAATATAGGAACAAACCGGGTTGAAAAATGATCGTCTCCGGATCCGGGCGCTTCGGAGTGACAGCTGCCGGTTATGCACAGGTTCTCATATTCCCGGTAGGCGCGGATGCCGTAGGGCAGATCCACGGATGCTCCGTTTTCGGCATTTGTCAGGGCGTCGATATTTAATATATGATCCCGTGTGATGTCCTTCAGATGCGGTGTCATATTCGTGATCGCACGACGCAGGATCCCGGTGCGTATCACGCGGTCATATGACTCATAGGCTTTTATATTAATGAAGATCCGGCTTCCCTCTCCGGTGACGATCTCACAGGCTCTGCGGACCTCCTGTTCGATATGATCCTGTATCTCGCCCAGCATATCCGCGGTTTCATACATATGCCGCAAAACGCCGCTGTTGATCTGCGCGGCCGCCGGCAGGATGTGATGCCTGATCCGGTTCCGGCTGTAATCATCGGCCAGATTGGTGGAATCGGTGCACCATTCTATTCCCTCCTCTGTTAAAAGGGCTTCGATCCGGGATCTTTCCAGAGGCAGGATCGGGCGGATATATATATCGCGGATGGGCGTAATGGACCTAAGGCCCGTTATCCCGCTCCCGCGAAAGAGGTTAAACAACATCGTTTCCGCCCGGTCGTCGGCATTGTGTGCGAGCGCTACTTTGTCATAACCTTCATCCGCAGCTGTCTCCGAGACCAGCTCGTAACGCCTGATCCTGGCGGCCTCCTCGGTTGGAGGAACCTCTCCGGGGCGGATCTCCCTCAGATAAAAGGGAATTCCCCGTCCGGCACAGAAGTCCCGTACATACTCCGCCTCCGCACGGGCCTCGGACCTGAAGCCGTGATCTACCGTGACGACCCCGAGCCGGTTGCCGTGCTCCGCAGCATATTTTTCCAGCAAAATAAGCATACACATGGAGTCGGCTCCGCCGCTGACCGCAGCCAGTACGGATTCCCCGGCTGAGATCAGGTCGTTTTTGTCTATATAATTAAATATCTTTTCACTAATAAACCGGAGCGAGCGGCTCCGGTTTAATTTTCCTGTCTGAATATTATCTCTCCTTCATATACAAGGCCGAGTTTGCTTTTGGCCACGTCTTCGATATACTTCATCGTCTGGGTATATTTCTCATATTCAACGAGCTCCTCTGCCCTGGCCTGCTGTTCGGCGATTTGCTCCTCCAGCTGGCTCTCGACAGCCTCATACTCGGCGACCTTGCGGTCAAGCTCTGCGCATTTGACCGCGACAACGACCGTAAGCATCAGTACAATGGCCGTGATCATCAGAACAGATGCCCTGTTATTAGCTTTTCTGCGGTGTGCGGCCTGCTGCCTCCCCATAGAAATAACCCCCAATAGTTGTTAACATAAAATCATTCTATTATAGAACTATGTAAACCGTCAAGGATTATTTTTTCATGCTACATGTGTCGCCGGAACGGTTCTGCTGATACATTTTGTGTCCCCGGGACGGTTCCGGCGACACAAAATCAAATGTATTTATACAGCTCAGCAGCCTCTTCCTTCTTAACGGTTTCTGCAACATTCAGCACCTCAACCTTCACTTCCTTATTGCCGAACTGTATGGTTATGCGGTCTCCCACCCTGACGTTGGCGGATGCTTTGGCAGGCTTGTCATTGATGAAAACCCTGCCTGCGTCACAGGCCTCATTGGCCACGGTACGGCGTTTTATCAGTCTTGATACCTTTAAATATTTATCCAGTCTCATGATTCCTCCTCCCGGCATCCAAAAAAAGAGCTCGCGGAAATCCGCGAGCCCTGCATCTTAAAGAATTAATTAACCGTTTACAAGATCCTTAAGAGCCTTACCGGCCTTGAACTTAGGAGCCTTGGAAGCCTTGATTTTCATCTCGGCGCCGGTCTGGGGATTTCTACCGGTTCTGGCAGGTCTCTTGCTAACTTCGAATGTACCGAAACCAACAAGCTGAACCTTGTCGCCCTTCTTAAGGGCCTTACCTACTACATCTGTAAAAGCCTTTACAGCTGCCTCAGAATCCTTCTTTGAAAGGCCTGCCTGCTTAGCGATTGCATCAACTAATTCTGTCTTGTTCATTATGAACTCCTCCTACATCAAAAATGATTATTACTGTTTTGGCATCGTCTCCGATAGCCTATAAATATTTATAATCGTTTAGGAGGTTATTGTCAAGCCTTAAAAGTCCAAAAATGCCGTAAATTCAAGGGTTTCGAGTTATGTATACCTCTTCGGTCATTGTCTGCGTATTTCCGTCGTCTTTGTTTTCACCGCCGGCTTCTTCACCCTTTGTTGTACCGCTGTCGCCACCGGTATCAGAGGCTTCATCACCTTCCTTTTTACCGCCCTCATCGCCGGTATCAGAGCCTTCATCACTCTCTGTTTTACCGCTGTCGCCACCGGTTTCAGAGGCTTCATCGCCTTCCTTTTTACCGCCCTCATCGCCGGTATCGGTGGTATTATCACCGGAATCTGTAGTTTCATCTCCGGTTTTTGTCGTATCGTCGCCGGTTTCCTCCTCCGTAGTCCCGGTATCATCCTTATCCCCCGAGCTGCCGGATTTACCGCCGGTATCGCCGGATGAGCCCGTCTCCCCTGAGTTATCCTTGTCTGTTGATGACCCGCTGTCCGTATTCAGCTTCTCCAGCTCCGAGAAAGAAATGCTCATATCCTCTCCGTCATCAAAGACATATATGGTGTAGCTTCTGGTCTCACAGCCTGACCTTTTGAGTATTACGGTATGTGCTCCGGCCGATTTTTTGAAGCTCATGGGGATCAGTCCGGCATAAAGCCCGTCCACATAGACCTCTGCTCCCTCGGGCGCATTGACGTATACCCGGTTGGTCTTGGAAGTGGTCACTGTCGAAGCCTTGGATTTGTTGCTGCTTACACTGTTTTTGTTGTTTGTGTTGGACGAGGCGGCTGTGACTGAGTTGCCGCTTGCCGCTTTGGCTAACCCGGAAGGATCGGTATTCGTCGTGCTGTTTGCTGAGGAATTGCCGCTCGTATACGCTACCGACTGGTCAAGATTGATCGTTATCTCCGAAAGCTCGTTTCCTACATTGATATACCTGCTGAGCGTATCATAGCCCGTCGCAGAAACCACGATCTCATGTATGCCGTACTCTGTTCTGACGATATTTGAATGATCGACCGCCACTCCGTCCATGGTCAGTGTCGCGCTCGCCGGAGTCACATGAAAGAGTATCCTGCCGAAAGTATCGACAGGTGCCGTGATCTCACTGCAGTCAAGAACTATCTCCTGATTCCTCTCTACATTGATCAGCTTGGTTGTTGAGCTGTTATTGTTGTACATCTGCACGGTATATGTACCCTCCGGCACGGTCAGCAGCATCCCGGGCTCCGTGACCTGGGTGATCAGCACGCCGCCGATCTCGATCCAGCCGCCGATCAGCGCCTCGTCGGAGGTCAGGCGTACATATCCGTGTCCGCTTTCCACCTTGATCGAATAAATATCGGAATCGATGCCCGCCACGGTGATCGCGTCACCGTCGACTATGCTCATCAGATCAGTCTGCTTTCCCTGCGAGAAGACCTGAACGCCTTTCGTAAGGGCATACGTCCTGTCACCGATCGAAGCCGTGGAATTGATCCCGCCGAGATCATACCGTGTAATGGACTCATAGCTCCATGCATCAGGTGAGACCTGAATATCCACAAGCTGTCTTGTGGATTTATAGAAATTGACCCTGACTATCGTACCCTCGGTCAGCTGTTCAATGGACATGGGGGTACCGTATCTGTCGGAAACATAGGTTGTTCCGTCATAGTTTAAGGTATAATTCCTGGCGGCCGTAGTGTTATAGAAGGTGACAGTCCTTTCCTCCGTATCCACCGACTGCAGGATTGCCGTATCTGCGGAATCATACGATCCAACCGGCAGATAATTGTAGCTCGTATACACATTTACATCCGAAGCCCTGACGCTCACCGGCTCGCAGATAAGCCCGGCCACAAGTATAAGTGCGGTAAGAACCGCTGCCACAGCTATTCCCTTTCGCTTGAATGATTTCCTCATGATCTCCTCCGTCTTTACTCTGAAGGCTTATTGACAAACATCCCTATCAGGATATCCTTTTCGTTGTCTCCCGGTACTTCCAGAACATGCTCCAGCATCGCTTCGAGTATAGTACCGATCTGAGGTCCGGGACTGATGCCGCAGGCGATCAGATCCTGTCCGTTAACCTTAAGATCCCGGATCGAAAGCGCCTCGCCGGCCTCCGTTATCTCACGCGCAACCGCCTCAACCTCGTCCAGACGCCGCAGCTTTTCCTCCCGCATATAATCGCTCTGTCCGGCAATATCCGCCCTCTGGACCTCCAGAAGCAATGGGAAAAGTTCGCTTCCGAGACGGCTCATCACCCTTCTCACTCCGCGTGCGGTAGGTTCGAAGCGCCAGTCATGATACCTGATCAGTACCTTAACCCTGTCTATCAGGTCATTATCGCTCTTCAGTCTGTGCAGGATCTTAACCGACAGATCTGCTCCGACGTCCGCATGTCCTTTGTTATGGATGCTTCCATCCTCGTCGACGGTCATTACCATCGGTTTGGCAATATCGTGCAGCATCATCGTGAATCTCAGTACCCTGTCCGGACGAACTGCACTCATCGTATGCAGGATATGCTCTCCGACGTTATAGCAGTGATGTCTGTTATTCTGCGGCGAGATCATACATTTATCGAATTCAGGCAAAAAAACCGCCGTAAGCCCCAGTTCATAGCAATTCCTGAGCATATCGGGATGATCCGAGAGCAGGAGTTTGGTAAGCTCTGTCATGATCCTCTCCGCACTGACCTTACTCAGGTTCGGAGCCAGCTTCGAAGCCGCCTCTGCAGTATCGGGATCTATCCTGAATCCCAGCTGCGCCGCAAACCTTACAGCCCTCATCATACGCAGTGCATCCTCCGTAAAGCGCTCCACGGGATCCCCCACACACCTGATGATACCTGCTCTCATATCTTCTATTCCGCCGAACCGGTCAACAAGTCCGCGCGTATGATTGTAAGCCAGCGCATTGATCGTGAAGTCCCTGCGTTCCAGATCCATTGTCAGATCATCCGTAAAGGTTACCTCTTTGGGATGTCTGGCATCCTCGTATACACCGTCGATCCTGAATGTGGTGACCTCATATCCGACACCGTGCATCAAAACAGTTACCGTGCCGTGCTGTATGCCCGTATCAAAGGTCCTTTTGAATAATCTCTTGACCTCCCCGGGATGCGCCGAGGTGGTGATATCCCAGTCATCCGGCTCCCTGCCCAGGATCACATCTCTGATGCAGCCGCCTACGGCGTAAGCCTCATACCCTGCCTTTTCCAGTATTTCGATTATTTTTTCAACATCATCGGGCATTGTTATGATCATATATGTATCATAGCAAATTTCCCGGGAATTTGGTATGATGAAAGACAGAAACTTAAGGAAAGCGGCCGATCATGGAACAGAACCGATGCAGGATCCCCATTTATGAGGTATACAGGTTATGAAGATAAAATGTGATTATTGTGACAACACCTACGAGGATACCCTCCCGCAGTGTCCATACTGCGAGGCACCCAATCCTTCCCATCAACAGGTAAAGGGTGCGCCCAAAACCATCGCCGATCTGCAGCAGTGGTATCGGGATCGCAATCTGCCTCCCTATGAGACCACCAGGTTTTTTATCGGGGAGGATCACCGCGGACCCCGGGCTTTTGGAATCTATCAGGATCCGGGCAGCGGAGAATTTATCGTATATAAAAATAAAGACGACGGTTCCCGTGCGGTCCGCTACCACGGAAAAGACGAGGAATATGCGGTCAACGAGCTTTATCAGAAGCTGAAGGACGAGATCGTACACCAGAAAGCCCGCTCCGGCTACGGCTCTCCTTCCAAAAACTCATCCGGCAGCTCCGGCAAAAAGAATACCCGCAGCTATATAACGATCGCAATAGCAGGTGTTGCCGTCGCCGGTTACCTCGCCGGCTCGGTTGCCGCAGGCAGACATAACGGATACTACAACTACAACAACATCGTATACTATAATTATGACAATAACTGGTACTATTATGACGATTACTATGACGACTGGTATGAGACCGGCAGCTATGACTCCGGAGTCAGCGCCATAGAGCAGTCGTATGACGATTATTACGTTTCATCGGACTGGAACTCGGATATACAGGCATCTGACTGGAACAATACGGAATATTATGAGGAAACCCATTCGTCGAGCTCGGATTCCGACTCAGATTATGACTGGGATTCCGGATCGGACTGGGATTCCGGCGGAACCGACTGGAGCTCGGATTGGTAAAGATGAGAATACTATGGGGACTGTCCCGCTTTCCTGGGACTGTCCCCATCTTTATCCGCAGCGCAAAGGGGAATGTCCCCATTTCCATCACTCATTTACCAAAATACTGCTCAACTGCCGTCATCCAGACGGCCAGATTATTCTGATCATACATATCGGAGGTGTATTCGGTTGCTCCGTCGTTAAAAAACACTGTGTGCTTTTTTAAATCAATGATCCAGATGTCTTCCTTGCCTTCAGCGGTCACATGGAATTTGTATTCCGACTGTTTTGAATTGTCAAATTCGGCTGAATTGATCTTAACCTTCATATCATGGAAATTGTTGGCAGTCGCCAGCGCATACACCAGATTCATTTCCATGTCATCGAATTCCTCATCACTGTAGAATTCGGGATCCACAAAAAATACCGATAAAAGATCATACAGCATATCCCGGTTGATCGTACGTCCCTTTTCAAGAACCTCGTTATCAACATAATCACATAAACCCTTCATGTCCTTACCGTAAAAAAGAGCCGTAGATCCGTTAAGCTTACCATTTGGAATTACCGTTGTAGAGTTTGTTCCGTATTTAACATCCACGAACTCATAATTTATCGTACTGTAATCTCCGGACTCGATCGAGTCCACGATATCGTCGCCGATCTCATTAATCGAATCTTCAAGTCCGTTGATATCATAGTCAAAATCGTAATCGAAGTCAAAATCGAAGTTATCATCATTATAATAATCATCGAATTCGTACTCATCCCAGTCATAGTCGTCCCACTCGCCATCATCCCAGTCATATTCATAGTTATCCGTATTTTCGGCGGCTTTCTGAATGGTCTTTTGCATTTTGACTATTACAGCAGCAAAGCCCGCAACCACTATGACCAGGATTCCCGCTATGATCAGAAAGATAGAAAGCCCGGTCTTTCCGGGGGAATTCTGCCTGTCATGATACTGCGAAGTATAGGACACGTTCGGACCTGCCGGCGGAATATTGTATGACTGCTGAGAGTAGCCTCCTGTATAGCCGGTGTCGGTTCCGGATACAGGGGTCGGCTGGGTGTAGCTGCTGCCGCTTCCCTGGGTGTAGCTGCTATTGGTTTCGACTGTAGTGGAGCTTTGGGTAAAGCTGCTGCCGCTTCCCGCTAAGGGTGCACCCTGAGGATTCGTGTTATCAACAAATGTACTGTTTTCCTGATTCAGTGCCGTACCACAGGAGGTGCAGAACTTCTGGCCGGGCTGTACCTCGGCCCCGCAATGTGGACAATTCATAATAATCTCCTCTCTTTGTATCAATCAAGTCCGCCGTGACAATCCCAAATATCTGTCTCTTACCATCTTCCAAAGTATAACACAAGATACTACGGAATTAAATTCGATTCTAAGGAAAGGATATAAGGAAAGTGAGAAAAAAGTTAGATTTCGGGCATAAAATAATCGGGGTGACGGGATTCGAACCCATGGGCTCCGCTCCGCTACGGTCGGCCCAGAACCGACGTCGGAGGGACATACTCTGCGATACATCCCAATTTTCAGAGGCATGCTCTGCAAGGACGACGACGTAACTCCTGAAGACTGGCTCGGCGCCAAGGAGATAGCAAGGTCTCTGATCGAGGATTCTTTTGAAGAAGATGAAGATGCTGAAGATGATGGAGAGAATGTGGAAGAGTAATTATCACTCTTCAAAAATAATAGTTGACTGATAGAAATCATATTCAAAAAATGTAAACATTGGGGGCGTATCGGATGATATCACACAAGGATACATCCGATACGTCCTTATTATAATTATGATATAAACTATAAAAGATGGTGTAACCTGTCCCAAAGGGTACTGTTCGCATCCCTCGGAGCTGTTATCGTATTTGGCGAAGGTTTCTGCAAATATATGAGCATCAACCTTGTCCTGCTCCTTGTGATCATCCAGATCGCATATCTCGGGATCCTCGTATATCTTGATGGATATTTCGAAAATCGGGAAAGATCGGATACTTGGTACCGATTTCAGAATACATAAAACAATACTTCCCAGGGGTTTCCCCTGGGAAGTAATAGAAGCATATGGTTAGCGGATTGTTCGACAACTGAACCAATACTATCCGATTATCTTGGATATCAAAAGCCTTATCAGTGCTATTGCGACAAATAACAGAACAAATCCTATGACTTTAGTTACAGGTCCGGGAATGTTGTTGAATTTTATATTTGTGCTCTTCGTTTTAATCTTTCCCAGTAACCCTGTTGTATACAAAGGAAACATCAATACACTTACATATATTAACGCTTCGCTGATTTCATAGGCATATCGAAACAAGTTATTTCTGTCATAAGCACAGTTTACGCCCAGCACTCCATGTACTATAAATGCTACGAGTCCAATTGCACTCACATTCCTGATGCTTATTACCAATCTCTCTTTCTCTGCTTTTGCATAATCTGACATTGTTTCTGCAACTTCTTTTACTTCTTCGTTCATAATCTCACTTTTCCTTTCTCCTTTGATGATTTCAGGAATCTGACATTGAAGAACTCAGCTATATCGACCAGCAAACCGATATCCGGCATATTATTTCCGGTCTCCCATCTGGAAATGGTTCTGGCAGATACCAATAGTTCTTCAGCCAACTGTTCTTGTGTAATCCCTTTTTCCTTACGAAGTTCTTTTAAGAAAACCCCTATTTTGATTTGATCCATCTGGCGTCCTCCTTTCATCGTAAGGATAGGTGAGATTATCATATTTTTACACGACACAAAGTGAGAAATGTCGTATTTACTTAATCAGACATAAATGTCTGGTAGGCTATTCTGAAATAATCACACCCATATATCCCATAACCGGAACAAGCAGAAAAGCATTCCTTGCGGAAGCAATTGGCGCACAATTTGCTTATTTATTCGTAAACCATCCGCAGACATCTGTATTTCAGGATGCTTCTTCCCCATATAGATGTAGCAACACACACCTGATATTACCTGTGCTATCACCGTAGCATAGGCCGGACCGGCAACCCCCATCCTCAAGGGATAGACGGCAAGTAAATCCAACTTCAGTTCCAGAACTAATGTAGAAGAGCGCTTCTTCAATACTGTGAGACTTTTGTATGATTAAAACATGATGTTTCCAAGGCACATATGCAAATATCGGAGGAAATGCCATTTCTGAACCAACCTGGTTCACTTTTTGTTCGCGTATTTCTGAACCAACTTGGTTCAGTTTTGCGTTGCCAATACAGGCAACATATCTTGGTGTTCTAATATACCTTGATGGATATTTTGAAACCAAAAACAGGGAGCGCTATTGGGAAAAGTTGCAGAAACGATGAACCAAGAGATAAGTGACCTAAACATCCGCAAAACGTGTTGGTTTGCGGATGTTTGGATAAACAATAGATACGGTTCATAATATTAGTCTTTAAGGCATGCTAATGGGATAATTTTGACCCCATCATCTCTTGTATAAGCCATGTTTCCACCAGTAATTACAATAAGTAAATCGGGTTCTCTGAGCGGTACCTGGTTTTCAGTTTTGTTATATTCACGAACTAGTTCCTGTATTTTTAATAGATGGCAGGCACCTTCCTCGATTTCCTTGCTCCCAAGCTTGAATTCAATAAGGGCATATCGGCCATCTTCAATATGTAGGACAGCATCTGCTTCAAGACCATATCTGTCATGGTAATAGGATACTTTTCCGCCTATTGCCTGAGAGTATACCTTTAAATCTCTAATGCTCATGCATTCAAATATAAATCCAAATGTTTTCAGATCCATCTCCAGATAATCAGGAGTAAGTCCTAAAGATGCTACAGCAATAGAAGGGTCTATAAACTCCCGCTTATATCCGGAGCGTATAGCAGAGGCAGATCTGATCGACGGACACCATGCTTCAACGTCCTCAATAACAAAAAGTCTTTCTAAAGCAGTCAAATATGAGTCAAGAGTACCTTGAGATAAGGTCTCTGTCTTTGCATTAATATCTTTGAAAATGTTACTCTTTTTGGCCAATGTAGAAAGATTTCTTGAATATGATTTCAGAATTGCTTCAGTTAGGGTTGGATTTCTACTTGTTCCATCTACTGTCGAAATGTCTGATTCACAAACATTTCTAAAATAATCTTTTGCAACGAATAATTTAGCTGCATCTGACTTTTTTCGCAGTGTTGATGGCCATCCGCCCCTGCATGCTGCGAAAATAAGATCTTCCACTTTCATATCGGATGTGATCCCATCTATATCAATGTCTGGATTATCAAAAAGATCTTTTAGCGATATCTTTCCGTTAGATTCCATAGATTCAAACAAACTCATTGGATACATCTTAAGCCGTGATATTCTTCCTGTCCCGGTATGATGTATCTTCTTTTCATCTACTGATGTAGAACCTGTCAGAATGAAGAGTCCATCTTCCCCACGGCTATCAACAGCAGTTCTTACTGCATCCCATAACACAGGTGCTTCCTGCCACTCATCTATGAGGCGAGGGTTATCTCCTTTTAGCAAAAGTGAAGGCTTAGTGCTTGCTGTTGCCAGGTAGGACTCTCTCATATCTGGATCCTGCATTTTCAATACACTTTTTGCCTGCTGTTCAGCGGTAGTTGTTTTCCCGCACCATTTGGGTCCTATTATCAGTGTCGCTCCAGATGCCTCTAAACGTAGTTCTAATTCTGAATCGATTATTCTATGTAAATACTTACTCATATCAACACCTCTCTAAATAAAAGAATATAGTAAAAATCAGGAATGGTCAATAATTACTGTGTGTTTTTGTGGTGTTTTATTATGGGTTTTTGTGGCATTTTATTGTGGATTTTTGCGGTGCTTAGACTATAATTTGGCGGAAATGTAAAGTGTGCTTGACATAATCAAAAACAGAAGTATAACGAAAATGTAAAGCAAACTTTACACAAGAGGAACGAAAGGCATGGTTAACCGTATTTCAGAATTAAGAAAAACAAACGGGCTGACGCAACAGGATCTGGCAGATAAGTTGGAAGTGTCAAGACAAACGATAATTTCACTGGAAAAAGGAAAATATGATCCTTCAATCGGGTTGGCACATAAGATTGCAAAGTTGTTTAAGCTCAGCATAGAAGAAGTGTTCATTTTTGAGGAGGATTAGTTGTAAGAGTAACCAGAAGAGAAATATCATGTATATCGCGTTGATAATTGTGGGTGTGGTTTTGTATGCTGTAGGAAGTCTGGGGTATATTGACAGCTTTTGGAGTGGAATGGGAGGTGCAATTATCGGAGTTTCTGCAGTACGGCTGGTGCTTTCAGTGAAATACAAAAATGATCCGAAGTATGCAAAATATGTAGATATTTCGAATGAGGATGAAAGAACACAATTCATTGCCGATAAAGCTCGGTCGTGGGCTCTTCGCTTTTCGATTTTCCTCTTTTGTGGTTTAGGTATAATACTTAGACCAATGGGGCATTCAGAAATGGGTTGGCCATGTACTTCGTCGTTGCCTACGCGTACTCGGGACTTGCACCCGTTAGAACACGCCCATGGCGCGCAAACCAGAAAAACAGACCCATCCTGCACGGATTTGGGTCTGTTTCACACTGGTTTTAAGCTTTATACAGCATCTTCCTTAAGGGCTTCTATGATATTGTCGTTCTTGATCTTATTTGAGCTCAGGAGCATGCACAGGCCCACAACGGCAAATACCGCAAAGATCATGATAATGTACATGGGATAGTCAGGCTCAAAGGCAAACACCCTGCCTGCGATCGTATTGAACATAAGGTAGCTAAGAAGCAGTGAGATCGGGATGCCTATGAGCAGGGCTCTGAATCCATACAAAAATGTTTCAAGCAAAAGCATCCTCCTAATGCCCTTTTCTTCCATTCCCACCGACCGAAACATGGCAAACTCCTGCCTTCTCATAAGTACGGCAGTGGATATGGTATTCACTATATTGGCCATCGCTATAAGGGTCAGAAGTATCGTGAATCCGTACATGGCAGTATTAAGCATCAGAGATACCGTATCCATTACCGCGATCGAATCCGACAGGTTATGTACCACACAGTTATGATAATCACCGTTTGCGGTCAGATTGCCGATCTTTTCTTCCAATGCCTTAGGATCTCCGGTATGGAACACACCAAATGAATAACTTAATGTACTGCTGTCTATATTCTCGGCTGCCTTTTTAAAATACATTGAAGCAGGCACATAAACATCCACTGTTTTCTTGGGCACAAGGTTGCATACGTAATTGTCCTCTTTATAGGATACTATGCCGCCTATTTCAACTGCCGGCGGATTGAGCGCAGGATCATCATAATAGGCCCTGCGTCCGATGACAGTGTCAGTGAAAACGCTCTTACTGTTCTCGGTGTGTAAGAAGCTGTCAAGGATCACTCCCTTTAACTCATTCCCGTAATATCCGGACCTGTCAATGCCGTTTTCTTCAAGAAGAGCGTCAAAATCAACATCTTCCACGGTGATGACCATTATCCCGTCTGTTTTATCCGGCAAGGTCTTATATTCATCGGTAAGACATTCGGGATCCAATATATTCTCATTTACGGGCACAAAATCCGGATCATCATTCTGTGGTCTGAAAAGATATGTAACATAATCTCCCGCAACAACTGATTATTCCGCGCGATCAGCGCATGCGCCGAAGCGCGTTCGGCGCATGGTGATTTCAGTTTAGTCAATGCTGACCGCAGTTCAGC
>JAFUAB010000008.1 GCA_017460885.1 Lachnospiraceae bacterium
GTCAATCTGCTCTCTTTGATCAGGTGTTCATTGTCTCAGAAAGAATCTCCGTCAAATATAATACTGTTATCAATGTGCAAATGAAAGGTATATAATGGTACTGTGATTACATATACGGGTGCTTTAACTTAATGGCATTGGTTTGGAAAAATGTCGAAAATATAAAAGAATTCATGGAAAAAGTGCAAAAATACACCAAAGTCAACCTGCCTGTATTAGAACAAATAGTCTTATAGTGGGGAAACTATCTGGCATTCGTTAGCAAGTCTTAACGCTTTAATGAAACTTATCTGGATTTCATTTTCTGACTCATGAATCTCAGCATGGTATTTATTCTTCTTGTTGCCCACAGGAGTTGGAAAAGTCCCGATCTTCCTGCAGATACCAGTCTGAATTTTGACTGCGTGACCATAATCATCAGATTTGGCAAAACGATTCATAAAAGATTCTACAATCTATGCTTCGGCTCTTCCGCCATCTCTATCTACAGACACGCCTTTTCCATCGATAAATAAAGCTGCCGTAGGTTTTCCATCTATGAAACTGTCAGGATAGGATTTACGCACTACCCGATATAACATTTCATTATCTTCTATCCTATCTAACTTCATAAAATCTTTCAACCTCAGTTTGAATTGTACTTATAACATTGTCAGTAAACGTTTTTTCTTCTGCCTCATCGTAATTGCCTTCTGGCACAAATACCATTCTTGTTTTTTTTAGGCTCACATCAAATGCCAACAAACTTTTATCATTCTTCTCATATTGCACAAGCAGAGATTCATTTCCCGTAGGGGCTATTTTAGGCTGTCGATTCAGAGAATTAATCAGTTTATCGAACAGTTGAATAGAAGCTTTAGTAAAAGGCTTGGCGTTGTTACCATTCCAATCACTTTCAAATTTACTCATCATTCTGAGTTTATTCAGGTTTTCAATCTTCAATAAATCAAAAGACGGATTAAAAGAACTACAATCAATCCCACTACTTAGCACACTTTCAATAAGCCGTGGATTATGATTACCATTGTTGAGATTTATATTATATTCGGATATCATTCCTGTTCCGGCAAACATAAAAATGTCAAATATAAAACTGGTCCGTATCACATTATTTGCCTCGACCTTGTCTATTACTATATTCCTTGAATAATATTCGGGAGTTTGATATACAAGCCTGTTAATTGTCATTTATTTCTTCCTTTAACATAAATCCCATAACGCCCAATTTCTTTGTTATTAAATAACACAGTTGTAGTATAGACCCCCTCTCTTTCAAAAACCACATTTCTCATATCCATACAAAGATTAGCACCTTTATAACTATCCGGAATATCTATTTGAGTATCCACAACAGGGATATTTAACGTTATTTCACCTGAATCAACCATCTTCTTGTCTAAATCATCACCGAAAACAATCCTGATAGTATTGTTTGAACTAACATCAAAATCAATGATTGAAAAAACAATTGAAAAAGAAAATGCTCCGGGTACATATTCAGGCATAATAGTTGAAACAATGCCAACCGCATTTGTCATTTCACCTTTTCCGCCGGGCGCAGTGATGCGTTCCGCATTTAAACAATACACAAATCCGCTTATTTTCGCCATACAAATGTTCCCCCTGTCCTCACATACAGAATCCTCGTTTACTTTATTTTAGCATATTAACTTGGTTTCTGCTCTCATTTTTCTATCCCATCAGTGCAAGCACGCCCTGATTAGTCTGGTTGGACTGAGCCATGAATGTATATCCGGCCTGCTCAAGGATGTTTCTGATGGTATGTTCCATCGGGAATAAACCTTACCGCACAATCATCATATATCTCGTTGGTACGCTTAACCTCTTCCTCTGTCGCAAGTCTCTGACGGCCGGCTTCACTGCGCTTGAAATTAAGCCGCCTGGTGACATATTCTTCCTCAGATTTCACATAGTAGTGATTAAGCCGCAGGATATCGCCCTTAGAATCATAAAAGAATGCGCCGGGGATAAGGGATCCGTGTTCACTGATACACCAGTACCCGGGCTTATATATGGCAAAATGCGGGTTAATGATCTTATCCACGCACAAAGGTTTGCATATGGTCTTGATATGGGCGTTGATCATCAGGTCATCCGGTCCGCGGTATCTGTACTCATCTATGACAAGACCGTCTGCCGGCGTCTTGTGTCCTGAAGACCCGTACACTCTCCAGTTGATTCCTATGCCGCCTGCGGCGCAGGATCCCGGTGACTTGAAGGGATTATTCTCATATGTGGAGAAAATATCATCTATCGCATCGATTGCCCGATCATGTCTCATAGGCATCAGGAATTCATCCGTATCTATAAAAGCCAGGTACTCAGCGGAATACCTTGCCCGTGCAAGCGCATCATTATATACCGCTATCTGGGTTGGCAGATACTCTCCCTCTACCGGAATGATCTCAACCGTCCCCTGCTTGGCATAGGTTGCAAGCACCTCAAGCGAATCATCCGTACTTCCATGATCATATACGTAGAAATGCTCCGCCCCCATCAGTATGTGATACTCCAGCCATTCCTTTAAGTATCGGCCTTCATTTCTCTCCATAAGGGCTATGGACAGTTTGCATTTGCGGGCTTTGATACACTTATCATATAAGTCGTGCATGTCTGCCAGTTTATGTCTAATACCGGACGTTTCAGTGGCTTGTCCTGTACCGAGCAGATAAACCATTTCGCACAGTTCTTCGAAAGAACCTACTATCTCATCGGCACCGGTCAGCCAAGTATCCTCCATCCCGGTACATACTTCTATTACCGACTGTTGGTATGCAGTCAAACCCGCCTGATCAATGCCGCCTGCGCACAGCAATTCAAAATCTGCCAACAATCTGTCAAGGCTGTCATTATAACTCTGTCTGAATGTATCATAATATTCCGGTAACATAATTAACCTCAATACCTTGTTTCAACTCCGGATATGTTTAACCCTGAAAACGACCGTAATAAGCAGATTCTTCATCTCATATACACTTCAATGTATATGCATCATTCATCACTATCTGCACTGTAATATCCATATCGTCAACATCGCGGACCAAGTTATCGTACAGGCAATCATGCACATCATCCATTATTGATCCGTCAGTTTCATCCGCCACACGTATGATCTCCAGATCGTGCATAATCACGTCATCCAATATTCCCTTGGAGATCCAACCATTATCTTCAAAATACCCGTTAACATCAATTATCCTGTACGGATTGACTTCACGGATGATCCGGATCATATCTGCTTCCGAATGACCCACAACGGTTATGCACTTTTCCGCAGAGTAAACCGGATCACATGATCTGCCAGACGCCTGATTCATGATATATGCATAAAACGTTCCAAATCCATGCTCTGTCCGGATAATATACTCATTACGTCTGTTGATCTTATAGAATACTGATGAATCTCTAAGCCATTCCGCCCCGGTGGCTGTGATCCTCTGATTCATGGCTAACTGAAGATCGTAGACAGCAGGCGGAGACGGGCTGATATTGTCAAAAGCCTCCCTGATACCCTGAATATGCCTGTATCCCGCATCGCATATGTAATCCACCATAAAATAATCGGCCAATTCATCCGAGTATTCCCAGTATAGCCACAAACCCTCCATCAGGAACTGCATAGCAGAATGCCTTTTGGCAGAGACTATAAGCGACAGAGTCCATCTGCCCTTCTGTATATCCATCCCCCATAACGGCGGATCAAATCTCAGTGAATACAGCTCCTGCCTGAGAAACTCATCGGTGATCGGCCGGGAGACATAGTAGGTAGCATCAATCCACATTCCACCATACCTATACAGCAATTCCGCCCTCAGAATATCCGACAGATGGGTAGGCGTTATTATCCCTCTTTCGTATCTGTCTCTTACCGCATCGGTAAGAGTAACATATTCATAACAGTTATCATATGTTATCAATATAAGATGTGCCGACTCCGGAAGATTTCGCTTAACCGAATCAACGCACGCCCTGACAAGCTCCGAAGCGGATTCAAGCCCCTGCCACCAGCATATCCAAACCGGAATCTTTCCTCCAAAGTCGCCTGTGTACGGATCTGATTCGGCAAACCCATCTTCAAACCCGGTCTGTTTACGAAGATCGATGTACTCCGATAATACAGCGTCAACATATCCCTGCAGGGTTTCAATTCTGCGATGCCCAATATTCCACATTTCCGAATCATTTCGTGAAGTGTTCTCACTTTTAACCCGGAAAGAGTGCTCTTTGAGTGAGCATATTAGTGCTTCACAAACCGCGTCCTCGTCGTCAGGATCTTCCACACACCGCAAACTGTCACTCAATACCGAAAGAACCTTCTCCTTTGCTATTATCATACCCTTTTCTGACAGTCGTCCGGCAGGACAAGGCAAAATGCAGTCATATCGCCGTAAGATCGAACTGATATAACTGCCGGTCAGAGGTTGTGAATTACGTACAAAAAAGCGTCCGCCGGTAAGAATTCCTGCGATATCGTCATCTTTTCCTCCTTCATACTGCATCAGTATTCTTCCAAAAGAACTGTCAGACAACATCTGAGTATATACCGGGTCACATGTGTATTCAGTTTCAGCTTCCTGATTATATGATATAATTCTGATCATTATGATCCATATATTCCGATAACCGGTCCTGTCATGCGCTCACTCTCATATATGCCGGCATCCGGTCCTTTTATTCCCCAAATCCCATATCTCCCATATCTATAGCTTCATGCCCGTAATACAATTCATTAACCGCCGCCGAGAGTATGCGATTGTTCTCTGAAATACTACGCAGACCTTCTTCGATACCGGACTGAACACCACTCTCAATCATTTTTTCAACCTTAGCAATATCCTCCCTGATGTGTCGTATCAGCTTAACGGCCAGCACTCTCTCATCAAAATCTGACCTGATCATGTTAGACAGATTTTCTATCAGATTATCAAGACTCTTCAAAAGCGCCTTTAACGAAGTCGAGTTATCCGCCGCGACTTTTTCAATAAGATTCATGGCCTGTGAACACACGTCAATAATCTCTTTGCTCTGGGTTGCATGCTCTGTATGTTTATCCGAAACAGCATTTATATATGCTAACATCCGGTCATTATTCTGTTTCTTCAGATGATCTGTCAGTATCTGCTGTTGAACTATATACACGGGATACGGATGGGTTGCTCCGTATCCTCTCCGAATCAACCTGTAATCGCCATACTCGGTTCTCAATACTTCTTCATATTCTGATGGAACCGGCATCTCTATGATCTCAAAAGGCTTCAAAACCGGATTCTCATACCATTCTCTTGGGTATTTATATGCAGATCGGGTTCGGATCCATCCGGGCATATATGCCACATATTCGGTATAAGCCGAATCACATTCGGAATAGATTTTTCTGAGCAGAACCTCGAGTGACCGAAGCAATCCGTTTCCACCGGGGAGTTTCACATGGTTCTCTGATTCCACCTCACTTATCAGCCTGAGGCGCTTCTTTCTATCATCAATGGACTCATTTGCTACCAATCCGATCAATGTTCTTACCTTAGCGGCTCTTTCGCACCTGTCCTGTTCCAGTTCCGGATCATCATATACCGAATCCAGCAGATATATGTCGACGCCGGCTGTATACGGACATCCGCAGAACTGCTCAAGATATTCTCTGCTGAATCCTATCTGATGAGAATTGACTACCCTGCCGTTCTGATCATCATAATCCTGATTAAGCCTGATATCCAGTACCACATATGAATCAGGAAGTTCTTTTACTGCAGCATCCAGAAATACCTCGTAGTCCGATCGCAGCATGACTATATCCATGTCATCATCCCACGGTATGAAACCGCTATGACGAACGGCACCCAAAAGAGTTCCAAAATCTGCATACCACTTAAGACCGTGGTTCTTGCAAATCAGGTCAATCCAATCAACGACCATCAACTGAACAGCCCAATACCTTTTGGTCATCTCAGCTATGCGGAAGCCTTCACGGACTTCACTGCTATAATAATCTTGATCAAATTCAAGGTTACTCATCGGATTATCCATCCTCATCAGCGTAGTATCACAGTACTGTATACGTCACTTTACTATTCAATAAAACCCTTCGCGCGAAGTCATCTCATTTATTATCCTGACAAACTCCGTCTCACTATCCATAACCTTCCTGGCTCTGTCTATGGATTTTGCACTCATCATATCATAATAGTTCCGATCGTTTGCCAGTCTCATCACATGATCATACATTTCGTCATAATCGGCTACATAGAATTCAGATCCTGCGCTCCTTGCCACATCTCCATAAGCCGGTGTCAACGCCGGAAGCCCCTTAAACATAGCCTCTACAACAGAAGTTCCGCCGCCTGCTCTTCTGGGATTGATATATATATCACAGCATTCGCATACCGCCAGAATATCTGTCTGAAATCCAAGATTATAGGTGGTATCTTTCAGTTCCGGATAACGTTGCACGTAATCGTCATAATTATCAAATAACCCGGCGAAAGCGACATGTATTCCCATGCGTCCGAGCCTAAGCACAAGATTGATAAATTCATCGTCAATTTCCGAAAAAAGCCGTCCTCCAATCACTATGCATATGACAGCATCAGAACTCATACCAAGCTGTTCTCTGGTTAATGTTTCACTCTGAGGCTTTAATGCGAACGTAAATAAGCTTTCGATATAATGATCATGCGGAATTGAATGCTTGTCCATCCACTCTATATCCGATAACTCAATCGGCCTTCCAACTGCCTGAAACCGACTTCTGGTTTCCGCAAGCTCCGAAAAGCCCAGATTCACCGTGAGCGTTGGAACAATCTGAGCACACAGATCGGCAGTAATATTGGCTGACCCGAGCGACAGAATAAACCATGGTTTCTCCTCACTGATCACGTTAATGATCTCCTGCATAACGGATATTTCCGGCATTACCGGTGGACATTGAAAAAAACTGAACACTTCATCCTGATATTGCAGGGAATCCACTTCCTGATATGTATCCACATAATTGGCGCCCATCGCTCCAAACCAGGGAACGCTGTTGTTACGCGTGGCCACATCACCTGTATTGATGATAAACACTTTCTTATTTAATTTATTCTGCAAAACGTATGCGCGGTCAAACAAAGTCTTGGTCGGACCATGTTCAAGCTCAAGTACCTGAGCAATAAAAATAATAACCAGATCCTCATTTCTCTCAGATGCTTTTATCCATCCACAGTAATCCTTCGTCATACGACGATAATCCTCGAATATGCATTCATACAGATCATCAAGAAGATTTTTAATCGTGTTCGTGTTGAACTCAGAGTTAAAGAATTTATAAGTGATAATCTGACAATAAATATAATATTTATTTCCACACGAAAGATTATCATCCGCTATACATAGCCTGATGATCTCCTCCATCTTCCTGACATCATTAGTCAACTTCATACAAGCAGACAGACAATAATACGGGTGCTGTGCCCCCACAACATCAGCCACGCATCTGGTAAAGTTTTTTTCAAACTCCGGAGCATTATCTGTTCTGTACTTCGGAGCATTATTAAGGTATTCCAAAAAGATTTCATCCAATTCTGTAATGGATACTTCTTTTTCTTCAAACCTTTGCATCGCTTCAATTACATCACGAACATTCATCATCTTTACTATCTCTCATAATGCTCTCTGCCACATACAAATCCCTGATCTCATCTATATCCACTGACCTGTCTTTGTCCATGATATAGGGAATCGGATTATCATTAAAACTCGTATCCTCTTTCAGCGAAGCCACGTCATTTATGTATATGCATCCATTAACCTTATAGTATAATGGCATATCCTGACGTCGTATCGTGCTTTTACTGTTTAATATACTATGCAGAACTCCTTCAGAATCTATCGTCCGAATCAGGATTGGATGATCATCAACTTCGGTAACAGACACCAGACCTGCTCTACCGCATTGATAGAATTTCTCCACAGCCCTGTCTATATCCTCAGCACGCCTGAGAGGCTGAGTTGGTTGAAGAAGCACCAGCATCTCATACCGTTCACCCATTTGCTTTAGTCTGTCCATTGTGTATATGACCGCATCAATAATATTTGAACGGTCTCCGGCAAGCTCCTCGGGTCTTAAGAATGGAACCTTCGCACCAAGTTGTTTTGAAATATCCGCAATCCTGTTACTATCAGTAGAAACGATCACATCATCTATGTACACACTTTTGAGCGCAGCATCTATAGTGTATGCGATCAGAGGTTTACCATTTAGTGGATAAATATTCTTATCAGGAATTCCCTTACTGCCTCCGCGCGCCGGGATGAATGCTATTATCCTATTATCATTAAACATATCTTCCTCACAAGTTCATATCAACAAAGTGCTTCTGAACCGTTGTATTCCATAATGACTCATCAGAGAGAATTGACACAAACCTGTCTGTACTGTGTCCGTCGCCAAAAAACATAACATGTTTTCTATAGGATTCAACATTATCAATTGCAGTTAATATCTCTGAAACAGTTTCATTTGAATGAATAATATTCGAGGATAAGTTCACATCATATCTTCCTTCCTGTCTCGTCCCCAGATCAATAGCAGGAATCCCATACACTCCGGCCTCCCTTACGCCGGCGCTTGAATTCCCTATAATATGATCCGCATTCTTCAGCATAGAGAGAAAATACTCAAATCTTACCGATGGGAAAACCCTGAAATGTCTGTTTCCATTGAACCTTTGATATTCATTTATGATGATTTCAGATCCCAGATCGTTATTAGGATATATTACAATATAATTATTGTTGCTTTTTATCAATGCATCTGCAATTGTACTGATATGTTGACCGACCTTTTCATGTTCTGTTGTCACGGGATGATACATCAGGATACCATACTTTTCAAAAGATATATCATAACGTTCCCTGACATCCTTCATCGTAGGCAATCTGTCACTCATCATAACGTCTATGTCCGGAGAACCGATCACATGGATCCGATATGCTTCCTCTCCCATCTGTATTAATCGCTTTTCGGCATCTGCATTACAGACGAAATGCAAGTGTGCAAACTTGGATATCGCATGCCTTATTGATTCATCCATTGTGCCGGATAATTCGCCCCCCTCTATATGGGCGACCAGGATATTATGAAGTACCCCGACAACGGCCCCTGCCAAAGCATCCATCCTGTCCCCGTGTACAACGATCATATCGGGAGATACTGCTTCAACATATCCCGACAGACTGCGAATAGTGTCACCCAGATTTGCACTTTGGGATGTAGTCCCCTCTAAACCGAAAGCTATATAAATATTCCTATAATTATCCTTCTGAATCTCTCGATACGTACTTCCATGAATGTCAGATAAATGCATGCCGCATACATATACATATAGTTCAAAATCCGTACTGTCTTCCAAAAGCATCATAAGAGGCTTCATTTTTCCATAATCCGCCCGAGTGCCTGTTAAAAAAAGTATTCTCTTATTTCCACTCATGTTCTGTTGAATTTCTCCGCTCCGTTTATCAATGCTCCGTGCTTGGACATATTAACAAATCTGATGCCGTTATGCGTAGCAATCTGCTCCTCGATCACTTCTCGAAACCAGCAAAACACTTCGCTTGTCTCAACCATATTACCATCGACAGATGGCACCTGCACTAACACGCCTTCCATGTTTTCCTGATGATGCGGCATTCCGACTGCATATTTCTGACCGCCGGGATAAGCCAGATCGAGTCCAACCAGATAAATCGTTTTTGCATCCAATCTGGCTGCTGCTTCGATACCCATACTTGAAACGGTTCCCCCTATCTTCCAAATGTCAGAGTCTTCCGGCTCATTATTCCCCGCTGATGTTTTTACAAAAACAATCATGCCCTTATATGCACCGGTATATCTCCAGTTGGTCAATTGGTCTGCTATGAGTGGCACATCGGCTGTATAATCTTCTATCCCTCTGATGTGATCCTCCAGTTGCGCATATCTATCAGCCGCTACTGAAATATCCGGCATAATACCTTCAATACATAATCGTTTTAAAACCGTATTTACTGCTATTATTCCCCTTTTGCCCTTGCTGTCTCTGAGGAATCCGACAGCATCATTCAGTGATGGGCCTGCTCCTACAACGATCCATTCGTCATATGCCAGTGAATCATGTATTTTGTCAAAAGAAAAGGATTTGAGCTGAAGATTCTTCCGCCTGTTGACTTCAGTTATGTCATGCATACTTCTTGCAAGTTCCAAATTTGCAGCAGTCCTTACAATACTATCATATCCGTTTTCTGTAAACGTTCGTCTCTTCCAGTCAGATATATATGCACATGAATTGCTGTTTTGATGAGTTTCCTTAAGAAATCTTTCAGAAACATACTTTGCATCTCCGGAAATCACCTCGATCAATTCTTCGGGAATCCATCCAAGCACCCCATAATTATACGCATATTCTATTATCTTTTCATCCTCTTCATATACCCTGATACATGAAGCACCACCTGATATCCACCATATCTGATAGGGAAGATATCCTAACCCGCACCCCAAGATATAGAACTGTTCCACTTCGGGCCTATAGAGTTCAGTTGCCAGATTATATGCCTCCCACATAGGATCATGAGTATCATGAATATGCATGTTGATACCGGAATCATACAATGTCAAAAAACCGGAATCTGCACTTTTGATAACGTATGATCCAGCATCAACACTTATGTGTGTCAAAGGTGCAACCGCTTCGTATAAAAGCGGCAAAAGCCTGCTCAAAGCCTCTCCCGCAGCGAATCCACAGTCTTCAAATCTCTCCGCAATCTCCAATGCCGTATTCTGTATATCCAACGCCAGTTGCAGGTTTGAGGAGGCAATTCGGGAAATCATGTTCTCCAATATTTTCGCACCTTCGTTGTAGGCTCTCCTCGCGTCTCGCCGTTTGCAAATATACGATAGATGAACAAATTCATTAATATATTCTATTGACATCGAATCATGATATATTTCTTCAATAAAATCTTCAGCCATTTCAACCATCCACAATCATATTCCATGAAATCTGAGTATCATTTTCTATGTCACATGCAGCAGTTCTTCCCAAAAGACTATCATAGTTCTCCGCTTTAATGGTTCCCGTCCCGGGTCTTTTAACCCAAAGGTTCTCCTTACTAAATAGTTCACCTTTCCGGATATTCTTTATGCTGACAACCGTTGCAAACGCAAAATCCATAGTTACCTGTTCTTCTGCAAGCGCCTTCTTGGTACCGCCAAGCATCAGGGGAATATCATGAGCCGCATCGATAAGTTCCATGCACTCCTTAGAGTTCATTGAGCAAATAACATCCGGGCCCGGTCGATCCTTTCTATCGATAAAGTGCCTTTCTACCAAATCCGCTCCCAGCGCAATCGCAGATATGCACGCGAAATTATTCAGTGTGTGGTCAGAAAGACCGATCGAGACGCCAGGAAACGCCTTCATCATCTCGCACATAGCACCGAGTCTTACCATGTGAGGTTCCGTCGGATACAGATTAGTCGTATGCATCAACGCATACGGAATATTATATTCCTCCATAATATCAACAGTTTTTCTTATGGCTGATATATCGTTCATTCCGGTAGATACTATCATGGGTTTACCATATGAGGCTATATGTCTTACCAATGGGTAATTATTTAATTCTCCTGAACCGATCTTGTATGCAGATACACCGAACCGATGTAATCTATCGGCTGCTGCTCTTGAAAACGGGGTACTCAAGAAGACCATACCTTTTGACTTAACATACTGCATGAGTTCATATTCATCTTCTTCAGAAAGAGCACATCTTTTCATTATGTCATAGATAGAATCCTTGCTGTTTCCCGGGATAACTCTTCGTGCAGCGCCGCTCATTTCATCCTCGACAACATGAGTCTGGTGTTTTATTATCCTTGCGCCGGCATGACATGCTGCATCTACAATCTCTTTTGCTACAGACAGACTTCCCTCATGATTAATACCCATTTCAGGTATAACCAGCGGTTCATCACCTTTGCCTATTGTAATTCCCTCGAATTCAAAAGAACTATACATCAGTACATATTCTCCTTACATAAATCTATTCATCAATTGTTCAGAATCCCCGTCGTTAGCCCTCATTCTGGATATGCTTTCCGGTGATATACGTTGCTTAACATAAGGATTGTCATATCCCGGTCGGACACACTCTGATCTGATTTTCCGTAATCTGTCGAGTTCTTTTAACGTATCTAATGTATGATCGTTCCGACGGTCTGCCAACGCAGCATAAATGCCGATATCATATATGTGCAGCATTTCAAACTCGATGGCATCCTCCAGTTCATAATAGTTTTCCAGTTTATTCTTAAGATTGCTCAATGCCTCCATAGCGTTTGCAACACTATCCACATATCTTCTGTAATTCCAAGTTTTTGATAATGATCCTTCTGATTTTGTATAATAATACAGTGTTTCCTCAACAGCACCCAGTTTTTTAGTGCGCGCGAGCAATTCTGTCATGATCTCTATATCTTCCAGCATATAAGTATCGTCTCTAAACCTGATCTGATTATCCAATATCAATTCTCTATTATAAATTCTTGTAACAAGATATCCTCCCTCTGCTATCAATTCCGATCTTTGCTGTGAATCAAGTTCACCTCTTTGCTCACGTCCTGTTAATAAAATGGCTCTGTCATTAGCTTCATCCACGAATCCGCAGTCTACCATATCATAATTTCCGACCTGCGCTGCCCGGATCAATTTATCATACATTCCACCTGCCACATAGTCATCACTATCCACGAATCCGATGTATTTTCCTTCGGAATATTCCAATCCGATATTTCGCGCCGACCCCGGACCATGATTTTCGTTCAGGTCAACGACTAATATTCGTTCAGGTGCCAGCGTCTCGATCTGCTGCAGGATTTCCAAGCTGGAATCTGTCGAAGCATCGTTAATGAAAATCAATTGTATTTCGCGGGTCTTCTGAAGTAATAGACTCTTTGCACACCGTAGCAGCGTCGATTCTGAATTATATACCGGAACAATTATGCTTAATAGAAAATCTGACATTACTCTCACCAATAACAAATAGAGGAGAAACGAAACGTTTCTCCCCTAATCATATCATTTTTTTCTATTCTACTCAACTGATTAGCCAAGTAAGGAAAGAACTCCCTGATTACTCTGATTAGCCTGAGCAAGCATCGACTGACCTGCCTGTGACAGAATATTGCTGTTGGAGTATTTAACCATCTCAGTGGCCATGTCAGTATCACGGATCTGGCTTTCTGCCGCTGTTGTATTCTCAACGATATTATCAAGGTTCTTGATCGTATGCTCAAGTCTGTTCTGCACGGAACCAAGCTTAGATCTCTGACTGTTCAGTTTGGAAATAGCTGTCTTAATCGTGCTGATAGCATTTGCTGCTGAACTCTGGCTTGCTACGCTGACAGATTTGATTCCAAGTCCGGATGCAGTCATAGCTTTAATATCAATCGTAATGTACTGACCTGTCTCTGCTCCAACCTGAAGAAGTTTGTTGGAGAATGTTCCATCAAGCAGGCTCTGCTGGTTGAAGGTTGTAGTTGAAGAAACTCTGTCTATTTCACTTACCAGAGCCTGAACTTCCATGTTGATGTAGTCCTGATCCTCTGTAGTATTGGTATCGTTTGCAGCCTTGGTTGCCAGTTCATTCATTCTCTGGAGCATATCATGTACTTCATTAAGAGCACCTTCAGCTGTCTGAACTGCGGATATACCGTCCTGCGCATTAGAAGAAGCCTGTGTAAGACCTCTGATCTGACGTCTCATCTTTTCTGAAATAGCAAGTCCTGCTGCATCATCTGCTGCGCGGTTTACTCTGTAACCGGATGAAAGCTTTTCTGTTGTCTTGGCCAGTGAGTTTGTTGTAAGACCAAGCATTCTGTTTGAGTTCATTGCTGTAAGATTGTGCTGTACTACCATATTATTTTCCTCCTTGACGGTGGAGCATCCGTGCTTCCATTCCTTATCTGAATTAATGGACTGTTTGTTGTCCTCTTTATTACGAATCCGTTCGCCTTTGTTCTTCGTTACACCTAATATATCGGAGCGATGTTCAAATACTTAACCCCAAAATTAAAAAAATTTTTACCCTAAAAAAAACCGGTAAAATCCCCAATGTTCTCCATCACGGTTATATTTTTCAAAAAAAGGAGCCGCTTACGCGACTCCTTTTTGTTGGTAGATTTGCTCTGAACTTATTCAGATTAGCCAAGTAATGACAGAACACCCTGATTACTCTGGTTGGACTGAGCCAGCATAGACTGACCTGCCTGTGACAGAATGTTGCTGTTAGAATACTTAACCATCTCTGTAGCCATATCAGTATCACGGATCTGGCTCTCAGCTGCTGTTGTATTCTCAACGATATTATCAAGGTTCTTGATCGTATGCTCAAGTCTGTTCTGTACTGCACCGAGCTTAGATCTCTGGCTGTTCAGCTTGGAAATAGCTGTCTTAATTGTGCTGATAGCATTTGCTGCTGAAGCCTGACTAGCAACGCTGATGGACTTAACTCCAAGTCCGGAAGCCTTCATTGAGCTAATGCTGATAGTGATATACTGTCCCTTCTCAGCACCAACCTGAAGCTTCTTTTTGGTGAATGTACCATCCAGAAGGCTCTGCTGGTTGAATGTCGTGGTCGAAGCTACACGATCGATCTCACTTACAAGAGCCTGAACTTCCATGTTAATGTAGTCCTGATCCTCTGTAGTGTTAGTATCGTTTGCAGCCTTGGTTGCCAGTTCATTCATTCTCTGCAGCATATCGTGTACTTCATTCAGTGCACCTTCTGCTGTCTGAACAGTAGAAATACCATCCTGAGCGTTTGCTGAAGCCTGTGTAAGACCTCTGATCTGACGACGCATCTTCTCGGATATAGCAAGACCTGCTGCATCATCTGCTGCACGGTTTACTTTGTAACCGGAAGAGAGCTTCTCAGTACTCTTGGTAAGAGTTGACTGAGTAAGACCAAGCATTCTGTTTGAGTTCATTGCTGTTAAATTGTGCTGTACTACCATAATTATTTCCTCCTTGAAATTGAAAATTCGCATCCTTGCGAAAACTTTGGTTTTTGGGTGATCACCTTCTCTGTTCGTTCACAGCCGTACGCTCTGTTCTCTTACATATCCGGCTCACACCGTTGTGTTTATTGCTTACACAACATATATCGGTCCCATAAAGGGATTCCTTAACCTTATTTTATGAAAAAAAAAAAATTATTGCAAGCATTTTATAAACTAATTGACAATATCTAATATTGTATTCTCTCTTACAGCGAATATTGATGCGGATCTGTATCGATCCTGCAAAGTTTTTGCATTTTTCCTAGATGCCTGTATCGCGCTCTTTCTGTTATTAAAATGCACTTCTACAAGCTTCCTTACTCTTTCCTCTATGTCATTGACTGCTATCAGCTTTCCTTCGATTTCTTTTGAAAGAGTAACAATATGACTGCGCCTGTCGGCCGATACGCCTGATAATTCCTCCCGGTACTTTTCAATGTATGCGTATATCACATCATACTCCTGATCGAGTTCGTCAAGTCTGCTTAAATAGGAATCCTGTTCCATCATATACTCATCATATATCTCGATCCCCGTCTGGGAAGAATTAACAGATTCTATTATTCTCCGGTCTGACTCGTATATATTCTCAAGCACGCTGACCTTATCTGATAGATTTTTTTCTAATCTGTCTATATAGGAGGACATCACCCTTCTCCTCTTGCAACCTTCTCCATCACCAGTTTCCAGTTATCTCTTACCGAATGAAGATGCATATTAACTTCATTTAATATTTCAGGATCTTTTTCCATATTCGCTTCAAGAAGCCTTCTGGACAGATAACTGTATATATTCTCGAAATCCTGTGCTACAGGATAACTCATGTCAAGAGTCTGGCGAAGATAATTAATAATCTTCTGGACTTTTATGATATTCTCATGCGCTTTGCTTATATCGTTGTCTTCTATTCCTTTGAGTGCAATATTACAGAACTTGATTGCCCCCTCATACAGCATCAGCGTCAGTTCCGCCGGTTTGGCTGTAAGTACTCTGCTGTTATTATATTGTGCATAAGCCTGAGGCAGTGCCATCGATAATCCTCCATTCACAGGTGCGATTGGATACTTCTCCAATCGCACCCGGATCAAATCTTATAATTCACATACTGTCAAACCTACTGTGCTCCACCAAACAATCCGGATAATGCACTGGTTTTACTCTGAAGTTTAGCCATAGCAGCTTCCATCTTGGAGAACTTGCTGTACAGTCTGTCTTCATACTCATTAGCGGCGTCTTCGAGTTCCTTGATCTTCGAATCATATCCGGTATAATCAGACTTCATGGTCTGATCTTCATAGAATGACCCATATGTACGACGACCGGCCTGTCTGGATGATAATTTATCAAGTCTCGAATATATGTCATTGCTCAACTTGGTAAAGAAACTTGACACCGAATCCGGATCGGATGCTATAAGGCTCTTAAGCCTGTCAGCCTTCCCGGATGTCTTCTCATCATCCGAATCTCCGTCAATATGGAATGCGTGAGTTTCGTTCTTCTCCGCTTCAAAATAACTCAGAGTATTGATACCGAAATCAGAAAGGTGAAGTGACTTTCCGTTTATTGTTATACCCTGTGCCATACTCTGTGTCAGCGATGACATGATAGCACTTACGGTTTCATCACCTTTGAACAGTCCGTCCTTGATCTTGGTCTCGTATTTCTCAACTTCCGAGTCGCTGAGTGCTTCCTTCTCCTCATCTGTCAGAGGTGTGAACTTGGATGAAGAATCTGCATTGTACAACTTATCCAACTCGTTGATTATCTTGTTATACGAAGAAACAAAATTCTTGATCTGATCATATATTCCGCTGGTGTCATTTGTGGTCGTCAGAGTGATCTCTTCGTTATCTTTAGTCTCACTTAAAGCAGTTATGGTTAATCCGTTTATCTCAAAGACATTAGTTGCGCTCTCAAACTCAGCTCCGTTAAGCTCTATCTTCGCATCCTGACCGGTAACTTTGGTTGCCTTACCTTTCAGTGTTCCTTTCGTTATAGCGTCAATCTGAGTCTGCGCATACTCTGCTCTCTGGTCGAATTCCGCCCTTACCTGATCTCTAAGTGCCTCTCCGGATTCATCATCCCTAACCCGGACATTTGACATGCTCTTGATGGTCCCGTCATCATTGTATTCAAAATCAGCTTCCCAATCTGCAGCTGACCATGCATCAGCAACCTTACCGGACAGTTCATCGGCGTTTGCCCTGGCATCTGCTATCTTCTGATCCATGGCTGCCTTGTCTTCATCAGTCGCCGGATTACCAGCTTCATCCATTTTGGCTCTTTGCTCAACCAGATCATCAACCGTCTTCTCGGCGTTCTTCATGCTGTTGAACAGATCTTTATATGATTCTGCTGACTCCGATGCCCGTCTGAGAACTTCCGATTCAACATCCGATTCCGTATAAGTCAGATAGGATTCCAGATTCTTCTTCGTTGTTGCGTCGTAGGTGCTGATCCCCATCTTATCAAGTGCAGTCTGACCTGTGGCATCACTCGCCGTAATACTGAAATCAGATTTGGCTCCGGTAGTCTTCGAACTGATGAAGAATCTCTGATTATTCTCATCAAATGAAGCGTTAAGTCCCTGTTTCTTTAACGCACTGAGGACATCCGAGATGGTTGAATCACCGTTAATCGAGAGCTCTGAAGTTTTACCGTTAGTGGTGATATTCAGCTTTGTATCCCCGGTGAATCCCAGATCGCTCATCTTGGATAATGCGGTAAGCTTCTCTCCTGTCGCTTTTCCTTCGGAATCTACCGCCTCCACCTTGCCGCCGGTCAGATAACATGATTTGGCCAGCTGGGTGATCTTCAGGCTCTGTACACTGTCAACTGCTCCGCTTCCGGTGATAACACTTGCCTTTGACGTATCAGAAACCGTTGTGGCTTTCTTGTTCCATGCAGTACTCCAACGCATGTTGGATGCCATGGTTCTCAGACTGACCAGCTGTTTATTTAAATCTTTCCATTTATCCTGTTTCCAACTGAGTTTGGTTTGGTTACCCTTACTCTTGGTGACCTTTAATCTCTTGCCCGAAACAAGCTGAGAGATTAAACTGTCTGTATCCAGGCCCGATATGAGGCCGCTCATTCTCATAGGCATACGTCATCTCTCCTCTCATCTCTTCTCGTCAACCATTATACCTGCCATCTCCCATACCTTGGCGATCATATCCAGTGTCTTTTCAGGAGGTAATTCCTTAATGGTTTCCTTGGTCTTTTTATCAACGATCTTAATAGTCACACGATTGGTTCCATCGTGTATACCAAACACAGCTTCGGAATTAGCTCCGGAGCTCTTGTTGAATCTGGCAACTGCTTCTTTAAGTCTTTCATTGGTGGCAGTCGCTTCTTCCTGATAAAAATTCCCTGAACCCTGCTCTTTGTTACCGTCCTTAGCACCGGCTGAATCCTGACCTTTTGTCACAACCTGTGAAACAGACAGGTCAGAAGCCGTATCCTGTGTATTAGGATCCTGAGAGCTGTATTCAGGTGTCTTCTGCGCAGGATCCACTTGCTTGACCGGTACCTGCTGGGTCTGCAGCGTCATTATACTGCTCATTGGTTCTATGTTCATAACCTCACCTCCATGTGACATAAAACGCGGGCTTCCTGCCCAAATACATATCTCATCCTGAGACACCTATATACTTCTGTCACTATTATCGGTCATACGTATACGAAAGTTAAGAGCATATTTATGAAAAAATACACAAAAAAACAATTTCTCATTTTCCGAATATGTATCAACCAATTACTTACATACTCTCAGTCATCAACCCCTATCTTCATTGTATCCTTATACTTGCCGGGATTCCTGAAATAATCCAGGTATGATACATCGGCGTTATATATCGCCAGATGATTATTTGCCCTGACCGGAATGTTATAGTCTCCATACCAGAATGTCAGCAAATCATGATATCTAGAAGGCACAGGAGCCATAAAACCTTCAAAAGGAATCCTGACAGTTTCATCAAAGTAGTGCTTATCATAGCCCTTAGACTGATACAGTATCTCGTAAAATTTATGTACATACAGCGATGATGAACCGACTAAAGACCCGATGATCTGTTCAAATATCCTAAATCTCTCAATAACCGGCAGATCAAGGATATTTTGCAGATCTTCTTTGGATGTAGCGGAAGCATATCCGGGAGATACTATGTATTCCTTCATCTCAGGACTTCCAAATGCCGTGACATACAGTTCTTTCTCTATTTTATGCATTTCAGGCGTAAAATCCTTATCATCATACGCGTCATCCAATGGAAAAATATCTATCCATATACCTTGATTGATCACAGATGGCATAGCCGGCGGTTCTATCGCAGTAGTCATCCTGTTCCTGATCTTGGCAAAGGGAAGCATATGCGCAGGCGTGATCTGTTCAGGAGTACATTTTGCCAGGTTGGTATATAAATCCACCCATTCATAGGGTTCACCAAGTTCTTCCTGCATGATCGCTGATGCACGGTCATAATCCGGTCTTGGCATGCACACATCCAAATCATCATCCCAGGGAATAAAACCCTGATGCCTGACTGCACCTAAAAGCGTCCCGTAATCAAGCCAGTATGAAAGGCCGTGTTTGGCACATATCCTGTCAAACTCAGCTAATATCTCCAGTTGCCTGGCCCATATCTTTTTTCTTTCGGTCGTAACCTTGAAATCCCAACGGATCTCCGGTTCGTAGAACGATTCATCTATTTCAAACATTACCCTGTCCTATGGCATTCAAATACGTCATAAAGTTCTGTTTGTTTTCGATCGCGGTCGTAGTCGGCCTGCCCAGGTCTGCCCTTGCGCCTATCGAAGACTTAACTTCAATAAATGACAGGCCTTTACGATTCTTAGCTTCCTTAAGTGCGGTATCAAGTGCGTCAGGATCATCGACACATACAGCTGAAGGATATCCGCATGCCCGTGCTATTGCAACCATATTTGTATTCCCCGCAACTGTCGGCATACCACCCACGGTTTCATGAGCGCCGTTATTGATAACTATATGTATCAGATTATCCGGCTTATTCGCACCTATGACGGCCATGGCTCCCATATGCATGAGTGCGGCTCCATCACCGTCTATGCACCATATCTTCCGGTCAGGCTTATTAACCGCAACTCCGAGAGCTATGGATGAAGCATGTCCCATGGATCCTACCGTAAGGAAATCATAGCTGTGCCCCTGCGAATTCGCCTCCCTTATCTCGAACAATTCACGGCTGGCCTTTCCTGTCGTGCTGATGATGGGATCCTCGCCGCTTACACTGACTATATGCCTTATTATCTCCTCACGGGTCATAGCATAGTCATTTCTGTAATCCACCTTTGATTCATCACTCAGAGCGCCTTTTCTTACCACGAACGCAACGTCACGTTCTTTGGAAAGTTCAGCACCAAACTCATGCATCGCCGATGCAGCTTCATCATCAGTAGTATCCTTGTCTATTATGAAATAAGATATTCCCATATCTTCAAGGAGTCTTAAGGTTACCTCTCCCTGATATATATGCTGGGGTTCGTCATGAATGCCGGGTTCTCCGCGCCAGCCTATAATAAATACCATCGGAATGGCATATACCCTATCATTCAGCAGACTTGCCACAGGATTAATGATGTTGCCTTCTCCCGAATTCTGCATATAGACAACAGGTATCTTCCCGGTAGCCAGATGATATCCCGCAGCCAGGGCAACACAGTTTCCCTCATTGGCCGCGATTACATGATGCTTCGGATCGATCCCATAGGTATGCATCAGATAATTACACAGCGACTTAAGCTGCGAATCCGGAACTCCGGTGTAGAAATCCGAGCCTATTATATTAACCAGTGTTTCTGCTTTCATATCTCTCCTGAATTATAATGAGTTCTCTGCTTTATCATCTATATGTCCCGGTAGGCCTGCCTGCCCAAGTTCACGATCATCTGTCTATGGTCTGCGAAACTATGATATCTGCGTAATTATGATGTCTGTGGAATTATGATCTTCTCGATCAGAAACTGTGCGGTCTTATCAATCTCATCATACGATACAGTCTTAGGGAGTTCGACTCCGAAGGCCTTCTTAGCCTTCCCGATGAGATCATCTGTATAGATAAGATTTCCGTCTGCCACATCCTCGACTCCGTCAAGTGCCATGGACGCCCTGTTGGCTGCATTCATCTCTTCCAGAGAAAAGGCCGACTCATCTATCCACGCATCCGGTCTGCCATTCCTGTATCCGATACATACAGGATATCCGCCGATGTTGCCGAATGCTCCGGGTGAAAAGATTCGTTTTGTTAGAGTTTTCTCCTGGCCCGCCGGACCTGCATCTGAACCGGCATTAATCGGATCATCCGAAGGATTTCCCTCATATGATTCACGTATCACACTTATAACCGCATCTATGATACGGTAATTACTGGATGCATTCATCATATTCCGCTGCTGGTCTGTCGGCATGGAAATACTGCAGCGCTTAAATATCTCATCCTGATCAAGGTCCTGCAGTACACCTTTGTAATATACTTTAAGAGGAAGCTTGACGCCTTCGGTATGGCCTTCCTTACTTATGCACACATCGTGGAAATGCCCGGCAGCAAACATCACTTCCACATTCCAGAAATCTTCCGTCCCGATCATCGAAGCGACCGCATATCTGATCCTCGGAACAAGATGATTGAGATTGCCGCTCCCAAGATCAGGATAAGCCTTACCGGCACTCTTAAGCCATGGAATCACGGCGTCCGAATATGATGTGTTAATGACAAGTGCATCTGTGTCGGCCTGATCGCAGGCTTCCATGATATTACGGGTGAATCTTATGGCAAGTGGAGTCCATATTCCGTATGCGCGTACATTTGCCCAGCTGATGCTCCCATATTTAAGACCCGGATAAGCGCGGCTGGAATTAACTATGAAATCCGGTTTATATCTGTTTATCGCATCACAGATAGCATCTGTGTCATTTAAGTCCACTCCGTCACATATCTCGATCTGAGACTTATTCAGTTCTCTTATCAGTGCGGCGATGCGGACTATATTGACATTCTGCTCCATTTTGGCATAGTTTCGTCCGACCACAACTATTCTGATAGCCGGATCATTCCTGCTGACCAGATAATCAAGCAGATATGTGCCTACGCTTCCAAGACCTATGATCATGATAACGATATTGTCTTCTTTGATATGCTTCTCAACACTTTCCAGTCTCTGATTCAGTGTTCTCATTCCATACCCCCCCATGAATGATTCATAATGCAAGATAGTTAGATATACACTCATCCAGTCCCTGACTGAGACTTACTGCCTGCTTCCATCCGGTTCTTGTTCTGATCTTCTCAGTGGACAGAAGTCTCCTCTCAGGATCAGACTCACGATACCCGCTGAATTCAATGACAGGATCGTCTATACCCATCTTGGATGCACACAGTTTCGCCAGATCTATGATCGACAGTTCTTCGTCCGTGGCCACGTTATATACTGTTCCGTCAAGAGCCTTATCCGTATTCATCAGTGCCAGAACGGCGCTGCAGCTGTCATAATTATTCAGGAAAGTTCTTCTGTTCTTCCTGGAATTCTCAAGCAGAACAACCTTACCGTTATCCTTGAAGCTGTTGATGATAAAAGGAATGATATGCTTCGGATACCTCTCGTCCTTGCTGTAGACGTTTGCAAATCTGATGGAACATCCCAGGATCTTCCCCTCATCTACGGCATCTTTCATAAAAAACTCCGTAAGGAGCTTGCCTGTCGCATAGCTTGTTCTCTGACTGTGTTCAGCAACAGACATTGTCAGATAATCGCTTTCCTTCACTCCGCCATCTTCATTCCATGAATTCATGGAATAGACTTCGGAAGTGGAACAGTTGATGTATTTCTTCGCTCCGACCCTGATGGCCTGTTCCATAAAGTTCTTCATACCCAGAACATTGGTTTCAAAGGTCTCATTCACATGATAAAAATGTTCGGTATGAACAACTGCTGCACAATTTATGTAAACCACTTCATCATACGCTCTCGAGGCTTTCCGTATACGGTTCTCAAAGTCCGTCATCTGCTGTGCATTATTGACATCATATTCGAAGAACTCAAAACGCTCATCATCTATATGATCAGATACAGTCTCTATAGATGAAGCATAAAAGTTATCAAACCCCAGAATATGATCCTCACTGTCTTCCGTAAGGATCTGTCTTACCAGTTCGTTGCCGGTCATTCCGGTCACGCCGCTTATTGCATATAATCTGCTCATAACGATCACTCCTGTTAACTTTCACTGATATCTGCAGATCTGTCATAATTCCAGTAAGTCAAAATACGCCTGTAGTCCTCTCTCGTATTACAGTTGGTCCAACGCTTAAGGCCTATGATCCTTGGATCATCATCTCTTTGCTGATCTATATATTCCTGTATGATACACAGATTGGTACCACTTTTATTATCGGAATAAAAAATGTCGTTCGCAACCTTAAGTTTCTCAATATCCGTGAACTTCCACATCTGTCCGGAATTAAGGATCATGGAGAAGGGCTCATCTATCCGGAGCAGTCCATGGCTGCTGTTAAAAGCATATCTGTAACTGCCAGTCCCGTCACGATACAGCACCACCGCCTTATTGGAATAAATAGGTTCATAATTATATGTAAGGACATCAGACTTGCAGGATACAACGGTATCAAAAGAATCCCTGTCAATATCCAGATCGCCTTCAACGAACAGTATCTCTTCAATGCTGTCATTCTCATATGTCTCAAATATAGCTTTAAGACCGACATACAGACTGTATCCCGACGCGAGATCAGCATAGTGTTCGTTGTACACTAACTCTATCCGGGTCTTCATATCCCCCGGAAGCTTATCGCAGTAATCCTGAACCTCATCATATCTGTTCCCGCCAACCAGCACGATGTGATCGAAGGAACCGCACTTCTCCAGAAGATGATACAGAAGCGTATCCTCACGGTTCCCTTCATAATAAATGATTTTATGCCTTTTTTCTTCCTCCGGCACTCCCTCATTGAAACGGCTGGATACGCCGGCTATGGTTATAACTGCAATCTTCATAATATCCTCGACAAATACCGGTTGAACAAAACAAAGCGTCCGGAGTTTCACATCATTCTTATTGCGGAATCATGATACTCCGGAAGCATATATCTCTCCTAACAATTCGTCTATCAGAGCTGTTGCTTTAAATGCTCCCGCTTCACTCAAGTGGTCGGCGTCTCTGAAATCGTCATTCGTAAACAACTCACAGTCAGCATTCATATCAATATAATGCAACGGATATGGGATCTGTTCCATTACATTCATAAGTTCCTCAGTATAACTGCTGTCAATAAGTTCCATATAGTTTGCCGAATGAGGATACATCGCCAATACGGGAACTATACTGTTCTCAACGCATATCCTGCATATATCCGTAAGAATACCGACATTTTCATTAAATGTTTCGATGTATTTCTTAAGTTTGTTATGACTGTCAGTTCTTTTTGCTGCAGCGGCTTTTTTGACTTCCTCAGGCATATCAGTCCACGAACTGTATCCGCTCCAGGTATCGGCAAAATCCCTGTCCGCCCTCATAACGGTTCCATAGTATCTATATCCGTTTTCTTTGATCAACTCACGGGTCCACTTATCCGCGAAAGCAAGAAATTCCGGTTCTCTGAATATCTCATACGAAGTATTAAAGCATCTGGCAGGATCAAATTCCAAATCCTTGTCTTTATGGTGCGAGACCCCATATACTCTGTAGAGCGTTCTCGGAATAGTGATCGATTCACGGCTCTGCATGGACAGATCATGATACAGTATGTAGCGGCCTCCGGAAAAAACAAAAATGTCAGGCTTCTTTATCTCACTTATGTATCTCCTCAGAACTTCCCTGATATAGTACAGATCCTGAGAACTGATCGAGAGATTGACCGTATTATACTCAGAGACATCATCCCTGAATCCGTCCATCATATACGAGGATCCACACATAACCACATCCGGTCTCGTATCGTGACACAGTTTCCATTTCTCATCCAGGAAGCAGTAATCATAATTATCAAATGCATAGGTTAATAGAAGTGTCTTTATTTCATCAAAATAGGCCTGTTCAAATAATCGATTCATATTTTATATAACCGGTCTCAGTAGTGTATTCTTGCAATATAATACTAATCAATACCAATCTTTAATGTATCAATATACTTATCGGGATTTTCAAAATAATCCGTATACGGTACATCCGGATTATAGATCGTTATATGACCGCCCGATGACATCCTTGGTTCAGAATAATCACCATACCAGTGTGTCAGCAGTTCATGATATCCTCCGGGCACAGGTATATCTATGCCTTCAAACGGCAATCTGATTGTCTCATCAAAAAAAGACTTACTAAACACTCCTGAATTGTTGAAAATCTCACCATGTTTATATGAATACATGGTCGAAACGCCAACTACGGATTCCAGCATCTGCTCAAATATTCTGAATCTGTCAGCCATGGGCATATCGATTATCGCTTTCAGATCTTCCCTATCCATAATAGGATCAAATTCCGGAGTCAAAAGCCTGGCTTTGAGTTCCGGCTTTCCGAAAGTGGCGGCACAGAGAGCTTTCTCTATCTGAAATGCTTCCGGAGTAAGCCCCTGGCCATCAAATCCGTCATCTAACGGAAATATATCAATCCATATTCCCTGACAAATAACCGGTGGCATAGCCGGAGGACTGATCGCGGTCGTCATTCTATTGGATATCTGCGCAAACGGGAGCATATGAGTCGTAGTGACCTCTTCCGGAGTGCACTGATTCAGATTGGTATATAGATCCTGCCACACGAACGGATCCTGCAATTCTTCCTTCATGATCTGCGCTGCGCGTGCATAATCCTCTCTGGGCATACATACATCCAGATCATCATCCCATGGAATGAACCCCTTATGTCTGACTGCTCCAAGCAGTGTTCCATAAGCTGCCCAGTATCTCAGTCCATACCTTCCGCAGATCTCATCAAACACAGATAAGATCTCCAGCATTTTGCCCCATATTTTCTTTCTTGTCGTGCTGACCTGATAGCCGTACCGAACCTCAGGCTCATAGAGTGTCTCGTTCAAATCTAGCTTATCTGCCTTCATATCTGCAAACTTAAAGATCAGATTTCAGTATAATGTTACCATCTGCGCTCCACAAAGACATTTCTCCGGTGTGTTTATCTAAATAAGAATTATATTTTAATCAAGAAACTGATAATTCGCTTTGTAAAAAGCAATTAACTCATCAGTTTCTACACTCATATAGCATATATCCCTTAATTCAAATCAATGAATCAAAATTAACTCTATCAAATACTTCCAAATACCCTCCGCGAGTAGCATTATATATCTTTACCCCTATCTTTTCTGTCTCTCTTCTGGCTATCCGGTAGCCTATCTCCATATCAGAATATGCCTCAATTGCGAATTTCTCCCAGTCATCAATATTTTCATTCAACTGTTTGTCTTCATAACAATACAGTTTTCTCCCTGACGCAATACCATTATCACACCCTAAAAGATAAATAGTTTTTGCCCCCATATATACAGCAAACTGCAGTGCTGCATAAATTATAGTATTGGAGCAGTAAACGCCTTTGCTGCAGTCGAGACTGAATCCCATCTTTTCAAAATCTTGTATTTGTCTGAAAAAAAATGTATCAGAAGTATCGTCTTCCTTAAGCATCAGTGGCGTATAATTATCAGAATATATCTTCTTAAGCGGCCTTACAGCTTCAATAGCTTCCTGATCCTCAACGTTCTTTGTAAGCTGTCTTCTGTCCGATGCAAGATAATAATCGGGGCGCCACTTTGTCTGTGGAAACATATAGAATATATCATTTACACTAATGCTGGCATATCCATGATCATATAGTTTATCAAGATCTGATGCCGTAAGACTTGGCCCGCATCCAATAACGAATACCGGTCTGTCTTTTAATGCATCCTTAAGTGTGGCAATCCTCGCATTAAATCCCCCATAATATAATTCATTTATCCTATCCTCAAAAAAAACATCTGATTGTGCTTGTTCATCATCAATCCAGTCAACCATAAAGCCATCTGATATCAGCGTATAATAAAGCAAATCCTGATAGAATCCAATGCGAGCAAGGGAATACGCTTTACCCTTCTCAAGTTTCAAATGATCAGAGTATGAGCCATCAAATAAAGATGCGTATGCCAGAATCCCAACTCTGCTCTTTTTCAGGATTGAATAGTTGGTTATTCCATTATCAATCAGGAGTTTCTCCATTTCCGAAAACTTGAAGGTGCTAACAACAACAAGATGCTCCGGAAGGTCCTCTCTCCTTTCCAGATATTCATCAAATGTGATTATCGGAAGATTCATTATCTTCAGAAAACTATTGTCCTTGCTTTTATCAATAATCGCACAGACATCTTCATGAGGTATAATCGAGTACAATTCAAGCCCATTCTGCCCCATTCCCCAAATTACATATTTCATGCTTCACCTCAGATAGAATTCTTTAGTTCATCAACAATTTGTTGCAACAGCATATTGTGAACTGACTCCACCATCCCATAATCATTCTTAGGGACATACAGATTCAAATCTCCAAGTCTTCTTATCCCATTATCTGCAGCAAATCCGGACAAAGTTATAACTTTGGTTTTCTTTTGCCGAGCAATATTAATCGCATTAATTATGTTTGTAGAGTTACCGGAACTGCTGATTGCAACAAGAAGATCATTCTCATCGGCAATCATCTCAACTGATTTAGAAAAGACATTTTCATATCCAAAGTCATTTCCCAAACAAGTAAGTATAGAAGGATCAAAGAGACTTACCGTGCGTACGCCTCCATTCTTCATAAAATCCGTAGTCATATGCATGGCAATCGCAGCACTACCTCCATTTCCAATAAAAAAACACTTATTCCTGTTCTGTCTGGCATTACGAAAAAGATTTACCATTTCCTCAAATGCGGCATTCAGATCATCAATCGTACAATCTCCTCTGCAAATCTGTATTTTTCTTAGCAGATCAACTATCTCGTTAATAAACCTAGAATACATATCACTCATCTCCGCAAATCAAATGCGCTGCCTCATACAAGCTCTCTCTATAGCCTATATTTGGATATTTACCACCCTCAACTTCATTGATAACATCATTTTCCTCAGTATGTCCAATCAGTATCCCCTTACACTTAGTTGTTCTTGCAATCTCACAATCTCGTAGTCTGTCGCCTACCGCATAACTGCTATCTATATCAATATCCAATTCTTCCGCAGCCTGATAAAAAAGTCCTGTTTCTGGCTTCCTGCAGCTACATCTCTTCGCATATTTTTTTATTGGAGCATCCGGCAGATGTGGACAATAGTAGACACCAGTTAGATTTATCCCTCTGTTTCTCAAATCATTCTGCAGCCAAGTCTCCAGTTTTAGATAATCCTCTTCGCCATAATATCCTCTTGCTATTCCAGATTGATTGGTTATTATCACGATTTGAAAACCATTCTCTGAAAGAATTTTCATTCCTTCAACAGCTCCGGGAAGATATTCAAACGCATTTATCTCAAATAGATAGTTTTTTTCTTTGTTAATGGTTCCATCACGATCTAAAAAAACTGCTTTATTCATAGATGGTAGCCCTTCATTCTCAAGCATTATCTTCTGATGATTCTATCAGCATATCATATATTATATCTTCCAAAGAAACTATTTCCGCACTAGTTTTTCCTTCTATAGCCGTCTTTATTCCATTGTAATACATAAATGGTGTAACAATAATTATATCTGCATGTGGCAATTCTTCATTCGGAAAATAGACATATAATTCTGTTCTGGCCTGATTGGCATACAAATCTATCCCATATTTCACATCAATTGTCCCATCTGAAGATTCTTTTAGTTCATTAAACAGAGCCTCACCCAATTCTCCCATTCCATATATTGCCACACTTTTATAATCTCGATTTCTGAACCAATTCAATAGGCATGATCTGTTCTGCCTTATTGACAGCCAATCATAAAGCAAATAATACATATCTTTAAACTTTTGTTCAGATAATTTTGTCTGTGTGTTAGTTCTGATTAAGCACCGATTTCTAAAAAATAACACTATAATCACTATTAATGACAGACAAAGGGCCAGTAACAGAATAATCATTATAACCATGTCTCCTCAAAACGAACCGCCAATTTATAAATTACAATGCACTTATAATGTCAAATGTAGACTCCCCAGATAAATATCTTGGATAAAACCTCTCTCTGTTTTCCATATCAATCTCAGAATTCGTATATGCGCCACTGTATTTTAATACATCGCCTCCACTCAAAACTTTAAAATCAAATCTATCACGCACTGAATTAAAAGCAGTCTTTCCCTTTACAGAGTTTAGAAAAACAAGAGAAGTACCTTTATTATCATCAAAGTTTTCCAAATACCGCTTCACACTCCAAAAGTCACCCAAAGTCAAATCGCTCTTTCGATTAAGACCCTTAAAATTACATGCATAACAACTTCGCCTGTCGTAGTATCCATACAAGAATCCCTTCATAAACATGTTATTGTTCTGCGTATCAACATATGACTTTCCGTTTTCAAATTCCATATACATACCATAATTATGCCAGCCCTCCAATGATGTATCTCTAAAAGACACATAGCAACATTTTGAACCAAAACGTTTCTCCATAATAGTCACAAATTCTTCCCATATAATAGGTGATGGCACTCCATGACATATTAAATCAATCAATAACAATCCCTCATATCTTTTTCCCAGAAAACTGCTCAAACCGTTAACCTGGCATGGTGTTCCCACAAATAATACTGTTCTGCCACATTCCAGCAAGCCTCTTATTTCTGAAAAACAATTACCCAGATTACTCTGAACATATTTGGAACGCATAAGGTCAACTAAGTTTTCTTCATCATCCACTATCTTATGTATGACTTTCATTGATTTGTTAAAGCCGGCACCACATACCGCCCCACCCTGTTTTATAATATGTAGAGCCAGTTCATAGAACACTCCTCCAGAAGAGCTATTCTCCCGTATTTCAGTGCACTTATTCATTGCACACACAATCTCCGGATCAGTTTCAAGCTTTTGTTGTTGTATTATCGGACAACTACGAACACACTTTCCACATTTAATACATAGTTCTTCATTACATTTAGGATACTCAAAACCTTCCATCCAATCAGTATGAATGCATTTTTCAGGGCAAGTATGCAAGCATGCCATACACCCGGTGCATAGATCTTTTGAAATAGAATTAACATTTTTGAAATCTGTATTCATAATCCCCCTATTCACATTGCAAATCTAATGCAATACGCAAAAATCCTAACGACCGCTCTCGCTCTTCATTCAATCGATCATTCACAAAACTATAATCTATCATATCAAGAGTCTTGTTCTGACCTTTTCTATTCACGAAATGTCCATCTATACCTAATAGATTCAAAATGTTTGTGATCCTGCAATCATAGTCATACATGATTTTACGATTTCCGATTCTTTGGAATGACATAAATGGTTTGTTGAAATTAATTGAAAATGCAGTACCATGAAAAGAATCTGTAAGTATCGCCTCTGCACCATATATTAGAGCCATAAACTCAGCTGGTCCGATTGGTCCTTTTATCTCGGCAGGTTCTCCATCTTCGTATATAACTCTATTGCATTCATCAATATAAACCAATGTTTCACAGCCAAATGATCGTTTTATAGGGGCTATATATTCCTTAAGAATATCCCATTTCCCGATAAAATATACTAAGATATACCTTTTACGGATTAAGCGTTTTCTGTACATCATCAGTTTCCATTCGTCTGTTGGAATAAGTAGAGTAGGATCGATGACAGTGGCACAATCTCGTCCTGTAAATTCACTTATCAACCTGCTACCCTCTGTTTCTCGGGTAGACAGGTAAGATATATCATTTATCCAATTTTTAATATTTTTTTTGTATCTGGAACTGACAACAATTGAGTCTCTAAGCGATGGCGCATACGCAATTTTTTTCCCGTTCGAATGAAAGTTAAGAAAATAATAGTCCTTGATGCTGATCTCGTTCCATATGCAATCACTGCCACACACAATGTATTCTGCATCTGCTGTTATCTTTTCCATCTCCTTGATGTCATTTGTCCGAAGGATCGTATTTCTAATATTCTTTTTTCTGAATCGTTCAAAGCGGTACGCTCTGATGATATCTCCAAGTTCAAATTCCAATTTTTCAGAATCAGGAGAAAGGGTAATGGTAATAAATCCCAATTGCGAAATCACTCTGTTTAAGGCCACCGCTTGCAACGTTTCTCCGAAATTGGGAACATATTTGTTGCATTCAGTTACAATATAAACTTTCTTCATTCCTTTCTCATTCTCCTTTTGTCAGAAGTTTCACACTATAATCCGCCAAACAAAATGTCTTTATTCTGTACAATATACCCGGCACCCATCTTTGCCAAAAAAAGTTGATCATCCCTACAGCCGTTTTTCAACATATGATCTCTATAAATTTGAAAATAACGATTCTGAAGCATTATGCATTCTTTGCTTTCCGTCCATCTTCCTGTTAAACGCAAGTACACTTCTCTCGCCAAATCACATATTTCCTCTTGCGTATTACTTATATGCTCAATCCCCATTTCATCATACTTTTCCGCTTCTCCCATAGCAAACTCATCAGCCTCTAACATTTCCTGCAAATTCAAATATCTGCCTTCGGACTTTTTATAATACTTCTTAAGGATAAAATATGCTTCTCTGTTTTGGGGCATATCTGCCCACAGATCATTTAATGGTGTTACATTTGTATATGCCAATACTTTGTCCATCATTTCCGGAATCACCATAAGTCCGGTTAGGTCTCCAAGATAAAACAAGCATTTTTTCGCCAAATACAAATCCATAAAATCATCATGATATTTATTTGCATAATCGATACAAAAGTCAGCAGTATCATCTCTAATATAGCCTGTACGGATACATTGAAGTCCATGATTATTTAGCATTTCAACAGCCATTTTGAATGATTCAATCTTAGAATCCCTGAAATTATGATACGAATAATCTTTATCTGGAGCAAGTTCTCGCAAGTATCCTGAGTCTCGATTTGTTATACAGACAAAAGGAAGTGAAAGCCCCATTTTTTCGCAGTATTCTTTGCCTTTTTTTTCTTCTTCATCAGAAAAAACTAGATATCTAGCCGTAACAGAAGAATCTATTGCCACGCATGCGGCATCTGAAAAACGATTTTCATACAAATCCCAATAATCCATATTTATGCTTTCTATTTTTTTTCTGATAAACCAAATCCAATATGCCAGATCTTCCGGCATGACAATATGCAGATTTCTTGCAACAATTCTTACTAGGGCCTTGTTAACATCTTGATAGTTACTAAGAATAAACACATCCAAAATCCCCTCTGATCTGTGTTTTTCCGATGTGATCATCGCCCTTTCTGCTCTACACAGAAATTCACCTATCCTTTCTGACCATAAACGATATAATCTGATTTCCTTATATTCCCTAAGGGCAATCCTTTCCCGAGTTTCGTAATTTTCAATTGCAGTACGAAAAAGACTGGCAAACTGATCCTCTCTTCCAATACTATTGACCATATAAGAAAGAATTTGGTAAAAATCGCTTTCTTTGGTAAAAACCATATCAAGCGCATCCAGAATTCCCATATCAACAACAAATTCAAAATGATTCTGCAACTCCTCCAACAGACCTTTAATATAACCAGTTACCGTCACAATACATACATCAACATCTGATAAGTCATATATATCTTGTTTTGAGCAAGCATAGATTCCCTCACATAGTTTTCCTGATTCCCTATCTGCTATCGCTTTTATCTCAACTCCATATTCCCGAAGAAGACATACTGCAATCTTACATCTGTCTCCAGCACCATAAATAACCACCCCTTGATTTTTAATCTTTCCATATATTGTCAATAAATCTTTTCTATTAATATACATATTATTTTCCTATCTCAAATAAAGTCTAAATGGTTATAATCAATATCAAAATATGCATTTATCATCTCATTCCGATCTTGATAGGCGCAAAAATTCCTGCAAGACTCAACCGGATCAAGCAAATCCAATTTTCGTCTTGTAGCATCCGAGAACCAGAGTTGTTTAAAACTCATTGATTTCAAATCACCAATCACCGCGCCTTCATCATATGCTCTGGTATGGCAAAGATATACTTTCTGGTCTGCTCCAACAACCGATACTAGTTTACATGTAAAACATCTTTTGAAGGGTTGCTCCAAAAACTGCTTATCATGACAATCTCCCTCATAATTATTTATTATCTGGAATACATCAGACTCAAAATCTTTTTTTGCACTTTTAATCTGCTCAATTACCTCCTCGCATATTTCTTCATGATAATTAGGGGTATTAGATACAACTGCAGCAAATTTGATATTATTTACGCCCAGTTCTCTAAGTAATTCGGCCGCTCTATATACATGCCTGAAATTATCTTTGGAAACCACAAAATTCACACCCAAAGTGCAATCAGTACTCTTATTTCTCGAGAATGATCTCAGATTATCACATACCATATTAAATGCCCTGGGAGAAACTCTTCGTATTCGACAATACTCTTCTTCAATTGGCGAATCAAAAGAGATCCTTACCCATTTTGCACCATAAAATGCTTCAGCTATTTCTCCGCATAATAACTGTCCATTACTTATCAGAGAACATGACATATTACCCTCATTGACCAGATTAACGGCATCTACTATATGAGGATAAGTCAGAGGCTCTCCGCCGCCCGAAAAAGTAATAGCCTTGACCCCCATATCTATAAAGTCGAAAAGAATCTCTTGAAGTTTGTTCCATGGTATTACATCCGTGTGCGAAATAATATCCCTATTTGTTGTTCGATTATCGGTATTGCCAGAACCATATGTACAGTAAGAACAGTGATGATTGCAAAAATTCGTTGGTTTTAACCTTATATATATAGGAGCTTTGATCTCATTTTTCTCTATAGCATCTAAATAGTCCTTGTGATGAAATATTTTAAGCGAACTATATGCTTTCATTAAGCCTAATCTCCTTCTTGATAATATCAATAATGCGATCTAATTCTTCCTCTTTTATTCCGGGATAAACAGGTAATGAAAGGATGCTTTTGCAAACATTTTCACTTATGGGTAGACTTCCTTCTTGATAGTTCAAGTATTTAAATGCAATCTGCATATGGATGGGCACAGGATAATGCAATCCTGTTTCTATGTTATTCTCATGCAGTTTACTCCTGAGTTCATTTCTTTTATCAGTTCTAAACGGAAATATATGATAAACATGCCTTCCATGTTCCTGCTCATGCTGAAGCATTGCCTGATCCAACAGGTTAGAATAATACTCAGCATTCTTTCTTCGCATCTCAATCCATTTATCCAGATATCTCAATTTCACTGACAAAATCGCAGCCTGTATCTCGTCAAGTCTGGAATTCTGTCCTATTACAAAATGATAGTATTTCTCATGATCTTCTTGTATATCAATGGCCTCCAGGTATGTTTTATTGTTTCTTAATAACTGTAATCCGTTTTTCCCTGCTCCATGAGAACTATATGCTCTGGCAGCAATGGCATACTCTTCAGTATTTGTGACGATCATTCCTCCATCCCCCATTGCCCCTAGATTCTTTGTCAAGAAAAATGAGAAACAACTAATGTCTGATAAGTTCCCTATTTTTTTCCCTTTATATGTGGCGCCTATCGCCTGACACGCATCTTCAATAACAAATAATCCGTGTTCTTGGGCAATCTTATTAATCCTATCCATATCGCAGGGATTACCAAAAATATGAACCGGAATAATCGCCTTTGTCTTATCCGTTATTTTTTCTTCAATCTTTTCAGGGTCTATATTATATGTATCACTGTCTATGTCCACAAAAACGGGGGTTGCTCCTGCCAATGCAATACTCTCTGCCGTCGCGAAAAAAGAAAAAGGTGTAGTTATAACCTCATCCCCCACACCAATTCCCAGTACTTTCATAGCTATAAACAGTGCATCGGTGCCATTCCCAACTCCAACAACATATTTTGCACCTAAATACTCCTGCATAGTTTCTTCAAATCCACGGACTTCTGTCCCCATGCAATACTGCTGAGAACGCATCACTTCCAATACTTTTTTCTCAACTTCTTCCTTTATCATTTCATATTGATATGACAAATCCACAAACTTCATGTTTTTCCTCCATCGGCGACAAACTATATATTCAACAGTGTACTTGCAAACTTAAGAACGTTTACTTTTTCTATAGAATCCTTATTTCCAACTATATTTGTTGCTAATGCTCCGGCTACATTCCCCAAAAAAAGAGAAACCTCGTCAGCCGCTCCTGAAGCAGCACTTATACTTGCAATAGCAAAAAAAGCATCTCCCGCACCAATCGTGTCCTTGACTGACAGAGTAAAAGCAGGGCAATTCAATACTTTGTCATCTGAGTATCCTATTGCCCCGGCAGATCCTCTGGTAAGCCACCCCTTACCTCCAAGATGAGACTGCAAACAATCGAGTCCTTTTTCCTCATCACCGGCCTGCTCAGGAAAAGCTAATTTCAATTCTTTCTGATCTACAGAAAATGCATCTGCCCTTTTATATTTTGTAATAAGGTTTAAGCCATAATTAGATGAATTTGTCTGACAATTAAGAGCTAAAAACCTGGCCTTTTCTTCTAAAAGTCTTATCATCTCCTTATTTAATAGTCCATGTCCAAAATCGCAAACAAATATTGCGTCAAATCCGTCAGCTTTCTGTGCTATAAAAGCCTCCATTGACCTATATACTTCATCTTCATATTTCATATCTTCAGAAATATTATTAATTACAAATATTTTTTGAAATTCATCCCTCTTTAAATCCTTCTCCAAGAATCTATGCTTGACAATAGTAGGTCTCTTTTTGCTTTTAAACAGTTTATACTCTATTTCTCTAGGAAGATTCTCATTATTTATGACCGCATCGTCTCCCACAACCGACATCAATGTCACTTCGTTAGCAAAAGATTTAAGGTGTCTTGCAACTGCGAGCGCTCCACCCATATAACTCTCAGAATACTGAAGCCGTGCGGAATATCCTCTATCCTTACTCATAAGCCCCTGTATCGTACAATAAGTATACTTATCGATAATCACCTCACCAATAACAAGAATTCTTAAGTTTGACATAGTCTGAACAATTCTCTGTATATCCTCAAAGTTATATTTTTCCTTAAAACTTTTAACATACAAGAGAATCTCGTCAGACAACCCCCCTAAAGCATTATTGATAAGCTTTGTCGAACTGAAAACAGGGCCCCCTGTAAATACAAGTCTTCCCCCATATTTTTCAACCCACGCACGCTCCTTACTGATATTCCCAGTAATATCATCCTCGTCACGAGCATACTCACTACCTTTTACATATAAATCCGGTTTAACAACATCTACAATATCTTGAACAGTATACTCATTTGAAAGAATGACATAATCAATACAAGATATCTGTGAAAGAAACTTCATTCTCTGTTCGTCATCAAAATATGGTCTTCCAGGGCCTTTACGTACATATTGAGCTGCAGTAACCGATACGACTAAAATATCGCCCATGTTCTTAGCCTGTTCCAGATGCGCGATGTGTCCAGGGTGTACCAGATCAAAAACCCCATGACATAGTACTATCACTTTACCTTCCATCCGTATCTGTTCCGACAATGCTTTAAAACCTTCTTTTGTTACAATCTTTGCCATTATTCTATTCTCCGACAGTGTTTATCCGGTCAGGATTATCTTTTTTTATAACTACAAACCGCAAACAAATAGCATGACATTGGTGCAAACCCTGTATGCACAACTTCATCGTTCATCCCGAACATAAAAACTGTATTAAAATGCCTTGCGCATAACTCAAATAGTCTTTTTTGATCATACAGGTTAATGTGTCCCGCCTTAGATGTTTCCGATGCATATGGATCCATATTGATATTTGGTGTTCCTATAACAGCAAATCCTGTATCATTCAGGTTTGTGGTTATTGTTCGCACAAAATCATCCTCTAATTCTGTTCTAATATGTTCGATAACATCCAATGAAAAAATAGAATCGAATCCATTCCCCCCTGCCGACAATTGTTTGAGATCCTTTAAAAGAAAATCTCCTTCAATAAATGTAACTCGTTCTGACCCATAGGTTTCTTTTGCAAAGTTTACTGCCCTTGTGTCAAAATCAATTCCAACATATCTCACATTATCAGCCGTCTGGACTACATATGGTGCACCAAGACCATAGCTACTACCCAACTCTAAAACAGAACCTGTAGCATTCCCCTGCAAAAGCTTGGAGACAAATTTATACCTAGATAATGTGAATCCCAAATGCTTGATATCATGATCCACATCATACGAATATAGTTCCCCCAATGAAATATTACGTCCGTCCTTGATTGTATCAAGTGCATGCTGCCACTTTTCATCAGCCGCCATGTCATTTCTCCCCCAAATATTTAAACCAATCTGCTGTAGCTTCTTTTATTGTTTGTGAAGTCCATACAGGTGCTTCTTTCCAATAATCTATGTTCTGAAGAATAAGTGAAACCCCCTCCTCCAAAGATACCTTAGGATGCCAACTAAGGACAGTATTTATCTTTTTTGTATCCGCCCAGGTACAATCAGGTTCACCAGGCCTCTTGGGAATATGCACCACATTTTCCTCAGTTCCTCCAAGCAGTTCTACAAGCCTGTTTACTGAATATGTATGCTCGCTTCCAACATTGAATCTTTCTCCTACAACATCTGAACTAGCTACAGTATAAAAAGCATCTACAACATCCGTTACATATGTGAAGTCTCTTGTCTGTTCTCCTGTACCAACCACGGTATATGGCTTACCTGCTAGTTTCTGTCCAAGAAATACGCCAAAAACTGCACCATATGTTCCTGAAGTACGTGATCTTGGTCCATAGACATTGAAAAGGCACAATGACACCACTGGAAGCTTATATACTTTTGCCCAATGGAGAGCCAACTCCTCTCCAAGCCTTTTGGTGAGCGCATACGGATATTCAGGTCGTATCGCAGCCTCCTCATTAGTCGGAAACGAATCTGGAATACCATAGCAGGATGATGACGCCGTGTATACGAATCGTTTTATTCCCGCTTTTTGAGAAGCTCTAAGAACAGAATAAGTTCCATCTACATTAGAATGATAATAATCATCAGGTCGTTGTATTGATGGTACAATATCAGCAAGAGCCGCCATGTGAAAAACCCAATCTATTCCTACAAATAGATTATTTATTTTCTCCTGATCGCAGATATCTGCTTCCACTATGGTAAGGTGCTGATTGCCTTCATGATGCTTTAAGTTTTCTATTCTTCCCGTACTAAAGTTATCTATAACCGTAACATCATGTCCTTCTGCCAGTAAACGATCCACCATATGTGAACCAATAAAGCCACATCCACCTGTTACAATAGATTTCATTGTATATCCCCCTTTTTTATCATTCGAAAGAACAATGTATCACACATATTCTGTTCTTCAAGCATCTTGGAATATTCTTTATTTATTTCCTCAGAATTTAAAAATGTCCAAACATTCTGCCCGCCTGGTTTTCCTTTGGCCAGCCAGTAAAAATGATTTGCGATCGGATATCTCTGAAATTGCCCATCCGATTCAATTTCAAAATACCCATTCTCTTTTATTACTCTTGTAAGGCTTTCTTTTGTATAAAGATATAGATGAGCGCTCCAATATGTAAAATCGGCAAAAGCACTATTTTCATATAGACTTAACAATACATCATTTGCATTCGGTACCTCTATAAAAAGAATGCCTCCGGGTTTTAAAAATCCGGCGATATCATTAAGCCATTTTTGAGGCGATTTTAAGTGTTCAAACACATGGAACATTGTTATTACATCAAATGGTATCTCATGATCAAGAATGCTTGATCTAACATCATATCCCAAATTCGTCAGATAGCCCCTCTCATCACAGCCAAGTTCAACCCCAGCTACATCTCCGGCATCCTGAGAAATATTCTGCAGAAATCCTCCAAATCCGCAACCGAAGTCCAAAACCCTCTTACCCCGGCACCAATCTTTGACCATGTGATATCTTCTGTAATCATCTATGCGGCATTCCGAAAGCCTGTCTGCAATCTCTTCAGCTGTCATCCCAAGTTTTTCATTCATAAAACCCTGATCGTAGTCATTGTCCACGATTCGATCCAGTTGTTTGGTATGACATGATGTGCATTCATAGACATTTATATCCGGATTATCTCTGGTTCCTTCATGAATCAGAATAGATTCAGCTCCGCAAATATCACATTTTATAGAAGAAGCTTTGTTCATAAAAAATCCTTTTATATTCCCCTGATTAAGATTAAGAAAGCTTTACTCCCGTAGCCAAAAGCATCAACTCTCTTGAAAATCTGTAAAACTTGTTTTTGCTCACTTTCTTTACCGGTCCAAGTAGCTGCAAAAATCTGCATATTACCTTGATCGTTGGATATTTCCAGACTATAGGCAACTGGTAAAACTGGTTTGATACAACATCCTTAAATCCATACATCCTAAGGCAGTCTCGCAGTCCTACTGCCGTATATGGCTGTACATGTGTATGGTAATCATAGTAAATATACATACAGGTGTGCCAGTCCGGAACCATCGCTATGATACGGCCTCCGGGCTTAAGGATTCTGCGGCACTCACTCAACATCTTCTCCGGTCTGTGGATATGCTCCAGGACACTCTTGGTAAAAACAACGTCTACTGAGTTATCTTCAAACGGAAGGTTGTCCGTTTCAAGATTTATACATCCAATCATGTTATTATCATCAGTCTCTGCCCCATCTAGTCCAATCGCGTCTATCCCGCAATTAATGAAGCCATAAAGGAAATCCCCTCTGCCACAGCCAACATCTACCAACCTGCTACCCTTCCTGATTTTATAATGACTTACAAGATACTGTGCAAGCTGGTCGGGATACTTTGTTATTGGTCTGTCTTTGGTATTGTAAACTGTCTCCAGGTAGTTATTCTGCATGATATATACTCTTGTTATACTCCTCTAAGTTTTTTTCTGACTGCAAGTTCAGCATCAGAAAGGACTTTTTCACCGGTTCCCATTATCGCCGGAAGCGCCCTAATATCCTTTACTAGTCTTACAAGGTCATCTACTTCCAGTGAAGCTGCCTGATCCGAACCATACATCGTACGATCAAGTGTAATGTGTCTTTCTACAGAACTGGCTCCCAGGGCTGCGGCTGCAAAAGAGACAATCCTACCGGATTCATGTCCGCTGTATCCCACCTTACAATGGTAACGATCCTTCAGTGTCTGCATCATTTGTAAATTTGCATCTGCATTTTTCATTGGGTATGTACTGTTACAATGAACCAGTTCAAATGGACAATCATTATTCTTGAAAACCTCTACTGCCGCGTCAATTTCTTCCATTGAACTCATACCTGTAGAGACAAAAGTATATTTTTCCTCTTTTGCCACCTTGTCAAGCAATTCCATATTTGTAAGCATGGCCGATGCAATCTTGTTGTATTTCAAATCGTACTGCTCAAGGAAAGTCTGCGAATCCAGATCCCATGCGGATGCAAACCATTCAATTCCTTTCTCTTTGCAATACCTGTCAATTTCATCGTACTCTGTCTTGCCAAATTCAAGTCCCATTTTCTGCTCGCGATTAGTAGTCCCCCAGGGCGATTCCCTATACTTATCCAGTTCTTCTTTCGAGTACACCTTCTCAACTGTTCGCTTCTGAAACTTCACTGCATCACAGTCTGCCAAAACAGCCCAATCAATCAACTTTTTTGCAATATCAACATCACCATTGTGATTGATACCAATTTCTGCAATAAAAAAAGTTCTTTCCATCATTTTTCTCCTTAAAATGAAAACTCAATCAGGAGGATCTCTGCATCCGCATCAGAGTTCCTGAACCAATTCCAGATAATTACCTTCTGGATCCTGACAAAAGCATACATATACTTTTCCATCAGGGGACAACATGGGTTGTGAGATAAAGGTTATCCCTAATTTCGCAAGTTTATTATATAGTATCTGTAAATCTTTTACGGTGAATGCAATATGTACACATCCACAATTGATCACATTTGAAGAATGCGCATCTTTATCACCATCACGATCAGGCTCAATAAGTTCCAGCATTGTTCCATCCGGGAATCTGAGTTTACAAACATTTATCGATAGTTCCGGATTTCCCAGTAGATTCTCAATGTACGAACCGTTTTCTATACCCTCACTGACAATCTGCATCCCAAAACAGGAACAATAGAAATCTTTCATCGCGGTAAGATCTTTTACATATATTCCCGTATGCCTGATACTTAGCATTTATGCTCTCCCATCCTGTTCTGCGATGATTTCTCCCATGGACTCGATAACAATATCCATTCCTTCTATGAGTGCATCCTCCGGAATAGTAAGCGGGGGACCGACTTTAATAGTTCCAGTCATAGTACGTATGGACATAAGTCCCTTTTCAAATGCCCTCTCAATTATCCGATCCACTAATTCTACATCCAATTCTCTGGTTCCAGGCTTAACAACAATTGCCGCATAAGCCATCCCCATACCATGTATAGAAACTACTCGATCAGGAAATCTGTCTTTCAACTCTGAAAACTTCTCTTTGAGAATTTTCTCTTTTTCTTTGGCTTTCTCAACTAAATGTTCAGCTTCCAAGTATTTTAGATTTGCAAGTGCAGAAGTCACAGGAAGAGGGCTTCCTCCATGAGTACTGTTAAGTGATCCGTCCACATCAAGAATCTCTCTGTTACCAAGAACCGCTGAGAGAGGCAACGCACCGCTGACTGCCTTGCCACAGCAGATTAAATCCACATCCACACCGTAATACTCATATCCGAACAGTTTTCCAGTCCTACCAAATCCGGCCTGAACCTCATCCGAAACCAAAAGTGCTCCTCTCTCTGTCAGGAACTCTCTTAGCGCCTTGATATATCCTATCGGATAAAACAAAGCAGCCCAGCCTTGGTATGGTTCAAAAATTGCTCCTGCTATTGTGTCCGGATCAACTCCCTGCTTCTGAAGATTCTCGATATCTTCTTGGAATTTCTGTCTTCCGGCTTCTTCATCATATATCTGGTCCATATCTCTGAAGGGATCTGTAGGGCATGGCAGGTGGTATATATACGGATCCGGTCGTCCGATCCAAGCCTGTGCAGCTGGTTTTCCGGACATGGTCTGTGCACCTAAAGTCTTTCCATGAAACGCACCCGAGAAGGCCAGCATTCCCACCTTATCAGGATTCTTTTTTCTTCCTCGGATACGACATAGTTTCATTGCACACTCAGTTGATTCCGCGCCGGTTGTGAGTAGAAAGACTTTGTCCATATGTTTCGGAGACATTTTTACCAATTGTTCTGATAAAAGACTCCTCTGTTCCAGAAAATAATAATAACTGTTAAGAAGAGGCTTATCGATCATTTCTCTAATCGCCTCAACCATTGCCGGATTGCCATGACCTGTGTTGGTAACAAATATTCCGGAAGAGAAATCAATCCAAATATTCCCCCATCTGTCAAAAACCTGATAATCTACTGCTTTGTCCCATACTGCATAGAGCTGATGGTTCATGGACCAGGGTTCATATTTAACAGATCTTTCTATGATTTCCATACTCTCCGGTACTGGTATCATAGTCCTGATCCTACGGTGTTTTGTCTCTATCAACGGAACCTCTTTGGGTTGCCTGTGAAACAGATACTCTTCACTCATTTTTTATCCTCCTGACGGTAGTTTTCCTTTAAATATTTATATAATACAGAATCTGTTTTCCCGATTTCATATTCAAGGTATTCAAATTCCTTCTGTGTATCAACTTCAGTACATACCGGACTGATATATGCCATCATCCTGTCCCCGTGTAGTCCTCCATTTTTTAGTACCTGCTCACTTATCAGGACATCAACATATCCATCGGGGATAAAGACATCTTCAAATCCTTCCCTTCCACCATTGGCCTGATCATTTGTTATCCCTTTTCTCACAGGTACAAACTCTGAACTGTTGCCAAAAAGAAACCATTTAAATGGAGACTCCGGAGCCGGATGAGCTGATCGCAGTGATGTATATGAGTGATCGTTCGATATTTTTTGGATTGCTTCATCCACTAAATCAGGCTCTCTAAGAGGGGTAGTCGGTCTCATATGGACCAAGTATTCCGGAACTTTGCCCTCATGTTTATCAAACCAATTTATCGCATGCATAACAAAATCGTAATCTGTCGAACTATCCAATGCTAATTCGACAGGCCTGAGAAATGGCACCTCCGCCCCATATAGTTTTGATATCTCAGCTATCTCCTCATCATCTGTAGAAACAACGATCCTCTGTATTTGCCCCGATAATTTACACGCCACGATTGTGTATGCGATAAGCGGAAAGCCCCCAAGATTTTTAATATTCTTTCGCGGCACACCTTTAGAACCGCCTCTAGCCGGGATCAATGCTACTATACTTCCCTTATCTATCCTATAATCCATGCCTTACTCTTCTCCCCTATAGAGCTCTGCATAAAAACCGTTTCTTCTATCCTTTAACACCGGAAATCTATCCCTGAACCCATGCGCATCATCATCTAATTCAAGAATATGCAGTCCTTCAGATTCCGATGCATTGTAAATAACAATTCCATCAGGATTGATCACACAACTGTCACCTGAATAGTACGTTCCCCCTATATTTCCTGTTCCATTTATCCCAACAATATAAACCTGATTTTCGATAGCCCTTGCTTGCAGTAAAGACATCCAGTGATCCCGGCGGCTTGCAGGCCACTGAGCCGGTACCAATACCACATGTGCATCTTGCTTCATATTCCGAAATAGTTCAGGAAAACGCAGATCATAACATATCACATTTGAAATACCAATTCCTTTTATCCTACAAAAAGGAAGTTCTGTACCCGGAGAAAAAATGTCGTGTTCAGAAAAAAAAGGATGGCATTTTACATAGTCTGATATCACTTTCCCTGCAGTATCAACAATCGTGTAATGATTCTCGTATCCACGTTCAACTGAATGACTTACCCAACCAAATCCGAGGGCGACGTGAAACTCTTTTGAATAATCTGACATAAGGTTTACTGTAGCATTATCATCTTCTGCGGTATTTGATACACTCATTGAAAACCCGGTGAAACTCATCTCCGGCATAAAAACACAATCCAATCCCTGCTCAAAAGACTCTTTTAATGCGTTTTCAAGGCTTCGGTAGTTAACCTGCTTATTCTCCCACCTAATATTACTTTGAAATAGCCCCAGTCGAATCGTTGTTCCTTCCATCATATTTCCTCAGAATATACTTAGCTGCCCGCCATCAACCACCAGAGATGCTCCTGTAATGAATCCGGCTCTGGCAGAGCAAAGAAACATTATTGCATCTGCTATTTCCTCGGGAGCTCCAAAGCGTCCCATAGGAACCTGCTCGCGAATATATTTATCCACACCCTCCGGATCTTGCTCCTTAAGTTCTTCCCAACGTCCGCCTTTGAAGAATACATTTCCGGGCAATACGCAGTTAACTCTTATTCCCTTATCTGCCCAGTCTTTCGCAAGATTTTTAGTCAATGTCAAGACTGCACTTTTTGCTGCTGCATAACCATACGGTGCAGACATTTTTTCCTTCGCTACAATAGACGAGATAAAAATCACGTTTGGGCTTTGCCCACATTCCAGCAGTGGATATAATCCCTTCAAAAGTGAAATATTGGACAGGACATTAATGTCATAAAACCGTTTCCACTCTTCAACATCAAGTTTATCAGAAGACTGGGGTTTTCCTGATCCAAGATTAGCTACAAAAATATCTATTTTGGATGTGAATGATCTTATCTGTGAAAGTATCTCACTGATTCCGTTTTCCGTAGTTGCATCTCCCGAAGCTATCATAATCCTGCCGGGATACTTTGCAGAAAAACTCTTCTGTATATCAAGAAGACTCTCCCTATCTCTTCCATTGAGGATTACCTCCGCTCCTTCTTTCAAAAAACCTGTAGCCGTAGCAAGACCAATCCCTCTTGAAGATCCCGATATGAAAACTATTTTTCCGGCAAGTTCCAGTTCCACGGTCTATAACCTTTTCTTATCTATTATAACGAATACTTCACGCAGTAATCCTTTATAAACTCAAGTTGCTGCTGTATGTTTTCGGCTTCCTGGCCGTCTTCTCCTCTGGCTGCCTGCAGTATAATGCTCTTATTGTATCCGATACGTCTCAGAGAAGAAAAAACCTTATCAAAATCTGCACTTCCTGTTCCAAGCTGCATTGTAGTACCATGCAATTTCCGGTCTTTAATGTGGACATTTGCGATATAATCTCCGAGACTCATTATTTCTTCCTCATGGTCATATCCCAGTCCCGAACTGTTTCCGGAGTCATAATTTGCATATATTTCGCAACCAATGCTATCAAGGAACTCTTTAAAAGCCCCGGGGGGTAAATCAGTTTCCAGAGATATCTGAACCTCGAATCTCTCTGCCAACTTGACGACCTCATACACAAAACCACGAACCATTTCCTTTTCGTGATCAGTTTTCATCGAGGAATCATCAACCAGAGGTATTTCCAAAAGAGAGGCACCTATCACCGACATTCCCTGCAATACTCTTTGTGTTATCTGAAGATTCTCATTTCTGAGTTCCTCTCTTTCAGCATTTTCTTTTTTGAAGAATGGCCTGCGCATAAAGTAATCAAAACATACTGATCTGACAGTAACTCCTGTATCTTCGCACATATTCAGGATCTGTCTATATCCGGCTTCCGTCCATAATGGATTATCTTCATATCGATCATAATCAAATATCCATTCTATTTCCTGAATACCGATTTTCTTTCCGTTACTAAACTCGTCCTTCCATTCATCGAAAGGGAAAAACTGTATTCCCCGTCCTCCGGAGGGGGTCAATCTCCCCTGCATGATCCCCAAAGATCTCATATCAGAATACCTCCATTCTACCAGCAGGTTCTTCCACCATCGATAATGACTGTAGATCCCGTCATATATGCGCTCGCATCTGAGATCAGATAAAGTACGGTTCCCTGATACTCATCCTTGTGTGCCATCCTGCCCATGGGTACAAGATTTACAAGTTTTTCAACAAACTTAGGATCCTGCCCATTCTCAACTCCAGCTGGACAGATAGCATTACAACGAATCCCCTTCTCAGCCCAATATGTTGCCAGATACTTTGTGAGACCTATAAGTCCATGTTTAATCACAGAGTACGTCACGGGCTTCACGCTCTGCTCGTCATCCGGAACCCCTTCTTTTTTGTATATTCTCTGATCAGGTGCAATAACGCCAAGGTCCGAAGAAATATTCAGAATAACACCTTTACCCTGCTTCTCCATCTGCTTTCCGAAGACCTGAGAACACAAAAACGCTCCGGTTAACCCTACTGCAATATCATCATTCCATATTTCCATAGGCAGATTATCAAACCTCAAAGGACCCATGTTTTTGCTGTTTCCTTCCACCTTAGGATTGTTCGCAGCGTTGTTTATAAGAATGTCCACATGACCATATTTTTCAACAAGTTTTTTGCAGACTTCCTCGAGTTCATCACGTTTAGTTATATTTGCCAGATATATCTCAACCTTCTGATCAGGATAATCGTTTAATAATCTGCTCTTCTCTTCCTCAAGACGTTCAGTACTTATATCCAGAAGAACCGGGATCCCACCACCGTCAATTACGGCCCGGGCATGACTGTCTCCCAGAAGACCTGCTCCTCCGGTTATTACACATACCCTGTCTTTGATCAAAAATCTATCCAGAATCGTTTCCGTATTCATTCTTTTTCCTCTTCGATGATCATCTGTTCAATATATTCAGCCAAAATGTGACCTATGAAGATATGCGCTTCCTGTATGCGTGGAGTATCAGAAGATGGAACATGTATCACCACATTGCACATTGATTCATCTGCTTCATGATGAGTTCCACCTGTTAAAAGAATCGTATTAATACCTTTATCAGATGCATATTCCAATGCTTTAATCACATTACGAGAAGTACCGCTGGTACTTATTCCGACGAGAACATCTCCCTTACTGCCTCTGGCTTCCAACTGTCTTACGAATACCCTTTCAAAGTCATAATCATTACTTATCGCTGTTAATGCCGAGGTATTAACTGTCAAAGCCTCCGCGTTGATTGCCCTTCGTTCATGATAGAATCTACTGATAAATTCAGTGGCGATATGCTGTGCATCCGCCGCACTTCCGCCATTCCCACAGAAAAATAAAGCTTTTCTCTCAAACACCGCGTTATACATAAGTGTCGATGCACGTTTTATCTCACCTAACATATCAGCCGAACTCATCATATTCTGAAAAACACAGATATGGTCAGTAAACCTTTTTTCTATGATACTGTCAAAAGATTTCGAATTCAACTTTGGTTATCCTCGCAACGTCTCGTCTTTAAATAATCTAACAACTCGCCTATACACCCTTCTCCGCCCTTATTGATTAATCTTATATCAGCAACGGACTTAACCGCGGAAATAGCATTTCCCGGGCATACCCCGGTTCCAACGTATTTGATAGGTTCTACGTCATACTTTCCGTCACCTATATAACATATATCCTCAGGTTGTAGACTCCAGATGCTTTCCATCTCTTTTATCGCAACTAGTTTATTCTTACATCCTGAATAAAACATATCCCACTCGGCTTTGTTTTTAAATACTTCTACAATGGGTGTATCTTCACCTGTCACGGCTGCGATCTTGTATCCCATAGATCTTATTTCATTCAATGCATCAATATCCGTTAGCAGGAATGATTTTGATTCATTTCCAAGATGATCTACATATACTTTACCATCTGTAAGAACGCCATCTATATCGAATACAACAAGTTCAATCGCCATGAATCTAACCCTTATATGTTTATTACTTCGTAAACAATATCCAGATACTATATCGGACAATATCCCCGGATTCTTTAGCGAGACATTACTTTGTTCTTACACCTCAAACTCACCCAGATCATAATCCGAAACATACACCTTGGCTCTACGCTCTTCCTCCGGTGGCAGCGTCATATAATCATCATACATGTATTTAAGGAAAGCATCATAATCCCGTATGCCGTCCAGTCTGTATCCTTCGAATTCATATCTGTGTATCTGCTTAAACCATATCTTGGGCATCCCGTACATATCCTTTACGGAGTTCTTAACATACAGCCTGCCAAATGAAGGAAACAGAAGTACGCGCACCCTGTTATTGGTACGATTATTACTCTTATCCGTAATGTGGCGCATCTTCTCGAATACATAATCCGTCGGAATCCTGGATAGGCGTGTATATATCCACTTCTGAAGAGCGTTACTGTCCGGTGAATATTTACCGACTTCAGAATAGAGCACCTTCCGCCAAAGGAAACATTCTATATCGTTTATAACCTGGCCTATAGTAGTCCTCGGGATGTCGTCCATCGGAAAGATATCAACATATACGCCTGTCTGGGAATTGATATGTTCCTGTCCGAGTCTTATATACTTAGTCCCGGTTCTTCTTAACTTGCCATATCCCCATCTGTATTCCGGATCCGTGGAATGATCCTGGAAGAAGCATATGCTCTTATCCAGCTTATAAGCAATCTTCTTAAATCGTTCATACTCCTCACGCAGCATCGCTATATCTGCATCATCATCCCACGGAATGTAGCCCTTGTGCCTTACTGCCCCCAATAAAGTTCCACAGCATATCACATAATGGATACCTTCCTGCTTACATACACGGTCGAACTCCACCATCATCCCCAGCTGAAGAAGCTGCATACGTCGGATTTCTTCCGGTGTCATTAGTTTTCCTTTTGCACTGTTTCCCAATTGTCTCTCCTTCGCTCATAAGCCTATTCTGTCAAGTATCGCTTTATACATCCGCTTCAGAATTTCTGTCTCAAGTTTCACCGGATGATTACCAAGCCTTTCCGGCTTAACAGTGCTGACAAGCTCATCTATAACGCTATCCTTGCCGGCATATGTGGCTGATGTTTTATCTGTAATATCCATAAAACCGGTCTGATCCAGAATCTTATCAAATTCAGATGCTGCTTCCTGCGGCGTATCACGATCGAATGCTGTAGCAAGTTCTCTTAAGGTGGTAACAAGATATTTCTCACCGCGCTTATCTATACAATCATCCGTATGCTCTATCATATACGGCCACAATTCGTTTACGCACAATGCCGCCGCATGTCCGTGGGCGATCCCGAACATGCTCGTCAGCATATAACACATGGCGTGGCCTGCCGTGGTCTGGGTGATATTGATGGCTCTGCCCGCCAGTTGTGATGCTCTCTGCATGGCGATATTTCCGTGATTGTCATTTGCCAGATAATCATCCATGTTATCCAATATCATACCGATGGCTTCACGCGCATAGGACTTACTCTCATCCGTGGAATTCACGGACCAGTATGATTCTATCCCATGACACAAAGCATCGAACAAGGTTGCCTTCCTGTGATAGTCCGCTACGGTCTTAAGGAAAGACGGATCGACAAATACCATAGAAGGTATGCAACTTTCGTGCGTTATCGACTGCTTGATCCCGTTATAGTAGATAACGGCATATCTGGTCACTTCACTTCCCGTTCCTGCGGTGGTAGGTACTGCCATCAGAAGTATATTGTTCTCATCTATCCTCTGCTCCAGGTAGTTTCTGTCATGATCCATGGATGCAAAGAGTTTAATGCATTTCGCTACATCCATAGTACTTCCGCCACCTATCGCCAATATACTGTCGCAATTCTCATCTAAGAAGAGATCGACGCCCGCTCTCACTGATTCATACTTCGGATTGGGCGTAAAATCGGAGAATCTGACGACTTTAATGCCGGTCCTGTCTTCCAGTGTGCAGATATGACTGAACAACGGATGGTATTCAACAGCCTTGCCACATACCAGAAGAAGCCTTTTAACATGATTATCTATCAGATACTCATCTATTAACATATAGTTGTTCTCCACATACGACATCTTCTGTGATATGCCGGCACGCTTTTCCAGACGCGCATACTTGGGGTCGCTTGCATATGAGAACTCGATCAGTCTGCCTCCGTATCCGGCCAGCAGCTCAACTACCTCGTCCCTTATAGGCTTCTGAAAGCCTTCCTTCCAGTCATCGCCGTGAACCACATAGGTAGGACGGTATCTCTCTATATTATCCTTATAGCTGAGTGTCTTCTGTTCCACCACCTGTGAAACGCCCACTATATTCTCGAATAGTACTTTTCTCTCTTCGTAAGGAAGAAGCGGATATCTCTTATAACTTGCAACCACATCATCGGATATCACGCCTATGATAAGCCGTCCGAGTCTTCTGGCCTTCTTGATGAGTGCCATATGGCCGCTGTGGATTATATCGGTCGAGAAGCTCACATATACTGTACGCTGTTCTATACGTCTTAAGATCCCCGATACCACCTGCAGATCCTCGGGGGTATCAATCTCGTTACAGAGCATGTCCCGTACATCCAGGGGATGTATGAGGCATCTGTCACTTACCTCGTTAAACGCATTCTCCGCATAGCATTTACGCTTAGCTTCCTCACCGTTTTCGCAATAGTCGATTATACTGTTAAGCCACACTTCCCAGTCATGTTTATCCAGCTTATATAACGGCTGTGCCGCAAGCGCAGAATCGAAGAATTCAATCCCGACTTTTATGATATGTTCGTCTTCAATGACTGCTTTAAAATCTTTCTGAGGAAGAGGAAGTGTAGAACTCACAGTCATGCAACTGCCTTCGAAATTGAGTACCTCGTCAAGGACTTCATTCTCGAACACCAGATCTCCATGCATCAGGATGATGTCATCATTCAGATACTCTCTTGCACGGTATATCGAATATATGTAATTAGTCTCTCTGAATTGTTCGTTAAAGACATATGTAACAGATAACGGAAGGTTCAGACTGCTTACGTATTCGCGCAGGACTTCGTCATGTGCACCGGTTGTGATGACCACATCAGTAATTCCTGATTCAAGCAACTGCTTAAGCTGCCTCTCCAGTATAGTTGTGGTCCCGTATACTTCTGTCATGCACTTAGGCTGTTCCGAGGTCAGGATCCCCATCCGGGTTCCCATTCCGGAATTAAGTATCAGAGCTTTCATTTATATCCCTTTTAACAGTCTGTCTTTATAGAAACTATCCACTCTTCCGTCGTACAGCGCCCTCGCCGCTTCTATATCGTATGGAACCGACCGAAGCTGCACACTTAAACTATCAGCATCAAGCAAGGCATACTGTGCGTTTGAATTATGATTCCTGGGCTGTCCAACCGAGCCCGGATTGATGAACGTAACCGCATGTTTATTTCTCATATCCGGATCATCTGCATCATAGAACACGGAAAAGACATGTGAATAATGAGAATGTCCTGAGAATACTATGTCATAGTTTCTGTAATCTCCGTTAACATTCTCCGGACTTACAGATTCCCAGAACAAACTTTGATTCTCTGCACCGCTTACGGAGTCCGGAACAATCCAATCTAAGCCGTTATCGCCGGTATCACTTCGTAAGTTCCCCAACGCTCCATGTACGGCCAGGCACTTCTTTCCTGCAAGATCGAACTCTGACATTCCTCTGACATCCATCTGTGAACTTAGATATAACTTTGTTTCATCTTTTAATACTGAAGCAGTGTATTTTGCGCAGTCCACACCACGCTGTGATGAGAATCCGCTGTAATCCTCCAGCATGATCGCACGTTCGTGATTGCCCCAGATATTACATATAATGTCATACCCTAATCTGTCACGGATGAACGCAACCGTTTCGTCGGACTGCATACCGTAATCTATGAGATCTCCGAGTAATATTACCCCGTTAATGTCATAGTCTGACATGTCTGAAACTACGTTGTTAAGGGCGTGCATATTACCGTGAATATCTGCCAGGACCGCATACAACATCAATATTCTCCATTATTTATATACAGGATCATAGTTCATCAATAAGCGTGATTATATTCTTTATCGACATCAGCTCGGAATCTATCTCTGCCGCCCTGTGATGTGTCAGTATACTCTTTGCAGCGTTCTCCATCGCCGGGAAAGCCGCTCTCAACAGCTGGTTCGCGTATATACAGATGTTGGCGCCATGAGCTTCAAGTTCTTCTTCTGTAACGGTATTATATGAACTGGGAACCACAACGATTGGTGTGTTCTGATCCTGCGTTCTGAATCTGTCGCAGAATTCCAGGATCTCATCCGGTTCCTTCTTCCTGCTGTGGATCATGATGCCGTCTGCCCCTGCAGCCACATAAGCTGCTGCCCGCTTCAGAGCATCATCGATACCCTTATCAAGTATCAGACTCTCGATCCTCGCGATTATCATGAAATCATCCGAGAGCTGCGCCTCCTTGCCTGCTACGATCTTCGCACTGAAGTTCTCTATGGAATCCTGAGTCTGTTCGACTTCAGTACCAAAGAGACTGTTCTTCTTTAGACCGGTTTTATCCTCGATGATGACAGCACTTACTCCCATTCTCTCCAGACTTCGTACCGTATACACGAAATGCTCCGTAAGGCCGCCGGTATCGCCGTCGAAGATGATGGGCTTGGTAGTTACCTCCATTACATCTTCTATGGTCCTGAACCTGCTGGTCATATCCACCAGTTCTATATCAGGCTTGCCCTTCTCCGTAGAATCGCACAGACTGGATATCCACATGGCGTCAAACTGGTCGATCTTCTCACCCTCAACAACCATGGTCTTCTCGGCAATCAGTCCCGTCAGACCGCTGTGTACCTCTATCGCCTTAATAAGAGGCATCATCTTAAGCGCCTTATGAAGCCTGCCCCTTCTGAATTCCGGCATGGCGAGTTTCTCCCGCATCTGCTTGTCGATCTTGGTAAGCTTCGGGTCTCTGTGATAAGGGATCTCTATAAGTTCAGCTCCATATTCTTTCGTCAGTGACAGTATATTCGCCCGTATTGCCTGCATGGATTCGGCTTCCCAGTTGTCACCGTGTATGATTATATCGGGATGAAGCTGTCTGAATACCTCGTCATACATGATCTCATTCTGTACGATGACATCTTTTACTCCGTCAATGCCCTTGACCAGTTCCACTCTTTCTTCAATTGATATTGAGGGGAACCGGTTATACTTGACCATCGCCGCATCTGCCAGAACGCCTACCGTCAGCTCACCATATTTTTTTGCTTCCTCTACAAATTTCAGGTGCCCTTCATGAATTATGTCTGTGCAAAAACATGTATATACTTTTTTCATAACTCAGTTTATTCTCCTGCTCTTTCCCGATTATTGATACTTATCCCTCGAATTCTTTAGGAAACGGTACCCCTCTGCTTTCATAATACATCCGGAGCTGTTTTTCGGCTTTTGCATAGCAGGGATACTCGTGGGTAGATCCGGCGAACCGTACCGGAGTCATGTATCCTTCTCTGTAATACGCCTTTAACACTTCATCATACCCTTCCGGAACAGGTATCTCGATCATTTCAAAGGGCATCATGATCGTTTTCTGATATGCCCTTCTGTCAATATGCTCCCGCTCCGTATTCATATAGAACTGCATATCGGCAACTTCAACTGTTCTGTCATTTCTGTAGGATGCAGCTATTTCATCCGACAGTCTCAGGAACTGGGGCTTGATAGGCTTATCGGGATCGAATTGTGCTCCCGCAGCTTCTGTAAGGGTATCCATGGCATCTTTGATCTCCGGTTTCAGATCAGCTATCCTATCCTGCTCTCCGGTATGGTAGAAGCCATAGTATGCAAGCGTATATAATGCTCTGTGTATCTCACGCTCCTCGGGGTCATCCGGAATATTATCAAGCGGAAAGATATCCACGCCGCCAATATACGGAAAACCGTGGTATCTCTCAAGATGTTTGGGTTCTACGCAGACCACATCGGTATTGATCACCTGAAGCGTTGACGCGGTTGGGTTCTCTTCATTCCTGCCGTTAAACAGATGCCATCCCTTGGGAAGATCTCTGGGGGCTCTTGCCATGAATTTCTCATAATCTTTACGCATCATAGTAATATCCACGTCATCATCCCATGGGATATATCCTTTATGTCTGACCGCTCCCAGCAATGTACCGAACTCTGCATACCATTTGATCCCATGCTTTCTGCACACTCTGGCTATGAATTCTATTATCTCTAACTGAACCGCCCAGTTACGTTTCATCATGGATGTTATGTGAAATCCGTCCCTGTCTTCCGGTTCAAAAAAACCTTCGGGAAAATTCATGATCGTCGTTTCCTTCTCCGAATCACTTCAAACTGCCGATATACTGTCCGGCGCCGTCATAATAGTCTCTGTATGAGTTGTCCGGATCAAACAGAGCTGTATGAGCCCCGTACCTTACCGGTTTCATATAGTCTCCGTATATGGTCGACAGGATACTCTCATATCCTTCCGCTGCCGAAAATCCAATACCTTCTACCGGTAATTCCACCGTCCTGTCATACCATTCTCTGCACATATTCGGGAACGATTCTCTGATCTCATAGAATTTATTGTTTACCATCGTGGATTTTCCCGCATAAGAGATCATCAGGCTCTCAAACAGCTTAAATCTCTCTGCTAACGGCATATCCATCATCTTTTCCAGATCACCATAGGGAACTATGGTTGCCGGTTTATCTTCGATCAGTTTTCTGCGAAGCTCATCCTTGGCAAAGATCGTATAATAAACTTCTTTCTGCAATTCAAGCATCTCGCCAGTAAAGCCCTTATCATCCCTGGCATCGTCAATCGGGAAAATATCAATGTATATACCCTGATTGACAGATACAGGCATACCCGGTTCCTCTATAGCTGCCGTATTGGAATTCTTGATCTTTCCGAAAGGATGGAGCTTAAGCGCCGTATCATCACGTACGTCCGGATTCTCCAGGACAGTATACATATCCTGCCACTCATACGGAGGCTCAAGCTCCTGTTTCAAAATCTCCTTGGCCTTCTCATAATCCGGGCGGAACATCTCAACATCAACATCATCATCCCACGGAATAAACCCCTTATGTCTGACAGCTCCGATCAGAGTACCATACTGAAGATAGTATTTCAGATTATTTTCCCGACAGATACGATCGAACACCACAAGGATTTCCAGTTCCTTTGCCCAGATCTTCTTTCTGAGTTCGGTTACTGTGAAGTCACATATTGTCTCTTCGCTATAGAAATCCTTGCGCAACAGCTCGTCTATACTTGTATACATCCCACTATCACCGGTCTGTCTTCCATTGCCGGCTCTTCAATGACTTGCCACAACTCCACGTTGCTATACCATATATTGTACTATGATTCTTCATCAAACACAAATTATTCCATCAGGATAAACCGTTAAGTTTGTGCCAGTTTCTGCAGAATTCGTCTACCGGCGTATCAACTCCCGATTCATGAAGCAGTTCGACAAAAGCCTTTTCCTGTGTTGCATAAAAAGGATATGTGTGATCCGCGGCAAATCTCACAGGAGTCATGTAATCGTCCCCGAACTCCCATTTCAACACGTCGTCATATTGAACCGGGACATTGATCGTAGTGCACTCAAACTCCTTTTCAGTTCCTTCCGAAAACCATTCTGCTTTCATCGAATTAAATCCGTTGAATCCTCTCCGGTCTGAAGGAGTACGCAAATACAGAATATCGCTGACGCTGTCACCTTCGCCGCAACAGCTTGCAGCCAGTCTGTCCGACGCCAGCCATATCGCATGGGCATATTCCTCATCATTGTTAATATCATATGTTATATCATCCAGCAGATACTTATATGGTTTTATGCGGCTGTTTAAGGTTCCGTCCTTTCTATACACATCAAGATATCTGCCGGCAGTCTGCAGTTCATTGACGCCCTGTATAAGATCGTATTGCCGGTCAGGATCCGACGGAACATTATCTAACGGAAATATATCAACCCCTATCCTCATGTATGGAAAAGCATGAAAATAATTCATGTATCTTGGCAGTGTAAATACAGTTTCATCAGCTATAACTCTTCCCTGCGGTTCACCGTTCGCCTTCCAAAGCCTCGGTTCGCTGCCATATATTCCGGATATCACGAATCCCTCCGGCAGTTCTTCGTCCGCAATCTGCATAAATCTGTCATAATCGGAACGCAGCATGGCTATATCTATGTCATCATCCCACGGAATAAAGCCATGGTGCCTGATAGCGCCCAGTAAGGATCCGCAATATGCAAAATAAATCAGACCATTATCAATACACAGATTCCTGATGACATCAAGAACCTCGAGTTCAGCAGCCCATGCCCGTTTCATCATCTCGGGGACCGTAAAACCATCCCTTATTTCTTCGTTAAAGAATTCCTGCGGAAAGATCATTCCTGTTTCGTCCCCTCCGGAAATATCGTGAACTCTTCGGGGAACTCCTGACCCTGCTGCTCGTACTGCTTCCTAAGTGTTCTTTCATCACGGATAAAATACGGATATTCATGAGATGCACTTGTGTTTCTGGGGGTCATATAATCTCCATACCATATACTAAGAACCTCATCATAGCCCTGAGGTACAGGCAGATTAGTAACCTCAAAATCAAATCTTACGATCTTACTGTATGTTTCAACAGGGAACACTATAGCCGGATTCACGCAGTAATACGGTACTACCGTCATTCTGGAAGTCTCGACATCATAGTACATAGCCGAAATATGATCCGCCAGATCCAGAAGCTGTGGCTTGATGGGCACGGAATAATCAAAATCATAACTGCACACATCCGCAAGCTGGTATATCTCATCCCGGACAAGTTCTTCGCAGTCATCAGCCAGCTGTCCGATTTCAGCGCCCTTGAAGGCATGATAGGAGATAGTGGCCAGTTCCCTGAACGACGCTTCTTCCTCCGGATCATCCGGAATCTTATCGATCACAAATATATCCACTCCGATTATATACGGACAGCCATGGTTATTCTTAAGAAATGCAGGACTGGTATTGATATTAGATGTATTCTGAACCTGCAGGATCGCTTCGGAAGGATTCTTATCCTGTCTTCCGTTGACCAGTCTATAGCCCTTTGGGAGTTCTTTCCTGGCATACCTCATGAATTTCTCATAGTCCGGCCTCAACATGGATATATCGATATCATCGTCCCACGGAATGTAACCATTATGCCTTACTGCTCCGATCATGGTTCCGAATTCCGCAAACCAGCGTATCTGGTATTTTCTGCATATTCTGGAGATGACTTCCAGAATATCCAGTTCAACGGCCCATGCCCTCTTTACCATTGGGCTTATATAGAAACCATCCCTTTCCTCGCCTTCAAAGAAACTCTCATCAAAATGCATTTTCTAATCTCCTCTGTATATCTCTATTATTATCGCTCATTTACGATTATTATCTGCGGACCGCCCTGACTACTCCGTTTCTGAAATACGGAGGTCTGATGCGTTCATATTTGCCGTTTTCAAATAAGCTCCTGCAATACAGAAACAACATATAATGGTCCGATGTATATGAGCTGTATCCGTTACGTTCGAAGAAATCCATTACTTCGTCACGCTCATCATTGGTATGATACACGGCGCAGGATACGTGACAGTTATTTCGCTCAAGCGTTTTCTGCGCACCTATCAGGGCATCCGGTTCCATACCTTCGATGTCCATCTTGATAAAGATATCTCTGTCTCTATATTCGTTCAAAAGTGTATCTATGGTTATCGTGGTGTCATCATCAGAAGCTCCGGCATACTTTGGGATGATATGGACTTTATCCATATGATCTTTGAATGTTTCCTTCAATGTCCTGATCCAATTGTCGGAGCACTCTATCAGATACACCTCAGAAGCTCTGTCGACCGCATCAAGAGCGATGATTCCCTCTGCCGTGCCCACATCAACGAATATATCCCCGTCATTTAAACAGCATCTGTTATCAAAATACTGATGAGGGCTTTCCATATCCTGTTCTAATATAAGCTGATTGTATTCTCTTTGAACATCCTCATCGTTCCATTCGGGGAAGAACAATTTCTTTCCGTGGTGTTCCACATATTTAAGTCCGCATGTCTCATCCCTGAAAACCCGGACCTTCGAAGCATCATATCTCTCCGTATAATTATATGGAAAGACATATATCTTATTATGCCTGCGCATATAATCAGCTTCTTCCGGATAGTCAGCATCGTATCCGTGTGACAGTACGATATCGTTGCCAAGAATGTTCAATACTTCCTGAATCTCTGCATTAATCTCTGCTTCCGGTACCTTCGCCGCTGCCTCGCACATGATCCTGTGGCAGCCAGATGATACATGTATCATACACTTCCCTGACAGTTTTGATGCGGAAGATACGAGTCCATCATAATCCTCACTGTCACGAAGTTTCTGAAGACTGGCGGTATCGTCTCTTAACCCTTTGCATGAACCGGCTCCGAACATGGTTTCCATGCTGTCTATAACAGACATATATCCCGATATAACAGCAGATGAAAGTTCTTTTTTCTGGTCAGTATCATCTGTTTTGACTATCTCTTCCCTTACATAGTCCAGTCTGTTGATCACGCCGTTGATGGTCTTCTCATATTCTTTTGTATTCGCCTGTGTCTCAAAGTATTTTTTCATGTATAGTTTAAGGAATATAACCTAACGGTATCCTGTCAATAGCTAACTGATCAGTTTCAGCAAATACGGCAGATCAGTCATCCCACCCTCTTTAAAATGCTGAAACGCAAGCCTTCGGAAATTCCCGTCATGCTCCACCAAACGTGAAACCCTGGAGATTATCATCATCTTATGATCATCATCCGGTTCCTCACCGTTACGTAAATATGATAACGACAGGATGCTGAGTATCAGCCCATATATCACCGTGATTCCCATAGCCACCTGTCCATAATAGTCCCCATCCGGAACAGCGTTCATCAAATATCTGAACAATTCATAGACAAGAAGATGCTCCTGCCATGTCATCTCTGAATCCGAATAGATCCATTCATATACCCTGTTCCATCTGCTTATCTGAATCTCCGTGTTCGCATCATCGCTATAATACTCAACCAGTTGAGACAACTCGGGTAAATGACCGGCAAAATCTTCGATCTGTTTGTAATAGCCCATGACCGCGGAACAGAAATCGATCTTCGTATCGTAATCACGGCTATTTGCAAAAGCCTGCTGAACTATTCCAAGAACATTACCGTACTCGGAAAATATCTCCATCAGTACTCCGGTATCACGCCCATTATCATGATAATCCTGATACTGCCGGATCATTATCAGCAGAACTGCTATACGGTCTCTGATACATAATCTTCGATCCTGCATCAGGTTCATCGTCCACTCAAGTAATCCCAGGGTATCCTGCACCGTATCCTGATCATATTTATTACAATCCTTCAGGATCAGATCGTCTTCGGATATATATATCTTAAGAGGATCGCTGTGCTTAAGAAAGAATCCGGACACCTCGGGACAAGCTACACTTACACCCGCAAATCTCATGTTTCCGTAGAAAAATGTAAATCTTGGGAAATAATGGCAGGTAGTACACAGATGCTCCTCACCCAGTGTCAGAACGAGATCACATAATCTCTCTTTATTCAAAAACATGCAATCTCCGTTCTCATCCAGCTTAAATGTGCTGACACCGTTCTCTGTATGTATATTCCGTTTCAGCCGGTTACCTATATCTCCCGTCACGGACTGATAGTAGGCAGCAGTGGTTTCATCTATTACGATTCCCCACCCTCCACAGCAGGTAAACGGGCATTTCCCACCGCTGCATTGGAAATCAGAATACGTTTCAAGGTCGATATGCTTCATACTTACGTACACTCGTTCATTTCAACAAAACAGATACGATGCGCAATATATAGTCCGGATTGCTCCGATACTGTTATCGGCTGTTATCACATAATTCCTTAACGGCAACCGGCATGTATTTTGCATATAACACAATACTTTCCACTGCCTCATATATTTGATATTATAACAAATATACAGATTATTAGCATCACATAAAGGACATGGTTATCGTGGCCGGCAGTTGTTTGGGGACACTCACCGGATCCGGCGTTTAACAGAAACGGACATACTTATGAAAATACTTATTGCAGACTGGGACAGTTTTGGAGACAAAGACATAGAGGAAGTATTCGCAAGAGGCGGACACGAGGTGTTTAAGTCGCCTTATGTAGAGAGCGAAGGTGAGGAGGTTTGTGCCCGGCAGATCGCAGATTTCAAGTTAGCAATAGAACGGTTTGGACCGGATTGTGTATTTTCTTTCAATTACTTCCCGCCGGTCTCAAATGTGTGTCAGGAAGCGAATGTACCCTATCTGTCATGGGTCTACGACAGTCCCTACATGCATCTGTACTCCACATCGGTGATGAATCCGGTAAACCGCATATTCCTCTTCGATGCGGGGATGTATCAGATACTGGCATCCCGTGGGATCGAAACCGTGTACCATCTGTCTCTCGGCGTTAATACCGCCAGATACAACAGGCAGTGTGGTACGCCTGCTGCCCCGAAGAAGCCGGGACATATCGACCTTACTAAGGGCAGACTCAGTCTTGAGAGTGATATCTCTTTTGTCGGATCCCTATACACCGAGGAGCGGCATCAACTGTACGATATGATCCGGCCGTCTGAATATGTCGGCGGATATCTGGAAGCAATCATCGCCGCACAGAAACACGTCTATGGTGCCGACATCATCGAGCCTCTGCATACGGATGAGATCGTTGAAGAGATTCAGAAATCTTTTCCTTACGCGGTCGAGAATGATATAACCATGACAGCGCGGGAGTTTTACTCACAATACGTGCTCGCCAGAAAGGTTACGAGCATAGAACGATGCGAGATCATGGAGATGCTGGGAAGGTACAGCGAATTGATCAGTAATACCAATCCGTCATCAAAGTCAAGCGACCGGATAAATACTGACGGATCGTCATCTACAGCAGATAAACACGCTGGAACGTCTGTTAATTCCCGAAAACAATCTCTAAAAGTACTGTTATTTACAAATGATATCGATGTGCACTTTAAGAACATCAAAAATATCGGTGCAGTGGAATATTATAAAGAGATGCCCGACGTATTCAGATCCGCAAAAATCAATCTGAATATTACTTTACGCAGCATTCTTACAGGAATACCACTTCGGGCACTTGATATCATGGCTTCAGGAGGATTTCTCCTAAGCAATTATCAGACTGAGCTGGATACCGGATTCATCGCCGGTGAAGAATATGATTATTATTCGGACTATGGTGAGTTGATCGGCAAGATCGACTATTATTTATCTAATGATAAAGAACGCAGGGCCATCGCCGCCGCCGGCTGGGAGAAGATTCAAAGCGAATACTCCATGGACGAGCGGGTTAAAGTGATGCTGGGGTATGTGTAAGGAGCAAGACACCCTGAATGCTGCGAAGGATCCCTCTGACGGAGATTATATAATGAGCAGACGTGTAATTCAGATCGAATGGAATGCATACGGAAATGCAGATATAAAAGACACATTCATAAGGCGCGGATATGAGCTTGCAGGATACGGGTTCGATTCCCGCCTCCCCTACGATAAACGCAAGGTAATGCTTGACGGTCTGCGTTCTAATATAGACGGTTTTCACCCTGACTACGTCTTCTCATACCATTATTTTCCGGAGATCTCAAATGTATGCGAAGAAGCAAATGTGCCCTACATCGCCTGGGTATACGACTCCCCGGTCTTTGATCTGTACTCTCCGACAGTGCTTAATCATGTAAATCACATATTCGTGTTCGACCGGGGAGTATATGAAGATTTTGCTGCAGGCGGGATTCCTACAGTGCATTACATGCCGTTGGGAGTTGCGTGGAGAGACTATGACAACGGATATAAGTGTGACGTGAGTTTCATCGGTTCCATGTACTCAGAGCCAAAGCACAGATTGTATGATAAGTTCGCCGATATTTCTCCATATGCCCACGGCTACTTAGACGCCATCATTGAAGCTCAGAAGCACCTCTATGGTGTGAACATCCTGGAGCGGTTCATCACACCCGAAATCGAAGCCGAGATGCAAAAGGCCTACCCCACTGATCCGAACTCAGTTAATGCGATGACGCCTGCGAAGCTGTATTCGCAATTTGTCTTATCCAGACAGGTTACTGCGATCGAGCGCAGGGAGATCATGGAGTTACTGGGGAAGCACTCTCTTTCAAACTGTCAGATGCAGAGTATACATACGCATTTATATACTCATGACAAAGCATTATATATCTCAGGTATTGTAAACAAAGGCCCCGTAAACTACGGCGACGAGATGTACCGCATTTTCGCCACATCGAAGATCAACTTAAACATCACGCTTAGGAGCATCCTCACGGGGATCCCACTTCGTGCGCTTGATATCATGAGCTGCGGCGGTTTCCTCTTAAGCAACTATCAGGAGGAGCTGTGCGAGTATTTTGTTCCCGGCGAAGATTTTGATTACTATGAAGATTATGAGGACCTGCTTAATAAGGTCGACTATTATCTGACCCATGAGAAAGAGCGGCGCGATATTGCACGCTCCGCCCATAATAAGATCCGTAATGAACATTCTCTTGACTTGCGGCTTGACGCCATGGAATCATACCTTTAGGAATACTAATTTCAACTCCCCCTGCGATTATATCATGATCCAAAACACCCTTTACTCACACAAACATAGCCATATATAAAGGGATCGTTATTATTCGTCCGTCCTTAGTTCCGACATTACCGTCAATGAGTTTGTACGCGCGTACGATATCTGTATTCGACTCTGTCAGTTTGATCAGTGATGTGGCTTTTGTATTGCCGCTTTTGATTTCCAATGGGATTATCGAACCGTTTTTCTGGATCAGGATATCTATCTCTCTCTTGGTTGTTTCGTTTTTATAGAAATACAGTGAATATCCCTTTTTGATCATTATATCTGCTATGGCGCATTCGTATATACCGCCTTTAGTGTTACCGCCAAGCGTATTCTCCACTATGTGCTGCTTCAGTGCATAATCCTTCATCGCGATCAATAATGACAGATCGCAGGTATATGCCCTGAAGAAATCGTCTCTGGCGTAATCGTCCAGATCAAAGCGCACATCTGTGACTACTCTGCTTAACCTGACTATATCCGCGCGCACCAGCCACTCGATACTTGAGTGGTATTTCTGCGCTCTTCCGCCATACTCAACTTCCTTATACTGGAACTTATGATTCTCTTTATCCAGAAGTTGCTTAGCAATTGACAGATAACATTTTTCCGCCTTAACCTTCTCATTGGCATCGGCATAATGCGCTATATCATACTGATATCCCTGCAGTAGCTGTCTCTGGATCTTATCAACCACATTATAATCACGGGTTTCCATGTATGCCGCAACGACTTCAGGCATTCCGCCCACAGCGGTATATTCTCTCAAAAGCTCGGTCATCCTCTCATGAACCGCTGACGGAACCGGCTTTACATCCGTAAAATATGAATTCAGTGAAAGGATCATATCTTCGCTGATATCACAGGCCCACAGGAATTCCTCAAAATCAAGTCCATACATCTGCAGGTATTCAACATATCCGACCGGATACGATGATGGCCGGTGATAATCTATACCCAGAAGCGAACCGGAAGCTATGACATCAAAGCGTCCATCATCCGTACAGAACTTAAGGGCCGTAATAGCCTCAGGGCATTCCTGGATCTCATCAAGGAATATCAATGTGTCCCCGGGGGTAATATCTGTCGTGGGATATCTGAACCTGATTCCCATGATCAGCGTATTCACATCCAGATCAGATGAGAATATCTCCTTCGCCGAGGGCGTCTCTTTAAAGTTGATCTCCAGAACAGTCTTGTAATTCTGCCGCCCAAACTCTCTTATGGCGAAAGTCTTCCCCACCTGCCTGGCTCCCTGCACTACCAGACTTTTCCGGTTTGGAGATGTTTTCCACTTATTCAGTTCAAGAATTGCTTTACGCCTCAGCATCTTTCCGAAATGTCATTTCTACAACAAAAAATTATTCCAAAATGTTGGCACATCAACATTTTGGAATAATTATATACTATTACACTATCATAGTAAATAGGTCAGGGATTATGAAATGCTATGAATTTACATCTGCATAGTGATTGTCATCAATCTGATCCAAAGCTTTATTTGCTGCTTTTTCCAATTCTTCTGATAGTTCGGTTTCCGTGATGTTCTTCTGCAGTCCGGTAAGTGCTTTGACTTCAATGATATATCCTCTGTCCTCTTTTCTTCTCGGTATCAGTGCGATATCATAGCGTCCGTCTCCGGCCTCTCGGTTTGACTTGATATCATAGTACCTGTGAAGTGCAGCACTAAGTCCCAGTAGCAAACCATGATAAAAGCCTTCAGCGGATGCATCAAAATAGCTTATGGTTTCCTTCAGAAACGACTCCAAACGTTCCTGCATCCCGGCCTGATCCGCATTCATCAAAGCTTTTTGGAATCCGATGGCATCTTCACTGCTCACTATATTACCGGATCTGGCAAGGATCTCTTTTTCAAAAACATGCATGACCTCCAAATTAGGAATAACAACATCTCCCATAGTATTACCGTCATACAGCGCCTCCGAAGACTCCAGTGTGAGATAACCTCCCATAAGCAAAAAGCTGTATATACTTGAAAAGTTCTTGCCAACCTCCGGATAAACAACAGCCGTGTCAATATACACGCTCTTACTCTCTCCCATCAGCAATGAGCGAATCTCATCCACAAGCTCAGTCGAACCCATAGAAATTACTTCTCCGATGATCTCGTTGCTTCCCGTGGATTGCCAGTAGGTCTTGGTTGTACATTTTTCTGCAACATAACTTAATACAGACCACGGATTATAGATAGATGAATCACCGAAATGATACCCGTCATACCACTCTTTCACCTCTGAGAAATGCTCCGAAACATCGTAATCTTTTAGAAGCTTTTTTACTTCCTGCTCAGTAAACCCAAAATACGAACTATAGCGATCATCTATTACTGAGTTAACCGTCAGATTATTCAGACCGCTGAAAATACTCTCTTTTGCTACTCTGAGAATTCCGGTCAAAAAAGCCATAGTAAGATGCTTATTATCCTTCAGGCCTCCTGACAGAAAGTTTCTCATAAATCCGATAACTTCATCATAAAAGCCGTTAAAATGGCCCTGCTGAATCGGCGTATCATACTCATCGATCATTATCATAGGCGCAACACCATATACCTCATCAAGCAACTGAGTAAGTCTCCCCAATGTGCCGGGCCACAAAGATTCTTCCAGGGTTCCATCCTTAACCCTGCTTATATATGCAACATCACTGTCATCCAAGTTGCTGATCATAGAGTTGGTTAAAAGTCTGTCATATTCCCGCTGGATCGCTGCACGTATATTAGCCCACACTTCGCTCCAGGAAGAGAATTTCATATCCTTGAATGTAAAAAAGATCACCGGATATATGCCCTGGTGCCTTTTATACTTCTCCCCTTCTTTCCAGATTGCAGTCTGCTCAAAGTACTTCGAAGTATCCCGGTCACTCTTCTCAAAAAATGTCCTGATCATATCCATGTTCAGCGTTTTACCAAATCTTCTTGGACGCAGGAACAATGAAACCTGTGGCATATTATCTATCAATTCCCTGATCAGCAAAGTCTTATCTATGTAATAGTATTCCGAAATAGCCCTCGAATAATCAGATATTCCAATAGGTAACGGCTTTTTCCGTATTTTCACACTTCCCACTTCCCACTTTTAGTATAAAAGGCCGTAAATATTTGGTGGCTAAACCGGAAGACCGCTTAGAACCCGGCGATATATCCCATCCGCGTCATTCTTAGTCAATTCAATGGGAAAGTTGCGCAAACGATCGACATTGACCGTATCTGTAAGCATCCGTATCTCTTCTTCGGTTGCTGACGGCACTTCAAATCCCGCAGCCGCAAACATATCTTCGAATCTGTTACACAGTTCATTCCAACCGCTGCATTCGAATGTCTCCACAAGTTCTGTCAGCATCGATGAGAAGTATTAGCATCCTCTGCTGTCAATGCATCTGTCCCCATGCTCTGATATCCAGAGTATGAGGATGCGCATGACAAGCGCCACCGCATGTCCATGCGCACATCCATATGTACCGGTGATCTTATATGCCAAAGCATGTCCTGCGGTAGTCTGTGTTATATTGATAGCTTTTCCGGCCAGATATGCTGCCTGCTGGACCTGAGACGCCGGTTCTGCATCTATGATATCTGTCCGGACATAATCGTCGAGGTACCGCGTAATGAGTCTGATTGCATATGCTGCGTACCTCCTGCTGTCATCTGTACTGTTAACCGATGCTTATCAGGAAGAGCTGTGCGATCATTTCGTTCCGGGTGAAGAATTCGATTTTTACTCAGATTATGACGACCTGTGCGCCAAGGTCGACTATTACCTTTCTCACGAAAAGGAAAGACAGGACATTGCACGCGCCGGCCAGATAAAAGTTCAACGCGATTTTTCGCTGTCAAAGAGACTGGACGAAATGCTGGAGATGGCCCTATAGACGAATTGACAACGCCATCATTTTATCTTTGGTCAGCTATGCCATATATGTCATCTATTCAAGCCCTATTACCCCGACTATCTTTTTCACGTTATTTTCAATCAGATAGTATGATGATAAATGCTTCTTGCTGTATTCAGCCTGCGTTCCATGAGTATTTGATGTCAGATACTCCGTAAAGAATCTTTCCCAGCTGAAGTAATCCCTGCTCTCTATGTGATCTGACGGATTCTCCAACACGTCCGCCGGATCATTTATCTTGATTTCCCTATTGCATGTTGTTACTACGCTTAGTTTTCAATATGTATATGCACCTCTTTTTTTCTGTTAGATGAAAGCAACGGTATAAAAATGTCAAGGAACCATGCGGCTTTACGCCGCCACCGATTCTTTCGGTGAATAATACAGGCTAACTATGAAAATATCGCGTTTTTTATTTCACAGTTTTTCAATCTTACAACTATGCTTCTTAGCCCTACTATCATAATTGATCCCGACAAGAAGCAATTCTCCGCCATAATCCCTGATACATTCAGGATAGTTTTTATCCTTTATCTGTGAAATCGCTGCATCTGCCATCTTATCCCATTTTAATTCAATTATCATAGCAGGATTGGCAGAATTCCTCTTTGGCAGGAAAGCCACATCTGCGATTCCTTTGCCGGAAGGGAGTTCTTCAATCTTCATATATTGGTCCACACATGTGATATATGCAAATTTGATCACATATCTGAGTGCCTGCTCATTATTATAATATGTCGGTGCGTATTCCGATTCTCTGACACGGTCTATAGCCTCTGCCACAGCGTTTTCATCCCCATTGACGGTATCTCTCAAAAGCTGGTCAGACAGTCTTACCAATTCGGCCAGTCTTGCCTTACCCGGATGTCTGATCAGATTATTAAACTCACTGTTTATCTCTCTGTTCGGAATCCTTACAGTACGATTGACCCTGTCATACGCCAGATATCCCAGGTGTACCATCAGAGTGAGAACATCATCGATCGATCTGAAATTGTCTATGTCGTTGCAAAACCCGCTGATATCTATTTCCGGCTCCTCACCTGATATCAGTCTGGCTATTTCATCCTGCAAGCCATCGATATTTATACTTATCCACTCATACAGGTTGTCAGATGCAGACGTTCTCTGCCAATATGACTCATATATGCCGGAATTGGCCGCCAGCAATACAGAATTGGGATTGTATACAGCTCCGGATCTGCCGAATTCGTATCCATCGTACCAATTCTTCATATCTTCCGCAGATACTCCGTACCGCTTACAGATATTATCTACTTCGTTTTGAAGGAAACCTGTATACGGCTCCATGATCCCGGGATCAGTCATGGTATATTCTCTGAACTCAGATATGGCAGACTGTGAACCGTCCTTCTTGATCGGCAGTATGCCGGTCATATATGCTGCAGCTACTGCATAAGGCGTAAAATTCCCGTTTTTAAACCACCCTCGCAGAAGTCCTAAATAACTGTCCTGGGTTTGGATGTCCTTCCTGGCTTCGCGTATGACAGCATCCCATTCATCTATAATGAATATGATCTTTCTACCGGTCTTCCGGCAGTACCAGAGCAGACCATCATTTACATCCAGTTCCGGCGGGATTTCCGCATCCATCACCATCAGTTCTGCACGAATAGAATCTTTGATCCTTCTGGAGATATGCGTTATCTCCTCTCTATCACTCTTCATCTCTGAGATGAATCCGGAAATATCCAGATATATGACATCGTATTTATTTATGTATTTATGATAGTCGGGCGACTTAGATATCTCCAGATCATAGAAAAGGCTCTCGGAATCAACGGTTCTGTCGTAATATGCGCACAACATCTGTGCAGCCAATGATTTACCGAATCGGCGCGATCGGCTGACACAAGTCAATTTATTAAGGGTATCAATACTGTCATTGACACACTTGATCAGACCGCTTTTGTCTATATACTCACCATTTCTGATTACTTTAAATGCTTCATTTCCGGGATTAATATATGTGCCCATATCATAAAGTCCTTGTTTGCATGTCCACAATTGAGGGTAAGTGTGTCACCGAACATTACCCTCTTTTATATCGGTCAAATATACTTTATATATTAGTATACTATTGTTAAGAATCACTTATGCAAAAGAGTTCCCAGCCTCATCCCAAACATCTCCGCCAGTTCGGTCCTGTCCTCAAACCATGCGTAATCTACATCACATATCTGATTAAGACCTATAGCCTGTACTGCTTCGATCGCTGCCTGCTTCTGTGAGATATGTCTAGGCAGTAGTGTCTGGCACAGGCCACCCTCTATCGTGTCATATCCCTTAAAAGCATGGTTGAAGTCCATCAGATCATGCAGTCTGACCGGTCTTCCGTTGGAATTGTCGATCAGAAATCCCCAGTTTTCCCAATGTCTGTCAGTATTTCCCACCAGATAATCGAGGATATTCATCATATAGAAATTGTGACTGTCAAGTCCCAGTATATATTCCAGGGGATCAATATCATTGTTCAGAGCATAGATGTCAAACGCAGCTCTGGTCGTAATGCTGTAATCAAGCCCCGTCATGATCCTGCTGACCGACACCGGATACCCGTCATACTCGTCGGCTTCGTAGAGGACCTGATCACATTCGAAGCACCTGCATATCCGACTCGCCAGTATCTCGTTTCTTACGCTTTCCTCTTTCCCATCTTTATATAGATAGAACCCGTCTTCTCTTCTGATCCAGGCTTTGGGAGATACTCCGCTTGTCGACACATCGTCCGCTATCAGGTGAGCATTTTCAACCGTCATGGTTCTGCCCCTGAGTGCTATATCCACGAAGGCATTATCCAAATGATTCTCATAGAGGTTAATATGCGGGAATTCTATATCTTCTTCACTGCTTTTGACCCAGTAGATATCCGTAAGATTCAGACAATGATAGGATAATGCGACAGCCGCACGCTCACGATCGGTTTTCCCCTGGGATGCACCGATACTGTCCAGTATCTCTTTGGCATATTCCCTGTCGAGGGTGAGCATACGTTTGGCGCACCAGTAATTGAAGTTGGTTATGTTATTAACCAGCGTATCTATGTCCGTCTCTTCATCGAACCACAGATCATATGGCATGCGATTACGATCAAGGATCCTGGCTATTCCGTTTTTCTCCAAAACGGCGACACATCTGTCACCGCACATTATATTCCATGTTTTCATGATAATTGTCTTAATAGATATTTTCTCCGCTTCTTTCCGCTACATACTCTTCAAATCTGGGCAATGCCAAATTGATATGTCCATATTGATTCGATGACAGGATGCCCTTTTTTATCAGTCTGTCACGATAAACCGAGAACTCTGACGTAGAGAAGCCTATACCCTCCCTTATATCCGTAACTTTTGTTTGGTGCGTCACTGCCATCTCCCGGACTATCTCCCTGTCTTTTCCGGACAATTCGGACCAGATCTTGTCGTATACATATTCTGCCAGATATTGGTCGTATTCCGGCATTATCTCTTCCAAATCCGCTACACCTCTGTCCCATGCCAGATATCCTAATACCTGAAAAGCAAAAGAATAACCTTTCGTAAGCTTTGCCATATTCTCCGCTTCACGATCGTCTATATTAAACGTCTTCTTATAGTTCGCTTTTATGGCAGTAAAGTTGAGCGGTTCAAGCATCAGTTTCGGGGCTCTGTATAAAAATGTCAGTGCCTTGTCATTCTGAAGCGCATTAATATTCTCATATAGGCCAGTCATAAGCAGATATATCGGATAGTTTTTCCTTATATATGTCTGATAAGATGCCACAAATGCCTTGATGTTTTGATTATTAGTGACTTCGTCAACCGTCACCAGCAGTTTTTTGCCGAGTTTAGCGACGTTTTCAAGCATATGTCTTATCGCAATGTCCGTATCTATTACCGATATTCCGTTTTCCACGAACATCCCCAGCCCCAGGACCGAAAGATCGATCCTGGATTTCACCATTCTGTCTCTAATGGATATATCCGAATAAAGAGCTGCTGCCAGGCTGTGCAGCATATCTATCTCGGGATTCAGTTCAACAACCATCCAGGACTCGTCACGTGATAGGGTTTCTGACACATTCGTCATCATTACGGTTTTGCCGCAGCCACTGACTCCGGTCAGAATGTACACTTTAGCGGACGGATTATCTGATTGAAATGTCTCAATAATCTGTGAACTCTGGGTCAATCTGTTTATATACCGGCTGGGTGTCTGTCCGAATGCTATATTAAACGGGTTATTCATCCTTATAAACCTTTTTATATCTGCAAATTCTCTTTTATATCTTTTTATATCTCGAAACCGATTTTATATCTTTTTATATCTTTGGTCAACTATACTGTCTGTAAATAATCTTACACTATACTGTCTGTAAATAATCTTACAAAAGGATAATGAGTACTCATACCACCACAAATTTGCTATTATATTATTAATAAAAGAGGACACCCGCATGAAGATTCTCATAGCCGACTGGGACAGTTTCGGAGACAAGGACATAGAAGAGGTATTGCTTGCCGAGGGATCGGTACGGTATACCATATGCCTCTCGGGGTGAATACCGCCCGGTATAACAGACAGTGCGGTACTCCGACTGCGCATAAGAAACCCGGACATATCGACCTGACTACGGGGCCAATATCATCGACTCCCTCCTGACCGATTGATCGGACAGACATTACCCGACAGGAAAACACTTCTTTTTACAAACGATATCAATGTACGGTTTAAAAACGTCAAAAACATCGGAGCCGTGGACTATTATAAGGAAATGCCGGATGTCTTCCGCTCGGCACGCATAAATCTGAATGTCACGCTGCGAAGCATTCTGACCGGAATACCCCTCAGGGCACTGGACATCATGGCCTCCGGCGGTTTCCTGCTCAGCAATTACCAGGAAGAGCTGTGCGATCATTTCGTTCCGGGTGAAGAATTTGATTTTTACTCAGATTATGACGACCTGTGCGCCAAGGTCGACTATTACCTTTCTCACGAAAAGGAAAGACAGGACATTGCCCGCGCCGGCCGGATAAAAGTTCAACGCGATTTTTCGCTGTCCAAGAGGCTGGATGAGATGCTGGAGATGGCCCTATAGCACGGGCCGCTTCGAACCACAGATCATATGGCATGCGGTCCCGATCAAGGATCCTGGCTATTCCGTTTTTTCCCAGAACGGCGACACGTCTGTCACCGCACATTATATCCCATGAATTCATAATAAGTTTATTGTATTATTGCAAAATAACCCTCTCTATTTTACATGTATGAGTCTTGGTACGTTCATCGTAATTAATCCCGACAAGAACCATTTCTCCGACGAAATCCTTTAGCACGCTGGGATACTTCCTGTTTTTTATCTGCTGCAACGCTGCTTCATCGGTTTTATTCCATTTCAATTCTATCAGCATTGCCGGAAGTGTGGTTTTTGCCTTTGGAATATAAACCACGTCTGCTATTCCCCTGCCCGATGGAAGTTCCTCTATACGTGAATATCGGTCGACGCATGAAATATAAGCAAACTTTATAACATATCTGAGAGCCTGTTCGTCATTATAATATGTAGGCGCATACGAAGACTCCCTGATTGCCTCTATCCTGTCACATACAGTTTTTTCATCACCTGCGAGCGTTTTGTCAAACAATCGATCGGATAGCCTGATCAGTTCATACAGTCCGGTTTTGCTGCCGGTTTTTAGCAGGTTCTCGAACTCCTTCTGTACTTCCTTATTGGGAATCCTCACCCTGCCGCAGTTACTGTCATAGGCCAGATATCCCAGATGGATCAGCAAGGTGATGACATCATCCTTGTTATCAAAAGATTCTATGTCGTTATCAAAGCCATCAACATTGACTTCCAGGTGTTCCCCGGCAATAAGCCGCACAATATCTTCTTTAAGTCCGTCATAGTTCATGGCGATATATGTAGACAGTGCCTCGGCAGCTGAGGTTTTCTGCCAATATGATCCGAAACTGCCCATTCGTATCGCGGTCATGACTGAATATGGATTATATACGGATACATCTGATTTAAAAGAATATCCATCATACCATTCCTTTATGGCATCAAAACTGACATTATGCTGATCACACAAAATGCTTACTTCATTCTCGGTGAAACCGGTATACTCCGCAAAATCGCCCGGATTCAGAATCGTATACTCCATAAAATCCGAAATTGCAGACTCCGTGCCATCCTTTTTTATTGGCAGAATACCGGTCATATATGCCCCTGCAACAACCCTGGGCGTAAAATTGCCATTCTTAAACCATCCTCTCAAAAGATTTAAGTACGCCTCCTGCGTATTCTTATCGTTTTTTGCCTCTCTGATCACAGAATCCCATTCATCTATTATGAAAATAAACTTTCTACCGGAACGATCCACATAATCCATTAATATATCTTCCAATTCACTTTCAGAACTTGCTCTGCTAAAACATGTGGCAATATCCTTTTTCAATGCATCGGTTATATCTTCAACAAGCCCATTCATAGACTGCTTCCTGCGCTTAAGATTGGATATAAAGCCCGTAATATCAAGATATATGACATTATACTTATTCAGATAATCCCGGTAATGCTCATCTTCGCTAATGGCAAGACCATCAAACAGTTCCGCAGAATCACAGGTACAGTCATAGTATGCACAGATCATCTGTGCGGCAAATGATTTGCCAAAACGTCTCGGTCGGCTTATACACGTGAGTTTCTGCGGTGTATCTATTGTGGAATTCATCAGCCCGATAATTCCAGTCTTGTCAACATAATCACCATTTACAATCGTCGCAAATCCCACATTGCCTGGATTAATGTATACCCCCATCAGATCATCCTCTCATGCTGTCGCCCAGAATCTTGATCCCACCGGTGGATTGTACGGTCTGCAAATACAGTTTATTGCTGTCATCATAAGCCTTGTCAAGTTTCGCCTGTACAGTTTCTTTTTCGGCAAGCAAAAGGATTCATTCTCCTCGAACTCTTTAGCCCGGAATTCAAGTTTCATTTCGGAGGACTTATTCTTATATTCCTCAGACAATCGTTCATATTCACGATCATAAGAAGCTTTAACGGAATCAAAAGCTGTCTTAACCGCATCCAGGCTGTCATCAGTAATGCTTACTCCGTACAATGCTTCGATCTGAGCTTTCTTATCCTTAATGTTTTTTACAAGCTCTTCGTATTCTTTTGAAATCACAGAATTCAGGATATTAAGTTTGAGCAGTTCTCCGGCATTGTTCCTCATCTGCGCTTTCTTTTCTTTTTGTGCCTTACTCGCAGGTGTTTCCAGAAGTTCCGACTGTTCTTTCAATTTAGTCAGCACCTCCGAATATGCTTCCGACACCAATTCCATAGTGCTTTTCTCAGGATTAAAATCAACCATTATGTTCTCCTTCCTTTTTGACTTGACACGCAAGCCTCCCTAACCTCACACCACCGCCTCGATCAGCCGCTTGTCTCCATATCAATACTTGAAATCAACTGTCAAACTGCCATCTGGTATTTTCAAACGATATAGCTGTAAACTCTTTTCCAATTCATTCATAATCTCTGTTGGATCCAGCATTTACATGCTTATAATTCTACCATAGAACAGTACTATCGTCACATTATGTATCACCTTTTGTCCAGGCTATTTCTACTAAACTGCTTAAATAATGGTTACATTTTGTCTATTGAAAGCATCAGCTGCGCGCACGGGATATGAAACAACAGAAGCGCTTATGGCAGCCTACGTCATTTTATGATAGCGTGGTAAAACTTGCATTCTTTGTATACGGGGACTATTATGCAAAATTCGAAGATCTGCCGGGAGGCCTCGGCTACGCTGACATAGTATACCTGCCAAAACCCAGCATTCCAATGCCTGCACTGATCATCGAACTCAAATGGAATGATTCCACAGAAACGGCCATATCGCAGATTAAACAACGTAAGTATCCCGAAGCGATCCAAGGGCTAAATGTCGACGTCCTGTTGGTCGGCATAAGCTATGACAAGGATGATCCGACCAAAAGGCATCATTGTATCATAGAGAAGCTATATGGTATTTAGAAGTAAAACCGGTTAATGGCAGATACGGAATACGTTGATAATATGCGTCTGATACACCCCACTGCATATTTTATTATGTCCTCCTCATAGTCAAGTATTGTTGCGTTGTGAGGTCACTTCTTCGGCACGGCCGGAGTTCGTGTTTTCGTATCATTATTTCCCGGATATTTCTAACATATGTCAGGAATTGCAGATCAGGTATATCTCATGGATCTATGACTCACCGGCCTTTGACTTGTATTCTCCCACGATACTTAATGACGTCAACAGGATATTCGTGTTCGACCGCGGCGTGAGCGACATGTTTCAGGCGCAGGGGATAACCACGGTGTTCCACATGCCGCTTGGGGTTTACGTTGGGAATATGCAGGGACGGTTCTCTGATGCGCGTCAACCTGAACGTCACCCTCCGAAGCATCCTGACCGAAATATCATCCCTGATCCACTTGTCCTGATATGTGTTCTTAAAGAAACCCGCAGTATTATAAATTGCTTCCGGCATGTCGCCAAAATATATGTTTAGCATTTCAGTCATCTCCCCATACTTCCACAAACCTGTCAAAGCTTGGCAATCGAATGCTCAGATACCCCCTCGAATCAGCGTTTGCCAGATGCTTGTTGATCAGGCGGCTCCTGTAGACGGGGTAGGTGTTCGGATTGCTCATTAATGCCCTGATCTCATCCGTTCTGCCGTGTGGAGCTTTTAAGATGCACCTCACTACTTCCTTTTCGCCTTTGGACAGGGATCGCCATATGAGTTCATATGAATCCCGAAACAATATGCGCTCGAAATCCGGGATGACGTCATCAATGGTCTCATTCTCTGCCTTAGCAAAGTACAATGATCCCAAAACCTGATATGCATATGCATATCCCCGCGAAATCTCCTCCAGCTGCCTGGCCTCCTGCAAGTCAATCCCAAGCAGTTTCTGGTACATGTACGTGACGTCATACTTGTTCAGTTCGCTGACTTCCCGTGAATCTGCCCTCTTGAAAAATGAGAGGTTTTCCTCGCCGGAGAAATCTTCTATGTTCTCAGACAGTCCGGTAACCACCAGATATACCCGGAGTCCCTCCAGGATCATTGAGCCTATGATCGAGAGCAGGCGCACCATGTCCGGAGTTTTCGAAATGTCGTCCACCCCAACCAAAACCTTATACTTCTTTTTATTTGCGATGCTGATCATGTTTGTCAGGGTTGCTTCCTCGGAATACAACCGCTCGTTATCACTTATGGTCTTTTGAACGTTTATCGTCTCATTCCCGGATACTACCAGTGCACCTCCTGAGACTGAAGTGGCCGAGCCGGTCACGGTCGTAACGGTCTTGTCATCTATGAAGCTCTCCATGCTCAATTTGGAAATGAGCGTACGTACCGCCTCGCCCGATGCTGACAAAGGATATACCAGCCAATTCTTCTCATCTTTAAGCTCTCTGATGATCCGACCGTATTCAACGGATTTTCCGGATCCGCGAAGTCCCGTAATCTTGAAGACAAATTTGGCAGATTCTTCATCCAAAAAGCATTTTATTATCTCATCCGCTATGCCGTTGTCTATATATGCCCTGCCCGCGATGCCGGGAGTTCTGGTAAAAGGATCTGTCTTTAATGTCATTGCCGGCCTCCTGTAAATCTATGGGTGTTCGTCTTAAGCATATATGGATATTTTATGCTTAAACTGTACTATTTATTTTGTGTTATTTTATCGTCCGATATTTTATCTTTTGTTATGATTCTATTCTTTCTTTTATCCGTAGTCAACGTAAAATGTATCAAACCAATAGAAGGTTATAATGTTGCGGCGGACTATGGTCATAAACCACTACAACCGGATCATTCTCGGTGGCTTCTGTAAGTAGCCCGCCGGAGGCAATTACTAAATTCGTTGACTATAAATATCAGAAAAAGCTCACGTGACTAACTATATTTTAGCTGACAATTAGAAAACATCAAGATGATAGTCATATATGTTTATGCCATACCTGCTTTCAAGGAGATTGGGGCATATGCACATTCAGCACGGGTTCGGTTCTTAAGCCTGACGGATAAATACAAAAGGGACGGTTCTCCCGCGAAGAACCGTCCCCTTTTAATGTCATAAGATCGTATCGACTTACTTTACCGTAACTGAAGTGATGTGAGGCTGTGCTCCCTCATACCAGTAAAGGAATCCCTCCAGATCAACGGTATCGCCGACCTTCCAGCCTTCGATAGTCTTATATACGTCCGTGTCTGCTCCGCAGAGATATGACTCTACGCAGAAGGTGTAGGTGTTTCCGTTGGATGATACATTGAAGTACAGATCATCACCCTGGGAACCCGAACCGTCCCAGTTATACATATATGCATCGCCTGCATCATTGGCCGCTTCTACGGTCATGCCCTTGAACGAAACCAGTCTGTTCATGTAGTCAGCCAGTCCGTCAGTACCCAGCTTATCGGTAACATCAACAGCTTCGGCTACATAATTGCCATCCTCGATCTCATAGGTTGCATCTGTGATCTCAACCTCTCCGGACCACTCGGACTTGAAGCCCTTTACCTTGATCTTGGTACCGGGAGTCAGCTTCTTGTAATCATCCTCGGATATAGGCATGCTGTAAAGGAAATATCCGCCCTCTCCGTCCTGTGTGTAGAATGTACCGGTGTTGTCCCACCAGCTCTGAGCTGCCTGTACATATGTCTCAACCGTTACCTCGGAATCAACCGGTGCTGCGACATACTCAGCGTAGGTCATGACTCCCTCTGATTTGGCGTTGACATCCTCGGTTGCTGCAGCCGCAACTGCCGACTCTTCAGCAGCGGCGTTCTCAACAGCGCCCATGGCTTCCTGAACATCAGCGCTTACTTCCTCTGTCTTGCCGCATGCGGCCAGACTCAGTACAACCGTAGATGCGAGTAAAATTGATAATACCTGCTTTTTCATATTTTTCTCCCTCAAATTCACATGCCGACACTTTCGGCTACTATGTGACAAAAGCTTCAACGAATTCGGTAATTGCCTTATGTCGGCCCATGATGCCTGCATCTGTGCCCCGGCAAATCACATATATATACCTGATCCGTTTACTATAATTCTCGGCCAGCATGAATGGGAATACAATAGTCGCATTATATAAAATCCATATAAAATCAGCCAAAAAGTTGGGTAAATATGTTATGATATAAGGGTTCAAAGAGAGTTTCGGAACGAAACGGAGCAATTCGTTATCAGGTTCATATGTGTTCAAAGATAGTTCCGGAACAGATCGGAGCAATTCGTAGTCAAACAAAACAAGGAGACCCGCAGCCGACATGGACTCAATATCCGTATGCATCATAGCCAGAAACGAAGACAACCACATCGAAGAATGCTTAAAGAGGCTTCGTCCCTGCAAGTTCGAGATGATCGTGGTTGACACCGGATCAATTGACCGTACCATGGAACTGGCGCGTAATTATACAGACAGAATATACCAGTTCGAATGGTGCAGTGATTTCTCGGCCGCACGCAATTTCAGCATCGAAAAGGCCACAAACGACTGGATTCTGGTCATTGACTGTGACGAATATCTGGAAAATGTTAATCTCCTGGAGATATCCAGAATGTGCAGGGACAACCCGGACAAGGTCGGTCTTATACAGCGCAATAATCCGTACACCATACAGGGCGTCAAGTCCATCATGAACGAGCGGATCGGCAGGTTTTTCAACCGCAATTACTGCCACTACGAGGGTTCGATCCACGAGCGCGTGACTCGTTTGGACGGCTCGACTCCCGAATATTTCGAGGTTCCGCTGACCATTTATCATGAGGGCTATGTCACCGAATCCGACAAGCGTACCCGTGCCACGCGTAATCTCGAGATGCTGATGTCGGATATCCGCGAGAACGGCGGCAACTCCTATAAATACTATCAGCTCGGCCGCAACTATGTCTTTATGAACGATTTTGCCAAAGCGATAACATACTACGAAAAGGGTCTGATGATGCCCGATGTCAATCCAAAGGACTCATACGTATCCAGTATGCTGGAATCCTATGGCTATTGTCTGATGGAGCTTGACGAAACCTACAACGCCCTGGAGATCATCGACAGATATTATAACGCCTACTCTTTCCGCGCCGATTTTCTGTATCTGGCCGGAGTTATCTGTGCCCGCAGCGGCTTAAACGAGCGGGCCTATAAGGAATTCGAAAAGGCCACTACGGTACGTATCTTCAACAGAGGCGGAACGAGTGACTATCGTGCTTATTATCAGATGGGAAAGCTTTTAGAGATCATGGGCGATCTCGAAGGTGCCAAAGCATTATTTGAAAAATGCGGCGCCTACGCTCCCGCCCTTGCCAAACTCGAAAGTATGGATTATAAAAAGTGTTAAAGTATCATTTTCTCGATCGCAGCCGTATCAATGCTGTACGATGTTAGCTTGATCTTTGCAACCTCCAACTGTATGTCCAGTTCCTTGTTTATACCCTGTTCAGCAGCTTTAATGCGTAACAGATTGATATACAGATCTATGAGATTCTGTTTTACTTCCTGTTCTGTCATCTCAACCACCTCCTTTACAAATCACGTACTGTATATCTGCTTACATAATACCATATATTCAGTAATATGTGTTAAGGAAACGCTGATTAAAGCGTTTCCCACCGTGGGTGCTAAAGAAATGCTGATTAAATCAATCTTTCCTTAAAGATCCCTTCCGGTGATCAGATGATATGCCTGTAAATACTTTTCCGTAGTCTTTTTTACGATCTCTTCCGGAAGTGTCCAGTCGTGCTCCCCCTCGTGAGAGGTCAGATAATCACGTGCAAACTGCTTATCAAACGAGCTCTGCGTCCTGCCGGGCTCGTATTCGTCTGCAGGCCAGAATCTTGACGAATCGGGAGTCAGGATCTCATCTCCGAGAACCATCTCTCCGTTTTCATCCAATCCGAATTCCAATTTTGTATCGGCTATGATTATACCCCTGGTCAGAGCATAGTCAGCGCACTTTTTATAGATCGCCAGGGTATAATCCCTGAGCTTGGACGCATACTCCTCGCCCTTGCCGGGAAATTCCTTTTCAAGGACTTCTATGGACCTCTCATACGAGATGTTCTCATCATGATCGCCGATCTCGGCCTTGGTGCTGGGAGTGTAGATCGCCTCCGGCAGCTTATCGGACTCGATCAGACCCTCGGGGAGCCTGATCCCGCATACCGTACCGTCCTTTTTGTAGCTCTTGAGACCGCTTCCGGTGATGTAACCCCTGACGATGCACTCTATCGGCAGCATCTTCAGTTTCCTGCACATCATGCTCCGTCCCTCGAATTCCTCCGTTCTGAATTCCTCGGGCATATCTGCGGTATCTGTCGAGATCATATGATTCGGTATGATGTCCTTCGTCAGATTAAACCAGAATCTGGACATCTGTGTCAGCACGGCGCCCTTACAGGGCACCGTGTTATGCAGGATCACGTCGAAACAGCTGATGCGGTCAGTCGCAACCATGATCAGCGTATTTCCGTTATCGTATATCTCTCTTACCTTGCCTTCTTTGATCGGTGTCAAACTCATTTCTTTGCTGCTCCTGTCTGCTTCTTTGCGATAGCTGCCTGTGCTGCCGCAAGTCTTGCGATCGGCACACGGAAAGGCGAGCAGGATACATAGTCAAGTCCGATCTCGTTGCAGAACTCTACGGACGAAGGATCTCCGCCGTGCTCTCCACAGATACCTACATGCAGGCTCGGATTGGCGGGCTTGCCCAGATCCATCGACATCTTCATCAGCTTGCCTACGCCGTTTCTGTCAAGCTTGGCAAAAGGATCGTTCTCAAAGATCTTGGCATCATAATACGCGCTGAGGAACTTGCCTGCGTCATCTCTCGAGAAGCCGTATGTCATCTGGGTCAGATCGTTGGTTCCGAAGCAGAAGAAGTCTGCGTGCCTGGCGATCTCATCAGCCGTAAGAGCAGCTCTCGGGATCTCGATCATGGTACCTACTTCATACTCAAGTTTGTAGTTAGCTGCCTTGATCTCTTCTTCGGCGGTCTCTACCACGAACTTCTTGACGTAATCAAACTCCTTGACATCGCCGATAAGAGGGATCATGATCTCGGGCTTAACCTTCCAGTTGGAATGCTTCCTGGAAACATTGATGGCTGCCCTGATCACGGCTCTTGTCTGCATCTTGGCGATCTCGGGATATGTAACGGCCAGACGGCATCCGCGGTGTCCCATCATAGGGTTGAACTCATGCAGTGAGTTGATGATGGTCTTGATCTCCTCAACGGTCTTGCCCTGTGTCTTAGCCAGCTTTTCGATATCGGCCTCCTCTGTGGGAACGAACTCGTGAAGCGGGGGATCCAGGAATCTGATGGTGACCGGATATCCCTCCAGAGCCTCGTAAAGCTTCTCGAAGTCGCCCTGCTGGTAAGGAAGGATCTTCTCGAGTGCTTTCTCTCTGTCCTCTACATTGTCAGAGCAGATCATCTCTCTGAATGCATCTATCCTGTTACCCTCAAAGAACATATGCTCCGTACGGCAGAGACCGATTCCCTCCGCACCGAGCTCACGGGCCTTGCGTGCATCGGCGGGAGTATCGGCATTGGTACGAACCTTCATGGTGCGGTACTTGTCTGCCCATCCCATGATACGTCCGAACTCGCCTGCTATCGTAGCATCGACCGTAGGAATGATACCGTCGTAGATATTACCGGTCGATCCGTCTATTGATATAAAGTCGCCCTCTTTGTAGGTCTTGCCCGCAAGGGTGAATTTCTTGTTTGCCTCGTCCATTGCGATATCGCCGCATCCGGATACACAGCACTTACCCATACCTCTGGCAACAACGGCTGCATGGCTTGTCATACCGCCGCGGACTGTCAGGATACCCTGTGCAGCCTTCATACCGGTGATATCCTCGGGTGAAGTCTCGAGACGTACAAGAACGACCTTCTCTCCTCTGTCATGCCAGCTTTCGGCATCCTCTGCCGAGAACACGATCTTGCCTGCTGCCGCACCGGGTGATGCCCCAAGACCTCTGCCGATAGGAGTTGCCTTCTGGATAGCCTTGATATCGAACTGGGGATGAAGAAGCGTATCCAGGTTACGGGGATCGATCATGGCTACCGCTTCTTCCTCGGTCTTGCGTCCCTCATCAACCAGGTCGCATGCGATCTTGAGAGCTGCCTGGGCGGTACGCTTGCCGTTGCGGCACTGCAGCATGTACAGCTTGCCGTTTTCTACGGTGAACTCCATATCCTGCATATCGCGGTAGTGCTTCTCAAGGATCTTGCAGACCTTGGTGAACTGGTTGTATGCCTCGGGGAACTTCTGCTCCATCTCGCTGATATGCATGGGAGTACGGATACCTGCCACAACGTCCTCGCCCTGTGCGTTAACCAGGAACTCACCCATCAGCTTCTTCTCGCCTGTAGCGGGATCACGGGTAAATGCAACACCTGTACCGGAGTTGTTATTCAGGTTACCGAATACCATGGGCATAACGGAAACCGCGGTACCCCAGCTGTAGGGGATATCATTATCACGACGGTAAACGTTGGCTCTCGGGTTATCCCATGATCTGAATACGGCCTTGATGGCCTCCTTCAGCTGTACGATGGGATCGGAAGGGAAATCCTCGCCAAGCTCGTTCTTATACTCAGCCTTGAACTGCTCCGCCAGATTCTTGAGATCCTCTGCGGTCAGGTCAACGTCAAATTCAACGCCCTTTTTCTTCTTCATCTCATCGATGAGCTCTTCAAAATGCTTCTTGCCGACGCCCATAACAACATCAGAGAACATCTGGATGAATCTGCGATAAGAGTCATATACGAATCTTTCGAACTTGGGATCGGGGTTTCTGGAGATCATAGCCTCGACAACTTCCTCATTAAGACCCAGATTCAGGATCGTATCCATCATACCGGGCATGGAAGCCCTCGCACCCGAACGAACGGAAACCAGAAGCGGCTTGTCGGGATCTCCGAAATACTTGTCGTTGATCATCTCGATACGGCCCACGAACTCCATGATGGCGCTCATGATCTCGTCGTTGATCTGACGACCGTCCTCATAATACTGATTACAGGCCTCGGTCGTAACAGTGAAGCCCTGAGGAACCGGCAGGCCGATGTTTGTCATTTCAGCCAGATTCGCTCCTTTACCGCCGAGGAGCTCACGCATGTTGGCGTTACCCTCGGTAAACAGGTATACCCATTTTTTTGCCATAGATTTAACCCCCTGTTAAGAATTTAATGATATCAAATGTCATAAATATGACATTGACTGATGAATTTTGTCTGAAAATCAGACGTCACAAAGATTATTTTACTACATTTCCGGTAAGAATACCATAGAAACTATCTGTCCGACAGCTCCCTGTAAAAGATATACTGCTGCATAACGCCCGCATATCCCGAATATCTGTCGAACGGGAAGGTTGAGAGAGACCTGATATCCATTGATTTCTTTTTCCTTGAACCGCCTTTTCGCCCGGAAGCCTTTTTCTCTGCGGCGGTATCTGTTCCGGCATCTGAACCGGCGACATGCAGTGCATACTCCCTCTCCAGAACCTGCTTAATATGTGTATCCACCGGAAAGGCATCCAGGTGATGCAGTCCGAAAAGGCATATACAGTCTGCGACCTTTGCTCCGACGCCGTATATCTGAAGCAGCGCATTCCGTGCATCCTCATAGTTCATTTTTCTGATCTCATTCAGATCAATATCTCCGCCTGCCACAGATTGTGCAGTCCTGACCACATATTTGCTGCGGTAACCGAGATTACAGGGCATCAGGTCATCCTCGTTAAGACCCGCCATGCTCTCCGGAGTCGGAAAGGCATAATATACGCCGCCTCCCTCAGCTATGACCTTTTCACCGTATTTCATGCATATATTATCGATACACTTATGGATCCTCGGGATATTGTTCTGCTGGGAGATCAGGAATGTCACGATCATCTCCCACAGGTCCTGACGGAGGATACGGATGCCGGAGCCTTCCCTGACTGCGGCCGTCAGATATACATCCTCAGGATCGACCATTGACCTGATCATATCATAGTCCGTGTCGGTATCTATGTCAAAATATCCCCGCCAGAAATCGGAATATTCCTGTTCTTCACAGGCAAAGCAAATACGCCCGGAGTTCTCAGAGTCCTGGTGCCACACCTCAACTCTTCTATCCCGGGCAATTATTTCAAAATGACCGTTATTCAGTTTCTTCATTCTGAAGCACTGACCGGAATCACATATCTGCGCCAGACTCAGACTCCCTGTTTTTATATTCTGAATCGTCATTTCTTTTAAGCGACTTTATCTTTTTCTTCGCTTCCGCCAGATCCTTGCATCCGTCAAGTATCATGTCAATCATATCTATAATTAAATCAAATTGATGATCTGTCGTTAACATACTCCCTTCCATATATTTCTCCTATAACAAACCATCTGCATCACATGTATTTTTTCAGATAACTCCGATTTCTTCAAGCCGGCATACTGCGTCCTCATAGCCTTTAAACACTATGGCCTCCATGCCGTTTTCTCTTGCGGCCTGCACATTTGCCTCCACATCATCGATAAAGACGCACTCGGCAGCGCTCAGGCCATATCGGCTAAGCACGGTCTGATATATCTCCGGCTCCGGCTTCACATGGTGTATCTCATACGAACGGACCGCACCGTCAACCAGATCCATGAAGTTGATGGCACCGAGCTCGACCGCCCGGTTCCAGGCATATTCGCCGAAATTGGACAGGATATATACGTGCAGTCCCGCATTCTTCAGATCCGTGATCCACTCTCTGGAATATTCCATGGGAGTGACCGAGATCGTGGCGTCGGCGTAAAACCTGCGGATCAGATCCTCAAGTTCCGGGGCAAAGGATACCAGGAAATCGCTCATTTCCTCCCTGGTCTTAACCCCGCGATCCTCCTCGTTCCATATTTTTTTGTCGGTAAAAATGGCCTTCATGACGGCTGTGATCTCGGATTCGTCAAAGCCTATCATCCGCATGCTGAGTGCGGGATCCCAGCCTATCAGGACCTTGCCTACATCAAAGATTATGTTTTTTATCATAACTGTTCCTGCTGCTTAATGTGGTTAACATAATGTTGTGCAACGAACCTTCCCGGTGCATCTGCGGTGCGCGAAGCATTTTTTCATCGCTACGTTCCCGTGCGGTTCAAAAACTCCCTTGTTCTCTCCTCTGAGGGATTTTCAAAGAATTCCTCTGCAAGTCCATCCTCCACGATCTCTCCGTCCTCGATAAACACGATACGGCTCGCTGCTTCTTTTGCAAAGCTCATCTCGTGAGTGACCACGATCATGGTGGTCCCCTCTTTCGCCAGCTTTCGCACCGTGTCCAGAACCTCGATGGTCAGTTCGGGATCCAGTGCACTTGTAGGTTCGTCCAACAGGATCAGGTCGGGATCGAGCGACAGTGCTCTGGCTATTGCCACCCTCTGCTGCTGGCCTCCCGACAGTTCATCGGGATAGTGGTTCATCCTGTCGGAGAGTCCGACCTTCTCAAGCATGGCACGGGCTTTGTCCTCCGCCTCTTCCTTTTTCATGTGACGGGCAGTGACCAGACCCTCCATGCAATTGCCGAGAGCGGTCATGTTTTTGAACAGATTAAAGCTCTGGAATACAAATCCCATATGCCTTCGCACACTTCTGATCTCTGCATGCGAAGCGCTATGCATATCGTATTCCTCTCCGGTTTCGTCTATGACGATCCTGCCGGAGTCAGCCTTTTCCAAAAAGGATAAACAGCGCAGGAGTGTTGTCTTGCCCGAGCCGGAGGGGCCGATCACGGCGACGACCTCACCTTTGTCTATATGAAAGTCTATGTCGTTTAAGACTTTGTTTGTGTCATATGATTTGTTTAAGCCTTTTATACTGAACATTTGTCATTTAGTGTTTATTGCGGGAGGTCCATACAAATCTCTTTTCGAGCCGGGTCTGGAGCCAGGTCAGCGCAGTCGAAAAGATCAGGTATATGAGCGCTGCCTCACAGTAAAGCGCAAAGGGCTCATAGGTCCTTGCGGCGATCTGCTGCGAAACGGTGAAAAGCTCTATGACCGTGATCGAGGATGCCAGCGAAGTATCCTTCAGCAGGCTGATAAGGTTGTTAAACAGGCTGGGAAAAGCGATCTTGAAGGCCTGGGGAAGCACCACTCTCCTGTAAGTCTGACTGTAGCTTAAGCCCACCATATACGCAGCCTCGGTCTGTCCCTTCGGAATAGCTTCGATCGCCGACCGGAAAACCTCCGCATTATAGGCCGCAAGATTTAACCCGAAAGCCAGCACCGCAGCCGGGAAAGCATCTATCATTATTCCAAGTCCGGGCAGACCGAAAAAGATGATAAACAACTGAACCAGAAGCGGCGTGCCCCTGAATATCCAGATGTAGATAAAAGCGATCTGTTTAAGAACCTTGATATTTGCGATCTCTACAAGTGCAAGGATCAGACCCAGGATCAGACTGACCGCAAACGAGATTATCGTAAGCGGTATGGTCACCTTGATCCCGGGAATGAGGATTTTGGTAAAAGAAGATAATAGTATCTGTATCAGTCTGTCTGTCATGTGAACTGTTACCTCGTCATCTCAAAAAATGATCACTTGGATGAGATATCGGTTCCAAAGTATTTTTCAGACAGTTTCCCAAGCGTACCGTCGGCGCGCAGCTCATCGATCGCCTTGTCGATCTCCGCACGAAGCGTATCGTTATCGGTTCCTTTGACAAGGGGGATCGATACATGTGACGCTTCGTCAGTCATATCTACGATCTTGATCGCGGCATCGGGATGTTCCGACAGATAATCATAAAAAGAAACCTCGGCGTTGAGCGTAGCGTCCGCTCTGCCGGAAATAACCATGCTTACGGTTTCGGACAATGTATCTACATTTGCGACCTCGGCTCCGTATCCGGCAGCCAGATCGGCATAGGTTGATCCGAGGGAATTGCTGGTGGTATGCCCCGCCAGATCTTCAAAAGAAGAAATATCCGTATTGTCACTCGCTACAGCGAGTGCTGTTTTGATATATGCATAAGGGGTAGTGAAGTCATATTTCTGACTTCTTTCCTCAGTGATTTCAACTCCGTTGATGATGCAGTCATACCGGCCGCCATCGAGTCCTGCGAAGAGTCCGTCCCACTCTCCTTCTATAAATTCGGCTTTTACACCGAGCTTATCTGCTATTGCCTGCCCGACCTCGGTATCATATCCCACGAGGTCTCCTGATTCGTCATGATAAGTCCATGGAGCCCACTGTCCCTCCATGGCGATGATTATTTTGCCGGAGCTCTGAATCCGGCCAAGGTGATCCGCATCCGGTGATGCGCTTTCCGAATTTCCTCCACACCCGGTCAGCATAAGACTGTTAGCGAGAGTGAATGCCATGAGTAAACCTATGATCCTTTTTTTCATGTTCTCTTCCTTTCCTTTTCATAAACATTTAACAACTGTAAACGGATCGCTCCGTTAAAGAAATGCCGGACAACCCGGTATTCCTTATCTTTATCAGAAAAGCTGGAATGCCACATATGCCACGTAGATCCCGAGCAGACAGAGCCCCTGGGCTCTGTATATCCTGCCCTTGATCAGTGCGGGCAGACACATGATCAGCATTACGGCGATCATTACCGGAATATCCACAACCAATGACGCGTTTACACCGGCGATGGTCTTTTCAACCGGGATATGGAAGGGTTTGAGCGTGATCGCCAGACCGCTTACCAGCACCAGGTTAAAGAGATTGGCACCGATAACATTGCCGAGGCTTAAGTCGCTGTGTCCCTTTACCAATGATGTGATAGCGGTAACAAGCTCCGGCAGTGAGGTACCAAGTGCCACAAAAGTAAGGGCGATAACGGACTGAGGTACTCCGAAGGCTTCCGCTATCAGGGTACCGTTATCGACCAGCAGATCCGCACCGACAGCTATCAGTGCGGCACCCAATATCAGAAATGCTATAAACCTTATGAGATCCTTTTTTCCCTGATCCGCACCGGACGACTGACATGCCGGAGATGATCCGGATGCTTTTGAATCGCCTCCGGAACTGTTTTCGTCAAAGACAAAGGACTTTACGTTCTCTCCGTCCTCACCGTATCGGTTGATCACATTCTCGATATATTCGTCGGTCATCCGGCTTTCTTCGGGAGCAACGGGAGTCTGAACGGGAGCGAACGCCTCTGCCGCGGGAAGCGATGTACCGGACATACTGCGTGCTGTCTCCGTACCGCCTGCGGAAGACTCTCCGCCCGGAGCGGCTGCTTTGACCGAACCGTGAGCTTTGGCATCCTTAACGGCCGTTATCATATATGCGATAAATACAGCCAGCAGGATGATCCCCACCGGTCTTGAAAAGTATCCCGAGATATATGAGACCGCCACATAAAAGGCAGCCGCACAGAAGAAAAATATGATCGGTTTCTTAAGGCTCTCCTTCTCCACGGGAGCGGGACGGAAGGTCATCGTGACGGCTGCGATCAAAGCTGTGTTGCATATGATCGAACCGATCGCGTTACCGTATGCCATATCGCTTGCTCCGTCTGTCAGGGCAGCCGTGGATGAAACCATGACCTCGGGTATCGTGGTTCCGATCGAAACCACGGTAGCACCGATCAGGACCTCAGGCATATTAAATCTGTGAGCTATCCCGGTAGCTCCGTCCACAAACCAGTCTCCTCCTTTGACCAGGCATGCAAGACCGACTATAAAAAGCAGTATTTCAATAAGCAATGGTGACATTTCGAATCATCTCCTTGGTTAACATAACAAAACGTGAGGTCGCCCCGGCGGGTGGTTTACATAACACATCACAGGGCTGCCCCGATTCATCACTTATTCCAGTGTGGCTTTCATCACGGCCTTGATGGTGTGCATACGGTTCTCGGCTTCATCGAAGACCACGCTTCTGGGACCCTCGAAGACCTCATCGGTAACCTCGATCTCGGACATCCCGAATTTCTCGTATACCTGCTTGCCGATGGATGTACCCAGATCGTGGAATGCGGGCAGGCAATGCATGAAGATTGCACGGTCGCTGGCGTATTCAAAGCACTTTTCGTTGACCTGATAGGGCCTGAGGACATTGATCCTCTCTGCCCATACTTCCTCGGGCTCTCCCATGGAAACCCACACATCGGTATATATGACGTCCGCTCCGCTGCATGCCTCTTGTACATCGGAGGTCAGAGTAATGCTTCCGCCGCTCCTCACAGCTTCCTTCCTGGCATAATCCACCAGTTCCTGCCCCGGGAAATATGAAGGATCCGTACAGGCCACAAAATCAAGCCCCAGCTTGGCGCAGGTTATCATCAGCGAATTGCCCATATTGTAACGGGCATCACCCATGTATACGAATTTAACGCCTTTGATCTCCCCGAGATGCTCCCTGAGAGTCAGCATATCCGCCAGCATCTGGGTAGGGTGGAATTCATTGGTCAGTCCGTTCCACACCGGAACTCCGGCGTATTTTGCCAGTGCTTCGACTATCTCCTGACCGTATCCCCTGTACTCTATACCGTCATACATACGCCCCAGCACTCTGGCCGTATCCGCTATACTCTCCTTCTTGCCGATCTGAGAGCATGACGGATCCAGATAAGTCACGTTCATTCCCAGATCATATGCAGCCGTTTCAAAGGAACAGCGTGTACGTGTACTGGTCTTTTCGAATATCAGCACGATATTTTTGCCGTGAAGCGTATCGTGTGCTATACCCCTTTTCTTTTTATCCTTGAGATCCGCCGCCAGATCCACCAGATACAGGATCTCTTCGGGGGTATAATCCATTAATTTCAGAAAATTGCGTCCTTTCAGGTTAATACTCATATGCTCTTCCTTTCTGCGGGCTGGTTTTATTTCTTTCGATCCACAAATATCGACCGGGGGCGTGTCGTTTTGTTCATAACGTTGTTATATTTTCGCGCCGCATCAGCACGCGCCGGTTTAAAGGATGTCTGTGTCGTGCTGAGCGCGGCCAGTTTATCGATCCTGGCTCTGGTCCTCAGCTCGCGAGCCTGGATCAGCGCAGTCCTGGACGACGCATCCGTAACCAGTGCCTTCAGCTCCTTAAGCTTGCCGGCATACAGACCGGCATTTTCCCTAAGCCCCGGTGAGACCCGTTCATAGAGTGCCACGAAGCCGTCATCCAGCTGCGTCATCTTATCGATCAGGCTTTTCTTTTCACGCATAAGCTCATTGTAACGGTCTATATCCGGTATTTCCGATGCAAGACAGCGGTCAAGCTCATCGCACTTAGCCATTATTTCGTCGAGCAGCCCAAGCTTTTTATGTTGCGAATCGATCAGAATATTTAATATTTTATCCATAACAGAAGTTAGTATAACATAGTTACAGGAAATGAACAAAATATAATCCCTGCAGCTGTTACCGGCTGCAGGGATCTTTAACATACTGTTATCGAAATATCATCACAGTCCAAGGTTTTTGAGTGCATCCACGGTGCCGGCCACGTCGGAAGAAGCCTTGTTTGCCTCCTGGATCTGTAAATATACTTCCTTACGGTATACCGGGATCTCACGGGGTGCTTCGATCCCAACCTTTACCTGATCTCCCTTGACTTCGAGGATCGTGATCTCCACATTGTTGTTGATGATCAGCGCCTCATTCTTTTTACGTGATAACGCGAGCATTACTGATCACCGCCTTCCCTTGCCTTCTTGGCCTCTGCCAGCTTATCGTAAATAGGGTATTTTACCTTATACTCATCACTGTCGATGATGATCTGGCAGCCCTTATGTGTGGCAGAATTGATAATGATAGGGCCTCTTAAGTTAACTGTCATCTTTTCTATCTCGTGAGGTACCGTCATGGTGACAAGAACAACCATATCCTCATCGGACATATCTCCCAGAGGCTTAAGAAGCTCATCGTCAACCGCAGGGTTATAATCCTCTTTAACTATAAGCGGATTAAGTACCGGCATGGCAAATCCGGGTTCCTCTACCGACTGAAGCCACTTCACGGTGTTGCTTCCCTGTTCCTCATCATACAGCAGAACAAAATTCTGAAGATCCGGGAATCCTATGATACCGCCCGGAAAGGATATGACCTTGGATTCATCGATCTCGATCTCCCCAAAAGCTCTTGTAAGCATCTGCATTGCACTACCTCCTTATACATCCATTATTAAATGTAATTGATCAGACTATTCTGCATGATCTTGCTGGTGGCCATAAGCGCCGCATCATATGTGGTCTCAGCCGCTGTCAGATGTATGGCGACCTCGGTCATATCGATACCTTCGTTGCTTTCCTGGAGTTCTTTAAATGTAGCCTTCTGACTCTCAAGTCTCTCGGTAATAAGATCCAGCCTTGTACGTCTGGTACCGTTTTTGGTGATCGCCACATTGGTCTCATCCATATACTGCTGGTATCTGGATATCTGGTCACCGAAGCGTTTGCTGACCGCGTCTCTTATATAGGTATAAGCCTTGTCGGCCGCATCAAACTGCTTTTTGCATCTGATATAATCGGCGGTACCCTCAACATATCCGGCAAGCTCCTCTTTATAAGACTCTCTGAGAGTTTCTATCTTCTCGAAGTGCTTCACCAGATTCTCCAGGTCGTCCTGATCTCTCTTGATGGAGGGATTAAAAACCTCGGACGCATTGGTATTCACCTGAATAGTCTGATTATATCCTACATCATAACTGATCTCCGTGTCTACACTTCCGTTCTTTAAATATTCCTCGTTGTATTTGATAGGAGTGGCATAGGTCTTATCGACATCGGCTTTCTTTTCACAATAGAAGTAATGCTCGGGATTGAGATCATCTACCAGCCAGTCCTTCTTGGTATAGGTTGTGGAAATGGTACCTCCGTCCGCAACGGCTTCCGTCATGGTATCATAAAGCTCCTTACCAAAAAGCAATTCCCCCGATGAGGGCACATATATCGCCCCGAAGCTGCTGCCGGTATAAGTATTGTTCGCAACCTCCGTCATGATCTTATATGCCTCCTCCGCGGAAGAGACCTGGATGATCGGAGTCACATCATGAACCGTGGAAACCGCCGGGGAGACGGAATTGTTAACGGTAGTATAACTGAGCGAAGCCATTTCATCATCAGAAAGCGATTTATAGGAAAGCCTGATCCTGTGGATGTCCGCATTGGTGATCTGAAGCTCTGTGGCCGTAGATGCCGAAGCCGTAGTATCAAACACGCTGTAATCCGTGTAATTAAATACATCCAGCTGAACGGGATCGATATATTCGGTTATCTTGTACTCCGGAACCTGCCTCGACGCGTCGATCTGGGACTTGTCAAAGGTAAGCGCGGTATCCGTTCTGTATCCGGTAAAGATATATCTGCCAGCGTAATCCTGATTTCCCGTGGCAAACACTTCATGTGTATTCTGCTGGATCTGTGTCAGAAGAACGCGCATATCCGAAGCCGTATAGTCCTTGTTAACACCTGTCTCTACCTGCTTATACAGATCTGTGAGCACAGATGTGATCGTATTCATGGACTCTGCTGTAACGGTCAGCCATTTATCGGCATCGGGAGCGTTCTTGGAATAATACTGGTCCGCTGTGGTCACATTGCTTCTGAGTCTCAGGGCTCTGATCGCAACCACGGGATCATCCGAAGGCCTGGTGATCTTGGACTGACTGGTCAGCTGGGTATTGTATTTATCTTCCTGTACTTTGGTCTGATTGATATTATACAGAGAGTTGGTCTGCATAATCTTGTTTGTCATTCTCATACGTGGTACCTCCTCATAATGCTCAGGTTATGGGGTTTTTAAGGAGAGACCGGTCTGATCGGCGTTTCCTTAACTGCAAAGCTCTTTATACTCCCGTCTGAAGTATCAGTCTGTCGTAGATCTCCTGGAAGGTCTGGATCATCTTGGACGCCAGGGTATATGCATTCTCATATTTGACCAGATTGACCGCCTCTTCGTCACTGTCCACACCGGAAATGGATGTACGCTGGTTGTCCAGTACGGTATGCAGGCTGGTGTAGGTGTCGTTAAAGACTCTGGCATTGCTGGTATTCAGCGCAACATCCGAAAGGACCGCCTCGAGGAATCCGCTTGCATTATATCCGCGGAAGCTCAGCTTTTCCTTATCTCTGAGGGTATCGATCGCTTCAAAGATATTGTCACACTCCTCGACACCGTAGGATGAATCCCTCCTGGTTCCCAGAAGATCAGCATCCAGATTGACTTCGTCGGCTACCGAAAAATTAAATGCAGTTATGTGATAGTATCTTCTGTTGTCGATATATTTGGTGCTGTCTGTCATACCGGCCATTATATCGGCTTTGGTATACGCTTCATAGGTATCATCCATGGGATCCGTTGCGGATTTTACGAACTTTGTGCCTGTCAGCTCCTCATAACCAAACTGTGAATCATCCGTGGTCTTGTTTGCGGTGACCAGTATGCCCGCACGTTCTCCGTTTGCGGTATATGCCTGGCTGTCCTTTCCGGTCCATGCGAATATCTCGTTCATCGCCAATGCATAATTCCTGACCCACTCGTTCATCTGGGACATATAGTATGGGATGCCCTGATATTTGGAATAGCTGCCGAGCATGGTCTCCCTGCCTATCTTGCTGCTGTCAACCACCTGATCGCACTTGTCGTCATCCATGGTAAATATATAGGATTCAACTGTGCCGTCGTCATTGTAGGTCACATTCCAGTCCTTGTAGTAATATTCCTGTGCACCGATTATGATACGTCCGCCCGAATCCGACAGGTTGCACTGATGAAGGTTGAGCATATCATCATCTCTGCTGGTTATCGTGACGGTGTGATCCATATGACCGTCGGCATCGGTAGTAATACCGATATCCCTGACCGTACCGTTGAAGTAATTACCGTTATTGCCGTCTCTCAGATCCGCCAGTCCCTTAAGGGATCCGCCCATTGCCGCATTATCGAGTCTGAACAGTTCGGCATCGTTCCAGTATATGTCATAGAGTCCGTCGGCATCGGTCTGATATACCTTTTCGTATGAATTCCTGGCCACACAGGTCAGAGTCTTAAATTCATTGGCATCTACCAGTGTCTGTCCGCCCGCTATCTGGACTATGCATCTCATGGCCCCGGTCTCTTCATTCTGTGAATTGTAGATCGGTGTCTCGGTAACCTTGACATCCACATACTGTGAAAGCTTGTCTATCAGCAGATCTCTCTTGTCGCGAAGTTCATTCGCCGTAGTACCCGTCAGTTCGATAACGTTGATCTGCTTGTTCATGGTGGCGATCTCTTCGGCTATGGAATTGATACGTCCGACCTGAACCTTGATCTCGTCATTTATATCCTTCTGCAGATCCTGCAGATCTCCGGCCATATTGTTGAAATAATCGGCCATGCTCTTCACTTCGGCCACAAAAGTGGATTTTGTGGAGGTGGAACTGGAGTTTTTGGATACTTCCTCAAGGGATTTGACAATATTGTCAAAAATGGACTTAAACCCGGTCTTGTTATCATCGGTAAAATATGTCTCGACTATGGACATATAATAATCCTTGCGCTCATATTCCCCGAGCCTGGTCTCATTGTCTCTGAATTTTTCATCATAAAACAGGTCACGGACTCTCTCGATCGCAAGGGTATCAACGCCGGCTCCCGCACATCCGTAGGTTGCAAACACTCTCATGGACTCGGATGCCGCAGTCTTGACCTGCTGACGGCTGAAGCCCTCTGTTTCCACATTCGCCACGTTGTTGGCGGTTGTATTGAGTGCGGCATTGGCTGCTTTAAGTCCGGAATATGCTATTTGTAATCCAAAAAAGGTTGAAGGCATAAGTCTCTCCTTTCTACGGTCAGCCGAGGGATGTCAGCAGATGCTCAAGCATCTCATCCACCACATTGATATATCTGCTGGCCGCGTTATAGGCGTTCTGAAACTGGATCATAAAGGTCAGTTCCTCATCCGTATTGACACCCAGGATCTGCTGTCTCGCATTTTCGATGGAGTTGATCGTCTGATCCTGTGCATCCTTGATCGTGTTGTATACTTCACCTGATGAAGCCACCTGTGAAACCATCGAATTATAGAAGGTCGTAAAGCTCACCGGAGTTGTAACCTTGGGATTCAGGGTATAGACTTCCTCCGTAAAGGCTGTCGACAGTCTCTCCATCGTGGCCCTGTCCTCATTTCCGTCAGCGAGTCTGAAGCCGAGAGCGGAAGGTGACTGCCTGAGTTCCATATTTATCATGATATTGGAAACCGTAAAGCCGTCTGTAGGATATACATTTCTCCCATCCTCGGATACGTAATAATTCGTACCGTTCCAATAGTCATACAGCTTGTAATCATTGATCGAATCAGTGTCGGGAGTCCTGTCGGCTGCGAAAACATTGTTGTCTCCGACCTTCAGCTGGAAAAGCTGAAGATATGTCCCGTCCGCATTCTTGAGGTAATTGTCGGCTCCCGGGAAAGACACCTCCGACTTGTCGGCAGCATCCATAAGTATTGAATTGATGCTTGTCGTGATATTGTGGATCAGGGAGTCGAATTCGGCCTCCACGTTCATAAGTACCGACTGTGATATCTCCCTGTCATATACTATGGGATCGTTCAGATCCTTAAAGGTAGCGTTGTGATCTCCCCTGGCATACAGTGCAGCCTTCAGCGAACCCACATCCGTACAGAGCTCCGAAGAAATAGGTCTCTTCAGATCAAACACGTATGCTTCGGGAACGGTAGAGGGGATAACGACCCTGTCGCCGTCGGAGTTACGTGTATACTCGGCATTCTGAGCCCAGTAAACATGATAGAAATCGGTCTGGGGATCCTGATAGAGCGCCATCTGGTTAACGATCCCGCCCTTGACCAGATCCGTTCCTTCGAATTTGACCGACACATATCCCTCAAGGTTCTCATCCCAGGTGATATTGCCATACTGCCCCAGCTTATCGATTATATGATTGCGTTCGTCACGCAGATCGTTGGCATTCTCTACGCCCGACTCTATCTGAACTATCGCATTGTTCAGCTCTTCGAGTCTGGCCGCCATATCGTTGATATCGTTAACGCTGTCCCTGATATCTATATTCAGGTTAAGCTGGTAATCCGCAAGTGAATTGTATACGTCTCCCGCACGGGTGATAAACTCATAGCTCCTGGTAACAAGCAGGTTCTGGTTTACCTCATTGCAGGGATCCTTGATAAGCTCCTGAGCGGCCTCCCACAGATTGTTCATAGCCTGTGTAAAGGTGGTGCCTCCCGTGGACTCGCCCAGGATATCCTCAACCTGATGCAGTGCATCCACGCTTGTTTCGTAGAATTCGCTGCGTCCGGATTCTCTTCTGTAATTTACATCCAGGAAATAATCTCTGACCTGTCTGGTTTCGGCATAGTTGACACCGAGCCCCAGCTGGGAATATCCGATGGCATATTCCTTTGAGATAGTCACATAAGGACTTGTAGACAAAGAGACCTGCTGGCGTGTATAGCCATCAGTGTCTGTATTTGTGACGTTGTGTGCAGTTGTATTAAGTGAATTTGATGCAATCCGGAGTCCGGTATTGCCCAAATATAAGTTACTCATCAATGACATATCGAATCACCTACTGCTTTGCATCAAAGGACTGTCTGTCGATCCCCAGCGAAGCGCCCGCACTGTATGCTCCTCTGTTGTAATTTGCACTCTCCGGTGCGGCTTTGGCCGACTGGAGCATATTCATATTGAAATGAACCATATCGAGTGCGCTCTGTATCAGTTCGCTGTTGCGGGCATTTACCATCTCGACCTGTCTGGCGGCGGCTATCAGCCTGTCATACGAATTGGCCAATGCCCTCTGCTCCGAGGGCCTCCCCGCCATGATCTTTATAAGCTTCCTGAGATTAAGTGTGTTAACGTCCCTGTTAAGTACGCTGGCTATGTCCTTAAGAGCCTCGTCACGTTTCCTGTCGAGGTTCTGGATCACAGACAGCTGCAGCTGCTCATCATCCGTGATTCGAGCCAGTTCGTTCAGATCTTCGGAGACTATGACAGGTGTCTTGGCGAGCGTGAGCTTTAGCAGCTTTTCATATTCCGCACACTCCGCATCCAGGATAACGATAAGGTTTTCCATCAAAGACGCCATGTCAATCTCCTAAATCCAAACTTTAGATCACCGAAGCCTGAAACTTCTCAAGTAATTTGTCGGCAAAGCTCTCGGTGCTCACCGAATAAGTGCCGTTAGCGATGCCCGCCTTAATAGGAGCAACAATGTCCGCTCTGACATCGGGAGACTGTGCTACCGCCTGCTTGGCTGTCTGGATATCCTTACCCATACTGGATATCTGAAGATTATCCATGAAACTCCCTGTTTTGGCTGTCGGAGCAGTTCTCTGTGCAGCCTTGGGCTGATAGATCGACTGAATCTGACTGTACGCTTCTATACGCATTACGCTCAACTCCTTTCAAAAACAATCTGAGCATTAAAATCTCTGCTTAGTATATCGGATTTTTCCCCCGGTACTTAATAGCTGATCCGAAAAAAACATATTTTTTTGTCTTGCCTGTATATGGTATATCTTGTAAAATTATATTGCTACGCCACAAGATATGGGATATTTATAGTAAACGAATTAATTAATTGCACTTTGGCGAGCCATAACTGCCATAAATTCCAGCATTATGGCTCGCCATACGGCAATTACTAAATTCGTTGACTACATATTGTGGCAGACCCAAAATCCATTAGCAAAAGGAGAATCATCATTATGAAAAGTTTTTTTGCCGAATTTAAGAAATTCATACTCAGGGGCAATGTGATCGACCTGGCTGTCGGTGTTATCATCGGTGCGGCCTTTCAGGCGATCGTAAACAGTCTCGTTGACGACATCATCTCACCCATCATCGGACTTATCGCAGACACGGACTTAAGCGACATGGTAGCAACTGTAGGCGGTGTGGATATCCGCTGGGGAGCCTTCGTAACAGCCATTATCAACTTCCTGATCATGTCCTTCGTGATCTTCCTTATAGTCAAGGCTATCAACAAGGCTTCCGAGCTTGCAAAAAAGAAAGAGAAAGCCGCAGCTCCCACCACCAAGATCTGTCCTCATTGCCAGAGCGAGATCAATATCAAGGCCACAAAGTGCCCTCATTGTACTTCAGATCTGTAAAGGAACCACCGGATCAACCGGCTTTTCCAAAACATAATATGAAGTTTTCCTCCCGCAAACGGACATGCCTCCGGAATGCGGGAGGTTTTTTATCCGTAATCACGGTCAGGCACCTATCCTGCGTACCGTATTGATCCAGAGTTCAAGCTGGATAACGATATACCTGAACAGGTTTTTCATTTCAAAAGAAACCTTATGCCTGTGCCCGTTTCCCATATCCCGTCCGCATTTGGCAAATCCGCGGAGCAAACCCCGTATATATGTAAATCCCATTCCCTTTAATATAAAGAAGAACGTCTTGATAGCGAAGCCGGCGAGAAGAAACGGCAGATTCAGTATGATCTGCGGGACCGGCATGTTCTTGTATATCAGATAAATACTGTTCTGCGCGGAAAGATCCACCTTGAAACGGTTATATCTCGATCCCGATGTTGCACTTCCGGCATGATAAATGACGGAGCCGGGTTCATATACATTGGTATATCCGCCTATCCTCGCACGGTATCCGAGATCTATATCCTCCAGATAGGCAAAATGCTCCTCGTCAAAATACCCGATATCGCCAAATACGGACATTCTGTACATTACCGCCGCTCCGCAGCAGGCAAACACACTGTCGGGGGCAGTGTAGCGTCCGTTTGCCGGTTTGCCCTTTCCGCGGGCAAAGGCCCAGCCCAAAGCACAGTACAGATCCCCGCAGTCGTCGATCAGCTCAGGATCCTTCAGGCTCAGTATCCTGGACTGGGCCGAAAAAATGCGGCTATCCGATCCCATGCGATTTTCCAGAGCTTCAATGGCCGAGGGACTGACAGTGGTGTCGTTATTCAGAAGAAACACATAGTCGGTCTCCGTCTTCTCCAGTCCCACATTGACGCCATGACAGAACCCGGTATTTTCGGGAAGCCTTATCAGCCGTACCCCGGGATATCTCGAAGCTATAAGCTCGGCGGAGCCGTCACAGGATCCGTTATCGACAATGATCACCGGATAATCCCCTGCGGCCGCGATGCTGTCAAGGCAGGCGGCTATATAGTCTTTTCCGTTGTAATTTGGTATCAATACTGTTGTTTTATGCATGTTTATACCGGAATATACATGATCATATATCCGTTTTCCTTTATTTTCTCAGCAAATTCGCGGCTTATGCTGACGTGATCGCCGGTTTCCCGGATCCTGTCCATATACTCCCGGTGCAGATCCATAAGTTCCGGTCTTACCCTTATATATCTTATATCGGCAAAAGCCACATCCTGGGCGCAGTCAAATCTGTTGAACCTGCCGGCATAATGCTTAAAGGTACCCGAATACAGCCAGTTGCCGTTTTCGTCCGCTATACATTCCGACATCCGTCCGTGTCTGTCAAATACCCTGACGGCCACGGCTCCTATATCGGAGCGGATCGCAAAAATCCCGGAAATATACGTATCTATATCCTCTTTTGACGGATTTCCGGACTTTTGACGGTCTGAAGCAGCGACAGCGCTTCCGGATCTTTCCGGCTTCGCCTGGCCGGTGTCGCCGGCTGAAGACTGTCCCCAGACTATATTGTAAAATCCCAGGTGCCTGCTGTGGCGAACATCACCGGCGTTTTCGCCGTACATGACCCTGATATGTTCCCGAAGAGCCTCCCGTCCCGCCTCGTAAGCATAATACTTGCTGGCAGTGTTGGTCGCCGTACTGCCCGCATGACTTCTCCAGTGATAAAGGACACGGGTTACGTGAACGATCTGATTATCCAGCTCCGTGACCGGTATGGGATCTGAAACGGGCTCGTCACCATGTCCGCACAGCAGTCGGATCGTACTCAGAACAAGATCATAATCCTGTGCCCCGTCATATTCGGATCTGAAGCGGATCTTTGCAGCAATATCGCGGCGTATCAGCATCAGATGGCAGATATAATTATTGGATAAAATTAAATCGTAATTGAATTTATATTTGATATGATCATCGAAATACATGACTGACCCCGAAGCTTCATCAGCGGTCATCTTGTCTTCGTCTGAGTATAGCAGGGCAGGTTTTTGATCCGGATCACGGAGACGGTTCTTTTGATCCGGATCACGGGGACGGTTTTTTTGATCCGGATCCATGATCGCCATCGCCATATGATACAACGCATCGGGAGTGAGTACATCATCATGATCCAGCAGTGCGATATAGTCACACGCCCTTCCGTTCACACTTTTAAGTGCCTCCGTTACACCTTCGTTGGTATTGGCCGATATCCCCCTGTTTTCATTCAGTTTAAGATAGATTATGCGCGGATCGCCGGAATACTCACCAGCGATCCTTTCCACGCAGTCTTGGTCGGAAGCGTCGCTGATCACAAGTCTCCAATCCGGATAGGACTGGCGGACGACCGAATCCACGGCCTCTCTCAGGAAGCCGGCAGGAGTATTATAGGCGGGCATGACCACTCCTATAAGAGGCCGCTCCTGCAGTCCCTCAGACTCCCCCCTCTGCCTCTCAAGCTCCGCTGCACCGGGTGAAACGTAGCTGTAAGCAGGACCTCTCCGTAGTTTAAGTCGCTCCTTTACGGCATAATATGTATCGGAAATCCCGTTTCTTTTGAGATAATTCAAATACCGGTTCATCCGGCGATTCTCCAAAATACAGGCAAATGCCACAACTCCCGGGAGCCATGGCATTTGCATAAAAGAACTTATTAATCAGATATTGGCTTTAACCGCTTCTGTCAGAGCTTCAAGTCTCGCCGCCGCGTCATCAAGGCTTGTGCCCTTTACTCCCATGTAGAATTTGATCTTGGGTTCGGTACCCGAGGGTCTTGCACAGCACCAGTTGTTATCCGGCAGTTCAAAATAGAGCACATTTGATGTGGGAAGTCCTGTTTCGGACTTTGCCCCCGTCTCCATGTCAAGTACTACTCCGGTCTTGTAATCCCTGAATTTAAGCACCTTCAGATCTCCGAACGCCTTGGGAGGATCATTGCGAAGCTTGTCCATGGTTGCCTGGATCTGCTTGGCTCCGTCGGCGCCCTTCATAGTGATCGTATACTGCGTCTCCTTGAAGTATCCGTATTTCTCATACATCTCGTTCATCATATCGCAGAGAGTCTTGCCATTCTTCTTGCAGTAGGAGGCCACTTCGCAGAGCATCATAACTGCCACAATGGCGTCCTTGTCCCTGGCATGTGTGCCGGCAAGGCATCCGTAAGATTCCTCAAGGCCGAATACGTAGTTGTTATCCTTATTACCGGCCTGCTCAAAAAGCTTGATCTGCTCGCCGATATATTTGAATCCGGTCAGAACCTCAATGAGCTTCACACCGTAGCTCTCGGTGATCGGGAAAGTCATGTTGGTCGTAACAATGGTGGTAACGAGAGTCGGATTTGCGGGCATCGTTCCTGCTGCCTTGCGCTCCCTGAGGATATACTCGGCGATCAGCATGCCGGACATATTACCCGTGAAGCCCATATATTCGCCGGTTTTGGAATCCCTGGCATATACGCCGAGTCTGTCGGCATCGGGGTCGGTCGCAAGCACGATATCGGCGTCCTTTTCCTTAGCCAGATTAAGTGCATAAGTAAATGCCTTGGGATCCTCGGGATTGGGATAATCCAGGGTGGTAAAGTCGGGATCGGGACCTGTCTGCTCGGGTACAACATATACATTCTCAAACCCGAGCTCACTGAGGATCCTGCGGGTAGATTTGTTTCCCGCTCCGCAAAGAGGCGTATAAACGATCCTGATATCCTTTGCAACTGCCTCTATAACCTCGGGATGAATGATCTGCTTCTTAAGCTCGGACATATATCTGTCATCTATTTTGGAACCGATCTCCTCATAGAGTCCGGCCGCTATGGCTTCATCCTTTGTCATCTTTTTGCAGTCGCTGAAATTGGATATGGCCTGAACCTCACCGATTATGCCGGTATCATTGGGCGGTGTAACCTGGGCTCCGTCCTCCCAGTAAACCTTATATCCGTTATATTCAGGCGGATTATGGCTGGCGGTAACGTTAATTCCCGCCGTACATCCAAGTTCCCTTACCGCAAAGGAAAGCTCGGGAGTAGGTCTGAGTTCATCAAAAACATAAGCCTTGATCCCGTTTGCAGCCAGACACGTAGCTGCCACATCGGCAAATTCACGTCCCATCCTCCGGCAGTCATAAGCGATCGCCACACCTTTGGACTGGGTTCCGGCCTTGATTATATAATTGGCCAGGCCCTGGGTTGCCTTGTGAACGGTATAAATGTTCATTCTGTTGGTTCCGGCTCCGATAACGCCTCGCAAACCGCCGGTACCGAATTCAAGCTCTCTGTAGAATCTGTCCTCGATCTCCTTGTCGTCGCCCTCAATTGCCTTCAGTTCGGCCTTGGTATCCTCATCAAACCAGGGATCCTCAAGCCATTTGCGATACTCGTCCTGATAACTCATTTTGTAACCTCCTGTAATACTTTTTATTTTCTTTTGATATACCTCAGTTTAGCAGATTGCCAATAATGCCTCACTCCTACCAAGTATACCATAACCTTCATCTATTTGGCGGGCAGAATTGTATAATCGCTTCTGTCCAGACTGAAATTGGGATTATAATAGGGATCCCCCGCCTCCAGATCTTCCTTCCATTTGGTTCTGAAATGTTCGGATTCTTCATTATATCTTGCGGCCGAAGCCCCCTCGGCATCCGAACCGCGGGATACGGACTCATAATGATAAAGCTCCGCAAAAGGCGTAAACACATTAAGGTAGCCGGCATGTCTGCACTTCAGGCAGAAATCCACGTCGTTAAGCGACACTCTGAAGCTTTCGTCCAGTCCCCCGACCTGATCGTAGATCTCCCTTGATACCATCAGACATGCACCCGTAACCGCAGTCACATCCTGCGCATAGCAAAGCCTTCCCATATATCCGAGATTTGTTACCGGCATCCGGTAGTGTGTATGGCCTGCCGTCCGATGCGCGCCCAGTCCTATCACAACCCCGGCGTGCTGGATCGTCATGTCGGGATAATACAGCTTTGCTCCCGAGCACGCCACATCGTCCCGCTGCGCATACATTAACAGCTCTTCGATCCAGTCAAGCGTGATCACCTCTGTATCATTATTCAGGAGCAGTATATACTCTCCCCCGGAAGCCCTCACACCGGCATTGCATACCGCCGAAAAGTTGAATTCATCCTCGTATCTGACCACTTTGATGTCCGCATCCGAGGCCTCCAGCTTTTTGTAATACTCAAAGATCTCATCCGTAACGGAGTTGTTTTCCACGACAATGATCTCATAATTATCATATGTGCTCTTCTCAATAATGGAATTGATGCACCTCGTCAGATCCTCCGTATGATCCTTGTTAGGGATCACGATCGAAACCTTCGGATCCCCCTGTATCTCATATCTGATCCGGAATATTGTCTCAAAAGCACGTGTGGATGTGATCTCAAAGTTCTCGTATCCGCAGGATCTCAGATGATCGGCCACGGCTCCTTTGGCCGCATCGATGGCGTAGCTTTTGGCACCGATGTCCCTGGCCACGGATGCCTTGTGTGAACGCCAGTAATACATTAGTTTGGGCACATGTACCACGTGCCTTGCCCTTGAGGTAAGCCTCAGTATCATGTCATGATCCTGACTGCCGTCAAATTCGCTGCGGAACAGCTCCATTCCCTCCAGCAGATCCCGTGAAAAAGCGCTGAAATGACAGATATAGTTATTTGCTCTCAGATTGTCTATTGCATAATCCGGTTTAAAATGCAAAGTGATCATATTGTCCACGCTGTTTCCCTTAAACGTGGTCTCATCACAATATATATAATCGGCATCCTGCTCGCAGATTGCCTTCATGTACTCATACAGTACCGAGGGATGCAGAATATCGTCATGGTCAAAAAGCGCGATGTAATTGCCGGTCGCCATCTCCAGACACGCATTTGTATTACCGGAGATACCCAGATTCGACTCAAGCTTCTTATATACAATTCGTGAATCCCTGACCCTGTAGCCCTCAACGACCTCTTCGACATAGCCGTGCTCCGCATCGGAACCGTCAGCCAGACACAGTTCCCAGCATCCGTATGTCTGTGCGATCACCGAATCGATCATATCGGTAAGAAACCCCTTCGGCGTATTGTACAGCGGAACCAGTATCGAAAATACGATATTCCTGTTAAAAACTGTCTCCGATTCCAGCCTGCGTCGCGTTTCGTCCGGGAATGATCCGGTGCCGTGACTCGTTCTCGCACGTCTCTCCTGAGACTTGGAATCAATCTTGCGCAGGATCCCCCGAACAGATCCGTATGCCCCGAGTCTCTGTCTTGTTCTCTGCAAAAGGTGGATAAGGTCTCGCGCAGGCTTGCTGGCTTTCCACAAAGCGGAATCCTTGATCCTGCTCACACGCTCCGAAACGGCATTCATCTGTGCGGTTGCCTCGGATAATCGTGTTTCCAGTGCGGCTGTGCGTTGTTTCTCAGCCTTATATTCCTTTTTCAGACGTTCAAGCTCTTCTTTCATCTGTCCTGTTCCGTTTCTGTTTCAAAAGTGGATAACTTTCGTGCCCGCAGATCAAACGGTAATCGTATTTGCCGTAAATATCACGTTTTTCGATGTTTCCCACTCGATTAAATCATGTTTTAGCCGCTTGGGTTTTATGCCGATCCGATATTTCCCCGCCGTTAAATCATCCTTAAGTGCACGTCCGACGAAGCCGCATAAGCCGATATTTCTTTCGTTTGGAAAAGCAGCCTCCAGATCTTGTCTGGGCATTGCATAACTTTTTAGCTCATAAACAATTCCACTCGTTATGTTTTTGAGGACCGGATCGCATCCCAGCAGTCCGTTATCCCTTCCGGGCATATACAGCCAGCCTCGGATTTCAATGATTTCGGGCTCTTCCAGGTTCAGTTTTGAATGAAGCCCTGCAAAATCCACCGAAATCCGGTACTCATCACCCGGTATTTCTGCAAGATTTCTTTCATCATTTTGTCTGATTACTTCACACCGGGTTGATTTATTGTATCCGAAATCGCAATTACTCAGATAATTGGATTCGTTGCCGATAAGATTACAGTTGTAATATGGATCGTATCCATAAAATTCAGGATGGATTTGATACAGTCTTTTCTTTTCATTTAAAAGCCTGTCCCATTTATCTCCGTCACCTTCATCCTTTCCGCGGGTCAGAGACTCGTGATGATAGAGCAAGGCTCCGTTGCACTGCAGGTTCACAAATCCGGCCCCGGTGATCCTGAAGGAAAGCTCAACATCGTTATATGCGACCGGAAAGCTTTCATCAAACCCTCCGACCTGTCTGAACTTCTGTGCAGAGATCATAAGACAGGCAGCGGTCACGCCGAGCACATCCGTCTGAAAAACGTTCTTCCCATAATAATACTGTACATCATCCGGGAAGATCACAAGCTTGTGCGAGGGACCTATCTCCATAGAAGTTATGCCGACATGCTGGATCAGATCCGTGTCCGCATACAGCAGCTTGGCTCCGACCGCTCCGATATGAGGCTGCACGGCATATCCCGCCATCAGGCGCAGCCAGTCCTTCTGCACGACTTCGATATCATCATTCATGAACAGAAGCAGATCACCTGCCGCATGAGAGGCGGCTGTGTTGCATAGCGCCGAAAAATTAAAATCCCTCGGTTCGTATATATATTTATGCGGGAACTCCGAAAGGATCCTGTCCGTAAGATTCTCATAATCCGTTCTGTGCTCTGCCGTAGATCCGTTATCCACTATCACAAATTCCAGATTCGTATAATCCGTGCGCTCCGCGAAGCTGAACAGCAGCTTTTCAAGCACCTCCGGATGATCCCTGGTCAGGATCAGAACCGATACGAGCGGTTCAACGTCCGTTTTATATAAAATATGCTTTGTTATTCCATCCTGGGAATCGATAAAGCCTGCTTTAACCTGTCGACGATCGAAGCTGCGCCGCTTGATCCCGTTGTATTTGGCCTCAGCTCCCCATGTGAGACGACCGTTCTCCAAATCTTCCTTTAATCGTGTACAAGTACTCTTCCACAATGAATAACAGTCGTTTCTGCCGCTATCCGCATCTCCGAACCTGCTCGTATCCACGTATTTATTTCCGTCATTATGATACAGTACCTGTGAAATATGCAGGACTCCGGGTTCGGTTATATGCTTCCCGAGGCTGTCGGAAGCCTGCAGAAACAGATCATAGATATTGGCATAGGGATCCGATGAGCCAAGCCAGTGGGCGCGGACCGCAAAATCGGTTCTTATCAATGCGATATTTCCAAAATAAAAAAAGCTGTCGAGAGTATCGGGAGACCAATCCGGTTTGAAGTTCGGTTCGATCCGATGGATGCCTCCGGATACGTTATAATACCAGTCCTCATCGGCATAAGCGATCACCGCACCCGGATGCTCCGCAAGTTCGGCACCGATCCTGTCAGCGTATCCCGTGGCAAGCTGTCCCGCCGCGGATACAAAAAGAAGCCATTTCGAAGCCTCTTCTAAGTCAAAAGGAACCTTTATTCCTTTACAGTCTTCTATATTGATGATGTGAAAGCCCGATTCCCTGATACGGGTCATCCCTGAGTTCCGATATGAGGTATAGTTATTCTCCGTATCGTCTTTTGCGATCCAGCCGGCATAATAATCCTCGAAATGCCACTTTCTTTCTTCATACAGAGTCGAAAGATCCTCATCTGCCGTATCAACCGAAGCATCCGGCTGCGGGATCTGTTTGCCCGTACCCTTCAGTCCGGAATACAGTTTGCGCACCGGAGCCAGCAGCTTCCAATAGGTACTGCCGGTCACCCTGTCAAGCTGCGCCTGCAATTCGGCGGTCTTTGAATCCTTTTCACCGATCTGAACAGCCAGATTATTGTTGTATTTCTTCTGCCTGCGGAAGATATCCTCGTAATACCGCTCCCAGGTGTATTCTTCGAAAGCCATATCTACCGTCCGATCCGTCCTGCCGTTTCCGCATCCAATACGGTCACGGTCATTTCTACCCGCAATTCATTCTCAGTCCTGTCCGTATGATTCCTGAGTGATAATGTAAAACCGGGATCCGATGTCGCAAACGCATAGGTATCCGCCCCGATGCGTTTCCCGTTGGTCTTAAATCCCAAACCGGAAAGCTTCATACGTTCTCCGTTCCAGAAGATCCCTCCTATCGAAACTATGCAGAATTCGCTGCAGGGATCGATCCGGATTGTCCTTACCCCGGCCGGTATGACCGCGGTAAAGGGAAGTTCTTCCTCAAAAAAAGATTCCTGTTCACTGAATCCGCGTCCGGAATCCAGATAAACCTGGGGCCTTAGAGACAACGATCCGGAATCCGAGCACGATTGATCCCCGGGGACGATCACACGGTTGCCTATCCTCTCGCGGATCTCGTCCAGTGATCTGTGATTACCGGTAACGTTTTTCTGAAACCTCATCTCATCTTCCCGATACTCCTCCGCCTGTTTATCGGAGATGTTCAGTTTGCCTAAAATTAAATCCAGATCTAATTTCTGCCGTTTTTCATCCTCGAGAATATAGCAATAAACCGCCCTGAATCCAAGCTGTCCCGCAGTCCAGCTTTCCTTTACCGTCCACTCATAATCGATTACAGTCCACTCATCCCCGTTGATCAGTATATTGGAGAAGATAAGATCGATATCCGTAATCTTCGCTGTATCGCTTCCATATGAGATCCTGTCAAGATAATCATCAAAAAGCCTGACAAATCCTTCGGTATCATTATCAAACAGAAGAGAATCCAACCGGGATTCCAGGGTTTCACCCTCCACATACTCTATCTCGAGAGCGTTGCCGCCGCCGGTCATTACCGCTCTGTTTATCCTCAATCTGCTGTCTTTATATCTCTCCGTCAGCATTCGGCAGTTTTCGGCATATCTCTCCAGATGCGCACGGGCACGGGGATCAAGTGCTCTTTTGATCACACGCTTTTTGCCGTGTTTTTCGGTTATCTCCGTACATATCGCACATTCAGGTGCGCGGTCGTTGGAATATCTCACATAATCCGTATCCGGGCAGCTGCCCAGGATCAGCATATATGAATTGGAATACAGATGATACAGTCCCTCATCGAGGATCGAATCATAGACATTCTTTTCATTGAACAGAAGATATCTGTCACGATCCATGTTCCGGATATTCAGCTTAAGTTCCCCCTTCTGCGGAAGACGTCTGTCGGAATACAGATTTGTCATGAATTTATAATCGGGATAGGGATAATACATCCTGTGTTCCCCGAAACCGCATTCCTCCGCTATCCCGATCAGGGCTTTGTCGGTAAAGGTCCTGACCACTCCTCCGTCGGGATAGTTCTCAAGCGAACTGAAATACGTGCCCAGATGGTCTTCCGCGCAGCCTGCCCAGTATTTGAGCCCGAATCTGTTCTCTATCGCTATGGCTATGGAACCACCGGGCTTTAAATGGCTGCCGATCGTCCTGAGGAAATCCCCATACGGATCTGCGGAATCGATATAGCTCTGGGCATATTCAAAAACTCCTATCAGCAGAATATAGTCATAGTCACGTGCGAGCCCCTTTTCCACATCAGTAAAATTCCCGACATGGATAGTCACATTTTCCGAATCCATATGTCTGTATGCGTTGATCCTGCTGCGTTTAAACGAAAGATCGACGCAATCCACACGGCCGGCCTTGCGGGACAGTACACCCGTGATCGCACCACAGCCGGCTCCGATCTCCAGGACCTTCATATTTTTGTCAATCGGAAGCCACTCAACGATATTCTCCCTGAGGGGAGACAGATGATAGAGTATCGGCCAGCTTCCGGACTCCTCTATGATGCCGGGATACTCAGCCTCCGATCTGTCTCTGGCTATCTCCAGCAATTCATCCTCTACACTGCCGTCGCAATAGAGATCCTCTCCGGAATATACGCTCAGATCAAGTGTGACCCTGCCGATGATCTCTTTATCTTTTTTTGTTCCCGTCTCGAAAGGAAGTTGCATAAATTATATCCTTATTTAACAATAACGGTCGATTCGCTATCGTAATATCCCACAGTATCCTTATCCGACACCACTGTAAGGCCCATAACATCATACAGTCTGTGATAAACGGTAAATACATCTTCCTCAAAGCCCGTACACCCGAGACTGATCAGATATTCTCCTCCCTGCAGATTCATATGCTGTGTAAAATCTATTTCCTTAATATCACCCGCATGGACAGGTTCAAGGAAGCTTTTCTCTATCATTGTATTGGTTCCGGTGATCTCCGTCCCGCGTATGTTTTTGATGGTAAAGGCGAAGATCGGTCCGGGAATATCCTCTCTGATCTCAACCTTCATATGTATCGTATAGTTGCTGCCTTTGATTATGGCCGATGATCTGGTTCCGTTTTCGTCAAGGATGCTGTATTCGGTGATAACAGCCTTCTGCGAACCGTATTCTATCAGGTCGGGGTTTACATTAACACCGTCCGCCGCAGCAGCTGCCGCCTTACGTATTTCCTCGTCATCCAGCAGATGGATCCCGGATGCTTCATCGGTCCCGGGCAGCTCATACTGGCCAACCAGAACCTTTTTATAGGCGTCTATCATCTCCTTCGGACCGCCCTCACCGAGCTTTATACCCTGATTGAGCAGAATCACTCTGTCACAGTACTTGGCTATGGAACTCAGATCATGACTGACAAACAGGATCGTCCTGCCCATCTCCTTGAATTCTTCAAATTTGTGATAACACTTGGCCTGAAAGAAAACGTCTCCGACCGAGAGTGCCTCATCGACTATCAGTATCTCGGGATCGATATTGATCGCTACCGCAAATGCCAGTCTGACAAACATTCCGCTTGAATACGTTTTGACAGGCTGGTAGATATATTCCCCGATATCGGCAAACTCAAGTATGGAACCAAGTTTTTCATCTATTTCCTTCTCGGAGAAGCCGATCATGGTCCCGTTAAGATAGATATTATCTATTCCGTTGTATTCCATGTTAAAACCGGCACCAAGCTCCAGAAGTGCGGAAATGCGTCCATTCACGGTAACCGTACCCGCAGTGGGCGAAAGAACTCCTGTGATTATCTTCAAAATGGTGGACTTACCGGATCCGTTCGTGCCGATGATCCCGACTGTCTCACCCTTTCGGATAGTCATATTGACATCCTTAAGAGCACTGTGATCGGTATGACGGCACCTGGAAAGTCCCAAAGCCTCCCTCAGTCTGTCAGATGGTTTCTCGTAGAGCTTATAGACCTTGTCTACATGTTCAACTTTGATGGCAAAATCGGAATCAGGCATTTCTTTCCTCGTCAGGCTGATCACAGCACATCCGCAAAATGTACTTTGAGTTTCTTAAACATCATACCGCCAACGGTATATAGCAGGAACAGCAGTATCCAGAAATATGCACTGGAATAAAAATGCTGCCAGAACCATTCGTCTCCATATACCGAAAATCTGAATCCGTTGACGATATAAACCATAGGATTAAGTTTAAATATCGGCTTTAACGGATCGGGAACCATATGTATATCCCAGAGAATGGGAGTTGCCCACATGCCTATCTGAAGCATGATAGCCACGATCTGCTGAAGATCCCTGAAGAAAACAACTATTGCGCAATTAATATAGCTCAGCGCAAGAACCAGCAGGAAAAGACAGAGGCTGTAATAAATGATCTGGATCGTATAGACCGTGGGATAATATCCGTAAAATGAAGCCACTGTCAGAAGGATCATCGTAAAGAACGCATGCGTGAACCAGGCACCGATCACCTTGATGATAGGCAGTACAGAGATATTAAAGACTACCTTTTTGACCAGATAATTGTACTCTATCATGGCCATCATCCCGTGATTCATTGCTTCCTGGAAAAAGAACCAGGGAACCAGTCCCGCGGTCAGAAACAACACATACGGAACCTCCACGCCGCTGGCTACCATCTGGGATCTGGTATTAAAGACCTTATCAAACACTATCCAGTACATGAGTACCGTGACAACCGGCTGTGCAAGCGCCCATACCGCTCCAAGATATGAACCCGCGTATCTTTTCTTAAAGTCATTCTTTGCCAGCTTCCAGATGAGCTTGCGGCTCTGCAGGAGTTCCACCGGAATGACCTTGAGCTGGTCAAAAAAGATACAGAAGAGAACGCACGAAACAGTGATCAGCGATATCCCGCTGATCTTTTTGAGCCTGGCCGTGCCCGGATCATCCAACGGATTGTTATGAAAGAACACCAAAACGGCCAGCGTAATGCACAGAAGCACTACTACGGTTATAACGACTCTTTTAACGGTATGCGGTTTATCGTCTGATCTGCGCCCCGTCATTACCTGTTCAAGTCCCTGATCCCGCCCCATCCGGTATCCTTTTCGGAAAGAATAAGAACCATATTCTCCGGGATCGGCCATTCCACTCCGATATCGGGATCGTTGTAAATAATTCCGCCTTCATCGTCAGGATGATAGAAATCGGTTACCTTATAGAAAAACTCGGCATAATCCGACAGCACCAGAAATCCGTGAGCAAAATCCTCCGGAATAAAGAACTGCTTTTTGTTATCTGCGGACAATATCACTCCGTACCACTGACCATAGGTCGGAGAGCCCTTACGCATATCGACCGCCACGTCAAAAACCTCGCCCGAAACTACCCTCACAAGCTTAGCCTGCGGATGATTGATCTGGAAATGCAGCCCTCTCAGAACCCCATATCTGGATGCAGACTGATTATCCTGTACGAATTCCGCGTCGATACCCGCTTCCGCATATGCCTGTTTATGATATGTTTCCACAAAATATCCCCTCGAATCCCCGAAAACCTGAGGTGTGATTACCTTCAGTCCATCGATATGGCATGTTTCAACCGTGATCCTGCCCATGTTTAAACCTCCTGTAACATATATAAGTATTGTATATCTACTACGTCATCTGTATCGGACGTTTAAGTCAACTCTGGTCTCTATACCCTTTACCGTACCCTTGGAGGTGTACTGCCAGTAGTCATAATAGCCATCATACCCGGGTTCGTCCGTATATTCCGCAAGCCAGGCATGATAAGCCGTAAGCTTATCGGCATCCAGCCTCTTGTTCCACCAGTTTCGGGAGGCATAGACCCCCGCTTCGTAACCCGAATTGGTTATAGTCTCGCAAAAAGCCTTCGTAACCGCAGTTCTGTCATCCTTACTCAGATTATCTGCCCTGCCCCTGCCACCGGCCGATTCGGAATCAATAAATATCGGCAGGTCTATCTTGTACAGCTTGCATTCCTCGATGACCATGCTGGCCTCTTCTATGGCTTCGGTCTCATTTACGGCCTGGGAAAAGAAATATACGCCAATCGGGATCCCGGCCTTGATAGCCCCGAGACAATTGTCCTTAAAATACGAATCAAGGACCAGCGATCCTGAGGATGAGCCTCTGTACCCGCATCGGATGATCGCATACTCTATACCGTCGTCGGCGACCTTTTCCCAGTCGATCTCCTTATTATATCTGGAAACGTCTATACCGATCTTTCCGGCGGCATCGTAATAATCGACTGCCGTATGCTCCGTACCGTCCGCCTCCGCAAGTGCGGTATTTGTCTCGGTATCATCGGCGGTGATATCCACCTCATCCTCGGTCAGTATCAGATAAGCTATGTCGCTGAGAGCCTTGTACTCCAGAGTCTTACTGATCTTGATCATCGTCTTGGTCTGAGGGACTATATAACCCTCACGCTCTGATAATCTGACGTAATACTCACCCTCTCTCAGGTGTTCCACATATATGATACCGTCACGATCCTCATCAACATATCGTCCAGTATTCTCTATCTCCGCTTCAAACGGCGCACCTATCGCGAGATTCCCCAGGGCATCTATGACCATGATCCGCAGGTCCTGCCCCACTGAATCCATCATCACATTGACCTTGATACCGTTCTCAACCCTGACTCCCGGTGTATACTGCTTTTTATCAAAAAAGTTCTCGTCCTTCATGAACGCGGTAAGGTCATCACCAACCTGTCCGCCAGTAAACTCCGGATCCTCAGCCGCTACCGTGACCTCATTCCTGCTCCGGATACCGAGCTTGCGCTTCACGGTATCCCAGTTGGTCAGGACCACAACGGCCATGATCAGAGCGAACATCGTTATTCCCATGATAATTGAGTGCTTGACGATTCGGGAATTCATCTGCTACAGGCCTTCAGCCACCTCCACGTACACATAGATAATTTATTTTATCATTTATTCACGGAAAATAACAGACTTCGGGCATAAGTAAGATCTATCAGTTTACGGCTTTCGAACAGACCATAATAAGCCACGGACAGACATCCGGCAAGAGCCACGCAAAACCTGAAGTACCGGTTCCTCCAGATGGTACGCGCACGTCCTCCCAGGAAGCATGTGATCAGAGCGATCGGAAGCAGATATCTCCCCTGAGGCTGGATCTCATACTCATACGAAAAAGTAAATGATGCCGCAATAAGAAACAGATTGAGAGCAGTACCGCCGATAAACAGTACAGAATCTCCCGACCGGCACAGGGATATGCCTATCCACACGTATATGACCGCGTAGAGAACAGCCATTACAATATAATATATATTCTCTCCAGAGGCAGTGATCCGCGCTCCCGCAAACGATCTGTATGTTTTAAGAAACCAGTGCGGCTCAAGTTCAAAAACGCGGCCGGCAGGGTATCCCTTGCTCTTGATCCTCCAGCTTATCTGCTGTTCTTCTATGGGAGTCGACGGTTTCTTGTCATAATCGCACCACTTCTCTTCCATTTCCAGACTGACGGAATCCTTATCGAAACCATAGTAATAGAGATCGAGGGAAAACCTCGCACCGAATATCGCAAACGCAACCCCGAGAATGATAAGATATTTAACCAGTAATTGCTTGTGAATATTAATTTCTGATTTAATTAAATGCGTCACCAGTGTGATAAATGTCATTCCCAAAACAGCGTAATAGCCCCATTTCGAAAGCATTATCACGCCATACATCACTCCCAGCAGTACACAGGGAACAGCATATTTATGTTCTCGCTTAAGTGTCTTCCACAGAAAGCTTTCCTCATCCGCGAGCATGACCATACTTATAAAGCCCAGGAAATAGTCCTCTGCATCGTAAGTAAGATATGAAAAAATATACCATGCCTGTACCACTATACCGAATCCAAGCATCATATAGTTACGACGTTTAAGATTTTTTAGTATATAAACGGTCATGATCAGCATGAGCAGAAGATCCGGCATTCGATAATACGGAAAAACATGCATGAACTGTCTGAATATAAAAGAAATCTTGCTAAATATCAGAAAATAGGGAGTATTATTGCATACCTTGGTAAATCCGTACCCGCTGTATGTATCGCCCAGGCCCTCACCCTCAAGCCTCATATCCGGCCAGATCCATCTGCTTTCGCACCAGTCCAGGCACGCCTTTACATCATACTCATCGGGATGCATCCCAAACTCCGAAAGCATTCCTACTGTGCAGGACACAATAAAAGCACCGATGATCACCAATGCTGATATATATACAAACCGGTTTTCCCTGAACTTATTTACGAATTTAGAGTTCATTATCATATCCACCCTTTCACCGTCGGTATCAATCTGACCAGATACACGATAACAAAGGCAGCCGCAAGAGCTGCGACATCCTGTATCGCTACGGCAGCAAGCCTGTTCATGTGCGCACACAGACTGTAATATACCATATGTGTCGTCGAGCACATAAAATCGCCGATCAGATATACGCCGAATGTAAGCGGAGCCAGTACTCCGACTGTCTTTTCGATAACAGGGTACAGCGATCCGCATCGGAACATTACCATAGCGAATGATACGCTGCAGGCAATTATACCGGGACTGTGGATCTCGGACTGTGACAAAAAGGCCGATCCGTCAGACATATTATACTCCATATGCATAAAGCACATGTTTAATGCAAATCCGGCCGCAAATATGAGGCATTGAAGCCATACTCCGGCACCTTTTACGTCCCTGTACAGATACATTAGGTGTCCCGCAAACAGATAAAAAACTGCTGTTGTAACTCCGGGAAGCACAAAATATTCAGACAGATTAAATCCCCGGACAAACAATCCGGCTGTGGGGATCAGAGAAAGGGGTACGCTCATGATCATCATTACGGTAAAGATGGTCCTGCCCTCTGCCGCAGCTGCTATATGCTGTAATACGGGAAGTACGATAAGAATGCCGAGATAAGTATACATATACCAATATGAGTCGGTAACGGTATCCCTGAACAGCACCCTTATATAGCCAAGAGCAAAGCCGGCAACCGGATTTCCGCTTTCGCCGGGATCATATACCCCTATCAGACATTTCCACACGAAGTAAGCCAGAGTAAATACGGCAAGAATCACCGACATCCTGACTATTCTCGCAAAATATGCCCTTCGGTCATCGATGCGGTGCAGAAGATTATATCCCGTGATCATAAAAAAGACAGGAACCGCTATCTTGGTCAGATATACAACGGCCACTGTCACATACCAGGCCATCGATCCGGGGATCACCTGCAGCATGACCTTAGAATTATTGTGGTTGATAATGACCAGGGCGCAGGCTATGATCCTGCATATATCAAGACCTCTGTTCCTGCTTTTGTCCATAGCACTACTCACTTCGGGATTCTCTTGCCTTGAGTGTGGTCAGATTAAATTCAAATTCCCGCCTGTTTGCCAATGCCAGATTAGACAGGATCATGCCCGAAAAAACAGACTGTATGGCGGCCATATATACGAAGCAGCACACTATCAGAGTAGGAAATCTGGCAACCTGCCCCGTTTGCACATATTCAACCAATACCGGTATCAGAAACGCCGTAGAAATAAGCGTAAGCACCAAAGCCTGCAGGCTGAAAAAAGACATGGGCTTATAATCCTTGTACAGCTTGAGTATCGTAAACAGAACCCTGATCCCGTCGGAATACGTATTCAGCTTGGATTCCGACCCCTCGGGACGGTCACGATAATCTACGATAACATTGTCGATCTGCATATGATTGTAAACCGCGTGGATCGTCATCTCGGTCTCAATCTCAAAGCCCCGCGATAACACAGGAAACGTCTTGACAAAATTATAGCTGAATGCCCTGAATCCGGTCATGATATCCTTTACGTCACAGTCAAACAGACGGTTGATGGTGCCGCGTACTATTGAGTTGCCAAAATTATGAAACGGCCTCTTGTTTTCCGTAAAATACGTGGATGAAAGCCTGTCTCCCACCACCATATCTGAATTATGCTCTTCCACCAGCCTGACCATTTCGGGGGCATTTTCCATCGGGTAGGTATCATCCGCGTCAACCATTATATAGCATTCGGCTTCGATCTCTCTGAACATCCGCCGGATAACTGCGCCCTTACCCTGCACATACTCGTGCCTGACTATAGCGCCGGCCTCCTGTGCCAGCCTGACCGAGGCATCCGACGAATTATTGTCATATACATATACTGTCGCCTCCGGAAGGATCCTTCTGGCGTCTGTCACAACCTTGGTTATTGTTTTTTCTTCATTATAGCATGGTATAAGTACCGCTATTTTGTCCAACTTGTAATACCTCTCCTGTAACTAATATCTTATGTTCAGATCCACATTTCCGCTGATACCCGAGATCTTGCCCTTGGACGAGTACTGCCAGTAGTCGTACCGGGAAGCGGTATAAGTTGGCGAAGCCGCATACTGGGCAAGCCATATCTTATATGACGTAAGCTGTGAAATATGCATCTTTTCGGTAAACCAGGTCTTATTGGCATAAACGCCTGCCGCATAGCCGGAGTTCCTGACGGTCTGGCAAAAGGCCTTGACCACTGCCGTCCTCATATCCGCCCCTATAGAATCTCCTCTGCCTCCGGAGCTTTCTACATCCAGGAAGATCGGCAGTGAAAGACCGTAGCCTCCGCAAAGGCTCGCTGCCATGGACGCCTCTTCCACGGCCTCTACCTCATTAACGGCCTGAGTAAAGAAATACGCTCCGACTGCAAGTCCGGCTGCTTTTGCTCCGGATATATTGGCTCTGAATTTGGGATCCTCGATCAGAGCTCCGGTACTGGATCCCCTGTATCCGCAACGGATAATAACATACGAGACACCCGCATTTTTGACCGCATTCCAGTCTATGGATCCGTTCCACTTGGATACATCTATACCCATAGTACCACTGCCGGTTGAGAGATGTCCATCGGAGTTAAACGTATAACGCGCTCCCTGAATGATCTGTTCCCCGGTCACGTAATTTCCGTTTTTATCAAAAAAGTATGTATTGCCGTCAATGGTCTGCCATCCGGTGTACATATACACGGCGTTATCACCGGTGGTTTTGATATAGAACTTATCGGCGCTGTCATAGTCCGCCTGAGTCGCAGGTACATACTCACCGGAGGAATTTTTTATATAAACCTGGTTTCCGCTGCTGTCTTTCAGTTTCGGGGAATCGATATTCACATTTTCGTTGTCCGTCTTTTCATCCGGATCCGAAACCGTAACCTTACAGCTTGCGGATTTGCTCCCGTCCATATCACTTATGGCAGTAATGGTCGCAGTTCCCTTGCTTACCGCAGTTACCGTTCCGTCCGAAACGGTAGCTATACTCTCATCGGACGACCACCAGGAAACTGTTCCCCCGTCATCTCCGTTTTCTCTCCTGGCGCTCGCCTTCAGGCCGTATGTATCACCGACCTTCAGACTGATGCTGTTGCTGCTTATCGATACCGATGAAATATGGTTATCATCCGACACGACCTCAGCGTCACCGCCCGACTCCTCGTCATCCTTTTTTTCTTCTTCGGTTTTCGAGCTGTCCCCGCTTTCATCCTCCTCGTTTGTATTCTGATCGGTATTCTCGGAGGTACTGTCATCACCGCCGGGTTTAATCGTCTCTCCGCTTTCTTCTCCCTCCGCCATCAGTTTGACAACGGTAGTTTCGGGTTCGGCACTCATAACCGGCATCTGCCAGATTCCCGTTTCCACGACCAGGTCTCTTTCCTGTACTGTCACCCTTGAAGTAGTCAGGCTTATACTGCCTTTATCTATCTCCATATATCCATCATCCGAGCCACTGATCAGGGTCTTGGTAGATTCCACCCATTCCACCGTATCTGCAAGCTGGGATTCTATTGCCGTATCCTGGACGGCGGTATCCTCGGCCGCAACGTTTACTTCAGCCTCGGATTTAACCTCATCGGCCACATCGACCTTTTTATACTCTATCTTGTCGGTTACCTTGACCCCGGATACGTTGGACGGAAGCAGATAATTATCCTTTTCCTCTTCGGGAAGTTCCTCCATCACCACGCTGTATGTCCCGTTCGGAACGTCTGTATGGTAGATCAGTCCGTCCTTATTATCATCGCTCCACTTATACTCCTTACCTGCATCGGAAGTGACGGTAACCGCAAATGCCACACCTGATATCAGCTTCCCCGTATCCTTATTCGAGAACTTGATCTTGAGGTCAGACTGAACCGAAGCGACTTTCATCACTATCTGAACGACTTTATCCTCTATGACTATCTCTTCAACAATCTCCGGCTCCTCTTCGGGAAGCTGTTCAAGCTCGCTGACGGCTAAATAATCCGCTCTGGCCGAAACCGCCGCGTTCAATCCGCTCTCACCCACAACGTAAATACCGGCTGTCTGACCGCCGATAGTTCCGAATTCAGCCACCTGTTTCTGAATGGTACGGGCATTGACAAATATAGAACCGCTGATGATCGCCACTATCAGGACGCATATCCCCGTTACCACTATAAGTCTGTCTGTCACAGACATATCCGTCAGGAAGGATGCGATCCCACCGACAAGAGGAGTATCTTCCTCTTCTTTGGCAGGCTTTTTTCGCTTGCGTGAGTTTACGCGCTTCGATCCGGATCCCGATACCGATTTTAATCTTGATTTGGTCCCGGACGACTTTCTGCGTGTTGCCATTTCGGCCTCGGCTATCGCAGCCGCCTCTTCTGCCTCTGCCATAGCGGCGACTGCCGCGGGAATCTCATCCGTATAGAAATCGGAATCCTCGTCATCCTCTTCCTCCGGCAGGTCCCCGGATTCTTCCGTTTCCGTTCCGACTGTCACAGACACTGCCGCTTCATCTTCCGCCGCCGGTATCTCATCCGTATAGAAGTCGGAATCCTCATCGTTCTCTTCGACACCATCCCCGGACATCTCTGTCGCAAGTGCGGACAACTGGGCTGCGATTATCTCATCCGCAATGATCGCGGTTGTATTGCCTATTCCGGAATCGTCCGGAGTCAGATCCCGCTCATTCCCGGTCCGATCCTCCATATCCGGATCATCCCCGACGGCCGGTTCCACCCCGGGATCAGTATCCTCTCCATACTCTATATCAACGGTTTCATCCTCCTCATCAACGCCGAAAAGGAATTCGTCACGTCCGAATTCCTTCTCCTGCCGTTTATGCCGGTCTCTTACCCGTTTTTCAAACGCTGTAAGCTTATTCTTCTTTTTCATAAAACCTCATATCACATTGATTCAGATCCGACACCGGGAAACGTATTATTTGTCATGCTGATATTTGTTTATGGCATATGCTATACGTCTTGCCAGCACTTCCCTGCCGGCATCCGTCAGCCTGATATAATCCGCATCCGTGTCTGTATCTATATAATCCCTATAGTTATCCTGATTGATCGTCCCGTAGAAGTTATCCACAAATGAAACCGACAGATCCACGCAGGTATTGAGTTCGTTATAGAAATAATTGGAGATCGTTCCGTTACCCGCATCCACGACATCAGGATCATAAACCGAGCCGTCGGAATTTCTGCCTTCGGTATAGTATAAGCTGGAAACTATGATACGTATGTACGGGTATGTCTCACGAAGTCTGCGAATGGAATAATTCAGCGACCCCACTATCGTACATCTCTCCTCATCATCCTTCGGATTCTCTATGGCTCTTCCTTCAAAATAATCGGAAGCATCATACATGATAACGATCACATCCAGATTATCATAATCGATCTGCTTCAGTATCTTAGCCGAATCCTGCGTGAAATTACCGTCTCCGTGGTATGTGGAAGTCACACGGTCGATCTCCGAAAAATCTCCGCTGCATATGGCGTCCGTCAGATAAGTCAGCGAATAAATATCATCTGGATAATTCTGTTCTATCATGGCCAGGTTTCTGGTGGCCAGAGTAGGATACGGAAATGACGCATTATAGACCTTCACTCCCGCATAATCCGCTATCAGCGCTCCCAGGCCGTCCTTGTCATCACGGGTAAACGAGAGAGAACCGTTTCCCAAAAGAAGGACAGTGGTTTCATCATCAAAGGTATGTCCGGCGTACTCCGCGGGATTCATGGGAACTATCTCATCCAGGATCTCAACATCGAATTCCGATGTATCCTCATCAGGGTCAAAAGCCAGCTGCTCTCCGTGATTCCACGAAAGCAGTTCATACGCTGCAATGCCCAAAACAATTATTATGGCTATTATCAGAATAATATGAATATTAAGCTTAAAACGCTTTTCATTCATCCGTTTCCTGCTCCAGTTCATTGATCTTGTCTATCAGAAGCCCGGCGTACTTACGTCTGGCCTCCTCGTTGGGATGGATCCCGTCGACCGTCATCTTATCCACGCTGTATGTATCTATCTCCATCAGATTATACATATTAAGGCAGCTGACATTATTATCTGAGGCCGTACTCTCTATTACTCCAACGTAATCCAGAAGTGTTCCGAATCCGTTGTTCACCGTATGAACATCTCCGATAAATCTTGTCCTGTCGGCCGACCAGAACTGCTCATAATATGGTGTGCAAAGGATTATCCGGGCATTGGGATAGCTGTTTTTGAGCTCGGTAATACCCATCGTCAGTGTAGTGGAAAAATAATAAAAATACTGCCCGTTGATATTTTCGGATCCTATGGGGATATAACTCAGAAAATCATTGGTTCCGTATTCTATGATAAAGTAATCGGTTTTGGACGGGTCAAGAGTCTCTATCACCTCTCCGGCCTTATATCCGTCCATGACATCATTGGCCAATACTCCCTGCATGGTATATATGACACCCAGCAGAGAGGGCTCGGTCCAGGTCTTTTTGTCGGTCGGCTTCCCCCAGCGGATAGCTGCGGACGTGCCACCGATCGAGAGATTATAGATATCGGCATCCAGCGCATCACCCACGAGATGCGCTATACCGGTCTCATCTCTGACCGAATCAAAGATGGAATCTCCTATAAAAACTATCTGAAAGGGATCCGGTGCAGGCTTCTCCGCAACCGGTTCGATATTGCCTTCGCCGTCTGCCTCCGAAGCAAGCATCTCAACCACGTCTGCATCCAATGCTTCTTCGGTCATCACGGTCGGATCCGGTGCCAGATCCTCCGGCTGATCCATCTCCGTCGCTGTATCAGGCCCGGTCTTGTCCGCTTCCTGTTTTTGTTCGTCCGGTTTCTCTTCGGTTTCGGGTTCGGTTTCGGATACAGGCTCCTGTTCGGACAAAATGGCCTCCGTTACCTCGTCCTCGATATTTACGCCATCCAGGCTGCAGCCTGCCAGCATGACGATCGATGCGGCGGCTATGATTACAGAAACGATCTTCTTTTTCATGATCTCACACTCCTTCTGACAAACACGTCATATCAGAGTATGTAACTCCTTTTTAAATATTTTTATCCCAATTTCTTAAGATTTCCTTAAAGCTGCGTATGAATGCGCACCGGATCACAGCCGGTAATAATCCCGATACCACGCAGCAAAACGGCCGAGTCCCTGCCTGAGAGATGTGGCCGGTTTAAACCCGAAATCGCGAATAAGATCGTCAACATCGGCAAAGGTCTGATATACATCTCCGGGTTGCATGGGAAGATATTCCCTGACTGCCTTCATCCCCAGTTCCTCTTCCAGGATATCTATAAAATCAAGCAGTTTCTCGGGAGTATTATTCCCGATATTATATATTCTGCAGGGCGCCTGTCCGTCCGACCCGGGAGGATTGCAAAGCATCCTTTCGAGGCCGGTGACAATATCATCCACATAGGTGAAATCCCTCAGCATATCACCGTTGTTATATATCTGTATAGGTTCGCCACGGCGCATCTTGTCGGCAAACTTAAAATACGCCATATCCGGACGCCCATAGGGTCCGTATACGGTAAAGAACCTGACCCCTGTCATCGGGATTCCGTACAGATGGGAATAGGAATATCCCATAAGCTCATTTGATTTCTTGGTCGCTGCATACAGACTGATCGGATGATCAACGGGATCACTGACAGAAAAAGGAGTTTTCATCTGATTGCCGTACACTGAGGAAGACGACGCAAATATCAGATGCTTAACACCACTGTTGCCGCTGTAGCTATGGCGACATGCCTCCAGAATATTGAAAAAACCTACAAGATTACTGTCTATATAACTGCGCGGATTGTCAATTGAATATCTGACCCCGGCCTGAGCGGCCAGATTGACAACGATATCCGGATGATGGTCCTCGAATACGAAGTCAACCAGCTCATCATTGGATATGGAACCTCTGACGAAAGTGAACCTTTCATATTCATCAAGGATCTCCAGGCGGTTCTCCTTAAGAGCGACATCATAATAGTCATTCATATTGTCTATGCCTATTACTTCCGCCCCCTCGGACAGCAGGAGACGGGACAGGTGAAAACCTATAAATCCCGCCGCTCCTGTGACCAATATCTTGTTATTGCTGTCAAATGGTATCACTTATCAGTCTCGTCCGTCTGTTTGGTATCATCTGCCTGCCTGATCTCGTCGGTTGTGCCGTCCTTTTTAACCACCTCGAGTTTGCACCCGAATCCGAAAGCGGCTACCGCACCTGCGATCAGTGCCCACGGAGCAGCTGCAAGTCCCAGAATACCTCCGACAATACCTACATTTACGGGAACGCTGAGCATTATCTCATCTCCCCTGCGGATCTGGATCCTGTCAACATTGCCGTCTTCAACGACCTTTTTCAGCTTATCTACGGTTTCATTGACCTTGGCATCAAAATCCCTGGTCTCGGGTCTGATAGCCTTGATGGCTGCGTCAGCATCTCCGTCCGCGTTTACAAGAGCCTCCTTAGCGGTAGCGAACTCAACGCCTGTTTCCTCCATTACTTTTTCAACAGCTTCCAATGTGATTTCCATTATCAGTTACCTCCATTTCAGAAAACAATAATCAAAGGGCACTAACGCAGATTTATCGATGCCCCAAGAAACCCGTCAAGATACTCCTTAAAATCCTTACACTCATCATCTATCGAATGAATCGTTTCGATATACTTCTCATGTATCAGGGCTTTGTAATTATCGTGATTATCATAGCCCTCCGCGCACCAGGCAAAAGGATGCGTCAGTATCTGAACCCGTCGGTGATTCAGAATATTATCCCTGTCGGGATAACCGTACCTCCAGATATGGTTAGCATCCGACATATATTTAACCTTAAGCTCGGTACCCTCCGTGATCTCCTCCGCGAACGTAAAAAAATCGTCCTGATATGCATTGATAAGTCCGGGATATTTGAAATTGCATCTGAGGGCCTCGACCGGCGGCCGGTGAATGCTGAACTGATCGACCTTAAATCCCAGCATCTCGGACATTATACGCATATGGCGCGGTATCTGCTCACGAACCTTTTCCATATCCGTTTCACCGTCAAGCGCATAATGCAGACCGATCGTATGTCCGGCATCGCGCATCCGTCCGATCATTCCGACAGATCTGCGTGAAAACGGATTATAGGTGTTGTTGGTGATCTGGAAAAACCATGTGCTGGCAAAACCCAGATCGGATTCAACATTGGAAAGCTCATAGGCCCTTTCAACACTGTATTCCACGTCATGTCTCATAATGACAAAGGAATCCGCATTTAACGCCTCGGGATATTTCATCCCGCGTCCGCTCTCCCGTATGATTTTGATGATCTCTCTGTAATCGTCGTAAGAAAACATAATCTTTCCGCTCTGTTTCGCTTTTTTCAACCATTTGCTATTGTACCACGATATATGCTAAAATTACAGTATGAATATTCTGGAGTACCCCTTTGACGGGGATTATATACTTAAAAAATCCAAATCAATACGACGCGAACTTCTTTCCGACACTACCCAAAGGGCGGATCGACGTATAGCCGTACTGGGCGGATCAACAACCCACGATTATCTTCGGATCCTCGAGCTTTTCCTCTTAAACTACGGAATAAAGCCGTCTTTTTACGAATCCGAATATGCCCAATACTATCAGGATGCCATGTTCGATCCCGAGGAGCTGGTATCGTTTGCTCCGGAGCTGATTTATATACACACCGGATACCGCAACATCCTAAATCTTCCTTCGCCGGGCATGTCGGGCGAACAGACGGATGCATTACTTAATGCCGAATTTGACCGCTTCGTATCCATGTGGGAGCATCTGGCCGATAAATACAGGTGTCCGATCATTCAGAATAACTTTGAATATCCCTATTACCGTGTTATGGGCAACTACGAGGCAGTAGATGCATCCGGCACGGTCCGGTTTGTCAACAGACTCAATGAGAGATTTGCCGGTTATGCAGCAGGACATCGCAGCTTCTATATCCATGATATCAACTATCTCTCCGCTTCATACGGCCTGGATAAATGGACAGATCCGGCTTTTTGGAATATGTACAAGTACATGTGCTCCATGCAGGCGATCCCCGGATTCGCATTCAGTCTTTCGCATATCTGCAAGGCCATATGGGGATATAATAAAAAGGCATTTGCCCTGGATCTGGATAATACCCTGTGGGGCGGTATAGTCGGTGACGACGGTCCCGAAGGACTTGAGATCGGTCAGGAAACGGCCATTGCCGAAACCTATACGGAATTTCAGGAATACCTCAGGAAGCATAAGGATATCGGGGTTCTTCTGAACGTCGACTCCAAGAATGAAGAGGAAAACGCCATCGCAGGTCTGAATCATCCCTCGGGAGTACTTCGTCCCGATGACTTCATCGAGATCAGGGCCAACTGGGATCCCAAGGACAGGAATCTGACCGACATAGCCGCATCTATCAATATCACGCCCGATTCATTCGTATTTGTGGATGACAATCCCGCTGAGCGTATGATAGTCGCAGACCGGATACCCGGAGCGGCGGTTCCGGATATCGGTAAACCCGAAGAATACATCCGAAACCTGGATAAAAACGGGTATTTTGAGGTGATCGGACTGTCCGAGGATGACCGCAAACGCAATTCCATGTATAAGGCAAATGCCGAACGCGCACACGCGCAAAATGCTTATGCTGATTATCATGAATACCTGCTCAGTCTGGACATGAGTGCCGTGATCGCACCTTTTGATCCGATGTATTTCGGACGTATTTCACAGCTGACGGGCAAGTCCAACCAGTTTAACCTGACGACTCTCAGATGCAGCGAATCCGATGTCAAAAGATTCTCCGAATCCGATGAATATATCACTTTGTACGGGCAGCTTTCAGACAGATTCGGCGACAACGGTATCGTCTCGCTGCTGATCGGACGCAAGGATACGGATCAGGGCATACTGCATATGGATTTATGGCTTATGAGCTGCAGGGTTCTGAAACGTGATACGGAATTTGCCATGCTTGATGCTATAATAGAGAAAGCTGCCGATGCAGGCCTAAACCGGATCAGGGGTTACTACTATCCCACCGCCAAGAACGGTATGGTAAGGGAATTCTATAAGACAATGGGGTTTGCGCTGCTTGACGGCTGCACCGAATGGCCGCCGGAGCGTAATGACATCCCCGAAGGATCCACAATATGGGAGCTGGACATATCTAAGCCCCGGGAACGCCGCAATACCGTGATAAAAGTACAAAATACGGCATCGCCGAAAGATAATTGAACGTTAACGAGAGGAGCTATCAATGACAAGAGAAGAGATTTACGCCGACTTGAACGAGGTATTCAGGGATGTATTCGATGACGAATCCATTACCGTTAATGACGAGACCACATCGGATGATATCGAAGACTGGGATTCTCTGGAGCATATCAATCTGATCGCTGCCGTTGAACAGCAGTTTGGCATCAAATTCAATATGGGACAGATCGTGACCATGAAGAATGTCGGTGAGATGGTGAATATCATAGAAGAATTAATTCTCCAATAACTCGATCATTCCCGAATAACGACCCATCAGAAACTGTACTCTGCGGCCCTTTATCGCCGGAGCCGGTGTTGCTTCGTCTATCGCTGTAAAGCCATCGCTGCACAGTTCGGCCGCAGTGGTTTCCAAATCGTCCGTTTCATAGCATATATGATACGGACTGTTTTTATATCTGCTCATAAGCCCGTAAACAACGGAATCCTCCGAATACGGACTGACCAGTTCGATCCTGTAACCGTCCTTTTCCATAAACAGAATATCTACCTTACGATATTCATCACGGCAGATTTTGCTTACGACCTGATAGCCCAGCGTCAGGAACTGACTTTGAGCTTTTTCTATTTTCTTAACAAGATATCCGATATGGTGGATTTTTAATGTTGAAATCATATTTACCTCTTCTTATCCGATCCCGCATTTGTTTTATATTTCTTCCTGATCCTCGGATATATAAAGACTCCCATTACGATCGCGGTCATGGTTCCCGTCCATACGCCAACACTCAAAGCTTTCTTGCGATATTCCATCTCGGCTATTCCCGAATCATATCGGTACATGGGTGTTCTGCTGTCATTATAGCCGATGATCATATCACCCTGATCCTTAAGCTGTCTTATATCTTCAGCAGTCAGATACAGTTCCTCCATGCCAAATCCCTGTCCGCTCTCATCCTGTGAAAGATTACCGTATAAAGCTGTCGGGGGCGGAGTAGCCGCGATCCAGACAGCAGAAACAGCTGTGCCGGTCATCACAGATATCGCCATAAGCCATAGCAAGGCCCGCGGATTAAGAATTTCCACCATAGATCTCTTAAATGATACTGCGCCGTTATCTGTTTTCCATTTTATTACATATTCCTGCCGTGATGTGATCTCGTAAAGCAAAGCACCCATAAATACATATGTTATATTTTTGAAGCCGAGATTATACAGGAACGGTTCCCATATTCCGGCAAAAAGTGTTCCCAGCAAAACAGCCATCTCACACATCATCTTTTTGGATAATGCGCGATATACGAAGACCATAGTCATAATACTGACTGTCGCAAATGCCACCAGTCCGAGTTGGAGGAAAAGATACATATGTGACATATCAAGCCCGTATGTCCTGTACTCCGGCAAGGGATTATTAAGTCTGATCCCCCATACGGAAATACTGTTATTACTCATATAATATCTGGCAATACTGAATCTTGTAGTAAATATCGTGCGGTCTATCTTATCAAATACGGAATCGGGCAGGATAAACGGCAATACGATCGCAATAAAACAGACTGTCGGATACGCAGCATAGCAGACAAGCTTCTCAGGCAGTCCCGGCTCCGGCCTCAGGAAAAACCAGAGATTAACGATCAGGAAAGCTGCAGATGCAAGCAGGCCGGTCCTGCTTCCGGAATACATAAACACATAATAATTGAAACCCATTACAATGACAGAAACAGACAGCAACGTCAGAAGTCTGTCACGTGCATTCATAGCCGGATCGCCATACTTCAGCCATGAAGTCAGCAGATATATGATAAGCATGCTCAGCATAAGCACGTTCATATGCAGAGTATTAGGATGAGCGTATCCCAGGCTGTGTCTGAACATCAATCCGACTCCATCACGAACCTGTGGGTAATATTTCTCGGGAAGGATACCGAACACTCCCGTAATGATCCTGAATATGATGCATACTGCCGCACAGACGGTTCCGATCCTGATAACCTTATAATGATTGACATATTTCATCCCCAGGACTGTCATAAAACATACAATAAGCCCCTTCTCCCCGGTATGAAGATAAACAACTCCCGATATGCCCATCAATGCACCTATCACGACATATTCGGCCATGGTATGATCTGTCATAAGGATCTTGCATCCGAACAGAAAGATCGCAATCAAAAGTACAGCCGTATAAACAGTCGTACCCTCATACATTCCCAATGCCCGCGCACTGATCATGACAGCAAAATACACCAGATATATTACTTCACAATATGCGGTTCTTTGTTCTTTATTTAATCTAAACACTACTGTCCGTCCGATCACTCCAGTTTTTTGCAAGCGCGTCAACGTGACACATCCCGCCGGAGACTGCTACCGAAAGGCTGTTTTAATCAGTCTTTCCGTAGAGAAAGAGAAACACTGACTTAATCAGTCTTTTTTTAGTATAGCATATTTTCCATATAACAGTCCTACACGGCAATACTGTATCGGGATAATTCAAGTCCGATGTAGTAATCATTGCCTTTTTCATTTATAATAATAAAGATATGAATTTCACGGATTTTTATTTTCTATGCGCTTTTGCGGTCATATTGGTCGTTTACTATACTGTCCCCGGCAAATACCAGTGGGGCATAATTTTCGTAAGTAATATAATATATTATCTGCTGAGCGGTAATCCTGTGCTTATAATATATCCTTTGCTCAGTATTACAGTCGTATATATCTGTACACGTCTCATAACAGCTACCGAAAAGGTTTCAAGGCGAAAAGCAGTCCTTGTTATAGGAATAATACTGCTCCTTTCGGTTTTGATCATACTTAAGTATCTCCGTTTTATAAATATATCCGAATTACTGATCCCTTTGGGACTCTCTTATTACACCTTTACTCTGATCGGATATATGGTTGATGTATATAACGGGATATCAAAGCTCCAAAAGAATCCGTTAAAGCTTCTCGCTTTCGGTATGTATTTTCCGGCTCTCGTATCCGGTCCGATAATGCAGTACAGAGAAATTTCCGAAAGTTTTTTTGCTAAGCACGCATTTGATCCGAAGCGGGTTATTTACGGTCTGCAGCGTATGCTGTGGGGGTTTTTTAAGAAACTGGTAATATCCGAACGGCTCGGAGTCATTGTGTCTGTTATGTTTTCTGATCCCAACACTTTTGGCGGGTTTAATGTCTTTATTGCTATCCTCTTATTTACCATCCAGTTATATTCCGACTTTTCAGGTTTAATGGATATAGTTCTCGGCATGTCACAAGCTTTGGGAATCTTTCTGCCTGAAAACTTCAACGCCCCGTTTCTGGCTCCTACAATATCCGAATACTGGAGGAGATGGCATATAACGCTGGGATTATGGTTCAGGGAATATGTTTTTTATCCGATCCTCAGAACAAAAGCCTACACCTCTATGCAGACAAAGCTCAAAAGTAAGCTCGGAAAACGCGCAGGCAAACAGATATCCACGTTTATAGCCATGTTTATACTCTGGCTTTTGGTTGGGTTATGGCATGGCGGGAAAATGACATTCGTATTAGGCTCGGGGCTGCTTCACTGGTTCTTTATTGTTATGGAGGAAAGCCTGAAATCTCCTTTTTCAAAGCTTTGGCAGCGACTGAACATCAACTCCGACTGCAAAACCTTGCAATTCATCCGGATCATCCGTACATTTCTTCTGGTCAACATCGGAAATGCATTCTTTCGCTCAGCCTCTGTAACCGACGCATTACGTATGTTCAGGAAATCTGTTAATGGCTCCGAATCCATCATCCCCTATCTGGCAGGCACTCTTATGAAAGGCCTGTCCGAACGGGGCATACGTGCATTTTCCGACGTAACCATTATAGGCTGGAATTATGTGGAATTGGGAATACTTATATTTTCAATAATACTTATGCTTGTTGTCAGTCTGATAAGCATACTTACCAAAACCGATATGCGCGACAGGATAGCGCGGCACACTATTCCGGTCCGATACACAATATGGATGCTGTTCCTTTTCTTCGTTATACTTACCGCACAATATGGTCCGGAATACAGTTCAGCGGAATTTATATACCAGGGATTCTGACAGATGAGTGAAAACACAGTCATTAAAAAGCATATTATATTCAGTAAGCCTATGGGACCGATCATCTTTGTCCTGATCTTTGTGATAGTACTGACAGCTCTTACATATATGATCAGACCGGCAGGAGATACCAAGACCCGTTTTATGGGTTTTTACGCAGAGCCGAAAAACAGTCTCGATGTAGTTATGATCGGATCAAGTCCTACCTACTCCAGTTGTGTGATGCCTCAGTTATATGGGGAATATGGGATCAGGTCCTATCCTCTTGCCAGCAATGTACAGCGGCCGGCAGCAGGAAGATTTCTTGTAAGGGAAGCTGAAAAAACTCAGTCTCCAAAGCTTTATATGTTCGAAATGCGCATGTACACCGGCGCCGAAGACAGTCTGACCATCAATATGGGATATACCCGCGAGGTAACAGACAATATGAAATACTCCTTCAACCGTATCAGCGCGATAAACTGTTTGGTGCATCCGAATGTAAACAGCGACGACCGCAAACGCTATACCTATTATTTTGATATATTTAAATACCACTCCAACTGGATCAGTCTGATCAACAAAAGTCAGTTTATGAGCCTTACTTATACCAGCCCCGATCCCTGTAAAGGTTACAAGATCACCGATAAGGTCGGTCCGATAGAAACACCGGAGGAATGGGATAATGCGTCTCCCGCAACACTCGATCCCTACCAGGAATCCGCGTTAAACGATCTTCTTGATCAAATGGATTCATTGGATACCGATGCCCTGTTTTATCTTGCTCCGTACAATATGCCAGCCGAAGACGCCGGAAAGTTTACTCATATAAAGGAGACTGTGGAATCACGCGGATACACATGGCTTGATATGAACCGATACTACGACGAGATCGGAATCGATTTTGCCAGAGATTTCAGTGATTATGGCATACACACCAATGCGGCGGGAGCCGAGAAATGTACTGTTTTTCTTGGGAACTATCTGAAAGCGCACTATGATCTGCCTGATCACCGGACCGATCCGGTCAAAGATGCATCATGGGAGAATGCATATACCGAATGGCAAAAAGAATATGAAGAAGCTCTGATCACAATAGACCGCCGTATAGAGGAAAAGGATTATTTCGTTTTAGAAGAATGATTCCCTATTATTTCTTCTATGTATTCGGCCCATTGTCTGTAAACAACGTCCGGATGTGCTCTCTCAACTATCTTTCGGGCATTGTCTCCCAGCTTATCAGCCAATTCGCCATCTTCGATCAGCCTTAACATGCCTGCTGCCAAAGCATCCTTATCCTTTACAGGCACCAACAGACCATTTACTTCATCAGTGATAAGGGTTGCCGGTCCTCCGCAAGGGCAATCCGTGGATACAACCGGCAAACCAAGCGCCATCGCTTCAAGAAGCGCATTCGGCAGGCCTTCCCATTCGGAGGAAAAAGCATACAGACCTGCGTCGTTCAGATCTCTTTCGAGGGAATCGGAATCTCCCATCAGTCTGATGTAATCACCGGCGTTATATTTTTGAATCTTTTCTTCCAGTATTTCCCACGTACCATCTCCGGAATCACCACCATATATCTCCAGCGACCAGTCCGGATGCTTATCGTGTACATCCATAAAAGCGTCCACAAGCATAGGCTGATACTTAAAATCAACTATTCGCCCGGATTGAACGACGCACTTACGGCGAACTGATGGGGCTTCTGCTCCAATATATTTTTCACTAAGCGGGTTTAATATGATCCTGGAATTATCCTGCAGATAAGGCTTAAAAAAATCCTTTTGTCCGGTCGTCTGAAATACGCAGCCGGCAGCACGCGGAAACAGGATTGGGATCATAAGCTTATCCATACGGCCATCATAATGTCCTATCGGATTGGTTCTGATCGAAATCAGCACAGGCACCTTCGTTCCTATCGTTGCCATCAGAGCACGATAGATTGCCAGATGCGCAAATGCGATCACAATGTCGGGTTCCGCTTTTTTTATACAATGTTTAAGGTGCTTTATTCTGAGCAGATATTGAGAAATACGCCCTTTGGATTTTTCGGAATCCGATATACCGATCATCACATGATCGATACGCGGATCCAGTTCATATTCATTCTTGCCGATCCATTCAACCGCGACGGTAACATCATATCCTTCTTTTGCAAACTTATTGGCAAGATTGGATACAACACGCTCCGCTCCTCCATGTTCGAGACAGTTGATATGAAAGAGTATCCTGCGTTTTTTACTGATTTCAGCGTTCATAGATGATAGTAGTACTCCTCAAAACGATCTCAGCGGAATTTTCCCGTTGAAACACTGGCCAGATACATAAAACTCTTGCGATATTCCTCATAGCTGTATTTTAATGATCTCATCCCGGTCGCATTCCTGTAATCCGAGATCATTTTTTCGTTTCCGAGAAGATCTATCAACACTTCGGCAAGATTGTAATGTTCATCTTCAAAATGGGCAAAATCCATATCTCTTTCCCTGCTCATTGCGGGAGTAAGAATTCCGTATTCCCCATATATCGCCACAGGTCTGGATTCGACCTGCGAATCAGAAGCACTGATCACGTGTCTGGAATGCTGTATTTCCCTTAGTTTTCCCGAGCAGCTGAATACGTCACCATATTCAATCAGGATCTCCGCGGGTCCTGTAAAACAGTTGGTCGATACCGGTACCAGTCCCATCGCCATAGCCTCCACTAACGCATTGGGGAAGCCCTCGTTTCTGGACGTCATCCAGAATATATCTCCATATTTGAGATACTTGTAAGGATTGGACTGCTGTCCGGCGAATATTATCTGATCGTATATCCCAAGGTTCTTTGCCATCCGTTTAAAGGATTCAAAAGTTCCCGATCCCATAATGACAAGACGCGCCTCCGGGACTCTGGTTAAGACAAGTTTAAATACCTTGATCATATGCCAGTACATTTTCTGATCATCATCACGGCCCATTGTCATGATATACTTGATCTTTTTTCCGCTTTCGCCCATTGTCAGCGGGATCATCGGATCGGGTTCTTCCGCTATCGCCAGTCTCTTTATCTCATCATAGTCATAGAGATTATAGAGTACGCAGGTACGCGCTCTCTGTTTGCCTGACGGTGCACCGTAATCATTTTCATCATCAGCCCCGGCCAGACCAAACCTTCTTATCACCGCAGTCTCGATATCTCTGGAACAGCATACTATCAAATCCGATTTCCGGATAAACAACCTCATTTGGTTTTCTGCAGTCATATCCATATAATTTCTCAGACCGCACCATGTAGCTTCACCGGGAACCGCTGTAAGAGCATTGATAATATTCGCACTTGGACCGTAACTGTATGAAATATCCGGTTTCAGTTTTTTCTTCAAAGCGGCGAGTCTGACTCTACGCTTTAATATATTTACAGCTTTGAAAACCAGCCCCGAAGAAGCAGGGACATTAAGATCCACTATATTCAGCCCCTCCGTATCATATCCCTTATCGGAGGAATCAAAAACCGTTATCGTCACATCAAAATCGTTTTGCAGCAAACGGGCACTTCTTATAACAACCCGTTCCTGCCCTCCCTGATGCAGCGTAGGAACTATAAGCAGAAGCACCGGTTTATCGCTCATGATCTTACCTCGTCAGGATTATTGCCTGTTTTACTGTCACCGAATTGTTGTATCATTGCTGCCCGTATCGTTCTCACGGTCAGTGCTTCCATATGCCGATCCGAAGACATATAGAAGCTCTGAGCAGACTCCATCGGTATCTCTTCGGTAACCTCTGTTTCGAGCATCATCGCAGGATGAATGTTGATTTCAAGTCCAAATCCCTTTTTGCGGCATCTCTCCAATATGTCAGGCATTACTGTCATAAGCCTGACAGCATCCATATGTCCGCTCATCATAACACCGCACAGATAGGATGGTGTAAGTCCGAGGGATCTTATATATCTTTCCATTCCCGAAGCAAACAAAGCCAAAATCCGGTTTTTCATAACGCCGATCATATTAACAGTGGACTTATGCTTCAGGAACGGAACAAGAAGTTCGTGAGAATTGCGAATATAATCTACTTCCATCCCGGTTTCTCTGATCGCTGCAGTCAATGCCCGGCGAACAACAGGGATCATGTGAGCATGCTGATGCGAATCGATACGGATATTCTGAGGGGTATAGGATATGCCGGACTCCATAGCGGTTTTCTGCAAAACTGCTATCGCGTCGGCACCTCTTAACAATTGTGCCTTTATCTCATCAACAAGCTGTCTGTATACTTCTCTGTATTTCATTCCGTTGCCACAGGTGTCATAAGCAGGCAGATGAAAGGAAGTTCTGCACAGATTCATCCAGGTCCATCTTGTACAGGGAGCATCTACCAGACCGGTATCATCCGGTGCGGCAAGTGATAACCTCCTTCCTTCAACCAGGTTAATATGAATATTGATGAGAGGGAGAAAAGGCATCCCGGGTACAGCGGCAATAAGAAGGTTCAGATATCTTTCGTATTCGCGCATGTTTGTGAGCAGACTGATACCGTCAAGATGACCTCCCTTCATCAATTCGATCATCTCCACACATGTGTTGTATGTTTCACCGTAATCGTCGGCATGTAAGATCACGGGTACATTGTCAAATATTCTCATATTATCCCCTTCTATCAGAAATACATGGATGTATTTCTACGCCCAAGCACCACGGATGGAGCCGGGCGTGTCCAGAAATACACGGATGTATTTCTACGCCCAATTATACCATACTTTTAGATTCTACAAATAAATTATGATATACTGTTGGGGATGAATAACCTTATTGTCAGGAAACAACGCCTTTGGGGCATCATATATTATGTTTTGCTCGTGGGAACTTTTGTGTTTTTATCACTGTTCCTGCGTACACGGATCTGGTATCTTCTCGATTCGGATATGAGCAGCGAGATGATACTGGCAAAGCAGCTTAACGAAGAACATGCTGTCTTTGCCAAGGGCTGGTATTATGCAACCGAGCTTCGTCTGTTGTATATGCCGCAGGTTTTTCGTATACTTTTCTGTTTTACCGATTATTGGCACTTCGTCAGGGTATATTCCACTATAATAATATACGGTATCCTGTTAGTGTCGGCATGCTTTCTTGCCAAAAAGCTTAAACTCGGCCAAACCTGGACTGTATTGGGCATCGCCGTACTGACACCATTATCCATGGTCTACGGAGAATATGTGCTCATCTGTCCATACTACGTCCCCTGTATCGCCATTTCCTTTGCTGCACTTGCAATGGTACTGAAATACGAAGACTCAAAAGCAGATATGCGAATACGGGTGGCAATACCCTCTGCTTGTCTGGCATTTGCTTCAAGTCTGATCGGTCCCCGCCAAATAGTGATGTTTTACTTCCCGGCTATGACAAGTGCAGCTCTGATTTTGTTATCCGATATCATATCCAAACGGAAAAATATCAAAGAATCCATTTTTTCTCCATTGTTTACGATCAGTTCTATAAATATATTGAGTGCAGGAATTGCCTATCTCATTAATCTCTTTATCCTTCCAGAGATGTACTATTACGTACACTGGACCCAGATAAAACTCATCGGTTTCAGTCTCCGCAGATCTCTGAATGCCCTTGGAGGACTGGTCAATATACTGGGATTCCGGAGAGAGTTTAGTGCCATCGGCGTGGTTACAGACATCTGCGTGATAGCGGTTGTCGCAGCCTATCTGTTTTTTATGGCATTTGCTCTGATCAACCGTTCAAAAATATCCCACGGTTACTATCTGATCTCCCTTTACTCCGTATGCGCGATAATGGTCTTTGTCCTTTTATACGGACTCACAGACATGGTCTATTATGACCTGTACGGAGTTCCGATAGCGATATTTGCCTTTCCCGTGATCCTGACCGGTATACATGAATTGATCGATAGTCCTATATGTGCATCGATCCTGCCCTTAATCCTGTCCGGGTTAATGATTCTGACGGGATCATTTAATTATTCAGAAATGAGCGCTATCGACAAAACCTCCGAGCAGCGGGAGGTGGCCGCATTTTTGTCCGAAAACGGATATTATAACGGATACGCCACGTTCTGGAATGCCAATGTACTTACGGAGCTTTCAAACGGTCAGATCGATGTTTATTCCTGGGATAATTCAATGATGATGCCATATGTCGAAAATGTTAACGATATACACAAATGGCTTCAGAAAACAAGCCATTCAACAGAAATCCCCCGGGGGAAGATATTTAATATATATTCCTATGATGATATTTACAACTGTCGGTGGAAAGACAAGCTCCGAGACGAGGATATCCTGATGAAAACGAAAAATCTCGTAGTATACGGATATGGATCATATGAGGAAATGAACATTATATTTTCCGATCAATAATCTCCATCTGTGTCACTTATATTCATTCGCTGCATTCTCCATATACCATTCAGAATGCTTGTTCAGTTCGGCATCCAGTTTTTTCAGTCCGATCTCTTCGGCAAGGGTCGGTCTATCCGAAAACAGATTGGTTCCGAGAGCCAGCCTGTTCTCCGGAATCTCAAAGCCGATAGCGGCAAGGGTGGTCGGAAACATATCCATACAGGTAAATACCCGGTTATGCAAATTTAGGGTACCCGGATCATATCCGGTATTTATGAAACAATCATAGGTAGTCCTGTCTGAATCTCTAAGATGATTTAGCAGCACTGATTTACGCATGTACGGATGATCGCCCTGAATGATTATAACCGTATCATCATACCAATCCTGCTCCATACACCAGCTGAGAAAATCCGAAATCTGATTGTCGGCACAGCTGATGACATTAGCGTACCGATCATCATATTTCCAATCGCATAGATCACAAAGATATCCATCTGTATAGTGGGTATCAACCGTCAATATCGTGATATCAAAAGGCGTATCTCTGTGATTTGCCGCCTCTGTGATCTCGCTTTCAGCTATCTCATACAGCTTCCGGTCTTCGTATCCCCACCATACGTAATAATCTTCATCTATATAACCCTTGTCGATAGCCGCCTGATAATCCATGATCGTATAATCGCCATGTTTTCCAAAGAATGTACGCCGTCCGCTGAAATCCGCATCCGATCCGCATATGTATTCAAGATAGTATCCCTTCTCTGTCAGTATATTCCCTATAGCTGGAAGAGCCATCAGTCCCGAACTGATATCGGTGGTCGATGCCAGATAAGGTACTCCGGTCATGGATGCAAACGTTGCAGCGGCAGTCCATCCCGTACCGTTTACCTGATAAAATCCTCCGAGTTTATCCGAATTCGAAAAGGAAATGTTTTTGGCAGCCAGATCTGTGAGGTTGGGAATATAATTCACATCCTTCTGGTGTCCTCCCTCACTTTCGGACGCAAAAGCCGTTTCCATGCTCTCCATATATACGTATATGAGGTTTTTGGGAACAGAAGAGGTAATGGCGGATGCATCCGGAATTACGTAGTATTTTTCATACAGATCCGTCTCGGCATACCTGGATTCATAGTATTCATATACCTTCAGGCTTTTTTCGGCAATGACCGCAAAAATCGCCAGCGCAATAACGGCAAATCCGGTAAGCGCAAGATACGCAGATTTTGAAACCTCTTTTTTGATAAACATGAGAATAGCAACCCAGCTTATCAGAAGCCATACGATCAAAGACGGAATGCAGGAAGTAATAACTTCCTTTACGATCTCCATATTTGCCCCTTCCGCATGCTTTAAGGTAAATATGAGCATCGTCAATCGTTCGCCAAAGTTATTCCTATACCAGATGATGACCGAAGAAACAACAAGAGAAATAAACACCACGGTCAGGAAGGTCGTCAGGTACAGAGCCTTCAAAACCCTTTTTAACATATCATCTTACCCATTCATTATCAGTATTATCGGTGTACACTGCACTAATGCCTTGAGAAAGATCGTATTTAATACTGTCGTAATCATCCACAGTATGCACATACAACGGTACGTTTAAGCTTTTTACGCCACCAAAAAAAACGTGATCATACATCCAGTCCTCCCAGAATGTTATACCGACATAATCATGATTCTTAACATTTTGGGATAAAACATCTATATCTCTTTCCGCTTCTTCCGTGGCGTACAGCGTAAATATAATATATTTAAAACCAATCCCACGTATTTCCTCATACTCACTGTCATGATACACCTGTATTATAAAACGGTCCGCAAGATCGGGATAGCGCTCGTAAATGCTTTTGCAGCCCCAGTAGTTTCCGTTTTTGACATCGGTTATCACATAGATATCGGGGTAGTTATACATAAATTCCGCAAGAGAATCGATATTCATGGGGGTAAACTCTCCATCAATCCCGGAATGCATAAACTCATCTTCACTTATTTCAAAGTTACGTTCATCACCGGAACAGATCATCCCCTTATCAGGGGTCTTAATAAAATCAATCTCAAAAAAATGATTACCCTCATCAATCCCGTTCTGCATCGCCTCTACGGAATTGGTATATGTGTAAAAATTTCCGTCAGAACCATACAATCCTCCGGCCGCATGAAGTATGGTCTTTTCATAATCCAGTTTTTCCCGGATCTCCTGAACATCCTGTTGGTAATTTTCTACCACATTGACATAAACTATCGCCGATCCGGCAAGGATCAATCCGATAGCCACCGGAAGCATTCCGTATGGAATATGAAGCTTCTGACGATCGCCCGCCATGTCACTCCTCGATCGTATTATCCTCATAAGATACATCCCGCAGGATCACATTATCAATGATATACCTCGGCCGGTGCTTGGCTTCCATATAGGTTTTACCAACATATTCGCCTATCACTGACAGACTGACCAGGATAACACCGCCCAGGATCAGTGTCACTATCAGTGAAGTAGTGTAACCCTGTACAGCATTGCCTCTCGCCCAGTCCACTATGGAAAAGATTATCATCACGAGCGCGGCCAGGACGGTAATGAAGCCCAGTCCGCCTATCATGTGTATCGGTCTGATACTCGACGAAGTGATGCCATCCATAGCCAGGTTAAGCATTTTTTTGAACGTATACTTTGATTCACCCGCTTCACGAGCCTTTACATCAAAATATACTATATCAGATTCAAACCCCATGGTGGGGATCAGGCCTCGAAGGAACAGACTGCTCTCACCGTATTCGGCAAGTGCATTTAATGCTTTTTTTGACATCAGCCTGTAATCTGCGGAATTGGTCAATGCCCCGCTTCCCAGCAGATGCATAAGCTTATAGTACGTTGTAGCAGTCAGCTTTTTAAAGAAGCCATCCGTATCACGATCATTACGTACACCGTACACAACATCGCATCCGTCCATATAACACTCCAGAAACCGATCAAGGGCTTCAATATCCTGCTGCAGATCCGCATCTATGGTGACTGCCGCATCCGCGTGCAGTCTGGCCTCCAGCATTCCGGCCAATATTGCACTCTGGTGTCCGTAATTACCGGCAAAAGAAAGCACCCCGTAGAAGCTGTCCTTTTGGGCAATATCATAAAGCATCCTGAGTGTGGCATCCCGACTGCCATCATTCACAAAAAGAGCTTTGCTGACGTTTGTGATCTTCCCCTCCTTCATCAGTCTGGTCATCTTATCTTTAACAACCAGCGATGTCTTCTCCAATACCGCCTCTTCGTTATAGCAAGGCAAGATCAGGTACAATGTTGGAATTTGATTTCGCTTCTCCATTATTTCCGCGCCTCCGGAATGAATTTGTTCTCTGACAGGCTATAACCCCGTTTGAAAAATTTATGTTTGATCACCCACCAGCCCGGTATCCATATATATCTGTGCATGGCAGGAGATGCACTGCCTATCATCCAGCAGTTACGATCACAGTTACGTGTACATTCCCTGACCTTTTCAGCCTGTTCGGAATGCCACAGTGTGTCCCAGTCAGTTTCACGCAGGTTGCCCATAACAGCCTTCTGCGCCATTCCATTACATGGAATAACATCACAAAAAGGATCTATAAAAAAGGCATCCTTGCTCATGTCGCATGGAAGCAGTCTTTTATTGCCATAAATATAGTTGATCAGGCCATGATTGAAATATGCCCTGAACCATTTCTTCGGAGACTTGCTCTTTAGCAGTTCGTTGATCAGCTTCTCAAAGTTTTGTGCAACCTTATATTTTTCGTTGATCTTATTATCAGTCTTGCGAAAATAAAAGGAATTGTGAAGAGTTGCCGTAGCGAATTCCATGCCAAGGTCATTCGATATCTCATACAGTGGAACAAGATCCTCGCAGTTCATATCCTGCACCGTCATACCAAAACCCACATCAGGATGTCCCATCTCAACAAGTGTCTTAAGAGTAGTATATCCCCTTTCAAATCCGTTGGGAATGCCTCGTATCGCATCATTGGTAGCCTGAAGGCCCTCGATACTGATCCTTATTCCAACCTTGGGAAATTCCTTGCACAAATTAATAATCCTGTCCGTAAAATATCCGTTGGTAGATATGACGATCCTGTCGGATTTTTTGTACAATTCCCTGACTATATCCGGTATATCCTGACGCACAAAGGGTTCTCCGCCGGTAATATTGGTAAAGGCCATCTCAGGAAGCTTTTTGATATCCTCAAGAGTGATCTCTTCCTCCGGTTTGGTAGGATCCTTAAAGCAATCGCACATATTACATCTTGCGTTACATCTGTATGTTACTATTACTGTTCCGTATAGTTTTCTGCGTGACATATATAATCAACCTTTCATATGTTCCGTTTCGTACCTTTGGACCCTAATATCATATCATAAATCACGCCTAAATACAGCTTTGACCGATATTCCGCCCTCCGGGACGGTGACTTCTATGGTGTCTGCATCCGAAGCCACACCGCCCTCCCATCTGGCAAATCTGTACCCCTCTTTAGGTACCGCCTTTAGTGTAACAGGATAATCCGTGAAATACTTTCCCTCCCACTTTCCGTTTTTCAATTCGGGAGCACATGTATTAACGATTATTATTCCCTTATGACTGCCGTTAACGGAAATCTTCAAGCTCTCCGGAGTACCTGTAAGTCCGAACTCATCAGCCATATATCCCGTTATGAGTTCCGGTCTGTCCAAAAAGAATCCATTGTCATATGTAATATCCCGATCCCAGTCTTTAAGGAGTTTCTCCACACGCTCCGGATCAAAATCCGTATTCACCATATCCATAAAAGACAGCACAAACTGACGGCAAAAATTCTCATTCTTCTTAAGGGCCGTAAACATCGGCCACTCACTCACCGGCTGTGACCAATCGGCCATATTATGAAAGGAATCGTATTCCGCATCACTTATGTCCTCCATCCCGGATTCACTCCTTATCAGAGCCGTTTCAAGATCAAGATCATACAGGCAGTATCTCCACCTTCCATCCGCATATTTATTTCTGTTATTTATATTCAGGGATCGCCACATAGCTATATTATCCATATCACTGTAGTCTGCATTGGCAAGATAGATATTTATGCACAGATAATCAATATAGCTCTGAATATCAACTATTCTGTCAAATTCTCTGTAAGCCGAATCGTCGGAAAGATCGTTCTTTGACAGAAACTCCGTTATCTCGTCGGTCATCCCCTGTTTAATGAATTCCGCGGACTTTACTCCGTATGTTTCCCTAAAGAAAGTTTCATTGTATCTCTCCTGAAGGTATGTATCATACCAGAACTCGCCATTCAAATAAACCCTGACGGGAAAACTCGCCTGGTATGCAACATCCCTGTCCTGAGAAAGGTACATGGAAAAAGCATTTTCAAAACCGGATCTGAGTCCAAAAGCATGCGTCTTCTTGTCAGGAAAGATCTCCTTATAGAAAACCTTGCTGCCGCTGTACTGCTTACGCGAGATCACGGACATACGTTTAAACCTCTGTGCCCTCTGCGACGCTCCCAGGATCCGAAGTCCAACCGGCTGAGACATATATAGTGTTTCATCCAAAAACAACTCCGCATCCGCAGGAACCTCCAAGCCATGAATATTAAAATTTGCCTCCGGTTCCTCTCCGGTACGATCACCCTGATACCATTCGTCATATAGCCGGCCGGTCGAATAAATCCCATTATCTCCGAACAGATCATCAGGATCTCCCACCAGCGACAAAACAGCCAAACCATCAGATGACTGGTTCACAAAATAAGTACCGGTTACCACATCGCTGCATTCTCCCTGAGGTCCGAATGCAACCGCTCTGACTACAACGCCTTTTGACACGGGAGTGGTATCGATCTCATCATAATACCAGTCAAGCGTAAAATTCGGAATCGATCTGTAGACATTGGGCTCATTACTCCGGTCATAAATATGGATCGGCTCCAAATACTGCACAGAGCTTTCGTTCGGAATGCTGCCATCTGTCGTATAATATATAGTCCACCCGGGCAGATATGATAAACTAAGATCAAACTCCCGATCATAGAAACCCGGGAGCCTTGAGAACTTCGGTCCGTCCGTAAAGATCATAAAGGAATCCGAATAATCGGTTTGAGTAACGGCTATACTCTTGCTGCCGTTATGCATCAGATACACGCTCAGAACAAGGACAACAATCAGAAGGCTTAACAAATAATGTGTCCCCCGGTCTTCCAGAACCGTAAACCGGCTGATCGCACAGTTAACCAGCAACAGGCAAAAAATAATGATAACTATAAGAACCAATACGTGCATATATATACCGTTTATACTGACCAGAAATTTGTTCATTCGATAACACAGCTTATTTCACCGGAAATAATGCCGTACTTATACAGAGTAGATGGGATATATACTGAATACAGATCATAATCCTCCAGTTCATAAGCATACCAGTCAGGGATCTTTATCCTGATCTCATTTGAACCCGCAAGATCTGCTTGCATAAACTCTTCCACAAAATAGTTGTCCAGCTTCTCTTTCATACGAACCGTGCCGGGAGATTCCGCAAACACCGGTTTTGTGGTATTGATCAACGATACTATGATCAAAACCACAAGTGGCATCAGGGTTATAAGATCCTCCCTGAGCTCCAGTGCCGATACTGCGGACAGAGAAATTATCAGCAGCACAGGAATAAGATAACATGCACTGACCATGGCACGAGAAATATACTCTGATCCGACAACCCCGCATAAAAGGATAAGATAGCTATAATCCATCACTCCCCATAAAATGATCCCGATACAGGTTCCAAGGCTTTTCTTCTTCGTGATCATTATACAGATCAATATGATCACCATCAAAACCACAAACATAGCGAAATACTTGTTGATCTGTTTACAAAGTGCTATCGAACCGGCTACAGCATCTTTTATGGCAGCCGCAAAATGAACACTATTCTCCTCCGAAATATGTCCGGCATTTCCACCCGTAGCCTCGGCTGCAAGCGAATACAGCCAGAGAACTATAACCGCCAGCTCGTATCTAAGTGAAACTGCTGTGGATCTGAGGTTCTGTTTTCCTCGGTTTTTCAGAACGATACTCAGGCATCGAATAGCCGTAAAAACAGCCAGAATAATGCTGACAAACATATTGGAGAAAACCGCCAGATATATGATCAGCCACCAAAGCCCTTTTTTAATTCCGGTAATCTCCCTGAATCCATCGGTTTCTCCCATCGCGTACCAGATAAAACATACTGAGAAATTCAACATATATGGGATTACATAGTAAAAATAGAGGTTTGGATCATATCCGTCAAACAGATACGTATTACCTGACTGAGCACTTCTGAATATCCAAAAGTGCATGAGAAAAAATAAAAGGGTAACAGACAGCTCGGAATATAACCCCAATCCGGTCTTTCTCCTGATCAGGAAATCAAATGACAGCATATACAGCAGGATAGCAAGTGTTACAATGACCGCAAGACCGATCGCGGTCGCACGGACAAAACCGGTACCGAGCGGCATCAGAAAATATACTCCGATCCAGGCTCCGACCGGCATAAGTATTTCGGGCAGAACCCGTCCGGGATTCCATCCCCTGCCGATAACCGTAAATGCAAAATCTCTCCAGTAATTTAAATATCTCCAATCATCCGGAGTGTGCAGAATGAGTGGGTGCATCCTGATGAAAAACAATGCTGTAAACCCGGTCAATACTGCAAAAAAACAAAACCTTATGATTCCCGTTCTTCTATTCTTCATCACCTGATCCTTTTTCAGTGGATGCTTCATCCAAATCTCCGGTTTTATAAATCTCAAGCAGTCTGTCACAATAATCTTCAACGGACGGATAATGTGTCAGCTCGCAGCCCTTTTTCAGACGATCTGTTTCTTCCCTGTCATCCCACAGCCTACGGATTGTTTTCGTCAGCGCATTCTGATCTCCTGCTTCAAATATCAGACCATTTATACCGTTTTCCACCAATTCGGGTGTTCCTCCGGTATTTGAAGCTATGATCGGAGTACCGTATGAGATCGATTCCATTACCGTGAAGGAACAGTTTTCATGACAGATCGATGGAAACACGGTAAATTCTGCATTTTTCACCAGATGCTCAAGTTCAGCTCCCTTTATAAATCCGACGTTATCAATGTTTTTCAGTCCGTTAACCTCTTCTTCCATCGGACCGGAGCCTGCAAAAACGAAATCTATATCCGGCAGCTCTGAAATGCTTTTAAGCAAAACAGTAACACCTTTTTCCTCGGAAAAACGTCCGAAATACAGAACGTATTTACGTTCACATGCGTCTCGAAGATTTTGTCGGATATTACCGTCAGCCCCATTATGTCCGGGTATAAAATTATGCATTACCGTGCACTTACCTTTTAACACCGGATCCGACTCGAGAGTCTCCTTCATAAACCTGCTGGGGGCAATTATCACGTCGATCAGCCCGTATGTCTTTCTGTACCGATAATAAAATGCTTCATATGCTCCCAGAATACTGCGTAGCCTATTTCCGTGAATGCACCTGTTACGAATACAGCAGCCGTATTTACCGCCATTACATTCAAAGCACCTGTGTCCGTCAGGGCGCATCAGCAGATGGTTCGGACATACCCACTGCGAGTCATGTGCCGTATATATCATACGGGTCGTTGTTCTGTTTCTGATATCATGATCAGCCACTGCCTCGATCACGGACGGAGTGAGCTGAAAATTGATATTATTGAAATGCACAACATCCGGGTGAAAGTCATCAAGAACCCGGCTTATCCGGCGAGCGGCGTCCCTTGAATGGATGATCTTAAACGGATATGTCAGTTTGGACAGTTTTCCCTTAAGCCCGCTACCATGAAAATCCATGTCGGAAGTATATATCCCTGCATGATTACCAACAACCCGTCCCGCATGCTCCATTCCAAAATACTGCACTTCATGTCCCATCGACTGAAGGCATTTACCAATCTCAAATATGTATGTCTCCGATCCGCCATTGGGGTGGAGGAATTTATTTACTATCAGGATTTTCATGTCATGACCTAACCATAATAGTACCTATTGGTAATAGTCAACAGGTTGTTGATCACCGATAACACAGCCAGACATATCATCCCAATTCTGCACAGCCTGGGAAACTGCCCCGGCAGCACGTCAAATAATTTCATCTGCCTGCCATACAATCGCTGAATAAGATAGATCAGTACGAACTCCGTTACCATAAAGGTACGCTGTGAGGACGCATATATCGTAGGAGAGAAACCCATGACTCCTCGGACCGCAAATCCCAAAATAATAACGTACAACAAAACCCAGGTCTCCCGGACATCGGCAATGCGATCCAAAGACGGTACATCCGATGTGACATCTGAATCCGGGATGCAAATCCATACAATACTGCATAAAACCGCGGTAACAACCGTCATATACAGAATAAAAGGGATATATCCTGATGGACTGTTATAATTGGTGGGATCCACACGGGCGGCATCCGAATACACATCCAAAATATACATGTAATCCGGGAAATACGCTTTGCCTGCAGTACTCAGAAAAGATCTGATTATCGTGATTGCAACCGGGAATGCCGCTACGGCGGATCTAAAAACGTCTCGGGGATACTTCACCAAAACGATCATCAGTATAAGCACGACAAAAACAAACCAAATGATGCTTTTCTCCGTAAGAAAACTCATCGTGGTGTTAACAGCCATGACCATTTTGTCCACTATGGTGAGTGAATCGTAATCCGGAAACCAGTACCAGACACCATAACCTTCCTTTACGTGATTACCCGGACCGGTAAGCGCAAAGACTATGTTGCCGATGCATATGACATACTGGATCACCGTGAATGCCACGCGTGAAGGCGTAAACCTTTGATCAGCGATCATCAACATGGTAAAAAGAACCAGAATCCCCAGATACAATCCGGCAAATTGTTCCAGTGAAGTGGCATAAAACTCACACATCACACAGATAATCATTTGAACGACAGACAATCTCCCGTCCTCATGCATGACCTTTAAGGACAAAAGCGAAATGGAAACCAGTGTCAGCGTCCACCAGTATATGATATAGCATGTTATCCAACCTGCCGTTCCCATCTCATAGACCGGATAGAGCAGAATTGTAAGTAACAGCAATCTGCTATGCTTATGATCGGTCAGACAATCGAGTGCCACGTAAAGGATTCCGTGCATGATCAGATTGATCACGCTCCACAGAAGCTGATGCATCCCATGAGTCAGGACAAATAACGGAGCCTCAAGCACAATCCTGGACGTCCAGGACTCGTACCGATATTTAAGCAGTCTGTATAGAGCTCCGATCCCAAAACTGGGTTCTTCCCAGGACGCCCGGGAATAATAGCCAACCGTGTCGCTGTCATATTCTCTCATGAACACATGAAGAATCGCCATGATGGCAACATAGACCAACATGTATTGAACATACTTATTCTTTTTTACATACTGAAAAAACCTGGATAGCATATTCTCACTCCTGAGTTTCCGGGTACTTATACATCCGGTCCGTCTTCACCAAGCCGGGACCATCATCCGTGTTGATCAAAAATGCTATCTTAAAATAATTGCGCAACACATTGTCCCTCGTGATCAGGCAGTAAAACCGGGAATCTTCTGCATCTTCACCTGCATTATAGATATATTCCACGTCATGATTGATAAAATCTCTAAGATCCTTATTCTCTATGTTCTCTCGTTCCCGCTCCGCCGGAACGTCCTTTGTCAGTTTAACGGGAAGGGCGAACGCCACGTCATCCTCATCATTGTAAAAGACGATGCGTGTCGGAAAAGTAGTCATCTCACTTCCGTCAATTGACAACCGTCCCGTTATATAATCATAATCCGGATCCTTCCAATGAATGTCATCAATCTGCCAGTCCACCGCTATTTCATTATACTCGTGTAGGTGTACTACAGAAAACCTCTGATAATAGAAATACTGATACGAGACAAAAACCACTGTGACCAGCAGCATGATCACGCAGATCGCCCTTGTGATGAATCTGGAATCATTTAGTTTTTTTGAATTCATGATATGCACCAGCCATTTCATTGCAAATCGTCGTACAATTCCTCTGTATCCGTGATCATCCTGTTCCAGTCATATTTGGAGCAGATGAAGTCCGCCGTGACCCCACGCAGGGAATCAACGCGCCCGGTGGACTTAATGAGTGCCTCCAGCCTGGATCTTAAGTCTTCCGTATTGCCATGCAGAAACGTTACGGAATGGTCTTCCATGACTTCGACGTTCTCCGGTATGTCGCTGATCAGGCAGCAGTTGCCATAGGATGCAGCCTCCAGCAAACTCAGGGACATTCCCTCCACGTCCGAAGGGCAAACGTAAAGATAAGCATTTGAATATAGTTCTGCTAATGTTTTCCCTTCCACGAATCCGGTCAGTATGATGCGGTCATCACCTGACGTCATCTCCGTGATCCGGCGCATGTAATCATCCGCCTGACCGCTTCCGCCGGCAATCACAAGTTTCTTGTCCGTCTTAATCTTCTTAAATGCCTCAATAAGATAATGAAGCCCTTTTTCAGGCACGATACGTGCTACAAAAAGTATATAGTCATCACCATTAAGCCCGAACCGCTCCGTTATCAGCTCCGGAGAAACCCGTTCCGGCCGATCAACCCCATTGGGTACATATTCGGTTTTTCGTCCATAAGCATCAGCAAAATACTGCTGGATGTTACGAGACAGAACTATGATCCTATCAGCATGCTTGACAGCCTGCTTTTCTCCCGTTCTGATCACAAGAGAGGCAAATCTGCCCCATTTGGCTCGCTGCCAGTCAAGACCATGTATCGTAACTATTATGCGGCTCCGTCTGCGCATCAGGGCCGGCATCCACAACATGACGCATGGACCTTCGGCATGAAAATGATATATGTCAAAACCCGCAACAGTTGCACGAATAGTCGCCAGACAGGCATATACGAATGCATTCAAGCCGCTGCTTGCCGGTGTCGGGATATGGCGTATTTGCACACCGTTGTGGTAGTCTTCGGAATTATCCGACCTGCCACGATTATATGCCTCAACCTCATATCCATCAGCGGCAAGGCCGGTGGCAAGCCTGTCCACGACTATCTCCACACCTCCCTGTCTGGATGGGATGATCTTATGACCGATCATGACCACCTTGCATTTATTTTTCTTTTTTCTGTCATTATTACTTTGAAGACGCGTCATAAACATTCAGGGCATCCGCCACTACCTGTTTGATTTGTGTCGCTATGACATCAGGACTAAATCGGCATCTGCACTTTTCCGAAATTTGGAGACGATCATATTTGTACGCAGAGTCAATCATCTTTTTCATGGCTAAGATGAGTCCGCCCACGTCACCTACGGGAACCAGGATGCCGCTGAATTCATCCACGAAATCCTCCGGTCCTCCACATTTGGTTGCTATCACCGGCACGCCTGCTGCCATTGCCTCAACATAAACTATTCCAAACGTTTCCGATTCGCTCGGCAGAACGAAACAATCAGCATCCTGAAGCCTTCCGGCAAATTCCGGACGTAGGTACGCTCCCGTGAAACTGACCCTATCCGTGATCCCTAATAATCCCGCCTCATGTTCCAGCTCAGCCTTGAGCGGTCCATCGCCCATAACGATCAGTCTCGTAGTATCGGGAAGTGTCGAAAATGCATTAAGCAATACTGACAATCCTTTACCCCCAACAAGTCTGGCTGCAGTGATAAAAACAAACTCGTCATGTTCTCTTTGCTTATCAGCATCTCCGGTGAAGGAAGCCATCTCACTATGATCATTTGCCGCGCGGCAGAAAATCTCCAGGTCAACTATGTTTGGTATCACGGCATCAGCATGTGCCCCATAAACAATCCTGACATCCTCAGCCAATCTATTGCTTACGGCAATTATCCTGCTTGCATGTGCATAAGCATCCACCATTCGGCTGTGCACTTTTTCACCTTCTTCCACCGGGGTAATATGCTCAGTTATGACATAAGGTATGCCACGCTCAACGCAATAAGCCATCCCGGATATTGCTTCCATAACTCCGTGAAAATGAACGCATCCGGGTTTACCATACCGGCGTTCAATCTTCGCCATGCTCCTGTCAAATCCCCTGTCCTGAATCCTGTATTTCTTTTCGGGGGAAAACGGGCCATATGGAAAACTGTATTCGCACACGGGGATTCCATACCTCGTCCGAAAGCTCACTCCCCATTTGCGCCATCTGCGGATCGATCTCATGTCAAGTGCAAGGAAAACTATTTTTTCTCCGACGTCTGTCAGAGCCTTAGCCTGATCAAACTGAAAAAGTCCATGCAATGGGTACCTGTCGGAAGGACACCCCCACGAAACCTCGAGTATATAATTGCCTTTGTCTATCCTATTCATACAGAATCACTATGTTGCCCCGATCAGGGTTTTATTTCTAATCCGCACCTCTCCTTATCTGCTGTTCTCTTATCTTTGGTCTTCGGACTCTTTTTGACCAGATATTGTATATCGATGACCTCATACCTGTCGGATCTGCTGTAGGTGTGAACGCCGATCAATCGGGGACTCCCGGCGGGAAGCTCACTCTGTACGTCCGACGGCAATATCTCACGCACAGTTTCTCTGCCAGTGGGATGATCCTTCTTAAACATCACTGAATAGCCGTATATACCTGACGTGCTGCGCTGCACAGGGTATATCCTCGCACCATTTTCATCAAGCGGATACCCTGCCATGCGCGACTGAAGCGTGTAATCCTGTGTCATGATTCCGTCATCCGTCGCCGATATTATTCCTTCCCCATCCAATCGAAGACTGTAAGCATGGAATCGCGTATAAAAGTCATCATCCTTCTTGAAATCCGATCCAAGGAGTCTGACATGATCATCCGTTACACATTCAACCACGGTATCTACGATTCTTGTGCCATCCAGATATCTGCCGACATGCTCCCATGCATATGGAAATTTTGCGCATCTGTATAAATTTATCCCGCGGTTCATTTCGGTCTCAGGGATCATGTAGAGTTCATTACCCCATTCAAATATCATAGGAAAGGACATATGGAACTCTTCGTCAATAACAGGAATTTCAGGTTTCCACTCACCATCCGTTATATCTGAGGCCACAATGGATCCTGTTCCGGTGTGTCGGTTTACACGCTCCATAAACACGATCTCCTGCCCACTCCCGGCGTATATCAAGGGATCGGCATACCAGTAATCGTCTGAATGAGATAGCACTATCCATTCCCGGTTTTCTCTCCCTCTGAAAGCACACGAAAATATAGCCTCATATCCCATAAACTTCTTGAATCCGAGTCTGAATCCCAGTTTCTTTATTTTTTTTAAAAGCGTTTTTATTTTCATGCTACAACGTTTTCTGTAATCGTATGTTGTACCTTATTGCGTGATTAAATGCAAAGGATCGCACCGCGTCATGTCATTTGCCTGATCTGCCAAACAAGTCGATGATCCTGTAAAAATAAAACTTACAATTAGTCACCACATATCTCTTGAACAGTCGTCCCGGATCCTGAAATAGTCTGTAAAGCCATTCCAATCCGATCTTCTGCATCCATGTCGGCGCCCTCCTGATCGTGCCCGCATGAAAATCAAAACCGGCTCCGACCCCCATCATGACGCCCTTTATCTTCCCTTTATGAGCTGCCATCCATTTTTCCTGCTTTGGAGCTCCAAGACCGATCCAGACAATATCCGCACCGGATCCATTGATCCTGCTAATAACTTCCGCATCCTCTTCAGGCGTAAGCTCCCTGTATGGCGGAGAATACATACCTCGGATGTCTATTCCGGGATATTTTTCACGTAAACTCTTATCCAGTTCCGAAAGCGTTTCCGGAGCAGCCCCGTAGAAATAATGACTCACCGACGCTTCAGTGGAATCCATGAACATGTGTTCCATGAAATCAGGACCGGCCACCCTTTCAGCTCCAGGCAATCCGGATTTAAGCTGAAGCCTGGCTATCGGATTACCGTCAGCAAAGGTAAACGCCGCACCGTTCAGAACCTCCCTGTATTCAGCATTTTCCCTGCCCATCACCAATGTGTGCGTATTGGAAAAGCAAATGTATTTGCCGGAGAGCTCCCGCAAGTGCCTGATCACATGCAGCACCGCCTCTTCAGTACGTGCAATGGCATAACTCACTCCAAACAGTTCAAATCGTTCATCGCGCACGCTTACCGGGATCGAAGTACGCCCATCAACATCACAGGCTATACCACTCTTTATTGAATATCCGGGTATCGAAAGACCTGCATATGTCCTGAGCCCAAATGAAGATACCTCCTTAAGCGCCTGCTCATATTCTTCATCCGATGCCCCTCCGCGATACACTATCAGCTCATCATAATTACCGCTCCGTATCTGATCACGCAGGCTATCCACGTCGGGATATGGATACGAGATCGTAATAACATGCGACTCTCGTCCATGGCCGGCCTTTCTGAGCAGCGACTGCCTAAGCAGCATGCGAAGCACGAAGTCAAAAATGACGTTCATGACGTACATCATGCCAATGATAAGCCTTGACGCCATCTCCCCACGCTGTGAGGCAAACAGATATATTACAGCGAAAACTATGATGATGGTTCCGTCCCTGAGAACAGAGGTAAGGTTCTCAACAGGATCCATTTCAAATATGGATGAATGCTTGAGATCGATCACCAGAAATATTATTACCCGGAAAAGACACATCGTAATGATCAGGGAAATATAGAGCTCCGAAAAGCGATCCGGCCAATTGTCATACCGAATCATGAGTGAAAAAAACCATGCCAGAACCAGCGAGGCCAGATCTGCCAAAAGCACTCTTCTTTTGGGATATCTTCCGTAATTTTTTTGATTCATCTCATCTTCCGATCAGTTTATTTCTGAAATACGCTGCCGCAAGATACAGCATGTTCGTGGCCTCAGCCATCCATAACGTAACCAGTCCCCTGCCATCATAATATTCTCTGCAAACATATTTTGCTGATACATATGATGCATTAGTCGCATGTATTTTTTGATCAAACGTGAGAATACCATCACTATCATGATGGTTATGAAAGTACGCACAACTTAACGCCAGCACTACCTTCCAGCCTTTTAGCTGACATTTAATGCCTAGCACGTCCTCCTCGTTATAGAGGAACATGTCCTCATCATAATATCCCACGTCATGCAAGGTTTCAGTCCGTATCATAAAAAAGCATCCAGCCACGCAGCCGACGCGCACAATGTCAGCGGTAATGTGGATACACTCAAACGGAACCGCATACCGCCTGCTAAAAAGAGATTGTTTCCGGGCAAATTGCCTTGCAGTTACAACCGGCCATGCAGAATGATTCAGATCTGCATTAGACTCACGATCTCCGATCACAGATCCCACGATGCCAATCCTTTCATCGCTCATCAGCGTCTCATGCATGGTATTGATCACACCGAGATCAGGTATCTCAACGTCAGGATTCAACACTGCCATCACATCAGCTCCATATTTATCCTCGGCATAACGAAACCCGACGTTATTCCCCGCCCCATATCCTCCGTTGACTCCGGCCATGACAACATCAACGATCCTCATGTCCTCGTATCGCGACATCAATCGCTTACCCGATCCGTCAGGAGAAGCATTGTCAACAATTATCACGTGATAGTCAGCACCAAATTCAATCAGCTGATCCACCAAATGCACGGTATCGTCATAGGAGTTATAGTTTAATATAATAAGAGCAAGGCTGCTTAAGATCATCTGTTCATACCGCGTAATGCCAGCTCATCCAGGTCTCGCACGAATCGTTCTATAGAAAACACACCGGCTTTAGCATGAGCCGCCATGGCAATCCGTTCTTTGTCCGCAGCGGACATCCGGTATATCTCTTCCAGTTTGTGAGCAAGGGCAATATGATCCTCCTTACCGACCAGGTATCCGTCTTCACCATCGGTTATCAACTCCGGCATAGCTCCGTTATCCGCACAGACACATATACATCCGGATGACATAGCCTCTGTTACAGATATGCCGAATCCCTCCGCCCAGATCGGCATATGGATGAAGACATCAGCAGTCTTTATCAGTTCCGGAACATCACTTCGGCTGCCAAGAAACTCCGTTATATCTCCGACTCCGAGTTCTTCGGCAAGTTTTTCCAAATCCCTTCTGTACGGACCGTCTCCGACTATCCTGAAATGATAATGGGATATGTCATCGACCTCGCTGAGCGCCCTGATCGTCAGCTGAACTCCCTTCTCGGGGATCAGCCGGCCCGTAAACATCAATTCCATGATCTCAGCGGAATGATTTCTGGGAACATATGGAAAAACTGCCAGATCCGTACCATTATAAATAACGGATATCTTATCCTCAGGAGTATTGAGTACGTCCAACAGGCTCTGTTTAACGGATTGGGAAATCGCAACCACATCGTCCGCTCTTTTCAGTGAAGAACCGATCACTGCCCTGCGCAGCCAAAGTCCCTTTTTCTCATCAGCCCTTATCATATCTACTGCATTCAACTGCGCATAGGCGATAGTATGAATATTCGGAAAAAGCATCTTTGCCCTCATCAGGCAAAGGTGTGACATGGATGCCTCATGCTGCGCTATCAGAACATCCGCTTTTTCATCTCTTATGACCTGCATTACCCTGCCTACCGTGGCGGCCACATTGCGTTTAGAGGCATGCAGATTCAACACTCTGATCCCTTTAGCTCTCATAAGCTCATCAACATGTCCGTCACCCCAGAGTATAAGCATCAGATTATCATGGCGCGAATGTACGGCATAGTCCATACAGAGTGTCTCTATGCCGCCTATATGACCTGCCGTCAGCAGAGTGATTACTTTCATTATGTCTCCCATATCGCCTGATAGATCACAGCGGAAATAGTCTATCGGTTTCCGTCAAAGGTTCACATGAGGCTTACTAAATAACCCTCTCAAAATATTTTATAGTAGACTCCAGGCCTTCTCTGAGCTGAATAGTCGGTTCCCAATTCAATTCCTTCTTTGCAAGAGTAATATCCGGTCTTCTCTGTGTAGGGTCATCCTGGGGGAGCTCTCTGTATACTATCTGAGACCTTGAATCAGTAAGTTCGATCACAATTTCGGCCAGCTGTTTGATCGTAAACTCTCCGGGATTACCGATATTAACCGGCCCCGTAAAGCCGTCACGGCTGTTCATAAGCCGCACCATACCCTCGATAAGATCATCGACATAACAAAAGCTTCTTGTCTGCGATCCATCACCGTAGATAGTAATATCTTCACCCTTAAGCGCCTGGACTATGAAGTTGGATACCACACGCCCGTCTCCGATATCCATTCTCGGGCCATATGTATTGAATATCCTCATAACCTTGATGTCTACGCCGTGCTTTCTGTGGTAATCAAAAAACAGTGTCTCCGCCACGCGCTTGCCTTCGTCATAACAGGATCTGATACCAATCGTATTGACACATCCCCTGTACTCCTCCGGCTGAGGATTGCATTCCGGATCGCCATACACCTCCGACGTGGATGACTGGAGAATACGGGCACCGGTTCTTTTTGCCAGACCAAGAGTATTAAAGGCTCCATAAATGGAGGTTTTGGTCGTATATATTGGGTCTTTCTGATACCAAAGAGGACTGGCGGGGCATGCCAGGTTGTATATCTGATCACACTCCACAAATATCGGCTGGATCACGTCATGTCTGATGAATTCAAAATACGGATTACCTATCAGGTGCCTGATATTGTCTTTGCTGCCGGTAAACAGGTTGTCGACACAGATGACATCATATCCCTCCCTTACGAGCCTGTCGCACAGATGTGATCCGAGGAATCCCGCACCTCCCGTTACCAATACTCTTGTTTTACGCATATCTGTATCTCCTAAACCACTTCTATTCCGTATCCATTATCATAACATAAATCAACGATGTTGTAATTTATTAAGCAGTTTTTCTTTACCCTCGAGGATTATCGGATTCTTAAGGATCAGAATGGCTCCAAAATATACCACTACCGACAGAAGCACACCTGCTATGATCACCGCCACATAATTATCCAACAGCCGAACGGGAAAATATACCGCGATCATAAACAGCACTCCCACAGCCGAATCTCTCAGGCATCTGCCGCTTATGATCCCGGGCAGGGAGACTCCGCTCCTTTTTAGCATCACTATACAATATACCAAAACCGTCATCTCAGCCATTATTGTAGAGGCTGCTGCTCCGTATTCATCCCACAAAAAGATAAACGGGATATTCAGGACAATGTTCTCGACCGAAGCTATTACGGTCGCACGGCTGTTTACCTTCTCAAATCCCAGCGGAACATCAATACAGTTGGTCACTATCCCTCCGAAAACGGCAAAAATAAGGGCTATCGCCAATAATCTCAGGGAACCGGCGGCCCTTACATAATCATCTCCTCCAACAAGCAGGACTATAGGCTCGGCATACAGGATCATCCCTGTCATTGCAGGAATCCCCAGAATGATAAATACAGATATTACCCCCGACAGGATTGCTCTGAACTGATCCTCTTCCCTGTGTGCGGCATGTTCCGATAAACGGCTTAAAGTGACCGAGAATATCGCAATGAACACGCTTTTTACTATCGTGTATATCTTGACGGCCACAGAATAAATGCCCACCAGATAATCGCCCCGTATGATGCCCAGGATAATAGAGTCAGCACCGACATAGATGGCAATACTGAACTCGTTAATGAAAAACGGCCACAGTCTGCCCGTCAGTTCCTTTAACCGGGATGAAAAAAACGGCCTAAGAGTTACAAACCGCCTGATATAAAACATATTGCTGATCCCGATAAACACAGGTGTTGCAATGTTCAGGAATGCATAAACCAGATAATCCTCCGGACTCCTGACAAATGTAAACAGAAGCACCATATTCAGAATATTTATAACAACTCCTCTGACTGTGACATATCCAAAGTTCTCATAAACAACATTGATCCAGTCGGCACCGAGTGTAGTAAATACAACGCTTGTGCACTGTATAGCAAAGATCGGAGCATACGAATGCAGCCTTCCGTATACCAGTATCAAAATTACCATCAGCACCAGAGATATCAGAGTGGTACACAGGCTGAACGTCCATATCTCGGAAGCCTGTTCATCCGCAGTCCGGCGGTCATCACGCACGGCAGCACACTCTCTTATGGCAAAGGTTGTGGTTCCAAACGTAGCCAAAAGTGTAAAATACTCCATATAATGAGCAACGTAATCCACCCTGCCGATATGTTCCACACCGACTACGCGAGCGGCGTAAGGATATGTCACAAGCGGAAAAATGACTGCGATAATACTTCTGAGTGCATTCAATATGGCATTTTTTTTCAATGATCTACGCTTCATTCAGTTTTATTTGTATTGACTGAGCGGAGTACGACGTGATCCCCTTCGGTGATCACATAATAGGCACTGCCCGGAGCTATATCCGACGGATCTTCAAAAAGTGTCGAATATCTGTCCGCAAAATCATCATCTATAGTCTGAAGATACAGATAGTCATAAGGTATCTCCATGTACTGATCACTTGCGATCATCTGTTCAAGTTCTTCCACGGTAAACTCCACCCTGCCGTTATTGCCCATAAAGATCTGATCTATAAAGTTGGTTCTGGCAGGCCAGGAGCGATAATAGAATTCTCTGTCCGAATAAGTAAAATAGTTCTGCTCATCGATAAAATAAACCATATCACCGGTTTCAAGAGAAATACCCGCGTCCGACAGGGCGTTATAGCCCACACATTGGTGTTTGGCAAACATCTGTCTGTACAGTTCTCCGGTATCCGAAATACAAAAAAGAACAAGTACACCGGTGATCAGTGGGAGTAGTCCTATCTCTTCAAATCCGCTCAGCAGGACATATATCACCAGAAATACCACAAGAATCTCCCACGGGATCATATACCTGGGAATCAGGCCTTCCATATTATCATTCATGGGACCGATCTGCCAGACATGGATAGTCAGCATAAGAAGGGCATATATTATCATGGCGATCCCGGTCCACGTAAACAGGTTTTCAAATTCAACCGGATCCGATCCGGAAAACCCGGCAGGCTTTTGGGTACGCAAGGATCTGAACCAAACTGCCATGCCAAAAGCCACTACGGTATATATACCATAGGACAGGCATATATAACCTTCATCAACAGTAATCTTAAAAAGATCCTCCATAAACCGGGCCATTACGGCATATCCATAGGAACTCCTTCCCGGAACGGAGATCATAAATATAAATACCAGTCCGACAAGGGCCAGTATGACCGCCACCCTGAATAGCTCCCTGTTTACGACTGACACTGCGGTAACCCTTCCGACCAGCCAATATACCGTAATCCCGCCAACCAAACCGGCGATAGGAATCAGATCATACACTGATATTCCAAACCACGAAACCGTAATGATACTTACAGCTGCCATCAGTCCCGAGAGTTCCCGCAGTCTGCTCACAGAACCCCTGATACAGACGGGAACCGCAATAAAAATACAGATCGCAGCAAACACGGATCCCAGTCTCTTGGTAAGGCACATGGACATCAGTGAAACGAGAGCAGCGGCATAATAATAATGATCATCGGTCTCCGAATACTTAATTATATTGAGAACAAAAAAACAAATACTGCCCGCTATAACCATATCTCCCAGCACATATCTGAAGGCTTCCAGACCGGAAAGCACAAACACCGAAGGGATTGCCAGTGTGATGAGCAAAAACGTCGGAGCCTTGATCCTGCTGCGAATATGGGCAAACATCGGAATCAGTAATGAAACCGTAAACAGATCCTGCCCAAAATAGCAAATACTGTCATTGAATCCGATCCATGTTTTTGCTGAGAAGTACCCCAGGATCGGCATCAGAGGTGTCTGATCCGCAGACATGGCAGTAGAAAGCGGACTGAATAATCTGTCATAGTAATAAAAATTTTTGGCCATAAGCCCCCAGCAGTACAGTTCATCCGGATGAGAAAAATCCCTGTGGTATGCATAGTATGCAAAGAAGGCAATATATACCAGAAAAGCTGCCATCCCCCATGTGACCAGACTGTCAGCAAGCCTCTGCCTGTTTTTGAAAAAAACATAAGCGCAATAAACCGTTGATCCGGCGATAAGCAACAGTGCCGCTGCATATCCAACCGTCAGTACGGTCCATAATCCCGGCAGATAGATTGCAAGCAGAATGATCATCACAGCCGGTGCTATGGTTTCTTCTATTCTTTTTTTAAACCTGACCGAAATCGCGGCAGCCGGTAACAACGCAGCCAATATACCCATATCAACCCTCACATATTTTTTTAAAAAGCATATCCCACAAAACCGTCAAAACAAGCGTCAGAACAACAGATGCCATACTCCATAATGCGATATTGTCCGTTCCAAGACGCTTCAACACTCCATGTATTCCCGTGATCACCGGATAATGAATCAGAAAGATGTACGAAGAAAGATCTCCCAGCAAATATACCCCCCTCAAAGCCATGGGCTGTGGTTTTTCAGCTCTGCAGTGATCCTCACTTTCCATCCATACAGCCGCCATTATAAGCATGCAGACCGGAATTGTGAAATAGAATCCGCTCGATACCAGATATTTATATTTATAAAATTGCGGTGTAAGTCCAATACAGATAAAAACAATGTTAAGAATAATTGCGGCAGCCGGGATTACGATATGCATTGCCGGCTTATACCCGTTTCCTGTCCCGGTCGCCCTTTTACTAAGACAAATATACCCCAGCTGAGCTCCGATCAGATAATCACCAATACGTGAAAGCGGCGATTCATAAATATACCAAAATGATCCCACTTCACCCATCAGATATATAAAACACAGATTTATCGTAATGGTAAATGCGAGAATCGATAACACCACTATCACCGGTCTCGCGTGATTTTTATCGGAATATATCCGACGCATTATGTCGATAACGGGAGGCGTGATCATATAAAAAAGCAACGTGGCCGACAAGAACCATGTTACTATGTTATATTCTCCATTAATGCCTCTCAATAAGTCGGTATGCGGAATCCAGTCTGACAGCAAAAAGAGATTAAGCAAAAACTTAATGCACGTCTGAATACCGATATCAGGCGAACCCGGGATCAGATTACCGGTTCGCCCCGCAATCTGCATCACGAAAGCCGCCAAGAGCATCACTACATGAAGAGGAAAGATGTGTCTGATCCTCATTAACCCGGATCTGATGCAATCAATGACGGATACGGGCTGTACTCTGTCATATCTGCTGTAAATACTCAAAAAACCACTGAGTACAAAGAATACGCATACTCCCCATCTGGAGAACAGTTCGTCTGCCAATCCCTGATGAAACAGATATATACCGGTCATTGCGAGTACGCGCAGGATCTGTAATGAATTGTAAAACTTTTTATTCATGATTATAATGCAAAATGAATAGTTAATATTTACCCCTTCGAGGGCAAATATGTTACTAACGACAATCATGGCAGCTGCATCTCATTTTAAGAGATGAGTGTTTTGTCTGCCTTTTATCGTTGGTTTGTTCCTTGTCAACTGAATACTTGATATTTCACCATGCATCTATGACTTATGCAATTGCATGACTCCGATCAGCCAGGAATTTCTGGTGCTTTCTGCTGTTATAGGAAATGAGAATTCCAAAAAAGGCAGACTTCACCCTTGTTGTTATGGTTGTTCTTAACTGATCGATTTCATAGAACCTTCGAAGCACGGACGGGATTCCCTCAATGGCATTACGTTCTCGTGCAAACTGCTTGTGCTCTTCAGTTCCAAGAGACTCCTGCATTTCAGCACGGTTGACCATTTGCTTTGATAAGCTTACCTTCACGGCCCGTTTTTGGTTTACGCCAGGACACTGATCCCGAAGGGGACAGCTGCCGCACTTGTCGTGGCTGAATTTAGCGTCAATTTTGCCGGTTCTTTCATTGTATTTTTGTTCATCCGGCTCTTCACCGTTGGGACAATGCCTTATCTTTGTTCCATCTTCGGTTAATTCGAATTCAGCAGTCAACGGCAGTGTTTCGGATCCGGTCAGGGAAGTGGGGATTATCAGAATGCCCTTTCTGCCGGCAGCTTCCGCATTATCGGAGGAGTAGTAGGCACCATCCGTTATTACCTGTTCCTCGACAACGTCAACTTCCGGATCAGATTCGGGATCAGGTTTTGAATCGATGTATTCCTTCATGAAGTCTGAATCACTATGCAAGTTGTTCTGGATGTCGGCATCAGTAATGAGGCTTGCTCCTGACTCGTTGTATGTTTCAGTAACGTTGCCGACGCTACCGACAAACGTCTTCCCGGCTTTCGTCCTGGCTGTTGCGTCCGGATCGTTCGGAGACTGCAGGCTGGAACCTTTTATTTCATGGTTGCTTTTAGGAATTCGGTTGCCGGCTCCGTCCTCTTTGGTCTGCTCATCATAAACGCGCTCGAGGTTTCGGTACTCTTGGAAGAAATGCCATTCCTCATCTTCGAGAAGATCAAGAATCAGCCTGGATTCCACAAGCAATGCTGCGATTTTTTCTTCGGACGCATCCTTGTTATGATAAACAACGGCATTGCGATCGCTTTCATCAAAATAATGGTTAAAGGGAAGGAACAATGTTATCCATCCCCTGCAGGCTGCTATAAAGGGCAAGCGCATCACGATTTACGGCATATATGATTCCCGGTCTGGTAAGACGGGCGACACTTGAATTGATCATCAAACTGTCCATACGCCTTGTAATCCGTCCGGATGAACCCGGTTGATCCAATCCCATTTGGGAAACAAGTTTTGCAGTGATTTTTTCAAACAGTCTTTCGATCAGGTTGACCTCAGTTTCTTGCTCATAATCATCCAACCTCGACATAAACAGAAAGTAATTTCTACGTGAAAATGGCTGTTTATCGAAACTTGTCGTGTGTAATGCGTACTGAACGGAAACGTCGGTTTGTGCGCGCAGCATCAAGTCATCTGCAGTTTCATGCAGCATCAGGTGCAGGAGATAAAGGCCGACGTATCCCTGAAGATAGGACGGACCTCTTCCGTTATCTGAATACAGCACCATGAAATCATCGGGATCAATTAACGGAAATATTTCATCACCGAAATGCCCCAGTCGACTGTTGCGTATGGCATCCTGTGCACGCAATGGCAACATGAGAAATCTGTCATCAAGCTTCATTTGCATGTCAGGCGACTTTGCTTTGCGACCCATAGATCAACCTCTCAAAATGTAGTATTCCTTACTTTTATATTTTACTACATGTTGAGGATTTGGTGGCGATTGTATCAAGTATTTTGCACTATAATCATTCATTTGCACATGTACTCCTATTATTGCCTCTGTCCGCACCTTGAAAACCGGTCAATCTTATTACTCCCGGGCATATGAAACCAGGCATACGATCACCGGCTGATCCCGTTTCCCGGCATGAGTCCGTCAACCGCCAGGTCATCAATGCGATAAAGCAGCATTTTCCTGTCAAAAAAGGTACCTGACTGGCAGGCATACAACGTTCCCGCCGTAACTTCCGTAAGTACCATGATGAGCAAAAGCAAAACAGCGATCTCGACGGCCGTACGTACCGTTTTGTCCATTTTGCCATCCGTAGCTCCGGATATCAGCCTTACCAGGGAAATGCCGGCAGCTATGGTGATCATTAAAAGCGGAAACTGAAAAATCCTGTCTGCAAATCCGGAGGCGAACGTCATTACGTATATGCTGACAAACGCAAGAGCCAGATACATAAACGTGCCGCCCGCAGATATGTCGGTGATCATGCTTGCCAGCCTGAGTTTCTTTTTTTCTGCCAGGACCCACAGGATCAGGCATATGGCTACCGGAATGGTCAGATACAGCAACGTGTAAAAGGTTTCCCTGCCTACGCGGTGCAACCCGACGGATATCAGGGAAGCGCCTGCCTCCGCAGCCCCGCTCGCCGCAGCCGATCTGACCCTGTTGCCCGGAGCCAGCATCAGCAAACCGAACCCGGCCGCGCACGAAAAAATGCCGATCCATTTTGCGGGTTCTATGGGTTTATGCCTCTTAAGAAGGATAAAGACGTACAGCGCAAGTCCCAGCATGAGAGCGCATGCTCCCGCCTCATCAGACATGCCGGCACAGAGTCCCAAACACGCGTACCCTGCAAAACCGGCCGTCCTCTTCCATCCTGAAGCCATGTCGTCATGAGTAACGTCGGGATTCAGCCTGCCAATCTTATACAGGTAATCCCTGTAATACCATAAACCAAAAACAAGTATTATCAGATTCATCCACAGATATGTAACCGTACCAGTGGTCCACGTAACGACACCCTCAAAATCCGGCATAAAAAACCATAACAGAAAGCTTATAAAAGACGTTACGATGAGCCTCCCATCCTCTACGGAACTTTTTCCGGCCGAACGTGCATATTCATAAGTCACGTTGAGTATCGCAACGTAGATCAGCCCATTCAGAACCGCATATACCCACCTGGGCAGCATAAGCATAAGCTGGATGAGGAACATTGAGACAGCGCGGCCTCCCCATATCTGATAATACTTCATGACCGAAGGGAAGATCATCGCTACGTTAGTTATGTCCTCACCTGTCTCAAAAGAAGTGCGATGAAGATAATCATCGGTATAAAAAGGCATGAGGTATGACAAAAAAGCAATGACTGCAAACCAGAAAATATTAAATAATAATAGTTTAACGTATTTACGACTCATATTATTCAGTATAACAGTTCACGGGATTATTCGCTACGGCAACGGCAGCGTTTCCCTATGCAAAGCATTCATGCTCCTTCATTATGCTTATTCAGCAGAGCAATAATGGTTAACGGCCAGATCAGGAAACTGACGTAAAAAAATCTCGCGTCATGTCCGCTAAGCAGCAGCATTGTTCCAAAATCATACGCAAGAAGCGGAAATGACCACAGGATCCTTCTCCAGTCCTTTAGAGAATTGAGCCGGCATGACGCGGCAATAACAAGTATCGGCATAAACACCGTAAAGCCAAGCTTCCGTATAAAATTCCAGCCATGGAGCTTAAGAACCCGGTAATATACATTCAGCAGGCCGGCTATCCGTTCGTTTCCCTCATACGATATGCCCAGATCATTATCCGAAATGGAAAAGCAGATCACGTCTATGTCAGCCTTATCCTGGACGTCGAATCCGTAAACAAAATCCGTCAGCGCAAAAAAAGCTTCAAGTGCTGCCTGTGGAGAAGCTGTCGCACTTCTCAGTGCCATCTTAACGATATTTAGGGTTCCGGCTTCTTCTATCACGTCGGGATCATGTATTCCGCCGTATTTGATGAGATTAAAGTTTCCCCTTGAATACCGTTCCTGCCAGACTTCAGCCGGCGCGATCCCATACACGAATTCCTTCGTCTCTTCATCCAATAGTTCCGGCGTATCCTTAGCCACGTTACCGATGATCGACAATGGCAGACCAGTCACCTGTATTACCGCAGTATCAATATGAGTCGCGTCCGTCAGCCTGTATGCCGACACTTGAATTATCACCATGGATGCGGCAAATGCAATCACCACCACCAGCCATTTTCTCTTTTCACGGATAAAGAACAGTGCGATAAGCACAAACGCGCTGAACAAAATCCCGTTATGTCTGAAAATAGCCGCATTAGCCAGCATGAACCCCAGTATCACGCATTTGATCATGGGCGTTTTCCGGGAATTCCCGGAAAAATATATATCCACTCCGATCGACATGGAGATCAGGGATGCAGTGGCAAACCCGACGTCCTTTAGAGGAGCCACCACCAAAAACAGCGTAAATGGATTAAAGACCAGATACGTAAACGAAATCAGGCTCCAGGTCACGCCAGCATGCTTCAGGATGATCAGGGTCATATAAGCGATTGCCAGTGACAGGTACGTGATCTGAAGCACGACAACCGCTGAAGGCGTGCCGAAGGCTCTGTACGGAAGAGTAAAATATACCAGCGTATGCCATATCGGATGCCAGTCATCATATATTCCCGTAACGGCCTGTCTCATCTGAGCTATGCTGTCATTTTCAAATGAACCCGGGAACGCAGCAGAAAAAGCAATGATAAAGACAGCAAACACGATCAGAAAAGCCGCAGCAAAAATCAGCCATAAGCCGCGCTTGGAAACGTTTGATACGGGTTTAAGGGTCAGACGGTTCGTTATGTTACACAGAAAGGTCGATAAGACGTAAAAAACTACCAATAACCCCAAAACTATCAGGAGCAGCCGTGTCTTATTCCTCGTTACGTACAAATAAATCGACGAAAACGACATAAAGGTAAGATATAAGGTTAACAGGGATTCATTTAACTTTAATCGCATGTTTAAATCCAAACGTTCCACAGTATATCAGGCACCCCAGGCCGGCGACAAGACTGATCACGTAAGATGCCCTTTGAAGGGTCGTACCCGTATAGCTCACGATGCATTCCCCCTTTGATCCGGCAGGAATGATTACGTTCGCCATCCCTTCTCCATTCATTTCCATGTCAAATCTTTCGCCCGAGCCGGTATTGACCGCACTATATCCTTTATACATAATAAATGGACAAGTAACGGTAACGTCTTCGGTCAGGGCTTCTTCTCCAAAACCAAAAGTCACCGTTCCCCGGGTCTCATCAATCTGATATTCCACCACGTCGGAGCAGTCGATACCATCCGCAGTGGTTGCGGTTACTTCTCGTTCATTCTCATAAACGTATTCCTTGTCAACGCATGTTGGCAGATACAGATCATCCGCGGTATAAGATTCATACACGTACTCGTAGGTACTGACGTCCCTTCCGCCAATGCTTCCGATCAGGGCCGGGATCGTATTCTTAATGGCATGGTATCCGAAAAAAAACACTATCACATATATTCCCACGGCCATCCCCGCGATCAGCCGAAATCTGTTAAAGGCCCTACTTCGAAGTCTGTGGATCAGAATGACGTTCAGCACCGATTCAGCCACCGAGGCAATGAGAAAAATCCTCCAGGCAAACTGTATGAACGCAATCCGGCTTTCCACGATCGTCCAATGAAACAGCAGTAGAAATACAATAAAAAAATATGTGCACCCAAGCAGCTTTTCTGTCTTTCCCGGTACGGCACCATCTGAATCAGGCGTAGCCTTTGCAAGTTCCCCGCGTCCTCGTATCGCCAGCCATATGACGGTTGCACACATGGTCAGCACGGTTCCGCCTATCATCGAAAGCGGCAGGTCAGCCTTCATGATCGACGATAAGGCCAGGCTCAGATGCATGGGAATCAGAAGACCAAACAGGTTTTCGTTGGGTATCATCAGTTCGTGGACGGAAGATCCCACGAAGTTCCCTCCGATCATCTGTTCAAGCATCGGCATCAGATACCACGCAGTCAATGCAAAACACAGGATCGCCGCAAGAACGATCATCAGGGTCTTGCATAATCTGCGGCTCATGTTAGGAAGCTGAATCACAAACAGCACAAAAAGCGCTATCGTAACCAAGACAGTTGAAGTCACGTGACTGGTGATGACCCCGGACATTCCGACCGCCAGCAGCATGATGCCCCGTCGATAATCCGGATCATCAGCCGTGATCTTAAGATATCCGGTAATAACCAAGGGAATGAACACAAAAACAAGGCCGCCGCTGTTGGCTGACCTGACAAATATCTCCGTAAGAAAAAACGGCTGGATCATGTAGAGAAAAGCGCCGAGGAACACCGTGGTCCGTTCCCTGATGAAAGAGCCAAGGCACAGATATGCACTGCAAAAACTCATCCAGAATACCGTAAGTATCATAAACTTATATGCAGTCAGCACGCCCATGCCCATTCTGACGAACAGCGCAAACGGGAGCAGCGATATGCTTCCGTAGAATAACGGAATCGGATACCCGTAATGATTATACAGGTTTCTATAAATATATACAGGGAAACCGCCATTCGGTCGAGCCAGCTCGACTGCCAGCTCTCCTATCCTCAAGGCATTGGTTTCAAAATCAATTCCGATCGGCGTGATGATCCAAAAGGCCGCTGAAATGATCAGCACATATATAAAGCAAACTATCACAAGCTTTTTATTCATAAATCAGATACCTAGGAACGACCTCCACCATGGCCACCACGTCACGAGAAAAACAAGCAGGCCGAAGGCCGCATGGACGGCAAGCAGCAAACATCCCGTCCGGCTTAAGATGGCCATGGTCCTATTTCTTACGTTCATGCATAATTGCCTGAACCCCCCGGCGGTGACGGCAAACAGCACGTACTGACCTATATAATACCCCCAGCTCATGCTGAGTGTCAAAATGTCATCAGGTTCTATCAGAAGCAGGAATTCCGCGGTTCCAAACGCATATACCAGCCAGCCCAGAAGCAGTCTGTCGTCAGCCTTATGATAAGCGAGAAGGCAAGCAGTCACAAAGATGCAGAATACGATCGCCCTGGCCAGAACGATCCAAAGCGGAGTATCGTTTCCAAAGAGCCGAATCCCTTCCAAGGGGGATATGGCAAAAGTGTTGAGTTTCTTCGTCATCCCATATAAAACCCAAAACGTAGCCGGTAGATAAGCTGCCGCCATGCTGATGCATCTGCCAAAAGACCTGCGTCCCTTTTTGACGAAATACGTCACTGTCGCAACTGCGCCCGCGGGAGCAAATGCCTGATAGAAATTTGGTTTTGCGATAACGGAAAGAAAAAGTGCTCCGGAGAACGCGACAAGCAGGAGCATCAGCTCCCTTTGCCCTTGTGCTTCTTCATGATCCAAAATACGGAGAAACAAATAAATGCTCAAAAGCGCAAATGGTTTGACACAGAGAAACGTAAGACTGTGATTGGGACTGGTGGCCCCCGACGTAAGGAAGACCTGTTCCATCGGCATCTCCCAAAAAGCAACTCCGCCAAAGAAGGAATACTGAAGGGAGACCGGCCAGGCAAAGCTCAATGCGGTACCCGTAAGCACGGGATACAGTCCGGAATTGTCGCCGCAAAGATGCCTGACAAAATCAATCTGCACAAGATTGGTCACAAATGACCATACCCCGGCGAAAACCAGAATGACGGGAGTCCAATAATGCAGGACGTGAAACATCGCGTTAATGATATAATAGTATAGAGGATATACTTGACACATCGGCGGCAGGGATCCGTTCTCCCACCAGCTCTCAATATATCCGATCTGCGTCTTGACGTCACTTCCGCTAACTCCATGCTCTCCAACCATGAAAAAAAAGTCGTACATATAAACTGCGGCAACGGCGCACGACAAAGCTAACGCAAGTAATCTGTATTTGGACTGCTTAGTCATATTCATTTCAGCAACTCTTCCACGGCATCTGCGAGCGAATTATCTTCGTTCACCAGGATGCATTTTTTGCAGCCTGCTGCCTCACCTGCCTCAATATCGCGTTCATCATCACCTATGAGCACGGATTCCCTCAGATTAACAGAAAGATCTTTTTGCGCCTGATAAAGCATCCCCGGCTTCGGCTTACGGCAATCACATCCCTCATCCCAGTTATGCGGACAGTAATAGACATGATCTATGCGTGCCCCAATCTCTGCCAGGTCCTTCTGCATTTTATCATGTATTGCCCGGAGAGTCCGCTCCGTAAGCCTGCCCCTGGCAATGCCGGGCTGATTGGACACCATAACGGTTATCCATCCGGCTTCATTCAGTTTCCTGATCGCTTCCCGGGCGCCGTCAATCCATATGAATTCATCGGGAGTCTCCACGTAATGCGCCTTTGGCGGTCTGACGTTGAGCGTTCCGTCGCGATCCAGAAATACGACTTTTTTGTCCCTAAAAAACTCCTCGGTCAGATTAATCCGTTCAAAAGATCCTATGGAGTAGTATCTGTGTTCCGTAACGGCAGCGTACATTCTGCCTTTGTCAACTACCTGCGGATACACAACGGCCTCAAAATTGGCATTTTCATCGTTGGTCAGTTTCAGAACGTCCCTGTCCATTATCGCATATCCGATGTCTACCCCGGCAAGTCCTTCGGTCTGCCTTTTTTTGTCATAGACGATCACGCAGCCATCATCACGAATTTTTAAGTTGCTTCTGGTATATCCATCCTTATTGGCATATGCGCTTATCTGGATCAGTGCATCATTATCAAAAAATGAATTGACCAAAAGATCATAATCAACGGGACAGTAATTATCACAGTACATCATCAAAAAATGCTTCTCAAGCAACGGAGCAGCTTCAAGAAGCCTCTTTTGGGTATCATATTCGACGGGAGTCACCACGTACCTGATCGACAGGTCAAAGCCGCTGCCGTCACCAAGGTAATCCATGATCTTCTCCGGCAGGTAACCCAAAAGCATGATCACGTCGCGTATTCCAAAATCCCGTATCTGCCTGATCAGGTATTCTATGTATGGTTTGCCTGCTATTTCATACATGGGCTTGGGGTTATAATCAGTAAACGGCGCCAGTCGCTTGCCCAGCCCTCCTGCAAAAACGACGGCTTGGGTTATGTCCCTATCCATCGTTTTCACCGCCTCTTCTCCTGATGGCTTCAACGCCGAATGTCACGGTGCGGTATATTCCCGTTTCAAAATCCACCTTGGGCGTCCATCCATACCGATCACGCGCATGTGAATTGTCCAGACAGGTGTATTTCTCCACTTCCCCGTTCAAAGCCTTCTCCGATATTACGTATGCTCCCTCATACAGCTCAGGATACTTCTTCCAGTAATTGTCAGAGGACACGTATGTCGGCCGTATGTGTTCCTTGCCCATGGCCCTGGCAGTGATCCCGGTCATCTCATTGATGCTGTGTACGGCATTGGTCGAAACGTTCACGACGTCAAATCCCGTACCGTCCTGTACCCTCACGGCCAGATCGACCAGATCATCCACGTATACAAAATCCCGCTTCTGTTCACCGGTAGAATGAAGAACCGGACTGCGATCATAATAAAACTCACGGATCAAATATCCCAAAACCGGCGGCTGCTTGCGAAGACAGTCAATATGCGGACCGAAAACATTGGCAAACCGCAGGCAGGTAACATTCATTCCATATGTCTCCGCATAAGACCTGCAGAAACTCTCTGCAGAGTATTTGGTATTCGGATATATGAGTCCCGGTGGAACGACGTGTCCTTCAACCGACGGAAAGTCATCATTGTTCTCGTATACTGCCGAGGTACTGGCAAAGATCACCTTGCCGGCGCCAAACCGTCTGGCTGCCTCCAATATCACCACCGTTCCCATCACGTTAACTTCCACCGCTTTCGCCGGATCCATCTGACAGTCCGGCAATGGCGTGATCCCGGCGATATGGTATACCACGTCAAATTCATTGTCGCGGAAAAGATCCAAAACCGACTTACGGTCCCTGACGTCCATGCGCAGAATCTCGTTTCTGAAATCAACGTCATCGAATATCAGATTATCCTCAAGACCATAAGAAAAATTATCCAGGAGAACGACGTACTCCCCATCCTTCCATAACCTGTGTGCCAGCTGAGAACCAATGAAACCTGCCGCTCCGGTAACCAATATCTTTTTCATGTCTGTCCTTCCTGTCTGATATGACTGATGCCGCATAATGATTTATAGAGAACCGACATCATCAGATGATCCATTATCATATGCACGTCCTCCGTAACCTGCATGCTCATGACGGGCACGTGAACGGATACGTCTGCCAGTCTTTTAAGCCTGCCTCCGTCATATCCGGACAATCCTATGACCTTAACGCCCAGTTCCCTGGCATATTCCACGGCATTAATGATATTTGTGGAATTACCGCTGCCGGAGATCGCGATGCATATGTCCCTGCTTTTGAGTCTGCCCCTGAGCTGTTCGCGATAGACCTCCTCATAGCCTATGTCATTGGCTATTGCAGTGACAGTAGCTATGTTATCGCTCAGACAGCAAAATTTGAATTTGCGTTCCATTCCCTCTGACAGGCCCTTATTGAAGTCATTCTGAAAATGAGAAGCCGTCACGGCGCTCCCCCCGTTTCCGAAAATGTAAATCATGCTCTCGTCATCCAGGGTTTGCACTATCATCTCCAGGACCTGATCTATGGCGTCAACATCCAGCTTATCCAACACGCTTTTTTCAAGCTCAATATACTCTCTTATCTGCTCCTGATATCCCATAAGCTCTCCTGATCAGTCCACGAATATGATTCGGCTGCCCTGCATGTCAAAATCAAACGGCATTTCCCGGTAATCGCTCATGGCAGCTCTCACCGATCCTCCTGCCTCCTCCGGAACGTACAAAAGCATAAAGCCGCCACCGCCTGCCCCGAGAATCTTGCCTCCGAGCGCGCCGGCAGCCCTGGCCCTGGCATACATGCTGTCTATGTCCGGATTGCTGACACCCGAAGCAAATTGCTTTTTGATCATCCACGTACGATCCAGTTCCCGGCCCCAGGAATCAAGGTCAGAATCCGTAAGCCGCTCATACATGCGGTCCACGGTAGCAACCAGATCATCCAGCATGGCAGTTTTATCATGTCTGGTTGCATTCTGTTCCCTGAATATCTCACGCGAATCTCTGGCATTCCCGGTATAATACAGCAGAAATCGTTCCCGTAACAGCCGCAGCGTCTCAGAAGAACACACTACCGGCGTGACACAAACAGAGCCGTCATTGTTGAAATAATACCTGTTGATCCCGCCATGAGCCACGGCATACTGATCCTGAATGCCGATGGCCTGTCCTATAAGGTCGATCTCAATATGACACGCTTCTTCAGCCAGCTGTTTGGGGGCTGCATACTCACCATTATATGCGTGCAGCGCATTGAGAACGCCAACCGCCAGGGCACTGGAAGAAGCCAGCCCAACCCCGGCTCCGCTAAGAGGTATGTCCGCCATGTATATTACTTCTATTCCCTTGGTAATGCCGGTAAGCTTAAGTGCCTCTCTGATTATATTGTGCTTAACCTCGTCTATGCTGTCTACAAGTTCGTTGCCCGAATAGACAACCCTTATCTTATCATCAAACTTTTTATTTACCGTGATATACACGTGCATGTCCAAACCGGCGCTCAATACTGCTCCGTGCCCCATTGCACTGTTTAGGTAGTAATCGGAAAAATCACTGCCTCCACCGAAAAAAGAGGCTCTGAGAGGTGTCTTAGATATGATCAACGCTGGTCTCCCTTACGATATACTTAGGTCTCCGCTTAATCTCAAGATACATTTGGGCAAGATACTGTCCAATAATGCCCAATACCAAAAAAATCATGCCAAATCCGAAAAGCAATATGCACATGATTGAAGGATACCCTGCAACAGCCTCATGCAAAACCAGTTGCTTCACGACAATCACGATCGTATACACAAGTGCGATTATGCAAAAAATAAAGCCCAGAACCGATATGGCCACCAAGGGAGCCGTGGAAAACGCCACTATGCCTTTTATGGCATATGAAAAAGCATTTTTCATCGGAAGCTTGGTCTTGCCGGCAACACGCTCACGATTCTCAAACGGTATCCACTTGATCCTGAATCCAACCCATGAAAAAATGCCTTTGGTAAATCGTTCGCTTTCTTCAAGTTCAAGAACGGCATCCACCATGTGACGTGTCATGAGCCTGAAATCACGGGCTCCATTGACCATGTCAGAATCGGATATTCGGCTCATCATGCGATAAAAGGCCCCGGCAAGAACCGATCTAAGCCAGGGTTCTCCTTTGCGGTCCTTACGAAAGGCCGCTGCGCAGTCGTACTCGCCGGTTTTGAGCGTCTCATACATCTCCGCCAGCAGCTCCGGTGGATCCTGGAGATCGGCATCCATAACCGTCACGTAATCACCCGTGCTGGCCTTGAGGCCGGCGTACATGGATGAGTCCTTGCCAAAATTCCTGGAGAAGGAAATATACTCAAACCTCGGATCTCCATCATGGAGCTGTTTCATAAGGTTCAAAGTACCATCCTTGGAGCAATTATCCACAAGAACGATCTCAAACGCCACCTGTGGCATGGATTCCATCAGTTTATATAACTCTTCTTTAAGATATGGTATCGTGTCCTGTTCATTATAACAGGGGATCACGATGGAAATCTTGTCCATTATCAATGTTCCGTATTATCAATCCTTATGTTAATTGTAAGCCAAGCTGCGATGCCAATTCTTTCATTGATGGCTGCAATCACACGCGATCATAATGTCTTTCAGTCCTATACTTATCCGCAATGGCTTGTATCTCCCTGTTAATTTCGCTACTGCGAATTTCATTCTCCAAACGTCTTCCTCTTTCCTGTGCTTCCAAATGATAACGGATAAGAGTAACCTCCCTCTCAATGTCAATCAATCTGTCGACCAAAAAATCAAGTTTTTCGCTATCATTAAGCTTTATTCCCATTATAAACCTCCCACATGCCTGTTATCCAAATTTAAGGATTCGGATGTCAACAGATCTGCATATTACAAATTCATCTACGCACGATTCTTTAATAGAGATCGGAGATCAGATCTGACCTCCGGTCATGCATTTCATTTACGATATTTTCTGTTCAAGATTAGTAACCTATTTTCTCAAATCTCTCGTCAATTTTCTTGAATCTCTCATCAATTTTCTTAAAATTTTCATCAATTCTCTCAAAACGCTCATCGAAATCGTTTAATTTGTTCAAAATCAAGTCAAATTTTTCATTTTCAGACATTTCAATCTTTCACGATTATTCGCACATTATAATTCAGCCACCTGCGCGTGAGAACATTCTATCATACGCATGTTCAAAAAACAATATGACCTTGAAATGACTAATATTCGTTGATTTCATCGCACAGTCGATTAGGCAATCAATACACAAAGTCGACGATTGATTTTGTTATGTAAATCATAATAAAATGATGGGGACATCTGATGATCATGCACAATGGTACATTTCCATCTAAGGAGCAATGTTTATATGCTGTCAAATTTTATTGCAATCATCCTGTTCATCATCAGTTCATATTTATTCGGATATGCCCTGCTGACCTGGTCCGGTGTCATTGATTCGGAATACAGGCTCATACATTATGTATCGGCGCCTCTGGGCATGTCGGTCTACGGCGTGATCGCCGCATTCTTTTATTTCAGACTGGAATGGTCAGCCGGCAGTATCAAAATCGTCTGGGGCGTGATCTCTCTGCTGTCCCTGCTTTACATTTTGATCTGTAATCGAAAGAAATTACACTCTTTTTTCAGGGATCTAAACGCACTCTGGCTCTTACTGGCATTATTCATCATAATGATTATGCCGGGGTTATACAAGGGAGCCAATTACTATGCGTATAAGGGAAACCCCTACGACAAGCTGGCCTACGTATCCGAAATCTCTTACATGGTCAACCATGACGTTCATTACGGCGATTTTGACATGACAAACGAGGAGTACTATCCTGATGTGCTTTATCAGGGATACTATTACATAGTCAATGACCGTCCTCTCGTAAGCCTGATCTGTGCCGTAATGGCAACCGGAGGCGAACTGTTTGTTCTTACTCACCTCTACGTGAGCATGATCTGGGCATTTATCTCCGCCCCCATGACCGCAATGCTGGAAATCCTGTTCCCGGGCATGAAAAAATGGAAATACCTTGTCTTTTCTCTGATCTACACATTCTGCGTATACTGTCAGATTCAAAATGATATGGATACCTGGTCGCAGCAATGTGCCTCATCAATCCTCATTTCATTCACAGTATTGTGGCTGATAAAATTGAATAACATATTGATCCTGGATGGAAAAATCAACGTTAAAGATATTATTCTGTTGGGCTTAACCGGAACGGGAGCATTTATGATATATGCGGAAAATACATGGTTGCATGGATTAGTACTGATCTCAGTCACGATTATCATGTTTTTGGGATACAGATCACTGCAAAAATGCAAAGAACTGCTCAAAGCCGTGATCATACCGTTTTTTATGCTTACATTATGTTATATTTCTCATCCGGGTACCTTCAAATGTGCCTTTGGACATATATTATTTGCCACAATGAGTTCAAATCAGAACTGGAGCGGCTTCTATAACTATTGGCTTGGGTATCACGAATTCATTGCATCCAGTGAACCGGGAGCACTGATCAAAAAGATTCTTACGATCATCCCCGGATGGAGTGGTATGTATATGCTCACCCCAATTTACTCCGGTATCCATCGCGTGATCATCTGCCTGTGGTTACTGGCCATGGCTTTCTTGTCAATCGGAGTCATAGGTCTGGTCGCCTGTTCCGCATATCATGCCATACACCGGAAAGATGATAATAATTCTTTCTTCAGATCAGCCATATTATTCTGCTCATTATTATCTATATGCTTTTTTGCCGTCTGCATTGCCGGAAGGAAATTTTTTACCGGTGCAAAAACCCTGATGTTCACATCACATTTCCTTTACATCATGTTTGCCATGCCGGTAATGCTATTAATTATGCAGACTCCTCAAAATGCCTTCGGACTAAACAGCACTTCCTATAAATACAGTCTGAGACATCTTCCCCTGATGCTCGTGTCCGGCATATTCCTGATCTGTCAGATCAGTGCTCTTGGACTCAGAATAGGAAATATAATAACTGATGACTACGGAATCATGCAGATGGGATATTACTATCCCCAGATGGAGTCAGATACAAAAATCGACTACATATTGAATTTTGACGAGCGGGATTACGCAGATCAAAACGTTGTAGCGCTTGTAGGCGGAAGCGAAACATTCCAAAAATATGTCAAACTCTGCCTGACTTATGAAAATGTAGACTATTACACCGTATATAACTGGCATAATGGCAAGCTGTCCGATGATACCGAACTTCGCTCCGGGGATACCGCCATATATGCAAGCAATTACTTAAGATTAAAATAAAACCCTACCTTATATTCCCCATTCATTGATCAATACTCCCAGCCACATATGCCCATGCATCATCTCGTTCCGCATATATTCATACGGAACGCCAAACCCCATCTTGGGACGATACAGGATTTCGCCGGGGATTTCGTTTATATATGCCTGTTTCAGACATTCCTTCAGTCTGCTTCCGGGGCAGCACTCTTCTGAGGAAAGCGAGAATGCATATTCTATGATTTCTTTTGACAAAAGCGGGACTCTGGACTCCAGAGAGACCTGCATACTGACCCTGTCAACCTTGGTAAGTACTGCATCATGCATATAGGTCTTAAAATCCAGGTACCGCACCCTGGTCATAGGCGGCAGATCTTCATCCCAATATTGACGATAATACCATGCACGGTCATAGTCATCCGGGACATCGTATTGCTTCAGATAGTTTGACACGGCAGGATTGGGATAGAGCAGATTCATTCCCTGTTCCCGCTTATATATATTAAATGCGGTTTCAGTTACTTCTGCCAGTCTGTTTGTAATCCCCCCATAACGCAGTATATACTTTACGAGCTGCTTAACTGTTCTCCATTCGCGACCGGGGCTTTTGAGATAATTCAGGTAGCGTTCATATCTGTCATATCCGCCGAAGAGCTCATCTCCGCCGTCTCCGGTAAGTACAACCGTCACATGTTTTTTTGCCAACGCGGATACTCTGTATGTAGGATAAGCGGAGGTATCGGCAAATGGCTCGTCATACCATTCCTTAAGCTTGCCCTTGGTATCCTTCAGATCTTTATCTCCGAGGATCTCACCTATGGCATTGAGCTGATATCTGTCAGTCATAAGCCGGGCATAGTCAGTCTCATCAAAAGCCTTATCCTCAAATCCCATGGTAAAGGCACAGATATCGGGTTTCAATCTGCTGGATTCGTATGTAACAATGCTTGAGTCAACTCCACCGCTCAAAAAGGTACCGACTGGCACATCTGCCACCATCTGATCCTTAACCGATCTGCGGATCAGCATGCGCAGGGTATCCGAAACTTCTGCTTCTGTTCTTTTACGAGCCGCGTTACCGTTTACCTTAAGCTCCCAATATGGTTCCGCTTCGAACAGTCTTTTTTGTTCAGTGTCAAATACCAGCCTATGGGCGGGCGGCAGCTTATATACGTTTTTAAACAGGCTTTTGGGGCACGGGATGTACTGATAATGCAGATAATCACAGATGGCGGTATCATCTATGTCAAGCCTCTCCTCTCCAATAAGGCTTACTATGCCTTTCAGTTCGGAAGAAAAAGCAAATTCTCCGTCCTGGAAATAGTAATACAAAGGCTTGATCCCGGGACGGTCACGGTACAGTCTGATACGTCTATCCCGCTCGTCATATAAAGCTATCGCGAACATGCCGTCAATATGATCAATAAAGCTGTCCCCATACTTCAGATATGCATTCAGGATCACCTCAGTATCGGAGGTAGTATTAAACTTATACTCTTTGGCGAGTTCATTTCGAATTCCGCCAAAGCCGTATATCTCACCGTTAAATACTATATGCACAAGTCCGTCGGCTGAATCCATCGGCTGCATGGCCCGCTCATTCAAGTCCATGATGGCAAGCCTGGCAAACGCAAACGTTACGTCGCCAAAAGACCTGACTCGCTGTCCGTCAGGCCCCCTGTAGCGCATAGTATCTATTCCAGATTTATAATCCCATTTAGGGTTGTTGCCGCCTATAATGCCGCACATAAGCTCTACTCCGTGTATTGTTGAATTACAAACTCCCTGAAAAAGGGCAGGCTAAAGGAAACATATCCCCGGGAACTCCTGTCTGAAAGTATGCCGCTCTTGATCAATGTGTCTTTATATGTTGAAAAGCTGTTTGAATCCATCTCAAGCTTGTTCCGTATCTCATTGACAGCAGTCACTGGTTCAGAATCAGCTACAGCCATTACAACCCTTCTTTCCTCGCCTGATAATTCCTCCCATATTTTATCATAAGAGCACTCGGAAAGATTTACCATATACTCGGTCAGAACATCCTCATCTGCCTCCTTTTTGCCCTTATCGCACAGAATATATCCCAGCGTCTGGAATGCATAAGAATAGCCATCCGTTAATCGAGCCAAAACGGACGCCTTGTCATAGTCAATATCAAAAACTTCCTGATAATATCTGGATATTCTCATCAGATTCAATGCTCCGATCATGATCTTTGGAGCCCTTTTAAGGAATGTCATGGTCTTGTTATTCTGCAAAGCTCTGACATTTTTATATAGTCCGGTTCCTATCACAAATATATCCATTTCCTCACGGATGCAATGCTGAAAATACGACATGAACGCTCTGACGGATGGGGAGTTGGAAACCTCATCTACGGTGACCAGAATCTTTATGCCCTTTTTTTTGAATCCATTGATAATCTCATCCAGATCCGCGTGTATGTCACTGTATTTTGATCCTTTTTCAACAGATATGCCTATACCCTTCAGGCTTACGTCCAATTTAATCTTGGGATCGAGCATCTGATACTTTTTATATAAATAACCGGCAAGAGCATTGAGCATATCTCCGTCCGTGCCCAGATCCACATGGTGCCACCCTTTATGATCCCTGATATCGTGGGCCACTTCAGTCATAAGCACTGTCTTACCGGTGCCTCTCGCCCCCATCAGGATAAAAATATGGGTCGATGGCATCTCTGCCAAAAAAGTGTTCAATATCTTGTTTCTCTCTTCATTTCTGGAAACATATAAGTTCGGTTTAGCACCGAAATCCAGGGTGAATGGATTGTTGTATGCCATTTCGTTTCGCCTCTTCAAATAATAAAACTCTTATCTGTATTACGCTTTATTACACTTTATTACACTTTTGTTGTTGTACTACACTTTATTACACTTTTACTGCCATATTACACTTTATTACCGTACAGCGCAACTATTGTCACAATAATAAAGTCATCAGTCCGACAACCTAATACAAGAATCACCCTGCAGCTTGCTTCAGGGTTTTTTATTTGCAATATATGAGTTATTGTGGAGGATTAGACCGTATATGCTACTACAAAATAATAAGATCTCCCAGGAATCTGTTGATTTCAGGTGTAAAATACCTATTATGCCGATACATTCCAGCATGAGGATAGAAAGTCATTTCTCCAAAAAATATCCTGTTGTTAATTATATAAAAATCCACACGAACATATCTCAATCCATCAGAAAGACTTTCCGCTGCCTCCAGAAGTTCAGCAAGGCAGGATGGTTGAGATATGACCTCATCGGTTTTATGGAATGTTCCAAAAGTCCATGTCTGCTCATTCCAATCTGTGTCATAAACAACTTGCCAGGCATTATGTGTCTTATAATCTCTGCCGCCAATGACTTGAATAAATCGGGGTTTTCCCGAGAAACAGTGCACCTTATAATCAACCAGGCTTTCTGTTCCACCCGGACCCATATATTTCTCCGCGATCACGCGTGGTACGATATCTTTATAAACCCATTCTCTATACAGAAGATAATAATCCTGTTCCAGATACCGGTTTAACTCGTTTCGAACAAGTGAATAATCCAGTTTAGTTTTATCCGTACATACGCAATTGCCCAATCCGGAATTATGAGAACATTTAATTACAAATCTTTCAGGTAATGCTTCAAAATCAACCTCATCCGCATTATCCCATATTCCGATAGTAGGAATGACGTATTCTTCTCCGAGCCTCTCCGCCACCCATTTTTTAACTTCTACCTTATCCGCCAATATATGATACACGGGATCACGGTCATTCAATTTCAACCATTGAATCTTTTCATTAAAGCTTTGGGGATCCTCCAAATTCAAGGACTGTTCCTTCCCCAATTCATATTTCCATTGTCTCCTGATGAATCTGCCATCACTCATATGATCATACTTTCCCTGATCATACAGTGTTCTGAATCGATAGTCTTCGTCAAGAATCATCTTGCCCATATGTTTTATTTTTATTATAGTGTTTTTCATTCCTTCACCAATCACTTCGATAGAACTTCACTGTATATCCCAAGAGTTTTATCCAACGTATCCTTCGGCTTCATTTGCCGGATCCTTTCGAAGGCTTTTTCCCCGATAATATTCAGCTCTTCATCGGACATATTAATAATCCGGTCTGCCGTCTTAACCAGATCATCCGCACTGTCACGACCTATCAGAAAGCCGTTTACGCCGTCTGTAATCAATTGTTCAAACCCGGCTCCATTCGTCCCTATGACGGGCTTTTTCAAATACATTGCTTCAAGACAGGTATTTGGCATATTGTCAATCCTTGATGTGAGGATGACCATTTTAGCAGCCCTTATCACCGGATACAGATCCTGTCTCGGCAAACTCCCAAGATAGATTATCCTGTCAGCATACTCCTTGGCATTTTCAGATATATATTCCATACATGTAATATACTGTCCGTCGGAAACTATACTTCGGTCCGGCCCGGAAAAAATATAGTAATATTCCTGATGGGTATCTAAAAGACGATAAATTGATTCACCAATAACCTGGATTCCTTTCATCCTGCTCAACTGTCCGAAAGTAAGAAAATATTTTTTATCTTTGATCAAGTTAAGATAATCGGATACGAAATCAGGATCATCGTCAAACTGGATATATGGGGATTCAACGATATCTATCTTACGTCCGGTACGTGTCGAAATTATACCGGCAATTCGGGAAGACGGACCAAAAACCCGATCTGCCTTCTTTAGTGCTATATCCTCCAGTTTATCCTGTACTGTTTCACATTTATATGCTTTATCAACGTCAAAGCCCTCTATATTACTGTTTCTCCACAATAGCGAGTCATTAGAGATCCGAACGACCGAGGGAATTCCGGTTCTAAACAGACCTACGGCATTTGTATTGGGATATTGAACAATGTCAAAATGCTGTCCCGATCTGATCAGTTTCCGTAAGCGCCTGTTTAAATATCTGCTTTGATTTATAAGACTAAGCCATACTCGTCCCTTACCGATCAGCAACGGAGGAACACATACTCTTTCAACACGAATGCGATTTTTCCATTCAAAAGAATCATTAACATGTGACAATGTTATAATGGTGACGGAATGACCCGCATCTGCCAGAATGGAGGAAATATTAGCAAGATATGATGCCAGGCCACCGCCTTTTACTTTTTCGGTTACAAACTCAAACGTAACGAAAACAATTTTCACAGATCACTCTCCAATTAACATTTTGCATAAAATGGTAACTGTTCAGGACACATAAAACGCATCAACAAAAACACGACTATTATACACGAAATATGATTATAATGCCATCAATTCAAATACCCGGTCCTTTTCGTCCTGATCGATTCCTAAGTACCTGCGGGTGATCTCGTAGGATGAATGATTATAGATTTCCATGATCACAGCTATATTTGCACCTTTGCTCATTGCCTGATATCCAAAAGTTTTTCTGAGTGAGTGACAACTCACGTTTTCCAGTCCAATTTTCGTGGCAGCCTTTTTTATAATCTTATAAGCAGATACACGTGATAATGGGACGTCATGGTTATCCTTTGGAGAAAAAACAAACTGGTTGGGCATGGGATTAATGATTTCCCTATATGTCATTAATGCCATGGCTGCCTGATGATTTATTCGCATCTGGTTTTGTTTTTGCGTTTTTTTCTCGAAAATCCGCAAATGCGTTTTTGGAAGGTTGTGTGGATAATCATATACGTCGTTCCACTTAAGCCTCAATAAGTCGCTTATACGTAATGGGATATTTATTCCAACCACAAACAAGCAGTAATCCCTATAGTTCTGATTGATCAAAAGTTCCTTAAGCAGATAAATGTCATGTTCTTTTCTAATGGGTTCCGTAGTGCTCATTTTAATCCTCCGTGCGATGGTTAACATTTTATGCAAAATGTTAACCATTATCAATACATGCGAGAAGTATCGGTCATTATAACAACATATAATCGCCCTGCCAAAACCCTTTGCCGTGCGGTTGCAAGCGTGGCTGCACAGACATATCCCGATATTAATCTGGCAATTGTCGATGATAATCCTGACAATGACAAATTATCGGATGACACGATACGGCTACTCAATGATACGTACGGTAAAAAAATACTATACTTATCGTATAAAGGCAGCAAAGGCGCTTGCTTCGCCAGAAACTACGGAGTGAAAAATACCATTGGAGATTATATATCCTTTTTAGATGATGATGACGAATGGCTGCCTGACAAAATAGCCGAACAGGTTGCCGTGATCGAAAGCAAAAACTGTGCTATGGTTACCTGTGATTCAAACCTCGTACAGTTTGATAATGACGGAAATCCATTTGAGGAAGACTCATCATATACGGAGAGTGTCACAATAACCCGCGAGGATCTTTTCACTCAGGGCAATGTCATTGGCGGAGCCTCATTCCCTCTGATGCGAAGGGATTGCTTTATCAACGCCGGAGGATTTACCGAGGGTCTGAAAGCCTGTCAGGATTGGGACTTATGGATAAGGATGCTGGCCACGGGAACTGCAGTACGAATACCTAAAGCCCTGACAAAATATTACTGGACTCCAGGAGCAAACATCTCTATGAATTGGGATAGCAAGTTTGAGGGGATCTCATATATGATCAGGACTCATGCAGATCTTGCTCCGAATAAAAAAGGATGGATTGCACAACAATATCTGTTTCTGGCTGATTTGGCTTTAACTCTCAAACGATATAATGACACTATACGATATTCATCAAAAGCCATGTTAACATGGCCATCAGTAAAAGTCATAAAAAAATCATTCACCCAGGTTATTACTCTTTTGAAGTTATGTGTTTGGTACCAGATCAGATATCACCAAGCAGGTAAATGATCAGACGTATCTGGTCAGCGGATTATGTCTTTCAGATTTCGTGGTCTGACAGGTTTCAGGATAATTGCCGATTCCTATAAAAAGGATCGGTATTTCAGACTCATTTATTTCTGCAATGCGTCTCACATTCTCTTCCTGTTCCGGAGTCAATGCGGCCGACAATGGACATGTCGCTATTCCATGATAGCACAGGCTATCCAACAGGCGCATGGCGTACATTCCCCCATCCACATATGGCTGGAACACCTCCCTATCACAATTAAACGCCTGAAGTTCTGCCACAACAAGGAGCAAAACGTCAATCTCACCGCCAAAACCGGCATTACCATTTTGGTAGTTCAGCATATCACTGATCTTGTTTTTATCCTGTATGACTATGGTTCCCCACCCCTGTCTATTACATGCCGAGGGCGTTTGCTGTGCCAAAGATAGCGCTCTGTTCAAGATATCCATGTCTACAGGTATGTCAGAAAAATGTCTGATGCTATGTCTGCCCATTACCAGACTTTCATAATTACATTCCTGTCCATCACTTATCGGAGCAAACTCAAGAACCCCGCCCTGCTGATTCGCTGTTCCGGGCAACGAATTAATTCGTTTTTCCAACTCGGTATCTTCAAGCCCATATTTTCTATTTTTTTCAACATACGTATATAGCGTACATAATGAGGTCTTATAGCAGAACGAATTCACGTCATACTTTTGAGAATATTCCTCCATGAGTCTGATAAGCGTATTTATGTTATCTCGACCAAATCCGGCTCTGTAATCGGTAAAAGCGAGGCCTTTCTCAATCGCATGATAATACTTGGTTATGATGGTTTCATACTGCATTTTAGAGTTGCATTTATCTACATGAAAAGCGTATTGAAAGAACCTTTTCTGATAAGCATGAAACATGTGTTTTTCCCTATCAATAAACCGGTCATAATATATGCGCTTAGCTTTGCCTTTAATCTTCCCGAAAATATTGCTCATTTGTCATTCCTTCAAAAAATCATAGCACGACTGTTCCTGGATTATCTTTATTCTTTCGCGGATAACCACTCTTTCACTCTCATAGTTTTTTCCCATTCTTTCCACAATACTCAACGCTCTGTCATTTTCTCTTATATCCGCGAGATAATCCTGCTGGCATACATCTTCAGCTACTCCCGAATATTTGTCAGACCACCCTAATATGATCGCGGGAGTATGTTCTTTATAGGCGTGAATAATGGAATGGTACCTTGATGCAATGATAAAATCCATTTTCCTGACAAACATCTCATAGTTAAAGGAAAACATCACGTGATCGATAAGCCTTACAGCATCATTATGTGCATACTTCTCCTTGATTTCATGACATATTGCCAAGTCTTCGCCTGCATGGGCAACAAGATAGATGTCATATTGAACGCATAATCTGTCTATAACCTCTGAATAAAATCTCATAAGTCCGTCACGATCAACCCCACCCACATCAATTAGTCGGCCATTTGGAATTATAGCAACATTCCTGTCCCTGCCAAGCTCCACTGTTTCCTCATACTGCTTATAATTCTTAATGAGCAAGGGAGCTACAAAATCTTTTTCAAGCAAAACGGAGTCCGGCGTCCTAATGCATTCCACTCCCAATTTATGCAAGCACTCCATCCCGGACTTTTCCCTTGCATATATTCGTTTACACTTGCCAAATACCTGTCTGGCTCGATTCGGAATATCATCTCCTTCAAATTCCATAGGGCCAAAAGACTGTGGCATCATGTAAGTACTTTTACTGAATTTTACCGCAATGGAGAGCCAGTCAAGCCAATTTCTGTTATGCTCATCGGACCATTTGGATCCAAAGGCATATCCGCTCACGTCAATACAGTAGTCAATGGACTTAAGAATAGTCAGCGTTCTTTTTATGCTATCCGGTCTGTTGGAATACCCGGGTAAAAAAGCCTTGATAACATCCTTTATGCAAACCCATCCGTATCCCTTCAGGCTTTTCCCTAAGAGCTTAAGAAACATCCAGTGCGGCACATGAACGTACGACAGCGGCACATTAAGTTCAAATGGTGGCTCCACAATACCCTTAAACATATATATATGAGCTTTCTCATCATTTGCATATATGTTTTTCATGGCCGTCAAAGTCATTGCTTCGGCACCCTTATTGTTAAATTCTCCACCTGTTATAAGGTAATTCATTATCTATCCCTTACAATCTGTTTGTTTTCCACCCTGAACACATGATCACAATTCTCTATAGTCGTAAGCCTGTGTGCAATTATTATCATGGTCTTCTGACCGTACAGATTGTTGATCGATTCCATGATCGAGGCTTCCGTATCATTGTCCAGTGCGGAAGTAGCCTCATCAAATATCAGAATCTCGGGATTGCGATATAATGCCCTGGCTATTCCTATCCTCTGTCTCTGTCCTCCCGAAAGCCTGACCCCTCGTTCACCTATGCGGGTATCAAGTCCCTTGGGAAGGGAATGCACAAATTCGTCCAATGATGCCTCCCGTAGCGCATCCCACACTTTATCGTCCGAATCCTGAGTTTCTTCTTCTCCAAATAATATGTTCTCCCGAATGCTGCCGTCCATCATAAAGATCATCTGTGGAATGTAACCAACCTGACTAAGCCATCCATGCATATCTGACCTGATGTCAACTCCGTCGATCAAAATATCGCCGGACTGCGGTACCAGCAATCCGAGGATAATATCAACCGCAGTAGTTTTGCCCGCTCCCGATTCGCCGATAATGCCGACTGACTCACCTTTACGGATCGTCATGTTAGCTTTCTTTAATACTGCATCAGAATCTGCCGAATACGCGAATTCTATATTCTTAAACTCTATTTGCTCCTTCATATGCGGCATAACAACATGCTCGCCTGCTATTTTTGTTTCACCCTCCGTTGTCAATCGGCCGCCCTTGCCGTCAATATCGTTGATGTTATCCATAAAGGTATTGAAATACGTCATCTGGAAGGAAATATTGGACATAGTATATGAGATTCTGTTGGTAGAGGGAAGAATGCGTATTGCCGCCATCGCAACAACGGTCAGCGTAGGAACTATGACCTCAAAATCCGCACCGAAATACAAAAAAACAGCTACTGCAATAAACATGCTGGCCATACTTACGGCCTCTATAAAATATCTTGGCATCATAGTCAGGATCTGACTTTTTCTCCGTGATACGTTTGCAAGCAGGCCGAAATGAGCATATTGCTTTTCGAAGAATTTCTCCTTTGAATTAACTTTAATCTCCTTTATGCCCTGAACTGACTGCAACAGCCATTTATTCTTACCGGTTTCCGCTCTTTGAGCCGTCTTTCCGGCCTCGGTTTGTCTGGGTCTGACAAACAAATATATAGCTGCCACCAGGATAAACAGTACACCTGCTATGCATAACGTGATAACCGGTGAAACGATCAGAATAGTGGTTATCAGCATAAATGATACTATCAGTTCGGTAAACAGGTTAAGAAGATTGACGAGTACATCAAATGCTGCTTCAACGTCACCATGAACCAGTCTCATTATTTCTCCTGAAGTCGCTTTCAGGAAATACTGATACGGGCGGTTTATGATAGTGTGAAGAAGCCTTTGCTGCAACGCGAACTTATTATTATATACAAATCTGTATTGCACATTATATTCCAAAATCAAAAACAGATTTTTAAAAATATACATTGCAGCGATCAGCAGTGCCAGAAAAACCAAAAAAGTCCTGTCCGATTCTATTCCCAAAAACCTACAGGCCACTTTTACAAAAGGCTTTTCCATAACCTGCGACGGATTTAACACCACCTGCATAAAAGGCAGGATGACAGTTACCGAAACAGTCTCCAGAAGACCTCCCACCAGCATAATGATTATCAGCTCTGCGATCCTTATCTTCTGATGCTTTGACAGTATTTTATTGAATTTCTTGCAAACATCTATTATTAGTCGCACTATGTCATCCTATCCTACGAACTACTGTTATGCCCCGCTTTATCATCAATCCTGATCCATATATCTGCCGGCAGCATCCCGGAGCCTTTCAAAAATCAGATAATATTCATTGATTATCAAACCGAAAGATTTCCCAGCGATCGCTCCATCATAATCATGAGTCAGGGTATTTCTGAGTTCAAGCATATCCATCCATCTGTCATCATCTATGAGACCCACACTTGCCGCTGTTCTAAGTGTCTCTCTCGGAGAACCCGTGGCGAAATCATTGATTTTATGATACTTCACGATTATGTCTTTCATGACCTTCCACGATATATCAAAGGTCAGATTAAATTTCTGCACCGTACCGCTGACCACAAATTCGTCTGATCCATCTCTGTATTTTGCTTTTTCAAGACTGCGTAAGCTGTCGCAAAAGCTCGAATATCGATTAATAGATTTGGAGTCCATCCCTATCTATTGCCTCCTTCAGATGCTTATTAGTAATGGCATCGTAATCAAAAACGTCTATTTTTTTTAAGGTTCTGATACTACTCAGTCTCTCTCTCAATGCGCCCATATCCGTGCAGCCTTTAACGATTATATCTATATCGCTGGTATCGGTATAGGTTCCCGTCGCATACGATCCGAAAAGATATAACCCGGCCACTCCCTGATCACGACATATATGACTTATTTCCGTCATTATCTGATCAAATGTCATATGAAATAATTGCACCTTTCCTATAATACTCGCGAATGTTCTTTCGACATTTGCGCTCATTTATCTGATAGAGAAAACTATTATTTATCTTCTCTGTAACAGCGATTCCGCATATTCCATGATCCTGTCCAGATTGCGCTCCGGATCATAGGTGTTATGTGCAAAATCAGAATTAGCGCGTCCAAGCTTTTCCGCCAGTTCCCGGTCATCGGCAAACAGCCGGAGCAATTCGATCGCACGGTCAACGTCATCATATTCATGAAGATATGCGATATTTGCATCAGATACGGCCTCACAGATCTCCGGAAGATCAGGTCCGACAACCGGAAGCCCGCACATACCGGCCTCGATCACTGCGTTAGGAGTTCCTTCACAGTGCGGCCTGGCACTGTGCACGCAGATATCAGTCGCATTCCATAGTCCATATACGTCATCAACGGGTCCCAGAAACCTGACTTTATCATTTAGACCATTTTCGTCGGCATATTTTTTGAGATTCTCATATTCCGCAGCATATTTACCGGCAAACACAAGAACAAACCTGTCATCTATCGCCCTAAGCTTTTTCCATGTCTTAAGCAAAAACATATGATCCTTGAAGGGAGTCAGATTGGCCACCATTGTACATACCACATCTGTATCTGAAGCTCCAAGCTTCCGGCGCCACCCCTCGCGATCATGGATGGGCGCAGAGATATTCACACCATTATAAATGAGCTTGGGATCATGCCCATATGTCTTCTTTACCCATTCACTTCCAGAAGTGCTGTTGGAAAAAATCCCATCAACTGAATCGGCTGCTTTCTGCTGAAGTCCTCTTTTGTGATCATGAAATCCCGCATCTCTCTGTGACCATATGCAAATGGCATCCGCACCTTCCGCCCGAGCATTTCCCAAGACGGTATTGGCATATGCACAATATGATATGCAAATGTCATATCCATTTTTTTTAATATGATCCCTAAGATCCCTAATCAGGCCCTTCAGCGCCACCTCCTCCGCAGACAGCCGGCGTATTCCGAGCTTATTAAGGAGCTTATACGAGATTACGTACGGTGTATTCCTGGGCTGAAGCGAAACATAATCTATCCCCTTTTCAGCACAGATCGCACTAACCTTGCCCGGTTCGGTCAGACACATTATCGTGGCCTCATCGCCCCGCTTTTTTATATGCTCGGCCAGATTGATGGCCTGTCTTTCGGCCCCTCCCAGATCCTTCCAGGACTGTATCAGCAGGTATCTCAACGATCATTTCTCCTGTATTATTACGTTGTCGCCTCTTTTTGACATCATCATAATTACAGCCAATGGGCATATCAGATAATCAACATAAAAGAACCTCGAATCCGCACTGGTCAGTAAAAGCATGGTTCCGAAGGAATATGCATATATGCTCAAAACAACTATAAGCATTTTCCGTTCATCAGCACTGTGAAGATCAGCACGGCCAAGTATCACTGTCGTAAGAATCAGCAGGCAAAAAGCAAACTGTCTGGTATAATTCAAGCCATGCAGCCGCACAAGCTTATAATACAATTCCAAAAATCCTGCAAGCCTGCCATTGCCCTGGTACATTATACCATAATTATTGTCAATAATCTGCGTACCTATGTACCCCTCATCCTTAATGTCAGGACCGTACACAATGTCCGTCAGCGCGAATGCCGCCTTGAGAGATGCCGCGGGTGAAGTCTTAATGCAATTAAGCGCCATCCCAAACACTTTGGCCGTGCCTGCTTCTTCGATGGGTTCCAGGTTCACTTCGCCATAGTATTTCATTACGCCAAAATTTCCCATTTCATAATCCCGCTCCCAGATTTCCCGAGGAGCTATGCGATATGCAAAATCGGCAACCTCATCATCCAATCGCTCCGGAGTTTCCACTACCACGTTTCCTATCATTGCCATGGGAAGTCCCACCGCCTGAACTACCGGCTGCGGAGTTCTCTGCACATGCAGGAGGCCATACACCGGTCCCTTGATCATGGCGAAAAAAGCCATGAATCCGATCAGCATCTGTATCCATCTGATCCTGTCCATGAAAAAGAACAGGCCAATGACCAGAAAAGCCGTCAAGGCTATAGCATTATGCCTGAATATGGTACAGTTGGCCATCATTATGCCGAGCAGCACGCATTTCCACCATTTATCAGCCCATTTGCCGTGGGAAAGGCATATCTCTACGGCCATAATGAAAGCTATCGTCCCCGCCATGGTAAACGCATTGTCCTTCCATGGATACAACAGCATCTGCCCGGTATATGGATTCAGCATGATATATGCCCAGATGCCTGCTGCCCACCATTTGCCTGCGTATTTATATATGGTTCTGATCAGATAACCCATGACGAGGCTGAACCAAAGCATCTGAAAAAACGTCATGGCCCAGAATTTTCCACCGGTCAGCTTCAGAGGAAGCGTATAAAATAGAATCGTCTGCCATACGGGATGCCAGTCGTCATATTCACCCGACAAAGCCTGACCAACCTGATTGATGCAGTCACCTTGAAAGGAACCGGGGCGAAAAGCTGCAAACCAGATCATCAGGATCACAAAGGAACTAACCGTTGCCGCAAAAAAGGAGCGCGTGATCTGTCTGTCGCTTTTTGGCTTGGCCGCTATCGGGTTAAGCCTGCTGATCCGGTTCAAAACGGCATTCGACACAACAAATAACACCGGAATAAGGACAATTGAAATTACCAGCAGGAACAGTCCCCTGTCCGTAACAAAAACAAAACAGAAGGAAAAGCAGATCAGAAAAAGATATATTGTCAGCAAAACGGCATTCAGCCTGCGTTCAAATAATTTCATATTACAACTTCGAACCGTGAAAGTTTAATCGTCACTCAAGATGCCATGATCCATCCATCACGTTTGACCGTTTCCAACGGTCATATCAGAAACCACCTTACGAATTGCCAAAGTCTCCCTGTCGTTCAGATAATTCGGATTCAGCCTTCTCTTGCTGTATTGAAGATGCGTATCGACGGTTCGTTCTGTCAGCAGGACCGTAAAGAATCTTTCCCAGCTAAAGTACCTGTCGCTTTCTATATAATCATAAGGGGATTTCAATATATCCTGTACCTCAGCACCGCCTATGAGTCCCGACCTTAAGATCAGCCACTCGAATGATTCCGGCAAAAACAGCACCGTATTCCGCACTCTCCGAAGAGACATTACCCTTTCCATTTCAGGGCCAAATGCAGTCCCGTCCGCAATCACGAGAACAACCTCATCCGCAGTTTCCTTTATCTTTGAATAGATTCCGGTCTTGCCACCCGCCGAAATGCACCTGATCCCTTCCTTTTGACACAATGCATTAAAAAAGTCATACGCGGCATTTGAGTCTTCTACGATAACTGCATCAGGCCTGACGTATTTAACCGAATCATCATATATAGGATAAAACTCACTGTAGATCCTGTCATACTCCTGGTATTTAGATCTGCGAGATACAGTTCTGATCCTGTAAATCTCCTTAATGCTGTATGGAAGATTAAACAGGCTGTCCCTGGTCGCGATCACGTAATAATTGTCTGTATCTCTTATCGCCCTTGCAAATTCATCACTTGAGACAAAACTAAAGCCTTCATCGATGAATACAATGCTGTCATGTATGCCCGTATTTCATCCTGCCATCTGATACCGGTAAGGACTGTGCATTCTTTTTGTGAGGAAATGCTTACTCCACTCGCATCTCCCTCAAGCGCATGCTGCCTGACCATGTCTACCAGTGTCGTCTTTCCGGTGGCACTGTCCCCACGGAGAATCGTTATGTTTCTGGATACGCGGAACTTGAACTGAACTATGCTGTTCTTTACGACGATATCATAGCTGCCGGTCATATCAGGTCACCCGCTATCAGCACCAGCTCATCCATGGAATGAACGACCTGATCGGTATTTAATACATGAATGTCAAAAATCCCGTTCCCAAAGTCCATTATGTGTCGCAGATTGATGGTTCTGTCATTTTTCCTCGACATGTCCAGGAACCACCTTGCGCAGTTGTCTCCGCATGTGGATGCATTAAAAAGAGTTTCCGGCTTAAAATACGTAAGGATCAGGGTTTTGACGCCGCCTGAAAGCTGTTTGGGTGATATCATGCCCAATGCCCTGCTCCTGATCAGATAATCACCGATTACCTCAGACTTGTCCACGTTTTTTATCATTCTTCTGACATAGGGATCATCCAGCCACGTGACCTGAAACACGTTATCAAAATACATCGCTGTATTATATATGGCTTCATCAGTCTTGCCGTAATAAACGTTCAGCATGTTGTTCTCCTCATCAGGCTTGCTCTATAATGCAGCTATGATGCTTATAATCTCCGGATCCGGCTTCCTTGTCATAATTGATGCCTACAATGATGATATTGCCCTTGTAATGCTCGAGCCTGTCCGGATACCTTCTGTCCCTTATCTGATCCAAAGCGGTATGCGCTGATTTATTGTACTTTAATTCTATGACCAGTGCCGGTTTGTCCGGAAACTCGGGGGCCGGGATATAGGCAAGATCCACGTATCCTTTTCCTGAATCCAATTCGGGTAGCAGAATATAGTAGTTATGTGCACCGTAATAAGCAAGCTGAACCGCATAGCTTAAGGCCGCCTCGCTGTTATATGTTCCATTTGCCACACGGTCATGAATCATTTCCAGTCTGTGTGCCACCTCATCGGCATCAAGCCTCCACGTGGCTTCCAGCAATTTTCCGGAATCATCAAGCATTCTCGTCAGATATGACCATTCACCCGCCCTGGTTGAGGCCCTGAACTCATCCATCACCTCCCTGTTGGGCACAAAAACTTCACTCCGTTCAAAATCATATCCCAGATAACCCAAATGAATCAGCAATGTCAGCACGTCATCCTTACCATTAAAGGACGTCATGTCATTTTGATAATTACCGATAAAGATTTTTTTACGTTCGCCTGCCATCAGGATCGTTATGTCTTCCCTCAGGCCATCGTAATTCCTTGCGACATAATCGGATAGTGCCTCATATGTCTCGGTTTGATTCCAATAATCCTGATTCACTCCGGAGGTTACTGCCTTTACAACGGAAAGCGGACTGTACAGCTCCCATTTTCGGGGACTAATCTTTTCGCCGCTCTGACGCTGCAGTCTGTATTCCGGATCAGGCGGAACGGCATCAGTCACCACATATCCGTCATACCATTCCCGAATATCTTCAAACGGTCTCCCGTAGTCATTGCACAGTTTGATGACCTCTGCCTCAGTAAATCCGGTATATCTGGCAAACTGAAGCGGAGCAACCATCGAATACTCATTAAACATGTTCAGTGCCGAATGTCTGCCATACTTTTTGATCGGCAGTATCCCCGTCATGTATGCCAGCGCAACGTACTGCTTATCCTTCAGCCAGTCTCTAAGAAAGTCCAAATATAACCGCTGGCCATCCGGATCATCCTTGTACTCCCTGAATACGGCGTCCCATTCATCAATCAGGATGACAAACTGGTTGCCCTTCTCCTGATACAGATTTTCCATCGTCTGCATCAGATCCTCTTCATCATCATAAGCTACGTCACGGTAAGCCTTTACTATGTCTCCGGAAGTTTTTCTCTGCAGGTTTTCAATAAACTCAGGGATCGTCAACTTTTTGTTTTTTATTTTCATGAAATCGGTAGTGACGATCCTAAGTACGTCAAATCCGGCCATATATCTGTCCCAATTCTCAACTGTTGACAATTCCAGATTTTCAAACAAAGACCTGCTGTCGGCATATTTATCATAATAAGCGCCTATCATTCCGACGGTGACAGACTTCCCAAACCGCCTGGGACGAGATATGCACACATATTTCTGTTCCGTATTGATCATGGCGTTGAGATTCGAAATAAGCCCTGTCTTATCAACGTAAATATCGGAATTCAGGGTTTGAATAAATCTCTTATTTCCCGGGTTTACGTACGTTCCCATATGTCAGCTCCTAATTTGTTCAGGTTGCTTTCAAACAATATCACAATTTAACGCAAAAGATCCCACAGATTCCTCTAAGCCGACCGATTTCTTCGCTGAAAAGTATACACCATGTTTACCTTTCGCTCAAACAGTCTCCATGTATCCTCAATCCTCACGTGCCTGTCAATCCTGTCCCTCCGATACAATGACTCGAACTCGTCCTTGGTGGGAAGCTTATCAACGTCAACGATTTCGGGATATTTGACATACCTCAGCATCTTCTGCTCCCGGTTCAAAAATGAACTGATCTTGATCTCGTCAAACCGTACATAGCGAAGATCGCCCAATCTGAAAAACATGGAGTTGCCATTGTCGTATATGGGGGCAAACCCCTTCCATCTGAGCGTGACCGGATCACGTAATATGCCGATATTGTTCATATGCCGGTCCGTATTTGTGATCAGGATGTCAGTGAGTATCTCGTAGGACATGAACCTCTCAAAATACTCCTCATCCATGCCATGGCGCAGACACTGATTTTTGAAATGGGAATAATAGCTGTCAGATCCGCGTCTCTTGGCATTGCACAGCACTTCCCATGCACTGACGAACTCGGTTTCCTCGTTAGTAAAAAGATTACAGATGCAGCCAAGTCCCTCCTTGTCGTCCTTGGTCTCAAGCGGAAGCAGCTCATATTCAGTATACGGCATCACGCCCTGGAGTCTGTGCACGAGGGAGGCAAAAGCTTCATTGATGCTCTGCTGATAAGTATCTGCCCAATTGCCCTTGACCATGGCCCTGGTGCCATCCGTGCGAATGACCCACTTCTTACGTACCTCTCCCTGAGACGTGGCCAGGGAAAACCTGGATCTTCTGCCCACGTCAGCATTACTGTTGATAGTGATCTCTCCAAAGTAGTCCACAAAAGGATTGGTGAAAAGACTTACGTCCGACCAGGATATGTCAGCTTTAAATGGTTTAATCCAATAGCAGTCAGTCAGTGACAATGCCAGATTATCAACCAGCATGTACCCCGTATTGGCATATCCCAGTTTTCTCAATGCGCTTTTGGCCCCCTGTCTCGTCCTGGGGACAGCCCTGTCTTCCCACCATTCATGGAACCGTACCATATTCATTTGAGCGCCAAGCGGCAAATGCTCAGATGCATCCTTGGTGAACGTGATTTTATGTGGTCTTGCATCATCAATTTCCATCTGTGCTATCACTATGTCCTTATGCATCAAAAAAAATCTCAGGTCATTCTTATCCATTGTATATCCCTCATTTTTCTCATGGTAACAAAACCTTCACTTACACTATTTGCAGTATGGTACATTTTATGAAAAAGATCATCAAGGTAATCCTGAAGTACGATATCCTGCACCCCGTCAATGTTTTCCTGCAGGATCACGCGGTTCCCGATCTTGTCGGTGACGGAGTTGTCAGCGTAGTTGAAGTAATAGACATCCCTGCCCTTGCGTCCCTGAATCTTTACAATCCGGTCATTGCCATCCGATCCCTCAACAAATACAGATTCCACAATGGAGTCCGGTTCCATTATGGTTTTATCCGCATCGCTCCTCGCCTCAGGCACTACATCCTCCTGACCCAGGAATTCCCTGGCCTGTTCGGCAGAATAGACCCTCTGACCGCCCTTTGTCAGGTGATGTGGGCGCAGTTTGCCCTGCCTGTCCCAGTTACGCAGCGTAGATTCCGACACTCCGATTTCTGATGCAAACTGGCCGATGCTCATATACTCTTTCATAATGATTTCTCCCAAAGGTAAAGTATTATGTTATGGATATGATATGGGATTTATTAGGTTTTGTCAAGTTTTGGTAGAATTTGATAGAAGTATTTGCGACAATGAACAGTATTTTCTGCCTGAGGCTTCTTTATTGAGCACTTCCCGAGCATCCGAGCCATTCCACGTACGCCCCGATCCCTTCCTCCAGCGTAACCTGCTGTTCATAGCCGAGGGACTTAAGCACGCTCACGTCCGCGCACCAGTTGATAGGATCGCCCGCACGCGTGTTGCCGTTAAATGAAATGGCTGACTCGGGGATCCCGGATCTGGCGGCAAAGATTCTGACTGCATCGCATATCCTTACCTCAACTCCGTTGGCAACATTTACTGTTTTCTGTTCATAATCAGAAACTGCCAGCAGATAAATTGCCCTTTTCAGGTCTTCAATATTGATGAAGTCCCGGCTCTCATCTCCGGTCCCATACATCTCAAGCCTGCCGGAAACCACGTACTTCCGGTGCATGTCCCAGAAAATCTGCTTCCTGAGTCCCGCACCGTATGCCGAAAAAATCCTGGCAACGCGCACGTCGAACCCATGGTTATCATTAAAATACCTGCACATGTCTTCGCACATGGTCTTATGCAGGGCATATGGCGATACAGGAGTCCTCGGATCGTCCTCACGGATCGGAAGCTTGACGGGATTGCCGTAAACTCCGGCACTTGACAGATATATTAGCCGTGTACTCTTAAGCTCGTGATGAAGCATGGCAAAGAGCAGGTTATGCGTGACGTTGACGTTTAACATCATGTCGCGGTCCGGATTGGCGATTGAATCGCTCACGTTTGCGCTTCCGGCACAGTGCACTATCACGTCGGGCTTCGGACTGCCAAGAGCCTGCTCAACGTTTGCCTGAACACACATGTCCACGGACTGCACGCTCCCATCTTCGGATCCGTGCACGTCCCATCCGGTAACGTCCGCTCCCTTTTCCCTGAAATACCTCAATATGGAGTTGCCTATGAAGCCCGAAGCTCCTGTTATAAGTACGTTCAAGATCAGTTTTCCTTTAATAGTCTCTCAAATTCCCGGGAATATCCGATAGCAGACTCATGCATCCTTATGATCCCGGCTTCAACGTCATCAGTGATATCACGGCTCCAGCTGTCCAGAATAAGTTCACCCAGTGCCTGCGGATCACGGGGATCAAACAGTGTGCACTTATCATTCATCTGTTCATGATGAACCGGAATGTCTGACAGCAGAATGGTCTTGTCCAGCACCTTGGCATCCTCAACAACTGTGCCCCATCCCTCAAACAGGGACGGCTGTATGATAAATCTTGCTCCATGCATCAACGCAAGCTGTTCCCTTCGATCTATAAATCCGGTGCATACACACCTGCCGGATAACTCGGGCAGATCAAGCAGTCCGCGAATCTCATCCGCATATCCTCCGTCACGGTAGTCGCTCAGCTTACCGGTAAAAACAAACCTTGCCCCTTCCGGAAGTCTGTCCGCAATACACTTTAATGCCTCCAGAACCACCTTGTGATTCTTATGCTGCCAGAACTGATTCGAAACGCATGCGTATAGGTATGGCGTAATGGCAATTTTTTTACATACCTCGTTAAGATATTCTTCGGAGATCTCCCTGACCTCCTTTTCGATATATGACACAAAGGGCACAATATAGATATTCTGTTTTGTCCCCGACACGTATTGCCTGAAATCACTCAGGCAGTCATTACTGCTTAGTACGAGCGGGACACGATCATCCACAGTGCGCAGATCCAACATCCTGCGATCAGATTTTTCCGCGTCGGTAAAGAACTCCGGATAGTGATAATGCTGGTAGTCAGGGATCCAGTTAATGCCAGTGATGCCCAACAGCCTGCATATCCTTACATCAAAGCACGGAAAGACATACCTGCATCCGGTACGAAGAGCGGTAAGCGCCAACTTTATCTTCTTTTGCCGCACTCCGTCGTATTTAACGGTGACAAGCTTAACGTCCGTTTCAAACTCCCTGAATACTTCAGCCATATCAGGATCAGTTACCAGAACTATCCTGCAGTTGTCACGGATCCAGTCATTCCGAAGCAGCGAAAAAACCATATTCTTTTTGTGATATACACCGCCGATCCAGGCAGACGAGCCCGTGGCATCGATAATAAGTCTCTTCATGTACCATTCTTTACCCATAACGCATATATGAAGTATCTGTATTCCGTAAAGTCTTCACGCTGCATACCGTATTCGGCAATCCTGGACTCCAACACATCCGGATATCCGATAAAAAATACCACATCCTTCATATCCACAGGAATCTCCTCAGCTGAGCCATATTCACCATAAGCATACACATTATCAAGATCAAATCTGTCTTTTAGATAAACAGCTGCCGAAATATCCGCTTCATATATGATATCCGCAACTATATTATCCTCTTTGCCGGCGAGCTCTCCCACTTTATTCAGCATCTCTGTGGTAGCCGCACCGTCCCTGGCATAATTCAATGCCATCTGCTGGTCATTTCGTCCGGTATAAATATATGGTATTCTTTTGACATCATTCACGTTAAAGATCATTATAACAGCAATTGCCAATGACAAAACCGAATATACAAAAATATTGCCTTGCAGAGGCTGGGTCATATATAGCCTGTAAATGGTCAAAAACCAGAACGATCCAACAAACAAAGAAGCGGGCAGCAGGTATCTCTCTGTCATACCGCTCTTGGCATACAATACCAGCTGCATCGCCATAAGCATATCACATATAACAGTGTCCGTAATAACGGAAAATTTTTCTGTAGAACCAAAATCTGTCCAATTTACCCATAGTGAGGCTGCAACAAGCAGATTGCCTGCAATCCAGACAAAAATATATGGTCTCATACTGCCCGTCACTATACGACATATGCCAATGATATAATCAATTACGGCAAAAGAACTGTCGATTCCCGCATATCCTATCTCATTGGTACCAACCTTAAACAGAATGATACAAACGGAGGCAGCAAAAACGACCAGGGTAACAGCCGTGAGTACCGCATATTTTTGTATCGCCGCTTTCAGACCGGCAAAAGAAAATTCTCCGGATCTTTCAACCTCCCACTTGATCAGGACTACCGGCAGAAATGGCAAAACAACCAAAAAACTCTCTTTTACACCTGCCAGTAATATCATGGTGATCAGGAAAGCCGCAAGTCTGACTGCTCCTCCCTTTTGAAAAAATGATCTTAATGCGATCATCACCAGGAGAAGGAGTATCATCCCAAATGCTTCCTGAGGTCCCAGTCTCCAAAGTGCGGGGGACTGTCCGCCGCCAACATATATCATCATAGAAAAAACATAGCTGAGCCACATAGGGCAGCCTCCGCTTCGGGCATATACATATGGGAGTTCTAAACAAACTGCCGCAATAACGGCATACATGACGTGCCATGCAAAAAAGTTGTCTCTGAATAGCCATGTCTGTATTACCCGGATCAGATAGTATGTCGGCCTGAACCTGATCGTCAGGTCATTCCGGATGAATTTGCCAAGCGTACCCCAAAAGCCTCTTACCAGAAATGAATTCTTGATATCCAGCAGTTCATGGTCATCCACAAAATGGTATTCACTCCCGAGTATTCCCGTCATTCCGGCAAACAATAGCATAAGCACAAGAGATAATGCCGATGAGATCATTATCTCTTTGCAGCTAAGAGCCTTTATATCCCTTTTTATTTTCCCTGTCAGGGCAGCATATTCAAATGCACCCAAAATAAACAGTATTAACAGCAATGCCGCACGTGTATACATAATCCTGCCTCTATCTGTTTTTCCCGACCAGTTTTCTCAACATATCGCCGACATAACTTTTAATAGTATATACCGCATATCTGGGTGCCGATACCTGCCCCCACTGATATTGCAGCTTCAGCGTTTCCCTAAAGCCAACATTAGATGATGACATTCCTCCTGTTCTGATGTTGGCTAGCACATCATATACGGGAACAAACTCCGCGCCGGAATCGTAAGCTCTTTTCATCCAGTCATAATCCGCGCTTGATCTGTATGTCGTATCAAACAGCCCAACACGTTCATATACTCCACGTGAGACAAAGCATCCCGGATGATTGATCATCCTCTGCATCAAAAAATCATGGTGATAAAACTCTATAGACCTGATCCTTTCTCCTTCGTAAACCCGTATGGCTCCATATATTATCTCACTATCAGTGCCGTCATATACGCCGGATACTCTTTTGACGGTTTCGCTTTCATACCAGTCATCCGAATTGATGATGCCGACAAGTTCACCCGCAGCCATACGAACCCCTTTATTCATGGCATCGTATATTCCGTCATCGGGTTCGGATATGATCTTAACGTCATACGAAACCCTTTGTGCATATTCATTCAATATGCGAATGGTGCCATCGGTGGATCCTCCGTCTATCAGGATATGCTCGATCTCATTCACTTCCTGATCCTCCACGGAATCCAATGTGTTCCGTATTGTTTTCTCCGAATTAAAACACGGAGTTATTATCGATATCTTCATTTCAGTCGGTCTAAGGATCCGTGCAGATCCTAACTAATCATTATACTCCACACGCACTGTATTTTTGCCGTAATATTCCGCAAGCGCCTGATTCATCCAATGCTCCGGATCCGTATCGATATACAGATACTGGATATAGGGGTTATACGGAATCTCACCGGGATCAAATACAACATCAGCCCCGTCATAGTCCCGGATACGATCCATCAGTCCATATTCAAAATGAACATAATCCTCCAAATCTCCGTTAACGATAGTGGATATCATATACGGAGTTCCAAAATGCATTATTCCGTCATCTTCCATATTGATCGATATGGACAGCGCCAAAATCAATATCACCGCAAGCATCATTCCATGCTCATTTGAAAAAACGAAGTTTCCGAATCGTTTTTTCACCCAGCCCGTAAAATACAGCAGCCATAAAAATGACAGCAGATATATGGTCATATCCTGCACAAATTTACATCTGTCGGGTATCGAAGTTCCTCCATAACCCATAAAAACCGGAAGGTCTACCAGAAACACGCCAAACCACACTATGAGCGCCCCCGGGATCAGATACCTGAAGCCGAAAGAGCATTCCGAATAATCGATGGATATCAGTAAAACCACAAATAAAACGATCACTATCACCAAAAAAGCAGGATTAAACAGTCTGTTAATGATCCTGTCAAGGCTGTACATAGCGGATTTTCTGATAACAGCCGCCAAATTAATGCCGTTGCTCATGGAATCATGTCGTGTAAAATTCCCGGGACATACCGCATTGATGATACCGCCCGTCATGGCACCGGCAAATACAGCCACGCTTCCCTTCTTTTTGTGGAGCATCACAAATCCGTAACAGCAAAAGATCAGGAACAGGCCGCAGTTCAATACAGTGATATTCAGGCTAGCTCCGCTTCCAAGAAATGCGCAGAACGCTGCCGGAATATACAGTTTAGCGTTATCCGTTGCATATGCATGGATCAGGAAAGCCAGCCCGAGAAGAATTATGCCAACCGGCAGATTATACCCCACAAGAATGCAAAACCATGTATATATCTGGGAGTTAGCAGCATTATTGATTATTGCGAACAAAATCACGCAGAACAGGAACCATGTCATACGACTTCCTTTGCGTAGTATGTCACGCACAAAAGTTCTGACAAAAACAAACAGACAGGCAATCGACACTGTCTGCAGTATCGTATTTACAATGCGGATCCCTCTCGTTCCTCCACGAAGCAGCGGCGATATAAGGCAGTTCAAAAATGTCACGAAATAAAGCCCGCTGAAGCTTTTGTAATAATCCACATTTTCATGCCAGGCAGCAGACAGATATGATCCGTATTCAGCCAGATACCTTCTCATGGATGTGGCATACACAAAATCATCGCCGGCAGGGAAGCTTTTACGGGCATAGTACAGAACAGGCAGGATCATTACAAATGCCAGGATCATTAGCGGAATGCTCTTTATGACATCCTCATTCTCCCTCGACCAGGTGTTTTGTATAGTATTTTGAATTTTTTTGAAGTTCATCATAAAACAATTCTGTTTATAAACCTTTGTCCAATCTTACAACTTTCTTAACCATATATTATCCGTATTATCCGTATAAATCGCGTCTACGCCATAGTAGATAAGGTCTTGTATCTTTTTTTTATCGTTCACTGTATATACATATACAGGAACATTCATATTTACCATAGAATCAAACAATTCAGTTCCGTGAATCCAACCGGGATCATCACTCCATCCTGTAAAATCAGCAGTTCCATCTGCCCAATCTTCCCTCATAGTTACCCCCAATAGGTCATATCGAATAAAAGCATCCTTAATTACCTGTATATCCCACTCCGGGCCTGCCGTCATATATAGCGTCCAAATTATATAAGGAAATCCCAATAGTCGTACAGGTTCATACTCTTCAGAGTGATAGATTTGTATAATAAATCTGTCTTTTAAGTCCGGAGCTATTTCACTTATTCTTTCGCATGCAAGTAAATTAAATTCCTTTACATCGGTAATAATATATAGATCCGGATTATTTCGCATGAAATCAGCTAATTCACTAAATGTCAATGGAGTAAATTCAGAATATATCTTACCACCGGAAAAGTCCTTACCCGTGATGCAATCCACAACCTCCGTTTCTCCGTCCCATGTACTGAAATCATGTGCACAAACTAATTCCCAATCGTCTGTAAACGAGAAATCCACCTCCGCCACTCTATTACCTAATCCATACATATTTATCAATGCTTCATAACTATTGGTATAATCATATTCCTTGCCATCATATCCATCCATGAACCCCAGCGCGTGCACAATACTTCTTTCATGTCTCAGTAACTGACGAATACCCGACACTTTGCTTTGATGCTTGTAAACCGGGAAAACTGTTCCAACTACATAGACGGAAATACCGGTTAAAATAGCAATTTGAAGTGTATGTTTCAGATTAATTCTGAATAATCTTTTAACTCCAATCAACAATATCCAATCAAATTTAATATATTTCAAACGATCATATACCAGACACAAAAATATACCAAAACAAAAGATAGCTATGATAAAAACATATTCAAACTTTGTGAATCCACTAAACACAATATCGGGATGATGTATCAGCAAGTCGAGTAGGCACGCCCCTTGCGAGACGTACCCCTCACAGATCCGTACGTACGGATTTCCCGTATACGGCTCCTTGCGAGGCTAATTGTTCAGCTCCTATCCATAGACGCTCACGTAAATCTTTGGTTGGACTATCGGAAA